>PFBI01000001.1:0-49944 GCA_002773395.1 Candidatus Kaiserbacteria bacterium CG10_big_fil_rev_8_21_14_0_10_47_16
CCTTAGGGGCGTAAACACCTTTTATGAGGGAGGAAGTTTTATTGACGTTACCTCATGAATAAGGGGCTCCCAATTCTGTGCCAGCAGGAGCGGTAATACAGAAGCCCCGAGCATTACCCGGATTCACTGGGCGTAAAGGGTGCGTAGGCGGTTATATTAGTCGGGTGTTAAATCTTTGGGCCCAACCCAAAGCTCGCATTCGAAACGGTATAACTAGAAGAAGTGAGAGGTGTGTGGAACTCAAGGTGTAGGGGTGAAATCCGTTGATATCTTGGGGAACACCAAATGCGAAGGCAACACACTGGCACTTTCTTGACGCTGAGGCACGAAAGCGTGGGTAGCGAATGGGATTAGATACCCCAGTAGTCCACGCCCTAAACGCTGTCCGCTGGCTTTTTGGAGTATCGACCCTCCGAGAGGCGAAGCTAACGCGTTAAGCGGACCGCCTGGGTAGTACGATCGCAAGATTAAAACTCAAAGGAATAGACGGGGGCTCGCACAAGCGGTGGATCATGTGGCTTAATTCGATGCTACACGAGGAACCTTACCGAGGCTAGAAACTATACTGCACGCTTCCAGAAAAGGAAGAATCCTTCGAGGGTGTATAGCAGGTGATGCATGGCCGTCGTCAGTTCGTGGCTTGAGCTGTTCCCTTAAGTGGGGAAACGAACGCAACCCTCGTTGTGTGTTACAAGTGTCACACGAGACTGCTCCCTCACGGGAGAGGAAGGTGAGGATGACGCCAGGTCAGCATGTCCCTTGATGCCTCGGGCTGCACACATGATACAATGGGTAGTACAACGAGAAGCAATACCGTAAGGTGGAGCAAATCTTTATAAAACTATCCCCAGTTCGGATTGAGGTCTGCAACTCGACCTCATGAAGTTGGAATCGCTAGTAATCGCGGATCAGCTATGCCGCGGTGAATACGTTCCCGAGCCTTGTACTCACCGCCCGTCAAGTCAGGGGAGTCGGGAGTGCCCGAAGTCCCACGTATGTGGGCCGACGGTAAGCTCGATAACAAGGACTAAGTCGTAACAAGGCACGGCTAGCGGAAGCTGGTCGTGGATTAATTCCAATTGGACAACGCATAGGTCTTCGGACCGCGTGCTAATTGGTCGATATTTTGTGCCTCAATTGAGCACAAAATACAAAGCTATAATGATGACGCTCAGAATTCATTTGACACAGGGAAAGACCGGAAGAGGATAAGACAAAAGAGAGTTTGTCTTTAGCATGATGCAGATACGTAAGTGATAGGTAATTTTCATATATACAAAAAACCGACAGCAAAACTGTCGGTTTTTTGTATATAGCTCTGTTAATTACACATGTTGAATGTCGGGTCCCTAGCTGCCTGGAATTGCTGATGATGGTGCACTATTTCTATTTGAAGGAGCAGTATAGAAGTAGTCAGGGGAGAGGCCTTGTGCGCGATTAAATCCAAAACTCTGAACAAAAAGATTTACAATTCCCCACAGGCTCACAATAATAACGAATGCAAGAATGCCGTAGAGTGCGTTGCGCTTTGCTTTTGCGTGTCCGGTATCAGATTGATTTTGAATAATAAAGTACCGAGCAATATTGAATATAAAGACAAGGAACGCAATCGCAATGAGGAGCGGGATAACCCGATCATTGAGAAAGAGGAGGAGGCCGATTAAAAATTCTTGGATACTCATTGCTATAGTGTAACGCATAGACCCCCAGAAAAAGGGGTATTCTCTACATTGACAAAAAGACTATATATGCTATAATAATATATGGAAGTGGCACCCTAGGAAGGTGTCACATCAGGGAGGTATCCCATGAATTTTAATACTAAAAATGGTGACCTGCGTATCCGTTGGGTGTTACTCATCGGACTGATTGCTCTCTGGGCCCTGTGCACCGTGGTTCACCCGATCTTCGTGATCGGGGCAGCTGCGGAGGGATCTTCGGATCTTGGAGAATACCTGCCGGTCTTTGACTGGTGGATGCAGTTTCTCCCGAAATAACGAATCGAAAAGAATAGAGGGGCGCTCGCAATACTACAGCGGCGCCCTTTTCTTTTGTGTTGAAGAAAGGCCTTCTTTCTGGTAGTATCTTCACACTTCTTCATAAGAGGTATTTGCGGGCGTAGCTCAGTTGGTAGAGCATTCGACTGATACTCGAAAGGTCCTAGGTTCGACCCCTAGTGCCCGCACAAATACGAGATTGTCCACAGTGTCTCGAAAGGTCCTAGGTTCGCACCACAAGAGTATATCCATTTCTATACTCACTTCGTTCGTTAGAAATTAGGTCACCCCTAGTGCCCGCACAAATACGGTACTCATCTATAGGTTGCAGCGGAGACGGTTTGATATTCGGCGGCACTGATTTCGGTGTAGAGATTGTGTACGAGTGAGATGGTAAAAAGACTAAAGCCGATAATGAGCAACCACGCAACGGTGGAAAATAATCGGTACTCCTCAAGTCGTTTACTCATAGGCATATAGTGTAGCACTGAGGAAATCTGGCGTATACTAGGTTCACTCTCATATGAACATACAGGAGAAAGTTGAAGAAACGTTTTTGAGCACCGACGTCCTGTCGGACATTTTTCATATTAGTCTTGTCGTAAAAATGGGATACGGAGTTCTCCGCATTCTTCTGGGTATCGCATTTCTTAAGTTGCACGGATGGGAAATCTCGACGCTCGTATACCATTTGCTTTCGTATGAAGTTGCGGAGGATCCGGGAGACCTGCTCGTTGGGATAGTGAATGTGGTACTCATCCACATGCCGGTGACCGTGTCTTATTTCCTCGCATTTTATTTTATCTTCTGGGGACTTTTTGATACGGTTCTCTCGTACTTTCTTTTTCTCAAGAAAAAGTGGGCGTACCCAACAGCATTTGCACTTATTGGTACCTTTGGACTTTATGAAATTATCCGATTCCTTCACAACCATTCCATCATTCTATTTTGCGTGATTCTTGTAGATATTTTGATTCTAATACTGATGGTTCGAGAATATCGCCGGCTTTTTGTACTGAAGATTGCGTGATTTTCTAAGGTAGGCGCTTTTGCCTGAATTAGTATATAGTTGAATGACATATTGATATGGATAGGTACAAAGCATACTTTGAAGGGAAGAAAGTAACGGTCATGGGCTTAGGGCTTCTGGGGCGCGGCATCGGAGACGCGGCCGCTTTGGCTGAGTGTGGCGCTGAGGTGATTGTGACTGACATGAAGAGTGAAGCGGAGCTCGCAACATCAGTTGCAGCGCTGAAGGATTTTTCTAATATTACGTTCGTACTCGGAGAACATAGGTTGGAGGATTTTGAAAAGCGAGATCTTGTTCTGGTTGCTGCAGGGGTGCCGATGGATTCAGAGTATGTAGCGCACGCCCGCAAAGCGGGCGTGCGACTTGCGCAGAGCGCAGCGCTTTTTGTAGAACTTTCAAAGATTCCTGTCATCGGTGTGACGGGGACACGGGGAAAATCGACTGTCACGCATATGATTCACCATGTGCTTGAGGTGACGACGGGAGAGAAGGTGTTGCTCGGCGGGAACGTGCGCGGTGTTTCAAACCTTCAACTCTTAAAAGAAGTACACGAGGATTCGCTTGCGGTGATGGAGCTTGATTCGTGGCAGCTGCAAGGATTTGGATGGGACGAAGTGAGTCCGCAAATTGCGGTGTTCACCAACCTGATGCCAGACCACCTCAATTACTACAATGGGGACATGCGCGCGTATTTTAGAGATAAGGCAAATATTTTCCTCTACCAAGAGCCGAGCGGAACGCTCATCATCATCCCAGAACTTTTGCCGCAGATAGAAGCGTATGCAAAAGAGAAGGGAATAGAACTTCAGCAAGAAATAATCCTCGCTGATAGCTCAGTGCTCCCAGAGGACTGCCTGCTCGCACTCCCAGGGGAACACAATCGACTGAATGCTGCACTTGCGCACCGTGCGCTCATTGCGACTGGTCTCACTGATGAAGAAATCTTTGAAGGGCTTGCTTCGTTCCCCGGCCTTCCGGGGCGTCTACAGTATCTCGGCTCAGTTGAGGGTGTTAAAATATATAACGACAACAATGCAACGACGCCTGCAGCAACGATTGCAGCACTCCGTGCACTTGGCGAAGAAGAAAAGAAAAACGTTGTCCTCATTATGGGAGGGAGTGATAAAGGTATTGAGATGGACGAGCTTGGTACAGAGATTGCCCTCCGCGTAAAACACACCATTCTCTTGCCCGGTACGGGAACGGACCGCATACGCGCCTCACTTCCTGAGGCAGTGAGCGTTACTTCCATGGCAGAGGCTGTCGAGAAGGCGAGAGAACGTGCAGAGACAGGTGACACGATTGTACTTTCACCAGCCTTTGCATCGTTTGGACTCTTCAAAAATGAATATGAACGAGGGGACGCATTTGTCGACATAATTAACACATTACTATGATTGGAATTTTTGATTCAGGAATGGGAGGACTCACCGTTATGCGGGCAATCCGTGATGTGTTGCCAGACTCGGATATTATCTACTTTGGCGATATAAAACATGCTCCGTATGGTTCACGTTCACGTTCGGAACTCTCAGTCCTAACGGCACAAGCAGTGAAGCGACTTCAAATGAACGGCGCGACAAAAATTGTGAGTGCCTGCAACAGTCTCTCAGCCTCACTTGCCGTATCAGTGTTCGATGTCTTCTCTCTTGAACCAGGACACATTATAGAAATGGTTGGCCCGACAGTGTCATATCTTAAAGATGTTGATGCGCACGTTATGCTCGTGGCAACTCCTGCGACGATTGACTCGGAACTTTACCAACAGGCATTTCAAATGCTCGGAAAGGATGTGCAGTACACCGGTATCTCAGATCTTGCGGGCGCTATTGAATTTGGAGCATCTCGTCAAAAGATAAAAGAAATTATCGAGTACAGTTTTGAAGGAAAGGAGCGAAATTTTGATTTGCTCGTACTTGCGTGCACACACTACCCACTCGTTACCGATATTTTCCAAGAAGTGTTTGGGAAGGAGATACGTATTTTTGATCCCGCATTTGCCGTGGCAGAGCGTGCGAAGAAACTCTTTTGGCCACAGGAGGTGGGGAATGGAACAACAAAGTTTCTTATTAGTGAGGACTCAGAGTTTTTCCGAGAGCGAGTCGCTGAAATGTTCCCTGAGTCACCATTCACTATTGAGGTGGTCTGATAGGTATGAACCCCGTTAGAGGGATAAGAAGATATGAATTCTAAAATAATTATTGATAAGAGAGATGCGAATAAAGAACCCTCTAACGGGGTGAAATTAAACGATTTTACAAAAGTACACTTTATCGGCGTAGGAGGCATTGGGATGTCTGCACTGGCGCGACTGGCGCTCCATGAAGGAAAGAGCGTGAGCGGGAGTGACCGTGCAATTTCAGATATCACAAAGGCACTCGAAGCCGAGGGCGCGGTAGTGATTGGCGAGCAAGAAGCAAAGAATATTTCTGACGATATTGATCTTGTGGTATATACCGAAGCGATGTCGAAGGATCATCCAGAGATGGTCGCCGCTCGCGAGAAAGAAATTCCGATGATGAATTATTTTTCTGCCCTCGCTATGGTGGTGAATGAGTATCACCTCATTGCAGTTGCGGGGTCACATGGAAAGACTACGACGACGGCGATGCTTACCGATATATTTGAAGAAGCAGAGAAAGACCCAACTGCAATTATTGGTTCGTTGCGGAGTAAAACAAAGAGTAATTTCCGTGCTGGTAAAAGTCAGTATGCAATTGTGGAAGCGTGTGAATATAAACGAGACTTTCTCCACCTTGCGCCGACGGTGCTCGTGATTACTAACATTGAAGCGGAGCATCTCGACTACTACAAAGACCTCGCTGATGTGCAAAGTGCCTTCCGTGAGTTTGCCGAGAAAGTACCTGAGAATGGTGCGGTGATTGCAAATATCCTCGATCCGAATGTTGCACCGATTGTGGAAGGGCTCTCATGTACCGTGATTGACTACACGAAGTTCATGGACCCACTTCTTGATTTGAAACAACCAGGACTCCATAGTCATATGAATGCTGCTGCGGCAATCGCGGTAGCGGTAAATGAAGGGATTGATCCACTTGAGGCAAAAGCTGCGCTCGAAGAATTTGCTGGTACGTGGCGACGATTTGAATATAAGGGAGAGGTGAATGGCGCAAAAGTGTACGACGACTACGGGCACCATCCATCGGAGATTCGTGCAACACTACAAGGTACGCGTGAGCTCTATCCTGAGCGAAAGATAACATTGGTATATCAGCCGCACCTCGACTCACGTACGGAGAAACTCTTTGATGACTTTGTTCATGAACTCGCAAAAGCGGATACGCTCATTTTGACACCAGCTTATGTTGCTCGTGATGTTGGTGGCTCGCATGACTCTACCAAGAAATTGTATGAAGAAATTGCAAAAACGCATGCGCATGCAGAGTACATTGAAGACCTGTCTGCCATTGCAGCGCGAGTGAAAGAACTTGTAACTGCAGACGATGTGGTTCTAGTGATGGGAGCGGGAGACGTTACGAAAGTCACGGAACTCTTGACACCTAGCATTTAACAACGTATGGTCTTTGGAGAATAACCACAGCAATCAGGCTGTTTGCCGAAGGAGGCGACGTTGCGATACATTCTCGTACTCGGTAACGACTATAATCTGCAGTTCAAGACAATTGGACGTGGCACCAAAATGCGCTGCTATGAGGCTCTACAGCGGGGTGAGGATATTATCCGCAATGATGAGCAGCACATGCTGACCTACATCATAAGTGCGGGTATTGGCGGGGGGATGCCCGAAGGGGAAACCTTTGCTGCCCAGATGAAGGACCACATGTTCCCGGACCGCCCGAATTTCACGTTATTTGAGGTCAACTACGATGACGCTGTACCATGGGGCCTGTATCGGGAAATAGAATGGGCGGTCAAGGCGGTTCGCGAAATGGCGGACAGGAATCCTCTCATTGAGGTTCCGATCAACACTCGGTCGTGGCCGAGGGTCAAGTTCATCGCACGGCAATTTCCCGATGTCGAGTTTCGGCATGTGCCATCGTTCGAACCACCGGCGTCACGTCTCCATGAGACGTTGGGTTGGATCAAGCTCCTTATGATTCGCATCCCGATCTTCGGGCCTGCCGCTGAAAGTTTCAGGCGGCGGTACTACTGGGGTGGGTACTGATGTATTGGTGCTGGGTGGCTTCGGCTGCCCAGCGCTTTTCTTTTTATGGGTTGAGT
This sequence comes from Candidatus Kaiserbacteria bacterium CG10_big_fil_rev_8_21_14_0_10_47_16, assembly GCA_002773395.1. Classification (GTDB taxonomy): domain Bacteria; phylum Patescibacteriota; class Minisyncoccia; order Phycocordibacterales; family UBA918; genus 1-14-0-10-47-16. Next base: position 7,231 of record PFBI01000001.1, read on the forward strand.
GGTACGTTTGTGCGTATGAACGGAACACTTTCAATTGTCGCAACTCCAATAGGAAATCTGGAAGATATCACACTGCGAGCAATTCGTGTACTTGGTGAAGCAGAATATATTTTATGTGAAGATACTCGCGTGACAGGGAAACTCCTTGGACACTATGCCGTTTCGACAAAGACGAAACGATACGATGCACACACAAGTGAACATGCGCATGAACAGATTCTAAAAGATCTCGCAGATGGGAAGTGTATTGCACTTATTTCTGATGCGGGTACACCAGGGATTTCAGATCCTGGAGTACTGTTGATTCAGCGCGCGCGTGAAGCGGGCGTAGTCATTGAAGCAATCCCCGGACCGTCGTCAGTCACTGCTGCATTTTCGATTGCAGGTATCGTCGGGAATCAGTTCGCCTTTTTAGGTTTTATTCCACAAAAGAAAGGAAGAAAAACCTTTTTTGAGGAACTTGCTGACTACGAGATACCCGTTATCTTTTTTGAATCGGTACATCGTATTATGAAGACACTAGAATCTCTTGCTGAATATACGGATGATCGGACGATTGTTGTCTGTCGTGAGCTGACGAAAATGCACGAAGAAGTAGTGCGCGGGAGTGCCGCCGAAGCATTGCAGTACTTTACTGAGAATGCGGATCATCAGAGAGGTGAATTTGTCGTCATAGTTGGTCCGTAGGCGAGTCGTTTTTTGGGATGGTATACTATGTATCAATAGGAGCGAAGGCGTCCAGCAATTTCTTCTGTCGCCTTATTTCATTCATTCATTATTTCATTTATGTCACGAGAATCACTTATTTTTGTTTTTGGGTTTATTGTTTTTTTCAGTCCGTTTATTGGTATTCCACGAGATTGGAAAGATATAGGACTTATGGTTATTGGCGGATTGGTTATGCTGTTCGGATTTTTACTCCGGCGTGCAGCGTTCTTGCGCTCAATAGAAAACGAGTCGGGAGAGCGAAACGATGAGATGTTTTCAGAACCGTCATTTTCTCCAACAGCGCACGGGCAAGAAGCAACAATGGTCACCGATAAATAATCGTACTGAAGTTGGTGTCGCCATCATATCCCGCACTCGCTATTTTGAATGACGATGGATGCGCTATAATACGCGTATTAGTATGGCATTTGATCCAGATAAAATTACCGTTTTTGCAAAAACTGATGCGCGCGGGCAGCATGTTCCGTTTGGTATTAAAGCAAAAGACCGTCAACGCCACGTGTACGTAATCGGAAAAACGGGAATGGGGAAGTCGACCATGCTTGAAAACATGGCGGTGCAGGATATTCAAAATGGAGAAGGTCTCGCCTTTATCGATCCGCACGGCGCTACTGCAGAAAAACTTTTAGATTTTATTCCTGAGCATCGCGTCCAAGACGTTCTCTACTTCGCGCCATTTGATACTGATTACCCTGTTGCATTTAACGTGATGGAAGATGTGGGTGCAGATAAGCGTCATTTGGTGGCATCGGGATTGATGTCAGTTTTCAAAAAGATATTCGTTGACCAGTGGTCAGCGCGTATGGAGTACATCCTCCAGAATACTATTTTGGCGCTCCTTGAGTATCCAGACTCCACACTCCTTGGAGTAAATAGAATGTTGTCGGATAAGGAGTATCGAAAATTAGTGATCGATAACATTTCAGATCCTTCAGTAAAATCCTTTTGGGTCGATGAATTTTTAAAGTACAACGAACGGTACATGCAGGAGGCCGGCGACGCGATTAAGAATAAGATCGGACAGTTCACGGCAAATCCAGTGATCCGAAACATCATTGGACAACCGAAATCAAGTTTTGATATTCGCGAGATGATGGACCAAAAGAAGATTATCATCATGAACCTTTCCAAAGGTCTGATTGGTGAGACGAATGCGAATCTTCTCGGGTCGATGCTTACGACACGTATTTATCTTGCGGCAATGAGTCGTGCGAACCTTCCTGCGCACGAAATGAATGAAGCACCAAACTTTTATTTTTATGTAGATGAGTTCCAGTCGTTTGCAAACGCGACGTTTGCAAACATTCTTTCTGAGGCACGTAAGTACAAACTTAATCTCACGATTGCGCACCAGTACATTGAACAGATGGAAGAGGAGGTGCGTGATGCGGTGTTTGGAAACGTCGGGACTACGATAGCGTTCCGTGTCGGTCCGTTTGACGCGGAGGTGCTTGAGACTATCTTCTCGCCAAAGTTTTTGGCAACGGATATTGTGAACCTTGGATTTGCACAGATTTATTTAACGCTCATGATTGACGGTATTGGGTCTCAGCCGTTCTCAGCAGTGACACTGCCGCCGATTGAACCTGCAATGCTTTCGTGTAAGGAAATGGTTATGGCATCAAGTCGAAGACAGTTTGCGCATCCACGTGCGGGGGTGGAGACGCTTATTGAGGTATTCCATCAACCGGTTATTCCAGTGAAGCAGTCTGCATCCAAAGTTGATACCCGCGCTACACCAGCGGCCGCAAAACCAACCTATACACCACGGCGAGAAGAGCGGAAATCTGATGTGCCGAGTACTGAACAAGTGAAAACACCACGGCGAGAGGAGTCAGGAGAACGAAGATCAAAACCACCGCAGCAGAAAGATCTTGGTTCACTTCGTGATACGCTTCGCACCATTGTCTCTTCATCCAACGAATCGAAAGAGAATAGGTCTGGAGGAAAGAAGCTGTACGGAAACGGAACCAAAAATGCACCATCTTCAGAAAAAGCGGAAGATGCTCGCGCAGATTTGAAAGCAACACTTGCACAGGTTCTTGCAGGGAGTGCTGCCGCTCCATCTGCACCGAAAGAATCCTCTCACGCTCCGGTGATAGAAAAAGTAGTAGAAAAGGAAAAGGTGATAGAAAAACCCTCGACCCATTCAGTCTCAGAAGATGTTGGATATACCAACACCATTTCACCGAAAGAATTAGAACGAATGATGCGGACAAAGACAGAAGATCGCCCTCCACTGAAGTAACCATGCATACATCGTTTCTACACACCGCACTTCGCAGACAAATGATAGGGAGTTTGTTGGTCGCTGGTGTTGTAGGGTTCTTCTTATGCACCACTGTCTCTGCAGCTGCGCTCGTGAATATTAATACCGCAGCAAGTAGCGAGCTTGAAACACTTGTAGGTATCGGTCCGTCGAAAGCAGCAGCTATTATTGACTACCGGAACACGTACGGTGTATTTGGTACGATTGAAGACATTCAGAACGTCAGCGGTATTGGTGCAACTACGTTTGCAAATATTAAAGATTCTATAACGGTAGGAAGTAGCGCACCGAGCACACAGACGCAATCGAACCCGACTCCAACCACTGTTTCTACCACTGCATCATCTTCACGTGATGAGGTGGTAGAAGCACCGAAAGGAATTGCTATTAGTGCGCCGAGCATTGCGTACGTACACTCACCAGTAACCTTTGACCTCACGGTATCGGGTGGAGATGGCGCTCTGGTGCGGTACACATGGAATTTCGGCGACGGAACGACAGAGAGTACAAACCGGCCGACGCACACCTTTGAATATGCAGGGAAGTACGTTGTTGTGGTAGAAAGTTCATATCAAAAAGAAACACTCCGTGCGCGGAAAGAGATCATGGTACTCTCACCAACACTCACGCTCGAGGCGCGACCGGACGGAGCTGTTGTCATTACGAATATAGGGAAACAGGAAATTGATCTCGGAGGCTATACTCTTGCGGGAAATATCGGTTCGTTCACGTTTGCACCGTATACGATTATTCTCGCGGGCAGTACGCTTGTACGAAATACCTTTGATATTGCGACACACGGTTCTCAAGGGAGCGTGTTCCTCCACGATCCAATGCAGAGTGTTGTGGCGATGTCGTCGCCGAGCGCAGTAGCGCCACCTGTGCGCACAGGCGTCGTACTGGGAGTGCGAACAGATTCGCCAGCACCACAGATTGCTGCGACGTCTACCTCACGAGAAGATCCGGCACCTGCCTTGGCAGCAGTGAGTACCACAGAGCTTGCCGCCGTTTCGTCGGCGAAGGGGCGTCCATTGCCGTATTTTGGGCTTGTGGCGGTCCTCGGGCTCGGAGTACTTGGATTGTATGCAAAACGAGCTGGGATAACACCTGGAGAGGAAATCTGATACTATGGGCATCATGCATGAGGGAGAAAAAAAGACTATTTTGGTGACCGGCGGTGCAGGCTTTATTGGCTCACATCTCTGTGAGCGACTCGTACAAGATGGTCATACGGTTATTTCTCTCGACAACTATTTCACCGGCAGTACGGACAATCACGTAGCAGGTGTCGACTATCGCGAAGGTCATACGAAAGATATTGAAAAGCACATTTCAGAAACACCGGATCTCGTATATCACCTCGGAGAATATCCTCGTGTTGAACAGAGTTTTGATGACATCGATGTTGTACTCGAAAGTAATGTTGTTGGTACAAAAGCAGTACTTGAGTTTTGTCGTACGCGAACCTGTAAACTTGTGTATGCGGGTTCGTCAACAAAATTTGCTGACGCGGGTATCGGGCGAGATCAGAGTCCCTATGCGTGGACAAAAGCATCAAATACAGAAATAGTACGTAACTATGGTGAATGGTTTAACCTTTCGTACGCGATCACCTATTTTTATAATGTATATGGCCCTCGTGAGCGGGGAGATACGAAATCAGGTACCGTCATTGGTATCTTCGCTGAACGTACTGAAAGTAATGTACCGCTCCAGGTGCGTCTTCCTGGTACGCAAAAACGAAATTTTACACATGTGTACGATATTGTGGAAGGAATTGTTGCGGTTGGTGAGCGAGGAGAAGGTGATGAGTACGGGATTGGTCACCCAGACTCGTATTCTATTTTGGAAGTAGCAGAGATGTTTGGTGGAAAGATTGAAATGATCCCTGAGCGTGCCGGGAATCGGCAGTCCTCGTCTATTGATGTCCGTCGCACCGAACTTGAACTCGGCTGGAAACCGAAGTACTCACTTCCTGAGTATATTGAAACACTCAAAAATGGCTAAAAAAATTCTTATCTTTTCACTTGCATATTCTCCACGACTCGTCTCGGGGGCGGAGGAGGCGATTATTGAAATCACCGATCGTATTAACCCTGAGGAGATTGAGTTCCATCTCATTACACTCCTCTTTGATAGACATATACCGCGGAAAGAAAGAATAGGGAACGTGACGGTGTATCGGGTTGGGTTTGGCGGAGAGTATCTCTCTAAAATTCTTTTTGTACCGCTCGCTGCACTCAAGGCGCGTTTGTTGCATTCACAACTTCACATTGATGGTATGTGGGCGCTCATGACCTATATGACATTCCCGCTTGTACTTGCAAAGTGGCTCGGCGTTCGTGTTCCGTACACTATTACATTCCAAGATGGGGATACGTATGAAAAAGTATTTGAGAGATGGTTCATTCGCCCGTTTGTGTGGATTATTGATTGGGGAATCCGACATGCGGCGGTCATACACGTTATCTCGACATATCTTGCGACGTGGCCAGTCAAGCGCGGATACACCGGTCCTATTGAGCGTATTTATAACGGCGCACATCAGAAGGATTTAAGCGGTGATGTTGATCACGAGGCAGTGAAAGCATTACACGCAAAATATGGAAAAAAGGAAGACGATGTGTGGCTTATTAATACTGCACGCCTTGTTCACCAAAAAGCGTTTGATGATACGATCCATGCGCTTACCAAATTACCAGAGCGAGTAAAGCTCATGATCGTGGGCGGAGGAGAAGATGAAGCGATGTTGCACGCATTGGTAGAAGACCTCCATTTGGAAGACCGCGTGTATTTCACCGGTCACCTCGATCGTCACGACGTACCGCTGTATCGACAGGCGGCAGATATCTTTGTTATGCCAAGTCGTTCGGAAGGACTTGGAAATGCTGGCCTTTCTGCCATGGCTTCAGGGCTACCGTTTGTCGGAACACAGGAAGGAGGTCTTGCTGAGTATGTGTTTGGTGCAGATGATACGGGGGAGATAGGTCAAACGGCATGGGTAGTAGAAAAGGATTCGCCAAACCAAATTGCGGGTGCAGTGAACGATATTCTTGGGAATCCAAAGCATGTACAGGAAGTAACGGAGCGAGCTCGAGAGATGATTCTTGGGACGTACGATTGGGATATGATTGCAAAAAAGATGCGAGACAAAGTCTTCAAGCGTATTCTAGAATAAATACAAGTATGTACGTATTAGCATTTAGTTTAGGTGGGGAAATACTGAAGAGGGGGAGTCGAGAATATCGACGTATGCAATCGTATGCCGCAAAACTCGATGAGTACCATGTTGTCGTACTCACAACCGCCAAGGAGAAAGCCCATTTTGTTGATGGAAACTTCCACGTACATGCGCTATCTGCGCGAACGAAGATCGGATTACTACTGCAAGGTTTTGCTGCAGCGCGCAGTATTTTGAAGCGGAAAAATAAAGGATGGGTCGTTACGTCGCAGGACCCACTTTTTGTGGGACTCTTTGGACTTACTGTGGCACATATGAACACGGTGCCGCATGTGGTACAGGTTCATGGCGATGTGTTTGGTCCGTATGGATACTCGCGCATACTGCAGCGATTGGGTATGTATGTCGTAGAGCGAAGTGTAAGGGTGCGCGTGGTCTCGGAGAGAATTAAAAAATCTTTTCTTGCACGCGGAGTATCGGAGGCAAAAATAAGTGTTCTTCCTATACGTGCCGAGCTCGAGTCTTTTTTGAATGTACATGGGAATCAATCGCAAGATCCTCTGCGTATTGTGACGGTGAGTCGGTTGGCTCCTGAGAAAAATATTGAAATGCTCATTCGGAGTTTTGCAAATCTTGGAACAGAAGGTGTTCGTTCGGTACTTGAAATTGTTGGATCGGGGCCAGAAGAACAGAAATTGAAAGCCCTCGTGCACACACTCGGCATTACTGATCGTGTGACGTTCACGCCATGGACGAGTGATATTCCTACGGTTATGTCTCGGGCAAACATATGTGCGCTCGCTTCAAAGCACGAGGGCTACGCCCTCGTGCTCCTCGAAGCACTTGCCGCGGGAGTACCTGTGGTAACAACAGATGTTGGATGCGTTGGTGAGACGGTGAAAAATGGAGAGCACGGACTCGTTGTTTCTGTCGGCGATGAGGTCGCCTTTACTGACGCCCTTCGTACACTTATTCAGAATAGTGCACAGCGAGCAGGGTATGGTGAGAATGGAAGAATACTCGCGCAAACACTCGCTGGAACATCTACGGAAGCGTATGCCGAAGCGTGGGTAGCAACGCTCTCCGTATAGCGTGACGGTATATAATGGGGTATGGCAAAAGAACCCCCTGCTCGTATTAATACAGAACGACTTGATCCCGCAATGCGTGAGGCGGAGGCACTTGGAGTGGCAACGAGTGAATTTGAAAGTTCTGAAGATATTACCATCGTCGATCCGAAGACAAGTGCATTTCAAGCAATGCACGAACAGGATCGTATTTTTAAAGAGGAACTTGAGCGTAATCGAGTTGATGTTGCCGCGGAGCGCGCAGCTGCGCCCATCGTACGTCAACCGGTACTGGTACGGAATCGTGCTCGCATTTTATATATTATTCGAGATAGTACGATTCTGACCGAATCGTCAAACATTCGTAAAAAAACAGCGCAGCTCGCAACACTCTTTGCTGAGGTGCACGTACTCCTTCTTACGGTTGGTCGTGATGTACCTAAAATTTCATCGTCAGCGCGCAGGCTTTCTGAGAATGTGTGGTTATACTCTGCGCACGCACGATTTCGATTTGGCATTCTCTCAGCAGCGCAGAAGGTAGCAAAAACGGAACTTACCTTTGGTACGGGATTTCGCCCCGATATCGTGGTTGCCGATGACCCATTTGAATCAGGTCTGGTAGGGCAGGATCTTGCAAAGACATACGAGTGTCCCTTTCAGGTGCATATACACGATGATTTTTTTGACCCAGCGTTTGTTCGCGCCGAGTCACTCAATAAATGGCGACGTCGGAGTGCGTACAAGGTGTTGCGAAGCAATCCATGTGTCCGCACTGAATCTTCATATATCAAATCCCGTCTTCTTGAAGAGTTCTCTGTTCTGAAAGATTCTGTCGGCTTACTCCCCGTGTTTTATAATGTGCTCGGGTGGGGAGATGAGGTGGCAACTATTGATGTTCAAAAGAAATATCCGCAATTTAAATTTATTATTTGTCACATTGCGTACGAACACGAAGAACAACAGAGTGTGACAGTGATCGATGGGCTCTTCTACTTGCTGCGGCAGTATCCGACGATTGGATTAGTGATCGTGGGGAGTATTGGAGTCGTGAGCCGTCTTCAAGAACGTGCAGCAGCCTACCACCTCAATCAACAAATAATGTTTGAAACGGAGTATACCCAGGTACTTTCATACATTAAAACGTCGCACGTTGTCATTTATACTTCCGACGAGCCTGCGCACAATGAGGTGGTACTGATGGCCGCGTCGGTCGGGGTACCGCTTATTTCGAGCAATACGGGTCTTGCGGCGGAACTCTTTATTGACGAAGAGTCAGTACTGCTGTGTCCCAGCGATAGCCCGCCGTGCTTCGGGGAAAAGATAAATCGACTGCTCAACGACAACCCATTACGACGGAAATTGGCCCTTAATGCGCGCGAAATTGTCGACAAGGATATCGAACAAGACTATGATACGTACCTTAAAGAATACCGAGCAAGCATCGAGGGTTGTTTGGTGGTTCGAACGGAGCCGACCTAAGCGATATGAAATTACTCATTGTTACGCAAGTTGTTGATCAAAATGATCCGGTACTCGGGTTTTTTCATCGTTGGATTGAAGAGTTTGCAAAGCACTACGAGCAGGTGCACGTTATTTGCCTTCGTGAGGGAACGCATGCGCTTCCAGAAAATGTAACGGTGCATTCACTCGGAAAAGAGGCGGGGAAGGGCAAACTCACCTACATCTTTCGGTTCTATTCATATATTTGGAAACTGAGGAAGGAATACGACGCAGTCTTCGTCCACATGAATCAAATATACGTGTTGCTCGGCTGGCCTCTCTGGAAAGTCTTCGGAAAGAAAGTGGGACTTTGGTATACACACAAGTCAGTCACGATACGTCTTCGACTCGCAACGTTACTTTCGAATATTGTATTTACCGCATCAAAGGAAAGCTTTCGTATAAAGACAGGTAAGCTTCATGTTATGGGACACGGTATTGATACCGAACTGTTTTCAATCAATGAACATAAGGTGCGCGGAGAGCACCTCTTGTCTGTTGGGAGATTGAATCGTACGAAGAGGCATGATCTCGCAATTTGTGCAGCTGCTGAAGCAAAGCGAGAGCTTCGTATCATTGGTGATGGGTCCGAGAGAGAGAATTTAGAATCTTTGGCGGATCGGTGCGGGGCACACGTGAGTTTTCTTGGAGCAAAAAATCAAGAAGAGCTTCAGAGTGAATATCAGAGCACGTATGCACTTATTCATGCAAGCGAGACAGGATCGCTCGATAAGGTTATTCTTGAAGCGCTTGCGTGTGGGTGTCCGGTTGTTTCGACGAGCGCTCTTGAGGATCTTCCCATTGTGCGAGTACATGCAGATACAGCTTCAATTGTAAGCGCGCTAGAGAGCCTATCGGTTCAGGGTGGTGTAGAATCTTCAGCATTCGTTCGCTCCAACCATTCAATTGAACAGCTCATTTCGCGTATCCGAAAGTTATATGAAAAAAATACTCCTTAGCCTGCTGTACGGCCTACGCAACTTTGTTGATATATTTTTAAACTTCAATGAAGTTACGGTACTCTGTTATCATTCCATTTCTCAAAATAATAAAGACACTACAATCCCACCGGAACTGTTTGAAACACATCTCACTGCATTAAAAGAAGCAGGATTTTCTCTCATCTCGCTCGATGACGTAGTTCTCGGGCATACCGGCAAGAAGTTGATACCACGGAAAGCAGTCGCACTCACCTTCGATGATGGGTATCGTGATTTTGAGACAGACGCATTACCAATTCTTGAGAAATACGAGGCACCTGCAACAGTGTTTGTTGTTGGTGATGAAGGGGCGAGTCGTGGTGCGCTCGAAAACACCATTCCGCTATTAGCACCAGATGCAATCAAACGTCTCAAAGTACATCCGCTTGTTACCATTGGCTATCATTCTAAAACTCACGTAAATCTCAGAGAATGTTCTGGTGAGGTATTGCAGTCAGAAGTCGCTCCACTTTTTTCCGCAGAGTTTTTTGCATATCCTGGTGGGAATTATTCATCTGAAGCAGTGCGCGCGGTACGGGAGGCGGGGTATCGGGCCGCCTTTTCAATTAAACGTGATATGGTGGGCACGTGGAGCGATACGTTCCTCCTACCACGCATAGTCATTGAGAGAAAAGATACTCCTCAACAGGTTGTACGTTCGGTAACGGTTGCACAGCACTGGTATGCGTTTCTGCGTAAAATGACGAAAAAATATGGATAAAATCCCCTGCTCGGTTGGTATACTCACATTTAATTCTGAAGTAACGCTCAGGCGTGCACTTGAGAGTGTTAAAAATGTTGACGACATTATCATCTGTGACGGCGGTTCAACTGACGGTACCCTGGCAATAGCAAAAGAATACGGTGCACATGTTATTGCACAGAATGATGCATGTAAGAATCCAGACGGTTCACTGAGAGACTTTGCGTGTGCGAAAAATCAACTCATTGATGAAGCAAAGCATCCATATTTATTGATTCTTGATTCCGACGAAGCAACATCTACGGAGTTGCTCCGTGAGCTTGCTCGTATCGCAAAGGATGGGACTGAGGATGGCTACCGTATACCGATACGTATGTGGTGGCAGGGACAAATGATTGAACATGCCGCAAATTATCCGGGGTATCAGTATCGGATTGTACGAACTGATCGTGACGTTCGCATGATAAAGCCGGTCCATGAACGTCCACTATTTCAAAAACCATTAGACAAAGAAAAAACCACTCTCAGTACCCCGTGGTATGTATATTTAGAGGATGACTTCGTGCATAACTACATGTCTAGAAATAGAAAATATATAAAACGAGAATTAGAAAAAATCGGGGAGATTTCATTTTCTAATTTCCTATTTCAGGTGATACCAAGTAACGTCCGTCCGATGCTAGGAATCTTTCTAAGGACAGTATGGTATCGGCTCCGGTACAGAAATGGCGTTCATATGCCACTCTCAGTTGAGTGGGGTAGAGTACGCTATCACCTTGCTCTTATCAGGGGCTTACGTAAACAAATATGCCGCCGCTAACGTTTAAACAAATGCTGCAAGAAGCCGTTGAATACCTAGAATCTAATCTACGGTGTAGCAAACATCATGTCGAACACACAGGGAGCAATTCGTACTTGCTGGATTTTTACGACTATCTTGGAGAGATTAACAAAGGGAAAAATTTCATCCAGTATCTCCTTACGTTGATTGTTGATTCGCCAGAAAAACAAAAAGTATTTTATCCTGGTCACCTCAATCCAATGAACATGTCACAAAATGTTATTGATACGGGAACGGCGGTTGATGCGATCGCGCGTTTCGTGAGGCGTAACCGAGAGGTTTTTTCAGAGACGGAGTATCAAGATATAAAAAGAGCACTTGAGCCCGTTGCGGACACGTATCTGGTGAAAGCAGCGAACGATAAGAAGGTAACGAACCAGCGTCTATGGGGGCTTACGGGGCTAGCGAGTTATAGCAAAACGTTTAAAGAAGATTCTCTCTACCAAAGTATTGCAGAACACAGTATCAAGCAAGCATTTACAGATTCAACCGTCGATGGGTTTTTTAGATATTACCCAAACCCTGAAAATAAGTCTGTACCGTATGACAATATAACCACCTTTTACCAATCACGGCATATAGCATTTATACAGTATTCGCTTAATGTCCTTGGAATGAGTACTCAGGAATATGAACATAATCTGGAAAAAAGTATTTCTGCGCTTTTGGCAATGTATACGTACATCGGTGTAAAAGACTTGCGTATGGAAACGAAACGATGGTATTGGCTCTCAGAATATGAGGTGGCATCCCACGCGTTTGATGCGTACGCACTCGCTCATTCAAATAACGCTCATGCGCAGCAAGCCCTCAGTAATGTTCTGTATCAAATCAAGGACCATTTTTTTAACGGTTTTTTACATTCGCACAAAGGTCGTAATTTTAACTTCCAGTGCCCTATATTTTGGACCGCGCACTTGGCATGGTTAACTCGCATCCCTAACATTGAGGCTTTATTTGATACTACAAACGAGCTTAAGCCATTCGTATATAGGTTTGTCGGTAAGGATATTTTTTCCGACACGAATCAAAAACGTCGAATACTCATCAATAAGGGTTGGGCAGAAAGAAACCCCACTACCGGCATTTTTAATAATGGACTATCGAGCACCTCTTTGTGGAAGTTGCAGGTTCCTAAAATTCCTCGCACCTACTTGTTTAGTGTCCGAGAGGTTGTGAATCACAGCTGGTCTGCACTGCGTGGGGGGCATATGTTAGAAGCGGTGGTGCGGCTCTGGCAATTCTTCATTGAGAGTATAGTCATGCTGTTACCACGTTACTGTATTTGTTATGGAAAGGTGGTAGATTTTAAAGTAGAGGAGGAAGAGGTGAAAGTATCTGTCGTACCAGGGAGTAAGTACGGTACCTTGTTAGACAGTACGCAGACAGTAATAAATATCTCACTGTGAGAATCTGGCAGAGGGCCTATTTTGGGGAATACGGAAAGAACAATTAACGTTGTGTAAGTATGATACCGGACAAAGAGAGTCAAGAAAACTTAAAAAAAGAGTACGGGACAGGGTTGAAAATAATCTACCTTGCGTTTGTTCGCATGCCCACTGAAAAGGCACACGGTGCTCAAGTTATGAAAACCTGCGAGGCCTTAGCAGATGTGGGTGCGACAGTAGAGCTCGTGGTCCCAAACCGTAGAACACCTATTGAGGAAGATTCATTTGTATACTACAGCGTAAAAAAGAATTTTTCGTTCACTAAGCTTTCAGTACCTGATTTAGTACAGTGGGGAAGTACTGGTTTTGCCTTCTCTGCTTTATGGTTTTCTGAAGTAGCCAAATGGAGAAAATCTTTTTGGGACGCTGATATTATTTATTCACGCGATGCTTTTGTACTATTGCAGTATATTTTTCTGGGTCGGAAATTAGTTTTTGAAGCTCACACAAAGCCCACGGCCCTTTCAACATTTGTTGCGAAGCGTGCGTACCGATTGGTAGTGATTTCAGAAGGATTGCGCGACATATATATACAAAAGGGAGTCCTGCCTGAACATATAATCCTTGCGCATGACGCTGTTGACCCTGAGCCATTTGAAAAGCAGTATGATCAGAAAGAATCGCGGGAGTGGCTCGGTATTCCATCTGATAAAAAAGTGGCGCTCTATGTGGGGAAAATAGATGAAGCAAAAGGTGCAGGTACCTTTGCGGCTGCAAGTGAGTTTACTCCCGACAACACCCTATGTGTACTTATTGGTCCCGAGAATGTACAAAAAAAAGCATGGAAAGAAAAGTACCTAAGTGCGCTCTTTCTGCCCGCTACTGCGTATAGAGATTTACCGCGTGTACTTGCTGCGGCAGACATATTGGTGTTACCGAACTCAGCGCAAGATACAGACATGTCCAGCTACACGTCTCCGCTTAAAGCCTTTGCGTATTTAGCAACCAATAAACCCATTGTCTCTTCTGATGTGGCAGCGCTTACGAATATTCTCAAAGACAGGGCGATGTATTTTTCTGCAGATGATTCCGAGGACCTCGCACGAATTCTTACTGCAACAGAAGGTACGCGTGACCCGTATTTGCACACCTGGCAAAAGCGTGCCAAAATCATCACTAATTGTATGTAGGCCGTACTATCTATGAATCATCTAGCATCACCACATATATCTGTTGTTGTACCGGTATACGGTTCCTGTGAGGTATTGCCGGAATTGCACCAACGGGTTGTTACTGTTTTAGAGAAAATTACACCACACTTTGAATTGATACTGGTAAACGATGCGAGTCCTGATGCGGCGTGGAAGGTGATACAAAAATTAGCCCGTGAAGATTCACGAGTGCGGGGGTTTAATCTCTCACGTAACTTTGGACAATATCCGGCAATGACAGCAGGATTAAAAGCGAGTCGCGGTGAGTGGGTAGTCGTGATGGATTGCGATTTGCAGGATCAGCCGGAAGAAATAGAAAGAATGTACAAAAAAGCCCAAGAGGGCTTTTTTGTGGTCGTTGGTTCTCGACAGAAACGCCATGATAGTCTTATGCGCCGATTCGTGTCCCGTTGTTTTTACGCGACGCTTACTTATTTATCGGGAATGCATCAAGATAGAACGCTTGCGAACTTCGGCATCTATCATCGAAAGGTGATTGAGGCGGTTCTTTCTATTCAAGATCGCATGCGTTACTTTTCGGTTATGGTGCGTTGGGTAGGATTTAAGACCGCTACTGTTCCGGTTGAGCACGGGGCACGACGAGGTGGTAATTCTGGGTACTCATTTTCTAAATTATTTAGCCTTGCTACCGATATCATTCTCGCATATTCAGAAAGACCATTGCGACTTATTATCAAGGTTGGCGTTGCGGTGTCTATACTCTCAGGTGTGTATTTGGCTTTCGCTGTCGGACACGACATGTTTATCGGTGTCGACGATACGCTGACAGTATTGCTCGGGTCGCTGTGGTTGATATTTGGGCTCCTCACGACTCTGATTGGCGTTATCGCGCTCTATTTGGGGAAAACATTTGAGGAAGTAAAACAGAGACCAATTTACATTGTGCAGGAAGAAGTTTAGTATAGGTGTGCTATGGCAATAAAAAATACTGTAAAGAAGTCATTTTCTCGTAAAGGGACCATGCCAACGTTTCAAGGAAAAACATTGTTAGTTTGTGGTGGGGCAGGTTTCATTGGTTCAAATTTCATACGTCATATTCTCGGAACATACCCCAAAGTTACTATTGTGAATTTGGATAAACTGACATATTCGGGCAATCTTGATAATTTACGTGAATGTACCCGTGATGAACGCTATACCTTCGTGCGAGGTGATGTTGCAGATCAAAAGAAAATAAAGTCGGTATTTAAGAAATATAAACCTGACTACGTTATTAATTTTGCAGCCGAGACGCATGTTGATAGAAGTATTCATGTCGGTTCACTTGAATTTATCAATACCAACGTCGTTGGGGTGTTCAATATTCTTGAAGCGGTAAAAGAATTGGGGACAGTACAGAAGTATGTACAAGTCTCAACTGATGAGGTGTACGGTTCGCTCGAACTGGATACGAAAGAATTGTTTACTGAAGAGACCGCGTTTGCACCAAACGTCCCGTATGCAGCAACGAAAGCCAGTGGCGACATGCTGTGTCGTTCGTACCACAGTACGTGGAAACTGCCGGTTGTAGTGACACACTGCTCTAATAATTACGGACCACAGCAGTATCCAGAAAAACTTATCCCGTTCTTTATTCTTCGGGTACTGGAAGGGAAAAAGGTCCCCCTCTATGGTGATGGATACAATGTGCGTGACTGGATTTATGTGCTGGATCACTGTGAGGCTCTCGAACTTTGCCTCCTTAATGGGAGGGAAGGTGCGGTATATAATATCGGCGCTGACAACGAGCTTAATAACAGAGATATTGCTGGACGTATCTTGAAATATTTCAATCAGGGAGAAGATATGATTGAGTTTGTCACAGATAGACCTGGGCACGATCGTCGCTATGCAATAGATGCTTCTTTGATCCAAAAAGAGTTGGGTTGGAAACCGAGACATAGCTTTGAAAAAGCCTTTGCGGAAACAATAGAATGGTATTTAGCCAACGCGAAATGGATTGAGAAAGTCAGAAAAAAGACTGGTGTTTTTAACCCGCATATTGATCTTTGGCGTAAGCATGATATTAAATAGTATTATGAAAGGAATTATTCTTGCCGGCGGAGTTGGAACCAGATTGCGACCACTCACGAGGATAACAAATAAGCATCTTCTTCCGGTCTACGATAGACCAATGATTATGTATCCATTGGATACCTTAAAGCGATCGGGAATAACTGAAATTATGATAGTCACCGGGCGTGAATATGCGGGGGATTTTATGAATTTTCTTGGGTCGGGCCGTGAGTACGGTGTTGAGCTTTCGTACGCTATTCAAGACATTGATAATGGAGGTATCGCGGATGCACTTAAAACAGCGGAAGATTTTTCTGCCGGACAATCAGTTGCTGTTATCCTGGGCGATAATATCTTCACCCAAGATTTTACACGGGATGTGAAATCATTCTCCGGCGGCGCTAAGGTATTTTTTAAAAAGGTTGAAAATCCGAACCGATTTGGAGTTCCGGTATTTGACGCAAAGAATAAACATATCGTACGCATAGAAGAGAAACCGAAAAAGCCAAAATCGTCTCTCGCTCAAACCGGTTTTTATTTGTATGACTCAGAAATCTTTTCTATTATTCAAGACTTAAAACCATCGGCGCGTGGCGAGCTTGAAATTACTGACGCCAATAATATCTACTTGAAGAAGGGAAAATTGTCGCATGGGTTAGTTAAGGGGTTATGGTCTGATGCAGGTACTATCGAATCGTTACATAAAGTAAGTGTGGCACTAGCAAAACGTGCACTATGAATTTGATCGACTTCGAGAAGGTCCTCACTATTGGCGCAGGTGGACAGGTAGGGTCGTATGTTGATTTTGGGTTACGTCCGGATTCGAAAACACTCGATATTACAAACGAGTTACAGGTTGAGCAGTATATACAAGAGCATAAACCGCAAGTGATTATCCACCTTGCGGCTGCTGCCGACATGGCGCGCGCTGAACGTGAGCCGCAGTATGTCTATGACATTAATGTGCGGGGGACATATAATGTTGCCCGCGCCGCGCGCAAAGTCGGTGCGATCATGGTATACGCGTCTTCCTCCCGAGTATTTAAAGGTGATAAAAACGGACCGTATACTGAAACGGATACTCCTGAGCCGGAGACGCAGTACGGACAAACGAAGCACATTGGAGAGTTGATTGTGTCGCAGCTTGTTCCGCGATACATCATTGCGCGCACCGCGTGGGTGTTCGGCGGTGGGCCGGAGCGTGATAATAAGTTCTACGGCAGAGTCATCAAACAGCTACAGTCTGGGAAATCCGAAGTTGTAGCACTAAATGATGTCTATGGTTCACCAACGTATGGTAAGGATTATATTCAGACTATAAAAACGTTGCTGGAGGAAGGTCGGGTAGGTACCTATCATATTGCAAATGCTGGAGTTGCAACACGGTATGATATCGCCCAAGTGCTGGCGACAACGATGTTCCCAGATGCCACTGTACAGGCTGTGGACCGTACGTATTTTCCAGGCGCCACCTCTCTTCCTGCCAATGAATCTATCGTCTCAGCCAACTGCACTCTTCGGGATTGGAGGGAAGCGCTCGCGGAATATATTGAAGAAGAATGGATGGTATAATCAGCAAACTAAGGTAACAATGTCTACATGAGTTATTTTCACAGAAATGAATGTCGCGTGTGCAAAAAAGGTGATCTCACACGAATCCTTTCACTGGGAGAGCATCCTCCTGTTGATAATTTTATTGAAGCAGGGAAGGAACAGGAAGAGATGCGATATCCGCTTGATGTGTATTTTTGTAATACATGCAGTTTGGTGCAGTTACTCGATATCGTGGAAGAGAACGAACTTTTTCATGGAGAGTATGCGTATTTTTCATCCTCGTCCAAACCATTAGTGGATCACTTTTCTAAGTATGCAGATGACCTTAAGAAGCGTCACACGTTAAAGAGCGACGATTTACTTGTAGACATTGGGTCTAATGACGGAGTGTTACTCCAATTTTTTACAGACACATGCCGCGTGCTCGGTATTGAACCGTCCGCAAACGTTGCTGATATTGCCCGCGAAAAAGGCATTGAAACCTTGGATGGATTTTTCACCGAAAAGATGGCGAAAGATATTGTGGAAAAGCACGGTCAGGCAAAAATAATCACTGCCAATAATGTATTCGCACACATTGATGATCTCGACGAAATCGTGCGTGGTGTGAAAGTGCTCCTTAGCGACGACGGCGTGTTTGTCACCGAGTCACATTATCTCCTTGATCTCATTGAGCATATGGAATTTGATACTGTGTACCACGAGCATTTGTGTTACTACAGTGTGAAGCCGCTCTGCTACCTTTTCGAACGCTTTGACATGGAAGTATCAGCTGTTGAACGTGTCGCAACCCACGGAGGGTCGATACGAGTATTTGCACGTAAGAAGATGGGTAAACCAATCGAGAGCTCTGTAGCTGAGCTGCTGTCACTTGAAGAGCAGGCTGGGATACACTCACTTTCTCGATTTGTAGATTTCCAGAAAGACGCTGAAGCGCTGCGCGACAAGCTAGTCTCTGTCGTAAGGGGCTTTCGTAAGGAAGGGAAGAAGGTTACGGCCTATGGCGCTCCTGCAAAAGGAAACACGCTTCTTAACTTCTGTGGCTTCACAGGAGACGATATCGCATACGTTACCGATACAACCCCATATAAGATTGGGAGGTTAACGCCAGGAAGTCACATTCCCGTCGTTTCACCTGATATATTAAAAACAGAAACGCCCGATCACATTCTTCTTTTAGCGTGGAATTACCGTGATTTTATTCTTGATAAAGAGACTGAACTACGAAAACGCGGCGCACAATTTATTATCCCTATTCCAAAGGTTGAAATTGTATGAGTACAGAAATAAACATACAGCCTATTCTAGACTGGCTCAGAGAGCGTCAGGAGTCTTATCCGGTTACTGTCACAGAAGCGGGAGTGAAGGATTGTGTTGGGTGGCACGTAGATGCAGAGAGTGGCAATATTGTACACGATACAGGTAAGTTCTTTTCCATCGTGGGTGTTGTCGTTACTGGCGCCGCCGATCGGGAGGTTGCTTCATGGAGCCAGCCTATGCTAAAGCAAGAAGAGGTAGGCGTATCCGGTGTTATTAAGCAAACAAAAGACGGGGTAACGCGGTATCTTTTTTACGCTAAATTTGAACCAGGAAATGTGAATACTGTTCAAATATCCCCAGCCTTACAAGCATCTGAAGGCAATCTTTCTCTCGCACACAAAGGCAAACGTCCACGTTTGATTGAATACTTTGATGGCACAAAAGGGAACGTGTTGGAATCAGTAACTGGTGTAGAGGATGGCGGACGATTCTATAGGAAGGTGAATCGGTCCATGATTGTTGAGGTGGACGAATCAGAAGAGGTCCCTATAACAGAGGATTATATTTGGCTTACGCTGCCACAGATTAAAGCATTACTCCGCGTTGATGTGACCATGAACTCACTTGCTCGTAATGTGTGCGCACTATTATGAATAAAGATACTCAGAAAAAAATCAGAGTCGGTATTCTTGGTACGGCAAATATTGCAAAGCGGTATGCGGTTCCCGCATTTCAAGCACTTCCCACCGTTGAGCTGGTAGCAATTGCGAGCCGAAGTGAAACAAAGGCGAAAGAGTGGGCAGATGAGTATGGTTTGGAACCAGAAAGCTACGATACACTCATTGCGCGGAATGATATTGATATTATATACAGCCCGCTTCCGGTTGGAAGCCAAGAGGAGTGGGTACTGAAAGCAGCTCAAGCCGGGAAACATATTATCTGTGAAAAATCTATTACCCACAGCTTTGTATCAGCCAAGAAAATGGTGGAGGCTTGTCGAGCTGCAGGCGTTGCGCTCTACGAAAATTTCGTACCGGAATTTCATCCACAACATGAAAGGGTGCTCTCACTTATAGAAGAGGGACGAATTGGTACACCTCGTGTATGGAATGGGGCATACGGCTTCCCGCCATTCCCCGCTGATGATATTCGTAACAGTGCAGCGCTTATGGGAGGCGCTCTCAATGACTGTGCCTGCTACACGGTCTTTATGGCACGTAAGATTATGCGCGAAGAACCACTCGCTGTTACCTGCACACTGCACAATGATGGCAAAGAGGTGGACGTTCGAGGCTCTGCTCTCCTTGAGTTTCAGGAGAGTGAGGCGTTACTTTCCTTTGGTTTTGATAATCTCTACCAAAATCGATACTCAGTGTGGGGTTCAAAAGGGATGGTACAGACGAACCGTGCTTTTGCGGTCCCGCCGACAATGGAACTCAGTGTTGAGCTTACTACCAACGATGGTGCGCAAGATACTCATGAGTCATTTGAGATACCGGCTACGAACCAATTTGCGTTGAGTTTTGATTTTTTCACCGCTGCAGTTGCGGCGGGGGATATCACACGTTTTGAAGAAATGTATAAGCGTATTCTTCGTCAGGCAGCCGTTCTAGAAGCGATGCGTATATCTTCTCGTACTGGACAGCGTATAGAAATTACTGAAATTATGACTGAGTGAAGATAGACTATTTCTATTCATCACGCCCTTCAAACCACGCTCGTACTTTTTCAAGCTCGTCTTCCACATCAGTATCACGCTCCTCTGCAAATATAAGAATGTCAGCAATGAGTGCAGCGATACGGTGGTCAGGATCTTGGTGGCCGTGGTAGTCGCTCACACGCTCACCACGAGCGCACGCAAGCGCTACTTTCGCATCATCAAGCTGTCGTTCGATTGACTCGATACGCTCTTTTTCACCCCATCCCGAGTCTGGGAATCGTCGGTCAGCTGCTGCTTTGAGTACTTTTTGCCACTCGGTGATAGTTTTCATAATTCGCTTAGTATTTTTCGCGTTTAAATTTCGCCAATATCAGTGATGCACCAACTACCGCGAGTGAGATAATTATCGGGTCTACGGGCAGGCGGTAACGTGGGTTTGTGCCGAATGCTGCTGTGGTGCTTATGAGAGCAAAGTATCCTACAAGTATAATAACAAAGATTGTAGAAGGTGAACGTTTGGTAAGAAGATAGGCACATGCGCCGATGAGTGCGGAGAGAGTGATACCTATCCACACAAGACGCATCATGATAAGAGCAGCGAGGTAGTTATCTGGGTTTTGTCCACTTCGTGAAAGAAGCGTGTAGAACCCATCGTTGGTAAAGAAGGTGAAGAGTGATTTACCCATAACAAAAGCAGTTGCCTCAGGGTGCTCTCTCATTATGGTGAGCGCTTTTTCTTTGTACGCACCCTCATTTGCGAATGTAATAGCGTCTCCACGATATTCTTCTGGTGTGAGGAAGGTATCTATAACTTCCGAGAAGCTACGATCTTCAGCAATGCTTAAGACTGCGGGAGCAAAATTGGTATAGAGAACAAAAGATGCTTGAGTGCTGAGTGCGGGAGTGTCAAATTGCTGCACATTTCTTAGAATCCATGGAGCAAGTATTGCCCCTACAATAATGAGAAGTATACCGATATGCGCGACACTTTGACGCCAATTCTTCTTGCCGTGTACCCACAAAATGAATGGAATAAGAAGAAGGGGAATATATTGCACACTGGCTTTGATCAGAATTGCAGCACCGAGAAATAGTGCGCTCAGTATCAATATGGTGACAGTCGGACGTTTGAAGTAATGCAGGATCGTCAGCAGCCACGCGAAGAACACTATAAGAAATACGGTCTCGGTATAAAACTGAAAGGACAGCTGTGCCAAGGTTGGATCAAGGGCAAGGACGATGCCTATTATGATGCCGACGGTGCGCGAACGAGTGAGCACGCGTGCTATAGAGAGACCAAGAAGTGGAATGGCGGTAGCGGCAAGGAGTTGCACTATTGCCGCCCCCGTAACTCCAAATATTTCAATGAGACCAGCGAGGAGTACGCTGTACCCGGGAGTACGCATAGTATTCGGTAGATAGGGCGCTTCAGTATTCCATGAGAAACCGTTGCCCGCGCGTATATTTTCTGCAAGTTCATAGAAGCCATCATCAACGCGTACGGTTGCGAGAACGTCACCATTTTGTGCGTTCACGAGCAGGAAGAAGACAAAGAGATGTGTAGCAAGCGCCAGAACAGCGATGCTTATTTCCCATCGATAGTTATAGAGGGCAGCACGGAGCATAGTTCATTTTATGATCGTTCTTTAAAGACAAAATGTCGATAGGCAAAGTAGCCCGTAATGGCAACGAGCGCAGTCGCCACTATTTGTGCGAGTATGTACCATACGCTAAAGGTGTCCACGAGAATGTACATAATGGCTGTATTGAGAAGGAGATTCATTACAACAACTATGATATAGCGACTAAATTGAGTATGTACATCATGTGTTGGTTTATCTTGGAATGTCCAAAATTTTTGCAAGGTGAAAGAAACCACAATAGCGAGTAGGTATGCCAATACTGATGCTGGGAGATAGTGTAAATCTCCAAAATGTACCAATAAAAAAAGTATTCCAACGTTCGTGGTGGCTGCTATTCCGCCCGATATAAGATACCGTACAAGATGGAAGAGTCGTTCTCCAAGAACCGCTTCAACACGGAAGTGAAGGGCACCTAAAGTATCCGCCGAACGCTTTAAAAGTTGCATTACCGTTAGTATAACCTATTGTGTTATTTTGGTATCATATGCAAATGTTGCGTAGACTACGCATATCTGTGGGGAAAATCCGTGCTCTCTCTTGGGAAGAGTGGTTCTTGGTTGCATTTGGAGCAAGTTTTTTACTTGGCGTGGGATACGCACTCCCAATGGTCAATACGGTAACTGATGTATGGGCATTTGGCGGCGGTGTCTTGCGTTCCATGGAGGCGCACACACTCCTACCTTTGGGTGACGTGGCGTATGGCACGGTTTCGTTCTATCAAAACTATCTTGCTATGGCCATAGTACTTGGGGTCAGTTACCTATCTAACGGTTTTGATATAGAGGTAGTAAAAACAGCCTTCGTTCTCAATCCCCACTACAGTATCTTGGTGCCACGAATTGTTTCAGCGCTCACCGCGATGGTGTTACTTTTTGTGACGTTCCGTTTTTTAAAAGTACAGGTACGCGATACGTGGTGGCGACTTGCGCTTCTGGCACTTCTTTTCGGGAATATCATAACTATATTTCTCACGCGGTCGGGGAAAATGTGGATGCTTTCAATGATGTTCGTCACGATTTCATTCATCTTTCTCTATCGTTCTCTTACTGAAGAGCGCCAAAGGGGCGTTCCGGGACGATACGCGCTCTATTCGATCATCGCGGCAGCGTTCGCTACTGCCAACTTCGCATTCGCTGCATTGTTTCTTGTGACGGTACCCGTTCTATTTTTTGTCTTTCCTAAAACACGCGCGGCATTCACGCGACTTTCGTTTATGACGATTGCCGGTCTGGGAGTGGTCGCCGTTTTTCTGTTATTGAACCTCAATAACATCATTCTGCAAGTATCGGGGTTTCTTCCGTCTTTTCTCAATCCATCAATGTCGAATATGCCAATGCCGGTCGAAGGCACACTCTCGCTCCTTGAATCAATTCGTATAAAAGGCAGACATCTTATTGATGCATTTCCACTTTTGCTCATCGCGCTTATTCCCGCAATGCTCGCAGGAGTTCGTGACCGGACGCTCGCGCTATTGGCTACTCTGTATGACGTTCTCTATTTGGTACTCCTCGTGCTTGTCTTTCGTACTGATCAAGGCATTGCATTAAATGTTCGTCATGTCTTTCCACTTGGTATATTCCTCATGTTCTTTCTTGCGGCATGTTATCCTCCACGGAAATTTATTTCCGCAGTGCTTTTTATCGTGAGTATGTGTGTGTATGTGTTCACAGTCTATTTGATGATGGTACCGAGTACCTATAATGATGCATATGAGTTCATTATTGACCAATATGGAACACAGGATATACGTATTGATGAAAATATTTTTGAATTTACCCTTCCAATGAATCAGGACTCATACGCACTCTTTGCGACAAGTTCGTGTGGGTCTACGTGTCAGCATAGATTGGCAATGGAGGAGGATATTCCGTTTCGGCCACTTGTTGTTACAGAGGAGAGTGACCTCGTTAAGAATGGTAACCTTCCACTACCCGACATCCTGGTTCGTTCACAGATGCTCACGGACGAGAGGTGTCGGCTGATTGCGAGTTTCAGAAATGATGTTCCTGATGACGGAATTTTCGACATTGACATTAATCTTGGTAGAATGCTTATGCCATCGTTTTATACATTAGACCGTCTTGGTAAAAATCTGTATCTCTATGACGCAAGAGATTGCTTCACGGCAACCCAGCCTTAATGAAAATAGCATTGGGGCAGTAGGAAATTTTCTAACACACCTGATCAATATCTGTATATGAAATTTTACTTTTTTGTCAAAGGAGATAAAACGGTACCCAGCTCACGGTACCGTGCGTACTACATTGCTGAAACATTGCTGTCACGAGGTCATGAAGCTGTTGTGATCCCAGTGACTGATTATTCATTCGGTGCTTTTTTTCGATATTTCAAAATACTTGTGAGTATTACGCGTAATTGGTGTTGATTGGCAAATCATGTATAATTTATTTCAATGAAAAAAGCCCTAATTACAGGTATTACAGGGCAAGATGGATCGTATCTTGCGGAGCTTTTGTTAGAAAAGGGATATGAGGTGCATGGCCTCGTGCGGCGTTCAAGCAGCTTCTATATTGCAGCGGATGCTGGATTCTGTGAAAACACACATCTTAAAAATCATGAAAATCTCCATCTCCATTACGGAGATCTAGGTGATTCAAGTAGTATTGAACGAGTGGTAAAATTGGTTTGTCCAGATGAGGTTTACAATCTTGCGGCAATGAGTGATGTTCGAGTGAGTTTTGATATTCCGGAATATACAGGAGACATAACTGGGCTTGGCACCGTACGTATTCTTGAAGCGATTCGTAACAATAATCTTGTTGGTACACGAATGTACCAAGCGTCCACCTCTGAGCTGTATGGGAAGGTGGTTGAGATGCCTCAAAATGAAGACACCCCATTTTATCCTCGCAGTCCATATGCAGTAAGTAAACTCTATGCACATTGGATGTGCAAAAACTACAAGGAATCGTACGGAATGTTCATCAGTAGTGGGATACTTTTTAATCATGAGTCACCACGACGAGGACCAAATTTTGTAACACGAAAAATTACACGCGGAGTTGCCAATATCGCTCACGGTCTCCAGGATAAGATATATCTTGGAAACATCGAGGCAAAACGAGACTGGGGATACGCTCCAGAGTATGTCGAAGCTATGTGGAAAATGCTTCAGCAATCTGAGCCGGATGATTTTGTTCTCGCCACAGGTGAGACACACACCGTTAAGGAATTCCTTGTAGAAGCCTTTTCATACATTGGGAAAAATTGGGAGGAACACGTAGAAATCAAAGAAAATCTTTACCGCCCTGCAGAGGTGGATGTACTGTGTGGAGATGCAACTAAAGCAAAAGAGAAGCTCAAATGGGAGCCGAAAACAACATTTAAAGATTTAGTCAAGATTCTTGTTGATGCGGATATGAAGGATGTTGAATTTTCTGTTAAGAAATAATTTATGAAACTCGAACGAAAAGTATTTGGAAAGCATGTAGTACATTGTCATATGTGCAAAACTCCTTCACTCAGGGAGGTTATTCATTTGGGGATGCAACCACACTCGGATGATTTTCTCAGTGATCTTCGCCGAGAAGAGGTTGAATTTTTCTTTCCACTTCGACTGTGCACCTGTACTGAATGTGGGTTGTTACAAATTGATTATTTGGTAAATCCAAAAATTCTCTATCAACAAAATTATATTTACGAATCCTCGATAACTGAGCGAGGTGTAAATCATTACTACCAAATGGCTAAGGAGATCGCAGAACGCTTCAGTTTTGATCCAGGGAAACTTAGTGTTGATATTGGAAGTAATGTAGGAGTACTACTAACGGGGTTCAAGAAACAAGGTTTTACTGTACTCGGAGTAGATCCTGCGGAGACGGTAGCAGAGAAGGCTCGTCTTAACGGAGTGCCGACTCTTACAGAGTTTTTTAAGCGAACGATTGCAAAACAGATTGCTGCAGACCATGGCCTGGCTCACGTTATAACTGGTACAAATGTGTTTGCACATCTCCATGACATTGACAGTGCAGTGGAGGGTATGAAAGAGTTACTTGCTCAGGAAGGGGTTATTGTTATTGAAGCTCCTTATGCTTTGGATTTGATCAAGAATATCGAATATGACACAGTGTACCATCAGCACATTGGGTATCTCTCAGTAAGGCCTATGCAGAGATACTTCGAGAAGTTCGGGTTAGAGCTATTTGATGTTAGTCACCATTCAATCCATGGTGGTACCCTTCGGTATTATGTGGGGCATGTTGGAAGTCATGTAGTTGAAAGTACTGTTAAAGATGCAATAACGAAGGAAATTGACTTTGGTTTATACAAACAAGACCGTCTGAAAGAATTTTCTCAGGCTGTAATGCAGCAAAAAAGAGACCTCATTACGCTTTTAAATGAACTCAAAGCGGATAACAAGCGCATTGTTGCAGTTTCAGCGCCTGCAAAAGGCAATACGCTCCTTAACTATTGTGGTATGGGTGTCCATTATCTCGAATATGCAACCGAGAAAAGTTCTCTCAAGCAAGGTCTCTTTACGCCAGGTATGCATATACCTATTTACGATGATTCTCGAGTTCTTGATGATATGCCGGATTATGTTTTAATATTGGCTTGGAACTTCGCCGAAGAAATCATGTCAAATCTCGATGAATATAGAGCACGAGGAGGGAAGTTTATTATTCCAATCCCAACACCAAGAGTTATTGAATAAAATTAGTTAAAGACACTATGGAAAGTAACTTAATAACAATCAAGAAGATTACACCGGTATTTAAGGATGAGCGTGGCGAGATATTCGATATCTTCGAAGCTCCTGTAGGACATACTGGATTGATAACTTTTACACAAGGTGCCGCGCGTGCAGGACATTATCATATCGAATCAATTCAGTATTCGTATGTACTTGAAGGTGAAATTGAGCTCATTGTCTCTCAGCAGGATGGTTCTGAAGAGGAGCGCTTTACTTTAAAGCCAAATATGTACGCAGAAATACCAGCAGGTGTTGTGCATACGTACATAGCAAAGACAGAAGCATTGATGCTTGATTCGACAACTCTTTCTCGAAATGGTGATGGTTACGAGAAAGACACGGTTCGTGTTCCGGTTGAGACTGTTAAATGAAAAAAGTCACGTTTATAGTAGTAAGTACTGACCCAACTACAGGGTTAGGACGGATGGTTACCAATATTGCAAGAGAACTCAATCAGAAAGGGGTTACCGTGAATTTTATTTCTGAGAGTGAATGCTCAGAGTTCCCCACAACAGTTACTAAGCTACGAGGGCACTCCGTATTCAGACCTATCAGCTTACTGAAAACTCTAAGGACTCTCCGTTCAATATCAAACACTTCTGATGCAGTAGTATGTTTTGATGTACGACCGGCAGGAATTATGGGAGCTTTTGGAGTTATTGGCACCCGTACTCCACTCTCTGTACATGCGCTAGGGACCTACTCACTATATTTCAAAGGAGGGTCTTTTAGTAGCAAATTAAAGAACATTCTTCTCTGGAGGGTGTATCGGCTGTGTACAAACATCTTTATTATCAATGAATATGTGCAAGATGCTATTGAACGCTCCGGATCTCATAAATATGTGTTTGACGGTTTACCCGTCACGTATGTGCCAGTGGGGGTAGACGTGAACGAGTTTACTAAAAGTACTGAGAAATACCGGGATCTTTCTGAGCCATACATTCTTACTGTAGGAGCTTTTAAGGAACGAAAAGGGCAATTAAAAACGCTACAAGCTTTTAAAAAAGTGTCAACAAAGTTCCCCAATCTTCAGTACGTACTTGTTGGTAGCGGTCAGCATGATTTGTATACAGCAGGGTGTAAGGAGTATATTGTAGAAAATGGATTATCAAATAAAGTGATTATCCTTGAACAGGTAAGCGATCGAGAGCTCATACAACTTTATTCACATGCAGAAATATTTATTATGGCACCTACAGAGACGGAGTACGCAATAGAGGGATTTGGGATGGTCTATATTGAAGCCGCGCTCTGTGGAACCCCCTCTATAGGTACATATGGTTCTGGAGCTGAGGCTGCCATCGTAGATAATGAGACGGGTATTTTGACAGAGAATACCCCCGATGCACTTGCAGGATCACTCGTAAAAATTTTAGGTGACAACCACCTCAGGGAACATTTTGCTCATACGGCACGAAAACGAGCAAAAACCTTCTCATGGGAACATGTCGCTAATCAATACTGTGATATACTTGAGCTCACAAAAATATGAAAGCACTACTTAAAAAAATTCTCCCCACTTCGTTGTATATGGTACTGAAGTACCACTACACTACTCGTTGGAATGAACCAAGTAGATATAAGGCTTTGTATCAGCTCATACGACGAAATAAGTCTCGACGCATACTTGAAATAGGTACTTGGAACGGAGAGCGTGCATTAAGAATGCTTTATGCATCCAAGCGTGCTACAGGCATGCCAGCAGAATACTATGGGTTTGACCTTTTTGATGCAATGGATCAGGCTGAATATGAGCGAGAAATTTCGAAGAAACCTCCTTCATATGAAGAAGTGAAAAGTAAACTTCTGACATCGGGCGCTCGTATCAAGCTCTATCAAGGGAATACGTTGCAAACGCTTCCTGAAAGTATTGATTCGATGCCGAAAATGGACTTCATCTTTATTGATGGGGGACATCACGTAGATACAGTTAAGAATGATTGGGAATACTCTCAAAAAGTGATGCACGAGAATACGGTAGTCATTTTCGATGATTACTGGCATAACCGGAAGGATCATGGTGCACGACCAATTGTTGATGCTATCGATACAAAGAAATACGAAGTCGTCATACTTCCGGTCATTAATACCTATAATACTAATGATTTCGGAAGACTCGAAATTAGTTTTGCTAGAGTTTCATTTAAAAAGTAGCTTTAATCAGCCCGTGAGACACTGATGTAATAGAGTGTATAGGAAAGTAGTCCAGCAAAAAGTCGTGACGCTACGCGTGCAATAATGATTCCTAAAAGCCCCCAGAACATTACACCAATCACTACCGACAATATTTTAAAGAGAGAGAGTATAATATTCTGAATATACTGATACCGGATGCGTTTTTTCGCCACAAGATACATATCTGCAGGAATGCTCGCGAGGGCAAGTAGAGAGATTACATATATTTGTGAATAAAAAATTGCATCTGTGTAATTTGGAAAAAAGAATGTATAAAAGTATGGCGCGAGAACGATATAGAGGATGATAAAACAAGTACTAGCAAAGAATATCCAAACCATTTTATTTTTCATTCCGGAAAGGATTTCGTTATTTGTACGATTTACAAATTTAGCTTGGACCATTGAATTAAAGGCTTTCAATGGGCCTTTTGTTTGATCAGGTATTGCAATTGCAAAGTTGTAAATTGCAAGTTCAACAGGGCCAACAAATTGGAAGAGTAGTATTTGATCAATGCTTCCTGCAACCATAGTGAGTATATTCATTACAGAAAGATGTTTTGCGTGATTCTCCATGTCTGGGTCAGTGCGTGTTATGTCCGGTGTGTAGACATGTTGTATTCGAAAATATAGAAGAAGGGTGGCAATGGTATTTGAACTGAAATAAATAGCCACGAGGATAAGTGGATTTTGAGTAAGCAATATCGCTATACTAAGACAGCCGATAGAGAAAAGGGTTTCAATAGTTCCAAAATAAATAGCGTCACGTGCAAAATCTTTTTTTGCAGTGAGAAAAGTACTCGCAAGGTTTGCGCTCATAAGTAATGGAGAAAGAGAACCTCCAATCAAAATTCCGAAAGCAAGCGTATTGTTTCCTTGACTGAAATAGTATATGAAGAACATGAATGCCCCGAGAAATGCAAAAATACTCCATCTTATATTGAGCCAGAAACCGCTCGATAGTGCCCCATCAAAACTTCTCGCAACCGATTGAAATACAGCTGTGCCGATACCAGTAAGGGAAAAGGCAAATATAAAAGTTACTGTTGCAATAATATATTTATATTGCCCGTATACCTCTTTTGGGAGAAGGTGTGCGACAAGTACGGCAAAGCCAAATACAGCAATCGAACTAATAACCTGAGAAGTCGAGGACCAAAAACTGCCTCGGGCGAGGTAGAGCATATCGGTTTTGGTATATTGCTCGGACCATTTAAGGATCCGATAGAGGTGATTTTTCATGTGTTTTCTATAACCAAGGGAAGCCTGATTTGGTTTTATTATAATATGCTATAGTTTTCGGATATGAAAGATTTCTTGAAGTGGGTGGTATATGTAGGAATATTCGCCCTCCCGTTCATCGTACTTATTGTATCAGGGTCACTCTTCTTCCCATTCATTACGGGGAAGAATTTTGCATTCCGCATTATTGTTGAAATTATCTTTGCTGCATGGGTTCTCCTTGCAGTGTATGAGCCGCAGTATAGACCAAAGTTTTCTTGGATCGGGGCTGCCTTCCTCGGACTCATTGTAGTGATGTTTTTTGCAAATATGTTTGGTCAGTACGCGCCAAAAAGTTTCTGGAGTAACTTCGAACGTATGGATGGCTATGTGACACTCGTCCATCTCTTCATGTACTTCGTTGTTATCGGAAGTACGCTCATCACGAAAAAGCTTTGGGATAATCTATTCAATACGACACTCTTCGCCGCTACGCTCGTTTGTATCTACGCGTTTGCGCAGCTTGGGGGGAGTTTAACGATTAATCAAGGTGGTCTTCGTCTTGACGCAACTCTCGGCAACGCGGCCTACATGGCGGTGTATATGCTCTTCCATATCTTTATTGCTGCGCTCATGTTCACGAGGACAGAGTCAAGGGCCCTCAAAGGGCTTTACGCCATTCTTGCGGCGGTCTTCGTCTTTATCCTCGTCCAGACAGCGACGCGCGGTACGATACTGGGCCTCTTTGGCGGTGCTCTTTTAACCACACTGTATATTGCGATCTTTGGGAAAGCGATGCCACAGGTGCGCAAGATTGCAGCAGGGAGCCTCATTGCGGTTGTCCTCGCGGGCGCACTCCTCGTTGCATTTCGTGATGCGCCGTTTATTCAAAATGACCCACGACTACAGCGCGTTGCAAATATTTCTCTTTCTGAGGCGTCGACACGATTCTCTATTTGGTCCATGGCTTTCGAAGGGGTAAAAGAAAAACCAATTCTCGGATGGGGGCAAGAAAACTATAACTACGTCTTTAATAAGTACTACAAACCATCTCTCTACGATCAGGAACCGTGGTTTGACCGCGTTCACAACATCGTCTTGGATTGGCTTATTGCAGGCGGTATCGTCGGTGCGTTCTTTTACTTCAGTATTATCGGGAGTGCACTCTACTACATAGTCATTCGTCCACGGCGGACTCCGGATGAATCGTTTACGGTAGTGGAGCAAGGATTGTTACTCGGTCTGATTGCGGGGTACGTGTTCCATAACATGTTTGTATTCGATAACATCATCAGCTATCTCTTCTTCGGTACAATCATCGCGTTTATCCATAGTCGAAGCGCTCGGGAAATGCCAAAGCTTATGACATTTCACGCAGATAATCATACGGTTGCGCATATCGGAGTCCCGGTTGTCGGCGTCGTCCTTTTGGCGGTGGTATGGAGTGTGAATGTTCCGGGAATACAGGCAGCATCAGATATGCTCAAGGGATTTCAAGCGACGACCCCAGAAGGGCAAATTGCAGCCTTTCAACGTGCCTTAGACAGAGGCTCATTTGGGAGTCAAGAAGTACGAGAACAGATGTCACTTCAAACACTCAAGCTTCTCAATGCTGAAGGAGTATCACAGGAGACAAAGCAAGCCATCTTCAGTCAGACAGAGCTTGTACTTCTTGGAGGATTGGAAGAGAAACCAGATGATGCACGTCTCGAGGTCTTCGCGGCTGCGTTCTACCGATCAACAGGTAATACTGAAGCAGCGCTCCAACACCTTGCCGTCGCCCACGCGCTTTCTCCACAAAAACAAACCATTCTCTTTGAAGAGGGAATTGCGTACTTGCAAGCAAAAGAATACGAACAAGCACGTGAAGCCTTTAAGGCAGCCTACGAGCTTGCACCAGACTTTATGACGGCACGTGTTTCGTATGCAGCAGCAGCGCTCTATACAGGCGATGATGCGCTCTTTAAGGAGCTCATCGCAACAGAAGATCAGGTTGCTGCATTTGCACAAAGTGATTTAGGGGTACAGGCCGCGTATGCGACAGGTCACTACGCAATGCTCCTCTCAATATTTGAAACACAGCTTGAATTGGATCCTTCGAATCCGCAGGCGCGCATTAATCTTGCACTGACGTACTATCAGCTCAATGAGACTGAGAAAGCTGTTGCCGTCTTACAAGAACTTGCGGCGCAAGATCCAGCATATAAGGATCAGGTGGACGCATTTATTGCCGCACTCCGCGCGGGAGCAGTGCCAAAGCAGTAGCACCGTTGGCAAAACTCTTGGTGGGTATATACTGTATAGGTGAGCGCACGAGAAATGTGTAGCTCGAAAAAAGAAAGTCTATGTAAAGGTCCCTGGGGTGGGGACTTTTGCATTTTAGATACTCGGAAGAGTGCCCTGACAAAGGGTAGTCGCAGAGGTATACTACATACATAGCTTGTCTTTCAGTACGGCTAGCGGCGGCACTCACAATTTAGACTTTCAATTTTTTGGAGCTCGCACCCGCTGGCCATACTGGTAGAGGAGTACATATATTTGATACAGTGGTACTTATGGAGATTCAAAAGGACGTATCACTTGCGGCATATACAACATTTCACATCGGCGGACCGGCCGACTTTTTTGTGAGTGTTGCGTCTGGTGACGAACTACAAGAAGCGTATCAGTATGGAAGGGGACACGATCTGCCGGTCCGTATTCTTGGTGGCGGATCAAACGTGCTTATTCCTGATGAGGGTATTCGAGGACTTGTTATTCATATTGGTATTCTCGGGACTCACTATAGTGAGGAGGGGGATGATGTGTTGGTAACTGCAGGAGCAGGAGTCGTGTGGGACGAACTAGTTGCAGATACTGTTACGCGTGGTCTCTGGGGACTTGAGAATCTCTCTGCAATACCAGGGACTGTTGGTGCGACACCTGTCCAGAATGTCGGTGCCTACGGCGCTGAAGTTGCCGACTCGATTGTGTCGGTGCGCGCATACGATACGACGACGGATACGTTTATAGAACTAACAAACAACGAGTGTCAGTTTGGATACCGCGACTCACTTTTTAAAACGAACGATGGTAAACGATACATTGTTGTGTCATGTACATATCGCGTGTCTAAAAACGAACAACCAAAACTTTCGTATAAAGACCTCGCAGAAACGTTTGGAGACCACGCGCCGACGGTAGAGGATGTGCGTGAAGCAGTCGTGCGTATTCGAGCAGGGAAGTTTCCCGATTGGAATATCTACGGCACCGCTGGTTCTTTTTTTAAGAATCCTATTATTTCAAGAGAGGTATTTACGAAACTACAGACGACGTATCCAGACATTCCATCCTTTGAAGCACCTGACGGTATGGTTAAAATACCCTTAGGCTACGTACTCGATGCAGTGCTCGCGTTTAAGGGCGTACGTGAGGGTTCTGTGGGAACCTATGAGAAACAAGCATTAGTAATCGTAAATTACGGAGATGCATCGTTCGCCGATGTCGATGCATTTGCAAAAATAATTGAACAGAAAGTTTTTGAAGCGACCGGAATAATGATCGAACGGGAAGTACGCGTACTCAAATAAAAGTTTCGGAGAAAAAATAAAAACTTTTTTACAAAAATGTTTGTAAAAAAGTTTTTTATGTTATCCACACAAAAAAATAAAAAATGATTGTGCGAAAAATATTTTTTACAGATAATATACATAAGCACATGTTCTCGAGTAGTTACTCAGTGAAAACGAACGAGGGCAATGCGGTCGAATTGTTAGTTAGGTAAAACTTCACACATATCATGCCAGCAAAAAAGAAAACTGTGCGTAAGGCTGCTAAGCGAAAAGTTGCAAAGAAGGCGACAAAGAAAGTTGCAAAGCGAAAGCCTGCAAAAAAAGCGGCTAAGAAGACTACACGACGAAAGACCGCAAAGCGCAAAGTTGCAAAGAAGGCGACAAAGAAGACAGCTAAAAAAGCTACTCGACGCCGAAAGAAATAATACGCATCCGCGTATGAAGTATCGACTAGAAAAGGACCTCCTCGTGAGGTCCTTTTCTATTTTTACTCTCAAAAATACTTTTTTACCACGCAATGGATTTTGTGGTACTATAGGTGCTCATTATGTCAATTTTAGACCGGTTTTTCGGCCCCACATACGAAAAAGAGATTAAACGCATTCGACCTATTGTCGGGAAGATCAATGATCTCGAAGATGATTTTGTTGGTAAAACAGACGCAGAGCTGGCGGCCTGCACAACAGCCCTGAAAGAACGTGTTACGGGCGGTGAATCGCTCGACAGTATTCTTCCTGAGGCGTTTGCATTGGTACGTGAGTCCGCAAAGCGCACACTTGGCCTTCGTCACTACGATGTGCAACTTATTGGTGGTGTTATTTTACATTCAGGCAAAATAACAGAAATGCGAACGGGAGAAGGGAAGACATTGGTAGGTACGCTCCCTGCGTACCTTAATGCACTCACGGGTACTGGTGTACATGTGGTAACGGTAAATGATTACCTTGCGCGTCGTGACGCCGTCTGGATGGGTCAGGTGTATGCACTCCTTGGACTTTCTCTTGGCGTGATTAATCAAAACGCATCATATATATATGATGCGGATCATAAATCAGTTGACGCACTTCGTGACGAAGAAGGTTCATACAAAGTGCTCTACGAATTCCTTCGTCCGTGTTCACGTAAGGAGGCGTACGCTGCCGACATCATCTACGGTACAAACAATGAGTTTGGATTTGACTACCTTCGCGACAATATCGAGTTTGATGCAGAAAACCTTCGACAAGGACACCACGCATACGCCATTATCGACGAGGTCGACTCAATTTTGATCGACGAGGCGCGTACACCACTCATTATCTCTGCTCCGGCAGAAGAGTCTGCAGATCTCTACACCACGTTTGCGCGCATTGCCGACCGTCTTAAAAAGGAAGAACATTTTGTTGTGGATGAAAAGATGAAAAGCGCGACGCTCACGGATGCAGGTATTGAGGAAGCAGAGAAGATGCTTGGTATTGAGAATATTTATACAGACAAAGGTATCAAGTACGTACACCACCTTGAGACTGCCGTGCGCGCGAAAGCACTCTACAGTAAAGACAAAGAATACGTTATCCGAGATGGGGAGGTTGTTATTGTGGATGAGTTTACGGGACGTATGCAACCAGGGCGACGATGGTCAGACGGACTCCATCAAGCAGTTGAAGCGAAGGAAGGCGTTGTGATCCAAAAAGAGAGTCGGACGTACGCATCGATTACGTTCCAGAACTACTTCCGTATGTACGACAAACTTGCGGGCATGACAGGAACAGCGCTCACCTCTACCGAGGAGTTTTACTCTGTGTATGGTCTTGAGGTAATTCCTGTGCCAACGAATCAAGAAGTACAACGTATTGATGGGAACGATCAAATCTTTCAGACCGAACGCGGTAAGCACACTGCGGTGATTCGCAAGGTGAAGGAACTCAATGAAAAAGGTCAGCCCGTACTCATTGGTACCGCTGCTATTGATAAAAACGAGGAGCTCTCTGCAGCACTGACGAAGGCAGGGATTGTGCATGAAGTATTGAATGCTAAGAATCATGAGCGTGAAGGAGAGATTATTGCAGGCGCTGGAAAGAAAGGTATGGTTACGCTCGCGACAAACATGGCTGGTCGCGGTGTCGACATTAAGCTCGGTGGGATAGATGCCACGAAAGAGGAAGCTGATGAGGTACGTTCGCTCGGAGGACTCTTTGTTCTCGGTACAGAACGGCATGAAGCGCGTCGTATTGATAACCAGCTCCGCGGTCGTTCTGGCCGTCAGGGAGATCCGGGAGAGACGCAATTCTTCGTTTCGATGGAAGATAACCTCATGCGTGTCTTTGCGGCAGATACCGTAAAGAACATGATGGGACGTCTCGGCATTCCGGAAGACCAACCAATTGAAAACAACATCATCACACGGTCACTGGAGTCTGCACAGAAGAAGATTGAAGGCTTTAACTTTGACGCCCGCAAGCACGTTCTCTCATACGATGATGTGCTCAACAAACAGCGCCACGTTATGTACGAGAAGCGCGTCAAGCTGCTTACGGGTGACGCATCCGACGTAGACGCGCTCCTTATGGAGGTTATGGAGGCACGTGCGGATATACAAGCGATCATCGAACAAAAGAAGAAGGAATTTGGAGAGCAGGAATGGACAGTTCTTGCACGTCGCCTCATGCTCCATGTGTACGATATCCTCTGGGTAGAACACCTTGAGATTATGCAATATACGCGTACAAGCGTAAGTCTCCGCGCGTACGGTCAGCAAGATCCACTCATTGAGTATCGGAAGGAAGGAAACCGACTCTTTAAAGAAATGCAAAATGCAGCCCTCTCTCGTATTGCAGAACTCATTCCAAACGTACAGAAGGCAGCAGTTGAGAAAGAAGACGCTGAACTCCGCAAGGCACATGCAGCCGCACAGCGAGCGGGAGGTGCAGAGAACACAAGTGGTGACAGCAAGGCCGCTCACCAACAGGCAGTAAAGAAACATCAGTACGGAAGAAACGATATGGTCACCATTACAAATGGTACCGAGACGGAAGAAATGAAATATAAAAAAGCAGAAGGCCTGCTTGAGACCGGTGAATGGACGATTAAGAAATAGGATCAACCACATACAAAAACCTCCCGAAAACAATCGGGAGGTTTTTGTATGTGGTTGACGAGGGGGCGCCTCTCGCGTACTGTAGCGATATGAGAATCATTATCCGAGTACTCGTTACTGCAGTGGCCCTCCTCCTCGTGGCACGCTTCGTTCCAGGTGTCTTTATTGACGACCTGTACACTGCCCTCATTGCTGCGGTACTCCTCGGACTCCTTAACCTTATCGTTCGTCCAATACTCATTATCCTTACATTGCCGATAACTATCCTTACCTTTGGACTTTTCACCTTCGTGATCAATGCGGCACTTTTCTTCTTTGTCGCGTCCTTTGTCGAAGGCTTCACGGTCGCAGGATTTATTCCAGCACTTATCGGCTCATTCCTCGTTGCGGTAGTAAGTACCATTGCGCATAGTTTTCTTAAAGAGTAGTACGCTATATGTTTGTTGACGAACTCACAATTGATGCGAAAGCAGGGAAAGGAGGTGACGGCGTTGTTCGTTGGCTCAGACTTCGACATATGCCGAAAGGAGGCCCAGCAGGAGGTAATGGAGGCAATGGAGGCAGTGTCTACATTCGGGCCGTTCGTGATCTTAATAAGCTTTCCAAGTATACCGGCGACAAGCTCTTTGCTGCCGAAAGTGGAGGCCCTGGAGGCGGTAGAAGTAAGTTCGGAAAGAACGGTGAAGACCTCTATATAGACCTCCCTATAGGCTCAAAAGTGACGGATGTAAGCCGTAAACGTGTATATACCCTTGAACATGAGGGGGAAACGCACCGTATCCTCATTGGGGGTAATGGAGGTCTCGGGAACGAGTATTTTAAGTCCTCAGTAAACCGTTCACCTGAGGAATCTACTAAAGGGAAGCGAGGGGAAGATGGCACATTTCATATAGAGTTATCTCTCGTGCTTGATGCGGGTTTCATAGGATTTCCGAACGCCGGAAAGTCGACACTGCTTAATGCATTCACAAATGCAACGTCAGCAATCGGTGCATACCCGTTTACAACACTCGAGCCACATCTCGGTGATCTCTACGGGTTCATTCTCGCAGACATCCCGGGTCTCATTGAAGGTGCTTCCGAAGGGAAAGGACTTGGACATAAATTTCTTCGACATGTACAGAAGACAAAGATGCTCCTCCATCTCATTTCGTTAGAGAATGAAGACATTCATGGAGCGTATCAAACGATTCGAAATGAGCTCGGTACATTCGATAGTGGCCTCACTGAAAAAGAAGAGTGGATCATCCTCACAAAAGCCGACCTCACCGATCAAGACGGCGTCGCGAAGGCCGTCAGTGCCCTCTCAGGTACCGGGAAGCGGGTATTTGTAACCGCAGCTCCTACCGAATACGGACTGAAGGAACTCCGAGATGCACTCGCGCAGGAACTCCGCACCCTTGCAGGGGACATACCAGAGGTATAAAAACACACGATTCTTAATTTTGTCAATACAGTAAATATCCCTTAAAATAAGGGTATTTTTGTATATACTCTTTTATAAATTCATGATTTCTAATTATACTTTGACAAAATTAAGAATCGTGTGTTTCAAAGTTGCAGATGCGGCTTAAAAAGGTAGTATTAATGCATGAAAACGTATCGCCCCACCATAGGAATTGAGGTCCACGCAGAACTCAAAACAGAAACAAAGATGTTTTGTGGTTCTAAAAATGAACCTCATGCAGCAGAGGCAAACACACATGTTTGTCCAGTGTGTCTTGCGCACCCCGGAACACTTCCGGTCATCAACAAAGAGGCAGTCGAGCATGTCATAAAAGTTGGAATTGCACTCGGAGGATCTATCGCATCGTTCACTGAGTTCGATAGAAAAAATTATTTCTACCCCGACATTCCAAAAGGGTATCAAATCAGTCAGTACAAATATCCGATCGTAAGTGGAGGAGAGTTAGCGGGAGTTGCCATCACCCGTGTTCACCTTGAAGAGGATACTGCACGTTCACTTCATGATCAGGGTGATGGAAGTTTGGTAGATTATAATCGTGCCGGCGTTCCTCTTATGGAGCTCGTCACGGAACCGGTTATTCATGATGCAAAAACTGCAGGTGATTTTGCCCGCGAACTTCAGCTTCTCCTCAGGACCCTTGGAGTAAGTGATGCCAATATGGAGAAAGGGGAAATGAGAGTTGAAGCAAATATCTCGGTAAGTCCAGACGATACCTTTGGGACAAAAGTAGAGGTTAAGAACCTTAATTCTTTTAAGGCTGTAGAAGGGGCAATAAACTATGAAATAAGGCGTCAAATAGCCATTTTAGAGCAAAATAACAAGGAAATAAGCCATATTTCACAGGAAACTAGAGGATGGGACGAAACTAAAGGAGAAACATTTAGCCAAAGATCGAAAGAATCCGCTGCAGAATATAGGTATTTTCCAGATCCTGACCTACCAAAGCTTGATATAGCAAGGTATTTTGATACTTCTCTTCTAAAAGAGAAAATGCCGGCATTACCATCAGAAAAGCGCTTGGAATATACTAATCTCGGACTGGCGAGAGAGCAGGTTGATCTCATAATCTCGGATGATAGGATCGCTTCATACTTTGCTGAACTTGCTCGTATGAACGGAGGTGATTTAGAATTCCTAAAAAGAGCTGCAAATTATTTAACGTCAGATGTGCTCGCACTTCTCGGAGATTCAGATAAGAGTCTTGAGTTCGTACATATGGGCTCGTTTAGTGAACTGATTCATATGATTACTCGTGCAGAAATTACATCTCGTGTAGCAAAAGACCTCTTACCAGAAGTTATATTTGATGGGGTTAATCCGGCAACGGTAGTTGCGGAGCGAGGTCTTGGACAAGAAAGCTCAACAGAAACATTACTGACTGCCATTCAAGAGGTTATTGCTGAACAAGAGGCAGTTGTTGCTGAGTACAAAGGCGGTAAAGAGAGTACCCTCCAGTTTTTAGTTGGGCAAGGAATGAAGAAGACAAAAGGATCTGCAAATCCGCAGCTCTTAGCAGATCTCTTCAGAAAAGAACTCTCGTAAGGAGTGGATAGCTCGGATTGTCTGGACGAGTTACTCACAGTAGGGTAGCACTTTTTGCCGAGATCCTCTTTTTATACATGGTAGTATGTAGATGTTATGGAGGTCCTTGAAATAAATGGAAGAAAATACATGAAAGCGAGCCGCGCTGCTCGTGAGGCTGGCTATACGTCTGACTATGTGGGTCAACTTTGTCGTAGCGGAGCCATTGACGCAGAGCTCGTAGGACGTAGTTGGTATGTAAATGTAGATGAATTACGGGAACATCGAAAGGAAAAGAAGCGGTCTTCAAGAATACATGCACGGAAGCAAGTGAAGACGGCCATAGCTGAGGCGAAGCAGGTTACTACTCCGCGTACGAGTGAACTACAGGCCACTAAGGTCCGGTATGAAGGGGATTCTAGCGCACTGTTTCCTGAGGTCCGGTCCTTGAAGTTTTCTGAGGAAGAGACAGTTCTCAGGGCTATTCCTCGTGATGTTCTGGAGCCTACTCCTAAAGCCGTGACAACCATACCCATTCGAGAAGAGGTTTCTGAGAAGGCAGAGGAGATGCTTCACGAGGCGCCTGCTCCGATAATTACTCCACCTCGACAACATGAGGACGTCGTTAGAAGCGCCCCTCTGAGGGCTCCAGAAGCCCCACAATCGACGATTACCCAGACAAAGTCATCTTCCCCCGTCCTCAACACAATTGCCGCCGTAGCCGCACTTCTGCTCGCTCTCGTATTTTTGGCTGTCGCAGTATTTCTTACTTCGTCTACAACATATTTGAATGGAGTGCTTAGTTTTCAATACCAATTTGACCCAGCGCCGTACTATCTGGTTACGGACTATATCAAAGGCTTACAAATATAGCTTTCTCGGATAAACGAGAAAGCTATATTTTAGTTTACCTACTGTAGAAGATCGAAGAAATCCTCTTAACAAGATACCTCAGGAATGACATCCTCTTTATATTTTCTGTAGACAAAACTAATTTTAAAAATCACTACCAAGTACTACGCATCTTTTAGCATCTAAAAGATGCGTTTTTTATATTTTGTAAGGGTATTTTCTAGTGATTTGTGTGTTATCTGCGTCACAGAGCTCTCGAGGTCTGTATCAGGGGTATTTGGACGTTTTAGAGCATGTCTGATGTTTGTCTGTACCTTGCACAGTTGAATATTTTTGGGAGTGATTATTTTTGTGAATGTTGCATGTTCAAAAACACTAAAATTTATTGCATGTTTTATACACAGCAAAACACTGGGTAATACACGAAATAACTAATAGAATTATAGTTATACGGATAACGTGTACATGTCTCAGTACCTTCTCACAAACAAAGATTTCGTTCCAGCAAAAATCGCCGCTCGGCGAGTTGGATATACAACGGATTATGTCACTCGACTTGCTCGCGAGGGTAAGGTTGATGCGCGCAAAGATGGGCGGAAGTGGGTTGTCGATCTCATTGCAATTCTCACCTTCGCGCAGGATGCAGAAGAAGAGAAAAATCGCAGAAGTCAGACACTGCGAGCAGAACGAAAAAGTGAACTTTTGGTGCAGAGTGTACCGAATGAATTCTTAGCACCATCACTTACTATTTCTTCTCCAAATGTTCGTGCGGGGAGATTTGTTGCATTCGTAGAAACTGCAATCATTTTGGTTTTCGGTTTTGCGGTCGGATCGTTTTTATACTACACACCAACGAACACACAGCTTGAATACACGGCCGCAAGTATCAATGAGAGCG
Source organism: Candidatus Kaiserbacteria bacterium CG10_big_fil_rev_8_21_14_0_10_47_16 (assembly GCA_002773395.1). Lineage (GTDB taxonomy): Bacteria > Patescibacteriota > Minisyncoccia > Phycocordibacterales > UBA918 > 1-14-0-10-47-16. The sequence continues at coordinate 48,711 of PFBI01000001.1, forward strand.
GACTCGCATTCCTTGAGCACACCGCAATCTCATTCTACTCATTCATCAATCAAGGGTCAGGATCGTTTGCGTTTGGTGATATAGAATCATCGCAAAACCAAACGGGAGGCGTGCAGAAGCATCGTGAATATAGTGTGGTCATGCAAGAGGGACAAGCCCTCTCGACGGATGTTATGCAGAACGCATTTTCTGATGAAGTGCGCGTCGATTTTGGCACCGAGATTTTTGATGGTGGGGTCGTCACTCCTCGGTTTGAAAGTGGGGATGGAGACGCATATCGTTTCAAGATTTTACTTGAAGAACTTAATAACCTTTCAAGTACGAAAGCAGGTGGATAATCTTGTATGCGATTTTCTCACACACAACAGAAGATGAAATCAGCATGCGCCTTTTTGATACTTGGTGCGTTCACAATCTTCATGTTTGGAAATGCACTTTCTGCACACGCTGCACCAAACTATGAAATTAACTACCAAGGAAAACTCACGAATGCATCAAACGTTGCTGTTGCAAACGGTAGTTATGATATGGAGTTCAACCTCTACACTACCTCTACAGGCGGGCCAGCTATTTGGACAGAGACGCTTACGGGAGCAGATCAGGTAACGGTGACAAATGGCCTCTTCTCTGTAATGCTTGGCTCAACCACGCCGCTTACGTCGGTTGATTTTAATCAGACACTCTATCTCGGTGTCACTATTGAATCGGACTCTGAAATGTCACCACGCAAGGTGCTTGGCGCGGTACCGGCTGCATTTGAGGCAGATAAAGTTGATGGTCTCGACGCAGATCAATTTGTACGGAGTGATGCGCCTGACACGATTGCTTCAACATCTGCGTCAACACTTCTTACGATTACGCAGTCAGGTACCGGCGACATCCTCAATCTCTTTGACGGCGCGTCAGAAGTATTTAGTGTTATCGACGGAGGCAATGTCGGTATCGGCACGACCTCTCCATACGCAAAGCTCTCAGTGGCAGGACAAATCGTTGGTGCATACTTCACCGGTACCACCACCGCAACCTCAACACTTGGTGGCGGCCTTGATATCGCAACGGGATGTTATGCCGTGAATGGAGTGTGTCTCTCATCAGGTACCACATACACTGGCACATACCCTGTGCAAGTAGCAGGATCAGTCATCTCCCTCGCATTCGGCACCACCACCAGCAACACCTGGGCAGGTACACAAACGTTCACCAACGCACCAATCCTCGGCTCACTCTCAGGTCT
>PFBI01000001.1:49960-50624 GCA_002773395.1 Candidatus Kaiserbacteria bacterium CG10_big_fil_rev_8_21_14_0_10_47_16
TATTTCAGTGGGACGAATACTATTTCTGCTACGAGTTCACTCTTCCTTGCGACGAGTGGGAATGTGGGGGTGGGGACGGTGGCGCCAAGTAATAAACTTCACGTCCTTACCTCAACCTCAGCAGACGGAATTCTTATTCAGAGAAATATAAATAGCACAGGTGAATATGCGTCACTCCAGTTTGGCGTCAGTACGGCTGCTGGTAGCAAAGGAGGTGTGTTCTTTGAACGAACTGGTTCTAACGGGGTTGGTAGTATCCATCTGAGCGCAACAACAAGTACGACCGTAGGTTCATATGTAGGGGCTGCTGATGCAAAACTTACGGTGACCAGTACCGGCAACGTCGGCATCGGCACCACCTCACCATACGCAAAACTTTCAGTGGCAGGACAGGTTGTTGGTGCAAACTTCACGGCAACGTCAACTGCAGTGAACACGTTCCCAGTACTTCTTTCTACCAGCGCTTCAACAACAAACTTTGCTATCACCGGCCTCACAAATGCACTTCTTGCAACCAACGCAAACGGTACGGTGATCAGTACCACCACCATTGGTGCAAATCTCATCGATACCAGTGGCAACTGGACCGGAACGTTTGATGGACAGGAGGGAAGTTACTACCTCGATCGTGCAAATCACACCGGAACGCAGCTTGCGTCGACGA
>PFBI01000001.1:50649-51942 GCA_002773395.1 Candidatus Kaiserbacteria bacterium CG10_big_fil_rev_8_21_14_0_10_47_16
CAAAGACATACACGAACAATACCTTCACGGGTGCGCAGACATTTAATGGAGGTCTCACACTCGGAAGTCTTAACGGTCCACTCCACGCAAACAACGGTGTGGTATCTGCAACGACGTCTATAGGTGTTCGGTATGGGGGTACGGGGCTTACCTCGTTTACAACCGGAGATATTCTCTACGCAAACGGGACTGATAGTCTTGTAGCACTTCCTATTGGATCAACCGGACAAGTGCTCAAGATTAGTGGCGGTGTTCCAACGTGGGGTGCAGACATTGCGTCTGGCGGTGGTGGCGGTGCAACGGCGTGGGCTACCACAACCGATAGTCTCGCCGTGTACCCAACGAATACATCAAACGTTATTATTATTGGTAACAGTGCAACATCAACTGCTTCAAGTATCCTTGAAGTGTTTGGAACATCATATTTCTCAAACACTGTTGGCATCGGCACCACCTCTCCAAGCACACAACTCTCAGTACAAGGAAACGGTCTTTTCTCAGGAAATCTTTCATCTGCAAACCTCACCGCAACCGGTACCCTCACTGTGGGTGGCCATGCGTCATTTGCAAGTGCTTCGTCAACATTATTCTCAAACGTTGGCACTGCATACTTTGGCGGCACAGCAACATCAACATTCTCGTCCACAGGAGCGCTCACTGTACCTGGCAGTTCAGGTATAAGTATTACGGACAATGTTGGTGGAGGTGCTCAGTTGTTGAAGATTGGTGACGATGCATACTTCACTGATACCGATACTGCTGACACTCTTGGTTTGTACGGACAGTCCAACAGCACAATTGGGAATTTGCAACTTGGAAGTGGCGGAGTAACGATTACGGGTTATAGCGGACGACTCGGTATTGGTGAGTTAACGCCCGGCTCAACCCTCTCTGTCTCAGGAAACGGAACCTTTGGTACTGCATACGACACAACCGCAGCTCCAACAAATGGGATCCTTGTGGAAGGTAACGTCGGCATCGGCACAACTTCACCAAGCGTAAAACTTTCCGTGCAAGGGAACGGCCTCTTCTCAGGAAATCTTTCATCTGCAAACCTCACCGCAACCGGTACCATCACCTTCAGTGGCCTTGGAAACGGTCTCGTGAAATCAACGAGCGGTGTTCTCTCTGCAGCAACTGCAGGCACTGATTACGAAAATCCGCTCACCTTCACCTACCCACTTTCGCGTTCAACGAACACCATCTCCCTCGCATTCGGCACCACCACCAGCAACACCTGGGCAGGTACACAAACGTTCACCAACGCACCAATCCTCGGCTCACTCTCAGGTC
>PFBI01000005.1:0-13801 GCA_002773395.1 Candidatus Kaiserbacteria bacterium CG10_big_fil_rev_8_21_14_0_10_47_16
AGGAGTATGGACCGTGTCGCAGTTCCATCGGTGGGGGTCAGGCTCTCACCTCCCCTATCCGTCGTAGCCTTGGTAAGCCGTTACCTTACCAACAAGCTGATAGAACGCAGGCCGTTCCCAAAGCGATAAATCTTTACTCCGAAGAGACTATCACGTATTATTCCGACTTTCGCCGGGTTATCCGTGACTTTGGGGTACGTACCTACGTGTTCCTACCTCGTCTGCCATGGGTCTAAACCCATTCGACTTGCATGCCTCATCCACGCCGCCAGCATTCACCCTGAGCTAGGATCAAACTCTAAGTTAAGACAAGATTCGCGGGGCGAATCTTGTCGATGGTTAAACCACCGACTCAATCGCACCCCTCCAGACTGTATCTCATCGATGAATAAACACCGACAACATACCTCCTGTATGATTCTTGTTCGTTACCTGTAATTGCGCAATGTACTTTATGCGCACAAGTAACTATCCAAGGATAAGACAAAAGAAAGTACGATATGTATCGCGCATCTTTTGCCTTCGATATACACGCACATGTATATCATTTTTAGCTGATGCGTATTGCTAAATAAACTGAATGTGGTCCAGCAATTTTCTCTAGGAAAGAAAAAATCTCGGTCATTTTTCTTCTTCGTGGAAGAAAAATGACAGACCAGAAATTATAGTCGCTTTCGCTCATTAATTTCTAGGTCACATAAATTCACAAACATGCTCTCTGAGCATTTGTTCATTTAACTATACGTAAACTGAACCAACCATAAAGGCAGATTGATTCAGTGATATGTAATTATCAAATATCACTGCTCCATTCGGGATACGTGAGGAACTTACCCACAACGTAACGTGGTAGAAAAATGCGCAAAAAAGCAGCACTTACGACCTCCCGTGAACAGTGGGGCCATTATACAGATACTTCAAAAATGTGCAACCCGTAAGCCGGCTTTTGGGAAATGAGGCCTCCTAAACCTGCTATACTATTTCCATGGAAAGCATCGTAATGTCTGTCGGCGGCTCACTCATTGCCCCTGACGGAATTGATACCGATTTTTTAGCAAGGTTTAAAGCCCTTATCGAGCAAAAATTGAAAACGCACACCTACCGATTCATCATTATTGCTGGAGGTGGCAAAACAGCACGGCGGTACCAAGATGCAGCAAACGAGGTCGCGAAGCTCGACAGTGAAGACCTCGACTGGATTGGGATTCACTCTACGAGGCTCAACGGGCATCTCCTTCGTACTGTTTTTAAAGACAGCGCATATTCTGTCATGGTCACAAACCCTGATGATATTCTCGATGTACCAAAAGACAAAGCTCTTGTTGTTGCTGCAGGATACCGACCAGGCTGTAGTACCGATCTCCGTGCAATACAAATCGCAGAGCGCGTCGGCGCACGAAAAGTGATCAATCTCTCAAACACTGACTACGTGTACACCGATGATCCAAAGAAAAACCCCGCCGCAGAAAAAATTGAAGAGATCTCGTGGACTGATTTTCGAAAACTGATTCCGGATAAATGGGACCCGGGGCTCTCTGCCCCATTTGATCCGATTGCAGCACGTGAGGCAGAGAAACTCGGTATCGAAGTTGCTTGCATCAATGGTGCACGGCTCAGTGAACTTGAACAGTACATAGATGGACGACCCTTTATCGGTACAAAAATTTCATAAAAAGAAGCGGGCGACCTTACGGTCGCCCTTCTTAGTTATCACCACGACCTTTTTTTCTTCGGTTCGAAGTGATTTTGTAGATTTAACAGTGTTGCGTCCGTAATAGGAATATTTCCAAACGCAATCTCTGCCATAAGCACTTTGGCACCTTTGTACTGTTTGTACCAACTTTGTTCGAGAACTCGTTCGCGAGCAAGCCCCATTTCATCACAATTTGGAAGCCGCTCTGCCCGTACTGTCTTAACGGAAGGCAGAATGAATGCTTCTGCGTGAAAACTAATTTCGTCGATGAGTTCGCGATACGCTACCAGTAACAAATTTTCATTCAAATTTTTTTCATGCAGTAATGCTTCCCGATACCGACGAAAGAGACGGAGTGCGAACGCATACTCTCCGTGTGCCGCTTGGTGCTTAGCGCTTCTGAAAATATCGTCAGCCGGCACCTTACGCGTAGGTTTGGATGTCTGCTGAATACGTTCTGCAGACATGACTGCCACAAATAACAGTAAGTAAACGAGGGAGCGCCACATGACGAACCTCCTTTCTCCTTCTCTTTCATACGCCTCAGATCACTCTCTGTCAATAGAATGAGTCGCCTCTGCGAGCACTGAATCTACCTGCGCATGGAGTTCCTCGAGTGTACCGTCGTTGGTAACAACATAATCTGCCATATCAATCACCTTCTGCTTTTGCATGCCGTGTGGATCTGGATCATTTTTCTCAAGTTCTTCATGTGCTTGAAATTGTTCAAAGGAAACTTGATCCGTCGTTGAACGACGTTTCTGCACACGTTCATACCGAAGTTTTTGGTCAGCATCAACCGCAATAAGTACCCCGCCATTTTCCTTGAGGGTTTCCGCTTCTGCAACAGCGCGAATTGATTCGATAGCAGCATTGATTACCCCTGCTTCTTTGATCTTTGGAAGGTAGTATTGAATTAAGAAATCGTTTCCGTATTGTTCCCGAAAATAATTCCCCATCAAACGCATGTTGGCACGATTATTTTCAATCCCACGTCGTTCAATCTCTTCAATGAAGATTGCGCGTGCAGAGTAATGGGTGAATCCCTTTTCTTGCACAAGGTATTCAACGACAGTGCCCTTTCCTGCGCCGTCGGTTCCTGTAATACCAAGAATCATAGGAGGATTACTTTTGCTTTTCTGCAATATAAATAAGAAGTGGGTTTGCAATACAGATAGATGAGTATGCTCCCGCAATCACACCAGCAATGAGGACGAGTGCGAAGTTCTTCGTTACATCACCACCGAGGAAGTAGAGCGCACTGAGCGCTGCGAGCGTTGTAACTGATGTATTGATAGAACGCGCCATTGCTTCTTGCACTGAGCGTCCAACGAGATGTGGGAAACTTTCACTATTCTTACCTTCGCTAAGGAGAAGATTTTCACGAACACGGTCAAACACCACAATGGTGTCATTCACTGAATATCCAAGTACGGCAAGCAGTGCCATGATAAAGAGTACATCTGCCTCTGCGCCCAAGAAATATCCAAGGAGACTCATAACCGCCGCAGGTACAAGCACATCGTGAATGAGTACGAGAATCACAATACCGCCGTACACCCATGAACGCACCGGATTCGCAACCTTACGAAATACGAAGGCGATGTAGATTACAATAATAAAAACAACGGCCACAATCGCCCACGCTGCCTTTGTCGCAAGCTCCTCTCCAATCACTGGTCCAATGGATGTAAATCGACTGATAGTACCTCCTTCGCCAACTGATGTAAGGACATCACCGACTTCCTGTCGTTCAGACTCAGTGAGATCACGTGTTCGAAGAATAAATGCTGACTTTCCATCTTCAGTAGTTGCTTCTCGAAGTGAGTAGTCACCGAGATCTTCTGTGTTCAGTGCTGTTTGCAGATCAGCTTTACTAGGACGTGATTCATACGAAACCTCAGTCAGTGCTCCACCCGTGAAGTCGATACCAAACGGAATACCGAGGGTCGCAACAGTGCCTATTGTCACCACAAAAATGAGTACGGTAATAATCAAAAGTTGCTTTGTGTATTTTGCGATAAACATATTATTTACTGAATCCTGAACCGAATAAGCGACTGAGGAGTGTCTTCTCTTCCTTTTTGGTTTCAGGAAGTGCGAGGAGGAGCGTTCGCGTTACCGTGAGTGCCGTAAGCATAGAAATCGCGACACCGAGACCGAAGACAAGTGCGAAGCCTTTCACAATTGAGGTACCGAACCAAAAGAGAATAACTGCCGAAAGAATACTCGTTACGTTACCATCTCGAATCGCAGACCACGCACGTTGGAATCCAATACGCGCCGCCTCGCGACTCCCTTTTCCACTTCTAAATTCCTCTTTCATACGTTCGAACACCAGCACGTTGGCATCAACTGCCATACCAAGAGAGAGGATGAATCCGGCAAGACCTGCTGAAGTGAGTGTGACCGGAATAAATTTAAAGAGTGCAAGCATGATAAGCGCGTACATAAGGAGTGCAATACCCGCAACAACCCCCGGAAGTCGGTACCATATAAACATGAATGCGAGTACGAGCACGAGTCCTACCGCACCTGCCTTCACGCCTTTCTGTAGAATTTCATTTCCGAGCGATGCACCAATGGTCTGTGTGCTGAGGAGCTCAATAGGAAGCGGAAGTGCTCCGAAGTTGAGGTTTTGTACAAGCTCACGCGCTTCAGGCGCGGTGAAGTTGCCACTAATGATCGCCTTACCGCCACTAATTGCTTCATTGATACGTGGCGCAGAAACGACCTCTCCATCGAGGAAGATGGCAAGCTGTTCTCCTGTGTGTTCACGAGTAATTTGTTCGAAGAGGGCTGCCCCGTCATCGGTAAACGTAATACTCACAATTGGTTCATTCGCGAGACTGCCTGTTCCATTTCCAAAAACGAGCTCCGAGCTTTTGAGGTATCGTCCTGTGAGGCCAGTCTCAATATATTCTTCACTCGAAGTTCCGTCTTCAGGAATCACATTCACATTTCCACCCGATGTTTCAAATTGCGCTTGCAACTGTGCTGCGGCAGCAGCTTGGAGATTTACCAACTTAAATTCGAGGAGTGGTGTACGGCCAATTTCGGCAATCGCCGCGTCAACATCAGCAACGCCTGGAAGCTCCACCACAAGTCGTTCTTTCTGTTCGCCAGAAACAATACTGCTTGTCTCTACTTGTACGATTGGTTCAGAAACTCCAAATACGTTCACGCGACGCTCAATAACATCTTTGAGTACATTCATGAGTTCTGGTACATCCGAAGGGTCAACGGATGACGTATCTGCCTCGTAGACAAGATGACTTCCGCCTGAAAGATCGAGTCCAAGTCTAAATGGATATTTTGAACCTTCATGTACCGTTGTTGCGTATACAAAATACCCAATGAGCACTCCGATAATAAGAACGAGAATTGCTCGAAATACGGGTGATGTCTTTGCAGTCTCTTCTGGCGCGTTATTCTGATTTCCTGACATAATGTCTACTACTATAAACCTTTATTTTGTGAGGGCAAGCGTGACGACGTTGCGTAATAATAGTGCGACGGTGACCGGCCCGATACCTCCAGGGACCGGAGTGAAAAGCGAAGCCTTCTCGCTGCACGCAGGTGAAGCATCTCCGCGGAGTTCACCACCATCTTCAGAGGTGCCTGCGTCAAGAATAATAACCCCTTCCGGCACCATCTCGGGAGTGATGAGATTCGCAACACCTGCACCGGAGACAATGATGTCTGCATGCATCGTGTAATACGGAAGATCAGCAGTATCCTTGGTGACGACACTAATTGCTGCTCCCATATCTGCAAACCATTTTGCCGCAGGCTTCCCTACGAGACGACCGCTGCCAATAATGGTGACATGCTTTTCAGCGATAGCAACCTCATTGCGTTTGAGTATTTCTTTGCATGCAGCAACCACGGGAGAGAGAACTGCGGTTGTTTCTGGGTTCAGTGCATCCGCATCGTGTGACGGCGGTACTGCAGCGAGCACTCCATCAATATCAATATGAGACGGGAACGGTAACTGCACAATGACCGAATCTGCAGTTTCCACCGCCTTTTGAATTTCCTCTACACACGCGTCGGTAGAAGTATCTTCTGGAAGTGTGACGGTTACCATCGTAATACCTACTTCCTTCGCCTTTCGTTCTTTGAGCGCAAGATACTGCACCGTCGCTGGAGTTGGGGCACAGGTGATCACCGCAAGGCGCGGCGAGATGCTGGCAGCCTGTATTTCTTTTGCAATATCTGCATATATTTCTGCGGCTATAGTTCGCCCATCAACAATCATAGATACGGCCATACTACACCACAACGCCCTATTAGTGTAGGATGGCCATATGCGAATTGTCCTCGCCACACCTATATATCCTCCAGCCGTTGGCGGCCCTGCGGAGTACGCTGCAACTCTTCCAAAGCAACTGGTTGGTTTACATGAAGTCGTCGTTGTTGCGTACACGAACGAGCCCTCATCTACAGATGATCGTCTCATTGCAGTACGTACCGATAGACTCCTTCCAATTCGATTGGTGCAATTCTTTTTTGCGCTGTGGGGAGTCAGTAAAGAAGCTGACGTACTTTATGCACAAAATGCAGTGGCGGCAGGGCTCCCTGCCGTACTCGTTGGTATACTCCGTTCAAAACGAGTGGTTATAAAATTTGTCGGCGACGAAGCATGGGAGCGTGCTGCAGGAAGCGGACGAACCACGAAGCGTCTCCCTGAGTTTTTACAAAATCCTGACGGTGGCATACGAACAACGATATTTATGGCTATTCAAAAATTTGTTCTTCGTCATGCCGACGTCGTGACAACGCCATCCGCGTATCTCGGTGAATGCATTGTTCACGCCTACAGACTTCCTCGTGACCACGTCGTGACTAACTACAATGCAGCTGCCCCACACACCCCTCTTATCATTCCGCTTCGAAAGAAACATCAGCTCGCAACGGCAGTCCGTCTCGTAAACTGGAAAGGTGTCGACGGCATTATTCAAGCGGTGGCTCTCCTTACGAAAGACTATCCCGATATTTCACTCATGATTGCAGGCGATGGACCAGAGCGTGCGCGACTGGAAACACTCGTGTCATCTTTAGAAATACGGCCACAGGTAACATTCTTAGGATCAATTCCACAGAAAGACGCCGAGCAGCTCTTTGCAGAATCAAGTATCACCGTTTTAAATTCAACGTATGAAGGATTGCCGTTTGGTGTCCTTATGAGCTTTGCTGTTGGCACCCCTGTGATTGCGACAAATATTCCCGGGACTGATGAAGTTGTACATGACGGAAAAACTGGTCTCTTAATACCGACAGAAAACCCCGCGGAACTCGCGCGCGCAATCGCTGGCCTCTTTGAAGACGAAACGCTTCGCACAACACTTACCTCAGGTGGGACTGCGCTCCTCAATGCAGATTTCTCTTGGGAAGCACACATCAAAAAACTCCGGCATCTCCTCTACGGAATTTAACACTCCCTTACTCTACAATTCCCCATTCTTTTTTGAGTTCTGCAATTCCTTCCTCAAGAGTAACCGTTGGCTCCCATTCAAGATGTGACCGTATCAAATCTATATCAGCACAAGTGTGTTTTGGTTCAATACGCGGAGCAGTAAACTCTATCGCACCGCCAATGAGTTTTGCGAGGTCATTGATAGATACATTTCTTCCAGCACCAACATTGAGTACTTCTCCGTGACCCACGCGGTCACTTCCACTCGCGCAAAGTACCGCGCGTGCAATATCCTGCACATGGGTAAAATCCCGTGTCTGCGTTCCGTCACCAGTGATCAGAAGCGGCTTGCCCTCTGTTCTCATTTTAAGAAACCTCCCAATCACGAGTGCGTATGGTCCGTCGGGATCCATATGCGGTCCGTACACATTAAAAAATCGAAGTGAGACCGTCGGTACTTCGTATATGTCACTCCACAATTTCATCAGTCCTTCACCCATGTATTTCTGCAACGCATATGGGCTTTTCGGTTGCGCAGGAAGTTGCTCCGAGAGTGGTAACACTTCTTGATCTCCGTATGCAGAACTCGAAGCAGCATAGACAACACGTTTTACCCCCGCCTCTTTTGCGGCAACAAGCACCGACAGCGTCCCGTTTACATTCACATCATGTGTCTGTTGTGGTTCTTCAATAGAAAATTGAACCCGTGGAAGTGCTGCCAAATGAATGACAATGTCGACACCACGCATGATACGCTCGAGAGCTTCTGTATCACGAACGTCACCTTGGTGGAACTCAACAGAAGGCGGCAACCGACTAGGATCAGTTCTTGCACTCAAGTCATCCACAACGATGATTCGTGCATCCTTTTCATTTTCTACTATATATTCAGCAATATTTGTCCCAATGAATCCTGCTCCGCCAGTGATGAGATATGTATGCATACGTTACCGTAACTAATAACTATACTTTTATAACTACTCTAAAGAACAAAATGTTTCTAACTTCCAGAACGTGCGAGCAGTGTTCCAATTGTCTTGAGTGCAATTTCAAGATCCAAGAGAAGTGATCGGTTCTTCAGATAATACAAATCGAATGAGAGTTTCGTGACCGTACGTTCTATATCTACGCCGGCTCGTGGTGCATCATAGTGATTGATTTGCGCCCACCCAGAAAGCCCTGGTTTGATGCGGTGTCGCATACTATAGTATGGAATATTTTCAGCGTAGACTTCGGCGAGCGCCGGCATCTCGGGACGCGGTCCAATGAAGGAAAGGTCACCTCGAATAACATTGAGTAATTGTGGCAATTCATCGAGACGTGTCTTTCGCAGAAACTTTCCAACCTCTGTATCGACGAGCGTACTGTGGAGGGCAGCCGCGCCAACATCAACGCCATTTTTTGTTCGGAACTTATAGAGCGTAATCGGTCGGCCATCTTGTCCGATACGCTGTGTTTTATAAAAGAGAGGACCCTTACTATCCAGAGCAACTGCGACTGCGACCAGTGGAAAAATGAAAATGCATGGGATACCGAGAATGAACGCACCGACAATGTCAATAATACGCTTACCAAAATCGTAGGCATAGCGCGGCGCATTCATATTCATGTGTTCAAGAATCCATACCTCTCCCACAAGTGAGGGTGGAATACGATGATGCAATCCTTCATATACTGTCGGTAAGTGATAGAACTGTACGCTCTGATCTTCAAACGCGAGCGTATAAAAATCTTTTGCGAGCGCGGCTACGTGCGGTTCACGCATATCTGCAATAATCATGTCGAGGGCATGCGCGGACGCAATGGTATGGAGTGCATTCTGCATATTCCCCGCAGCCTGATCGCGTGAAAGTACAAAAACCCGTATGTTTTTAAATGAAGCGTTGGAAGTTAAAACCGATGCCACTCCCTGTGCTTCGACACTATCTCCCACTACGAGCACGCTCAGCTTCTTCCCTGTCGCAAAAAATGGAAAGATGGTGAGACGCCAAAACACGATGAGTACAGACGAGATGACGAGATAAATGACGAGATTCGTTTTTGGCTCAATACCGAACGGAAGGATAAAAAAGAAGAGTGCCGCAATCACAATATTTATAAACTGCGTACGAAGTACCAGACGAGGGATCTGTCTTCGTGAGAGGAAAATACCCCGATCATACAGACCAGCAATCACAAAAACTCCAATCCAAATTACAAAAAGGATCAGAAAGGGTGCGAGGTGTTGGTCGATGATCTGAGTTGAGGGAACTTCTCGATACCGCACTGCGAGCGTGAGCACGAGCGATACCAAGAACGTGAAAAAGTCTCCCATCAGGAGCAGCACTGTATTGCCGCGGAGTGACGTATGCATGGCCGTATAATACGTCTCTTTTCCAGAATGTCTAGACTCGTAACCTTTTGTGTCGTTCTAAGGTATTATAAGAAAAATAACAGATATCAATGAAGATTCTCTACCTTATTACGAAATCAAACTATGGCGGGGCTCAGAGGTACGTTCATGACCTTGCCTGCGATATGTCCACGACACACGATGTGGTCGTTGCGTTTGGTGGATCGGGGATACTCGCTACAAAGCTACATGCTGATGGAATCAAGACTCGAACCATCGACAGTTTTCAACGTGACATTAGTATCGTCAAAGAATTGACTTCGCTCACGGAACTCTGGAAACTCTACAAAGATGAACGTCCCAATATTGTGCACCTTAACAGTTCAAAAGCTGGTGTCCTTGGGAGCTTCGTCGCTCGCTTGGCCGGTATTCAAAATATTGTCTTTACCGCGCACGGCTGGCCATTCCGCGAACCACGCAACGTAGCGTGGCGCAGTATGGCGTGGGCAGGGTCGTACATAACCGCCCTCTTCGCTCACCATGTTATTTTAGTTTCCCACGATGACTATGCACATACGTATATGTTTGGTGTACGCAGAAAAATTTCTGTCATTCACACTGCAGTACCCCACATTCCGTTTTTGGAACGCAGTGCGGCGCGCAGTGTACTCTTCCCTACAGAGGAGACTGCCACTCATCATCAGAATGATCTCTGGCTACTCACCAACGCTGAGCTCAATCATAATAAAAATCTTTTCACTGCCATTGATGCGGTGTGTACATACAATGCATCTGCTTCCAGAAAAATATTCTACTCAATTATAGGTGAGGGCGAATTACGAGAAAAGATTTCTCAGTACATTATTGAAAGACACGCTTCAGACCACATCACGCTTTTAGGATATATCGACGACGCGCGTATTTACCTCCCTGCATTTGATACTTTTCTTCTTCCCTCAAAAAAAGAAGGTCTCCCCTACGCACTCCTTGAGGCCGGAGCTGCGGGGCTCTCTGCGATTGCAAGTAAGGTCGGTGGTATTCCCGAAATTATAGAGGACGGAAAAAATGGCTTACTTATTGATCCAAATAGCGTTGATAGCATTGTTCATGCACTTGAGACACTTGCAACGAGTGATGAACAGCGAACGATGTACGGGAACGAGCTTCGAAAGAAGGTAGACCGTGACTTCTCTCTTACGCACATGCTCTCCGCAACGGCGTCAGTTTACAGCGGGTAACCTAAAGCAATTCAACGGTTGTATAGTGTGTGCTCGTATAGCGACTCATTGCAATCACCATACCGACAGCAACAAATTCAGTGAGGAGGTGCGAGCCCCCGTAACTTAAAAACGGTATCGTCGTTCCGGTAACCGGAAGTAATCCTATATTCATTCCCACATGCACCACGAAGTGACTCATGAAAAAGACCGCAACACCCACTGCAAACAGCCGTTCAAAATTAGTTGCGCCGTGCACCGCATGAAAGAGTAACCTCCATATGACAATACCGAAGAGCCCAAAGAGTACTGCGGCTCCGAACATCCCCCACTCTTCTGCAAAGGCAGCAAAAATGAAGTCGGTCTCATACTCAGGGAGATACTGTAGTTTTGATTGTGTTCCGTACCCAACTCCCTTCCCGAGAAATTGTCCTGAGCCAACCGCAATGGTGGATTGATACGCGTTGTAGCCTGTACCCTGAATATCCGCAAGCGGGTTTAAGAACGTCATAATGCGGTCTTTTTGGTATTCTTGAAATCCTACATTCCACAAAAGTGTAAACGCGAGCACGCCGGCAGTTCCTACAATCGCGAGATGTCGAAAAGAGATCCCTGACACCAGTACCATTCCAAACCAGATGGCAAAGATAATGATTGCAGACCCAAAGTCCGGCTGTACTGCAACGAGCGCAAACGGCACAAACGCGTACGCGCCAGAAATAAGAATGTGTTTGAAGTCACCTATGTACTCATGTCGCTTAGAGAAGTACTTTGCCAACACCGCAATCAATACCAGCTTTGCATACTCTGACGGCTGTACTGCAAAGAAACCAATATCGAAACGACTCTGTGCTCCCTTCACAGTTGTCCCAATCAGAAGCACTAGCACCAAGAGTACGATAACCGTCAAGAATAAATAAAAAATAGTATTCCCTCCCCGAAGAAACCGGTAGTCAGGAATCGTTGCCGCAATGAGCGCAACGGTCGCAAGTCCAATCCAGATAATCTGTCGTTCAAAAAAGAGATTCTCCCCTTCAAAGGTAAACATGGTTACGAGCCCCAAAAGTGAAAGTAAAAAGACGGCTCCAAAAAGCCACAAATCAAAACCTCCAAACAGCGTACGCACAATCTTCATACCTGCATTATGCGTTAATTATTGGATAGGCGCAAAACTGGCGGCAGTTTTAGGAATCACCTCAATCACTGCCGGTCCCGACTCACAAATCGATGAGGTGATGGACTGATAAATACTATCTATCGTGTCCTTCGACAGTGCTTTGAAGTAGTGGTCTTCACCGCTTGCGATGTTTTTGAGAAATGCTTCATTGATATTAGTACCAAGCCCAATAGTGTAAATAGTGGTATCCGTGTCCTTCAATTTTTGTGCAGCGGCGAGCGCATATTGTTCAGGAGAATCTTCAGGAGCGTTTGCTTTCCCATCAGTGAGCAATACGAGCACCTTACGTGCATCTAGATTATGACGAGCAGAATTAAGCTCTGTGTACGCCGCAGTAATTGCGTCTCCCGTGTTGGTACTTCCTACTTCCGCCTCTGGAGTAATGGTTCGTGATGCAACAATCTTCTTTGCCGCTGCCGTGTCGCGCGTGAGCACTTGTGGTGTTGATGCATCTGTCGCGTACGTCACGACTCCTATTTGATCGTAAGCACCGAGCCGAGCCGTAAACGCCTCTGCTGCTGCGAGCACGGCCGAGATTGGTTGTGCTGGAGTACCACCCTCATCATTCATACTTCCAGAGAGGTCGACGGCGAGGATGACGTCAGTCGGCACTTCACAACTTCGTACTGTTTTTGCAATTGGCTGTGGCCATGTGAATACAACATCCTGCGTGCTGCGTCCTGGGAAGCTCTGTACAATTGTGCGCGATGCGGTGAGCGGGTGTTTGCCCGCGTCAAAGATAGTAGCCACAATCTCCACATCTTCTGCAGTTGAGAGCGATGTATTCGTGAGGCGGACATCGAGACGTGGATTTTCGTCTGCTCGGGTAAGCGCACGACTCTCAACGGTAAACTGCTCGCGCCCACTAAGCGTCGGCAGCCATATCTCCGAGCCTTCGAATGTTATTTCTGTACGCGTTGGTGTACGTGTACCAGTATCAATACGTCCTTCGAAAATTGGGTACACACTATCTGGCGGCAGTACGGTCGTACCACTCCGCTCAGTAATTACACCGCTCTCGTCAAAGAGGGTGATTGTATACGCAACCTCTGGTGAACCGATGCCAATATTTTTATTTTGTACGTACGCGACCGCGTTGTACTGACCATCAACAATTCTGAATGACTCCGCCCACTGCACGACGATAGGAAGTACATCGAGTGCACAGATGCGTGTGCAAATACCGCCGCAATCAACCCCCCGCTCGTCACCATTTTGTCTTCCGTCCATACAGGTCGGCGGTGCATTAAAGTATGCAAAGTAGACACCTGTCCCTATGAGTATAAAAACAACGAAAAGACCCGTCAGGTATTCAATACGACGCCAAAATGCCCACGGTCTAGAAATCATATGAATATATTGTAGCAGACTCCGTCTCTGGTACCGGCGACCTATGAGGATGTGTACGCGGCAATTGCTGTAGCGAGCGTCTCCATGGTGTGCTCAAATTTCTCCGCGTCTTCCTCAAGGAGTGTAAACCGAAGACCATCAAAGGTTGAGTTAAAACCAGACGTAAGCGGTACCATACAAACACCCGTAGCACCAAGGAGATAGTAGACGAAGCGCTTGTCGTTCGTAATATCTCCGGAAGTGAGGTTGGTGACCATTTCTCGAACCGCAGGATTCTCAATTGGAAGCGTCTGTGTACCATGTAACACCCCTTCTTCAAACACGAGTGTCATATAAAATGCACCGTTTGGTTTATGGAGAATAACACCTGGAATGGTACTCAGGATTTCATGCGCTTTCTCCGCGCGTGCAGCGTACTTATCGGTACGCATTTTGAGCATCGGATAGTACCGTTCATCATTCATCACGAGCGGAAGTACACTCTGTGGCAATGTTGTTGCGCACACTTCAAGCATTTTCGCGTCAATAAGCGACTTCGTGTACACGTTAAAGTCATCGTCTTTATCGCGGTTATAAAACTCAATCCAACCACAGCGCCCGCCTGGCCATGGAA
>PFBI01000005.1:13838-16081 GCA_002773395.1 Candidatus Kaiserbacteria bacterium CG10_big_fil_rev_8_21_14_0_10_47_16
GGTTTGAATAGATTTCATCAGAAATGATGAAGAGGTCATGCCGCTTCGCAATGTCTACAATCTTTTGCATCACTTCTTGCGAATATACGTAGCCGGTTGGATTGTCAGGGTTCACAATCAAGATACCTGAAATCTCAGGATGATCATGAATCTTCTGCTCCATTTCTTCAAGATCAGGTTGCCAGCCATTGTGCGGATCAAGTGAGTACGTCATGTGCGGCCGGTCAGCGTGCGCCGCTTCCGCAGATGAGTGGGTTGGGTACGCGGGATTGGGGCCAATCACCCGCACGCTTGGATGGAGGTTCTTGTAGATTTTTGTGATGGCATCACCAAGACCGTTGAAAAAGAGAATATCGTCCGAAGTGATTTGAATACCATCTTCGAGATTACGCTCTTTTGCAATATATTCGCGTGCAGATTGCAGACCCTTTGTTGGTGAGTAGGCGTAGTTCGCACTCTCACCAACAGCCGCTTTTACATACTCACGAATCCACGGCGCCACTGTCTCACCTTTCGCAACAGGGTCGCCGATGTTCTCCCAGATAATCGGGAGCCCGTTCTTTTCCATCTTCTTTGCAACCTCTACA
Source organism: Candidatus Kaiserbacteria bacterium CG10_big_fil_rev_8_21_14_0_10_47_16 (assembly GCA_002773395.1). Taxonomy (GTDB): domain Bacteria; phylum Patescibacteriota; class Minisyncoccia; order Phycocordibacterales; family UBA918; genus 1-14-0-10-47-16. Next base: position 14,426 of record PFBI01000005.1, read on the forward strand.
ATCTCGCGGATTTCGTACACAAGGTTTGCCGCACCGGGGTGAGTAATCGTATTTCGCATCAAAAGACTATACCGCATTTGCAAGAAATTGCACCTTTTCAAGCCGTTTTATATAACAAAAAAACCAGACTGGTGTCTGGTTTTTATAAATTTGAAAATTGAAGACTCTAAGTGACCTAGTTTTAAAGGAGTGAAGCGACTATTAAAACGGAAATGCTCCTGTGGCGAGGCGACGGCCTACTTGCACCGGCGTCGCCAATCTTATGAGTTTAAGATACAAAAAAACCAGACTGGTGTCTGGTTTTTTTGTATTGAAAACTCTAAGTTGGCGACGGCCTACTCTCCCCCAATAAAGGAGTACCATCGGTGCATAGTGGCTTAACTTCCGTGTTCGGAATGAGAACGGGTGTACCCCACCTGCTGAATCACCAACTTAGAACCTTCAATATTCAATTTTCAAATTTTGTTTTCTTTCGATACTCTGAAGTGGTGCCGTTTTTATAAACAGCACGTGTAAGAGGGTTGGGACGAAACGAACGGTTGGGTTTGGACCAACTGACCATATGATCCCGCCCTTGCACAGGGGGAAAGACCATATAAATGTGAGCAGCACATTTTTCATTCCAGCATCTTGATCTGGAACTACTAAGTCTACGTTCGACGTCAGTGACCTTCCTCTCAAGGACACTTCAGAGTATCGAAATATCTCGCATATCTTATTTTTTGCCCGGAAAGTCGAAGATTTTCCGGGCCGACAAACACACACACTCGCAAAAATTGTACAGCGTACAACATTCTTGTATGAACGGTACGTACTTTCAAAGCCACGTACAGCATTCCCTACAGGAATTACGTCCGATTAGTACACCTTGGCTCCATGCATTACTGCACTTCTACCTAGTGCCTATCAACCAGATAATCTCTCTGGGGACTTAATGATTCCTCATCTTTGAGTTGGCTTCCCGCTTAGATGCTTTCAGCGGTTATCCATTCCCGACATAGCTACTCGGCAGTGCCACTGGCGTGACAGCCGATAGACCAGAGGTCAGTTCATCCCGGTCCTCTCGTACTAGGGACAAATCTCATCAAGAATCGACGCCTGCAGTAGATAGGAGACCAACCTGTCTCACGCAATATGTTTGCTCTAATTACTCAGAGTATCGGACTATATCATCTTCCAAAACTATGGAAGTCTAACGTGTAGTCTCTACGGGCATAATGATTTGTGACAATCATTACTTCCCTCGGTGTTGCCCGGTCACTTAGTGATGACTGTGGGTTCCACCGAAATTAGTTAGCTTGTTACACAACATTACTGCTGTGTACCGCCGTGATTGGTTGGTTCCTTCTTTTTCATAAACGAAAATCTCGATTCTGTCGTGTTTCAGATTTGGATTTAGACTGTTTAAGTTCCAAATATTAGAACCTAAACGGTCTAAACCCAGCTCGCGTAACTTTTTAATTGGCGAACAGCCAAACCCTTGGGACCTGCTCCAGCCCCAGGATAAGTTGAGCCGACATCGAGGTGCCGAACCGTGCCGTCGCTATGGACGCTTGGGCACGACTAGCCTGTTATCCCCAGGGTAACTTTTATCGGGTAATCTCCGGCCGCATCTAACGCGGACCATCGGTTCACTATGCTCTACTTTCGTATCTG
>PFBI01000004.1 GCA_002773395.1 Candidatus Kaiserbacteria bacterium CG10_big_fil_rev_8_21_14_0_10_47_16
TATTTCAGTGGGACGAATACTATTTCTGCTACGAGTTCACTCTTCCTTGCGACGAGTGGGAATGTGGGGATTGGGACGACTACACCCTATGCAAAGCTTTCTGTAGAGAATGGTGGGATTACGATTAATCCAGGTTCTACATTAGCAACTGCGTATAGCCTTACTGGAAATACGGGCACAGCGTTTCCGGCTGTATACACAACTCCAGTAACAGACGATACTGTTATAGGTACTGCAATTTTTCCTAAGGGTTCGCCATCAAATATTCCTGGGCTCGGTGTTGCGTGGCAAGATATATGTTCAACAGACATTGTCGCTGATGGAGCAAACAGCGAATGTCTAAGGTTCCTCAAGTTTAAGGATGACTATGCAGCTATCAGCACCGTTAAGGGTGGGACAGGAACTGTGCGCAATCTTGCGCTACAGGTAAATGGCGGCAACGTCGGCATCGGCACCACTTCTCCATACGCGAAACTCTCAGTGGCGGGTACTGTTGTGGGAGACAACTTCAACGCCACGTCTACCACCGCAACCTCAACCTTCGCTGGCGGCTTCTCCGCAGCATCATCTCTCTACGTCCTTCAGAATGGAAACGTGGGGATTGGGACGGCGAGTCCTCTCAATACACTGCAGGTTATAGGTGCAACAGGTGTGTCAGTAGGTTCTGGTGATACCTCTCTTGCTATCGACGATTCAATTGGAAAATACTCTTTCTATTCAAATGATATTTCATCGGGTGCAGCAACAGAAGCGGGGTCTCTTAATCTCATTGCAACAGAAGGGTGGGGAGGAACTTCATCCTTTAGTTCACGTACCGCGTTCACGAATATCGTTGATGGAACACTAACGGAAGTAATGACTACTGGTGGAGCAAACGGAGTATGGGGTGTCGGTATCGGCACCACGACGCCATATGCAAAACTTTCCGTGACCAATACGTCATCGGGACCGAGTTTCCTTGTGGAAGATTCAGCCTCACCGGATACAAGTCCATTTGTTATTGATGCAAGCGGTAAGGTGGGTGTGGGAGTACTTACACCCCAGGCACTTGCTCATATCTTCACAGCATCAACAAATGATGGAACCCTCGTAAGCGCAAACACGGGATACAGTGCGACAATGGATTTGATGGAGGGAGGAGATGCGGCAGTCTTTGGCTCGGGTACTGGCGGAGGATTCCGTTTTGAACACAGTGGTGCTGACAACATGCTCTACATTAAAAGTGATGTGACCGGAACGGTGAACACACGATTTTCTATTGATAGAGCGTCTGGGAATACAGGTATTGGGAGCAGTACCCCCGGCTCACTCCTCTCCATTGGTGATACAAACGGGATCAACTTCCGTACCGCTACCTCTACATTCTCATCAACAGGAGGTATCAACCTTGCGGCCGGTTGTTATGCGGTGAATGGCACCTGTCTTCCTGGAGGGACCGTTACTTCTGTTGCAGCCACTGTGCCGACAGGCTTCACGATCACCGGTTCACCAATCACGACATCGGGCACACTCGCGATTGCCTACGACACGGGATACGAAGGGCTTCTCAGTGCTTCATCAACAAACTGGAATTCGTTCTATAACACACCATCATCGCGCATCACTGCGGGCGATGGACTCACGTGGACAAGTAACACACTCGATGTAAATGATGTAACTGCCGCAATGCTCGCATCAGCTGACTTCGGTGATTTCACCTGTAACGGAACGACTTGTTCACTTGATACAAACTCGGTTTCAGATAATGAAATTGACTACAGCACCGTGACGCTCGCAGATTTCACGAATGACGTCGGGTACCTCACCGACATTACTTCAGAATCATTTGTGGACCTTTTTGACACACAGTCATCATTTACGGCAAATCGTATCATTCATACAAATGCTGCAGGGAACGCACTTACGGATACTGCTGGCTTTGTGTTTACGGGGACGAATCTTGGCGTTGGCACTACCTCACCATACGCAAAGCTCTCAGTGGCAGGAACGGTCGTCGGTCAAAACTTCAACGCAACTTCAACCACGGCAACATCAACATTCGCCGGCGGCTTCTCTGCCGCGTCAAATCTGTACGTTCTGCAAAACGGAGTTGTCGGCATCGGCACCACATCGCCGTGGGCGGCGCTCGCCGTCTCAGGGAATGTTGCCGTCGGAAGTTCAGGAAGCGACACGTTCTTTGTTGATGCCTCCGGCCGATTTGTTGGCATACGAACAAATGCACCGGCCGTTCCGCTCGCGGTCAATGGAAATGCCCGGATTAATGGCAGTGTCACGCTGAGCAGCAACGGCCTCTCGGCTGCAAACATTTCGGCGCTTAGCTACGATAACCAAAATCTCACTATTTCAACGACCGGGGGCACCGGACACGTTCTTTTCACTCCGGTCGGCAACGTCGGCATCGGCACCACCTCACCAGGCTCACTCCTCTCTGTCGGCAATACAAACGGGATTAACTTCTCAACCGCAACGTCTACCTTTAGCACGACTGGCGGTATCAACATCGCCGACGGTTGTTATGCGGTTGATGGGGTGTGTATTGGTGCTGGTGGAGGCGGTTCAGGAACGGTAAACACAGGTGTTGCTGGATACTTTGGCTATTACCCAAGTAACGGTACGACCATTGATGATCAGTCTGTACTCTATACAGACGGAACAAACATCGGCATCGGTACCACAACACCAGCTTCAAAACTCGTTATATCCGATCAATCAAACGCAACTCTCCTTACGTTCGAAGGAATTGCTGACGGCGGATTTAATCAGGTATTAACAATGGGATATGAAGCCACTCCAAACTCGTGGGTATTTAATACCGAACGGTCAGGACGGAATTATGATTTCAGAGTCAATGATACTTCCGTACTGTTTGCGAACACTACTGGTGTTGGTATCGGCAGCACGACGCCATACGCAAAACTCTCTGTACATGCAAATAATGGTGAAACAAACACAACCCTCTTCTCAATTGCCTCATCAACGGCGAGTGCGACGACGACACTCTTCTCGATAAACAACGTAGGAACCATTGATATTCCAAATCCAGGTGTGAGTCCTGCAACAACAACACTTATTACCTTAAGTGGTCAAAAATTCTTGACTGTAGGAAGTGATGCAAGTGGTGCGATAAACCAACATAATATTGGCATTGGTATCGGTGCTCTCCAAGTAAGTAACGGTGTACTCAGTCAATACAATATAGCTATCGGTAGTTATGCGCTCGCATCGACAACAGGAGGTGCAGGAGGAGGCTTTGGGAACGTAGGTGTCGGGTACGGTGCTCTTCAAAGAAATGTTGGAGGCGGCATACTCGAGGGATACTACAATACCGCTGTGGGAATGTCGGCGCTTAACTTCAATGAAACGGGGGGTAGGAATGTTGCTTTTGGGGCCCGTGCGTCTCACTATATTCAGTCTCCTGCAAGTAGTGTCGCTGTTGGGTATCGAGCTGCTTGTGGAGGAAGTTGTAGCGGAACTACGGGAGTCGCTGCGGCAACTGGGTACACTGTTGTCGGTGATTCTGCGGGGCTTGCACTTACCGGAGGTGATTACAATACTCTTTTTGGATATCAATCAGGTTCTGCAATTACGAGCGGACTCTCAAATACACTTTTTGGACCATCGGTGACCGCAAATAACCTTACAACAGGAAGTGGCAACATTGGTATTGGTGCAGAAATATTCTTCGCAAGTAGTACCGCAAATAGTCAGCTTAATATCGGAGGAATACTTTTTGGGACGCTTCCAAGCACTGGAACAAGTTTCAAACTGCCTACATCAGGAGCTGTTGGTATAGGTACATCTTCACCATACGCAAAATTCTCAATTCATGCGAACGCTGGTGATACCGCGCGTACGCTCTTTGCGATTGCATCATCAACAGGGAGTGCGACGACGACACTCTTCTCGATTAGTAATACCGGCGTCGCAGCATTCGGTGATCCAACAAGTACACAGGATGCGTCATTCCAGCTTGGTCCTGATGCAAAGGCGTGGACAGCGGGATACTACGCAACTGATAACTCATTCCGTATTGCGTCATCGACAGATCTCACAAGTAACATTGCTCTTACGATTACAAAAACTGCGAGTGCTATGAATGTCGGTATCGGCACCACAACCCCAGGATCACTCCTCTCGGTCGGTAACACAAACGGTATTAACTTCTCAACCGCAACCTCTACATTCTCATCAACCGGAGGTATCAACCTTGCGGCCGGCTGTTATGCAGTGAATGGTACATGTGTTGGCGGAGGTAGTGGTTCAGGAACGGTTGGATCAGGAACCACCGGACAACTTCCGTACTACGCGGGGAGCGGTACGACCCTCACTGCAACGTCATCACTCTTTATGGCGGCGAATGGATCAATAGGAATTGGTACGCAGACGCCAAGTGGGAAGCTCCACATCAATGATGCAAGTGATTCGTCTATTTATGTGCAGCGTACTGGTAGTTCGGCGACGTCAGATTGGGCATACAATGGTGCGTATATGTCATTTGGTACCAGCAACTCTGATGGTTTCTACTTCAAGACGGTGAACACCTCACGTATGTCAATTGGTGGGGATGGAGGGAATGACGGAGACGTCGGCATCGGTACGGGCGTGAACCCTGTCACAGATACTCGTCTCACCGTGAAAGGAGAAACTGCCTCAACGGGAACAACGCTCTCTGCTATTGATAGCAATGATCGTTCGCTCTTTACGGTACTCAATAGTGGGCAGGTGGGTGTAGGAACAAGTACACCGTACGCAAAGTTCTCTATCCATGCTCTCAACGGTGAAACCAACAGCACACTCTTCTCAATTGCGTCTTCAACCGCGAGCGCAACCACCACACTCTTCTCGATTAGTAATACAGGTGTTGCAAGCTTCGGTAATACAAACGGTACGGGTGATGCCAACCTTCAGTTCGCAAAGGATGCCAATGCATGGTCTGCAGGATACTATTCTGGCGATAAATCATTCCGCATTGCATCATCGACAGATCTTTCAGCGAACGTAGCACTTACTATTACAAAAAATAGTAGCGGTACGTTAGTGGGTATCGGCACCACAACACCTGTCTCAACCCTCTCAATCCAAGGATCACTCTGTGTCCGTGATACAGGCTCATGCGGTACAACTGCCGGCACGATTTATGCAACAACTGCAAGTATCAGTGACATCGACCTTGCAGAAAATTATCGCGTGACTGATCAAACGATTGAGGCAGGAGAAATTGTTGCACTCGATACGACAGCATCTTCAACGGTAAAGCGCGCAGAGCAGGGGGACATTATCCTCGGAGTTATTTCAACAAAACCAGGTCTCCTCCTCGGACAAGACATTAAAGACGGTAAGCCGGTTGCCCTCAAAGGACGTATTCCGGTGAAGATAAATATGGACGGTGGTCCTATCGATGTAGGGGACCCGATTGCACTCTCGTCAACACCGGGCGTTGGTATGCACGCATCGTCAACTGCGTACGCGGTTGGTCTTGCGCTCGAAGCGACAACGACACCAGGTACAATTGAAGTATTTGTCCAAAATCAAACATACTTTAGTATTGATGACCGTGCTGCGCTCGGACGACTTCTTGCAGTAGATGGAGTACTCTTCGGTACGACTACAGATGAATCGTTATTCGGGCAATATGAAAATGGTGATAGTACACTGTGGTCACGAATTGTTTCGCTCGCGAAGAGTTTCGTTAACGGGGTACTCACGGTAGCAGGAATACATACGAACCAGCTCTGCGTCGGACAGGTATGTGTGGATGAAGCAACATTCCTCCAGATGGTGCAACAGGCCGGTGGGCAAGCAGCGTCGCCGTCTACACCACCTGCGACCACACCACCAACGGGTGGTGGTACGGGCACAACAACTCCTCCTACGGGCGGTGGCACCGGAACGTCAACACCGCCAACAGGAGGTGGTACGGGCACAACGACTCCACCAACATCGACCCCTGATCCAACACCGACACCGACACCGGATCCGACTCCTGCGCCTACACCAACACCAACTCCTGATCCAGCACCAACCCCTGATCCAACACCGACCCCAGCACCAGCACCTGCTCCTGCTCCAGCCACTTAAAATAAGGCTCATTTAAGGACTCATGTGGATAGTGGTCTATTACCGATCCGTAAAAAGGGTATTCTAAAGGTATACAAAAGGCACGATGGTGCGTACTAACAATTTGGCTTATCAACTTCTTCAACAGACATAAGAAAAACCAATATCGCATTTACGTAAGTTGTCTCGGCTTTTTACGTCGAAAAGGTCTATATGCGTTCACGCGTATCGGACACTTTCTTACTGTTGGTATCGCTGTATTTCTTGTGTCTGTAATGCCAGTGCTCGCTGCGTATCCTGTTGTGGTGGACTTTACCTCAAACACGTCTTCTGGAACAGCTTCTTCCCTTACACTTACAAAAACGGCCTCTGCAGGTGCGGGGGACGTACTCCTTCTCATTGTAGGAAATGATGATAGTTCGAACATCGCACAATGGTCCAACTTTACTGATGCAAGTGGTGATGATTGGACCTTGGTTAACGAAGCAGGAAATAGTTCTGCAGATTGTCATTCCGCAACATATTATCGTGTAGCAGATGGTGGTGAAGCCGCAACAGTAGATGTTCCAGCACAGTCCCTCGACGATTACTGGGGGTTTTATGTAGAAGTCTCTGGTGCAAACACCTCCACACCAATTGATGCGGTGGGTTCTGATGTAAATGTTTCTTCAGGGACCAGTATCAGTTTTATCGATTTTTTGGGAACTGAGCTCACTACAACAGCAGATGAAACTCTTGCATTTTATGTTCACTGCTTTGATGGTGGAGACGGGTTTCCATTTAATGAGTCAGGAGAGGGATGGGTGGAAGGTGCAGATATTCAGACGAGTACTAGTGGTACTCAGGCTAGTGGTTCATGGGGGACAAAGCAAGTTGCAAGTGCGGGTCTTGTGGGGGTAGTGGCTATTGCGCAATCCGCAGGAGACAGTGATGGTTATTCGGGCTTTCAATTTTCAATTGCTCCTGATCCAACACCACCTCCGGCAGAAGCCGAAGTGACACGAACGATGCATCTGTTTGAAGGGGTGAGTATCAAGCTTTATGAAGGAACATTCTTTATACAACAGCAAGGGTAAGGTATGAAAAAGAATTTACTCGTGATAGGCATATGCCTCATCCTTGGAGGCGGAGGGTATGTGTATTACTCGTTGTTACATGAGTCACGTATATCGACACTCGAAGCATTGTCACGCACTGCACCAGACGGTTTTTCAGAGTATCGAAATGATCGATATCATATTTCACTTTTCCACGCGAACGGCGCGGCAGTAGAGGAACATCAGGAAGGGTATGGTGCGATGACGATTACGGTAGAAAATACTGCGAAGGTTCGCGGGTATCAAATCTTCGTTGTGCCGTATGGGGAGACGACGATTACCGAGGAGCGATTTTTGGCAGATATACCAAGTGGCGTGCGAACCGACGTGCAGCAAGAGTCAATAGACGGTATTGAAGCGGTGAGTTTTTATAGTCAGGATTTAGAGCTCGGTGATACGTTTGAATTTTGGTTTATCCGTGGAGGATATTTATATGAAGTAACGACTTTAAAAGGCCTTGAACCGTGGTTTCGGGAGCGACTCGCGACGTGGAAATTTATATAAGTGAGTGGGGGATAACCGGCAAATTGCCGACAAACATAAGGGGGTGTAAAATAGAAACAACATCATTTGCTTTACGCAGAGAGTGCCATTATTGAGTTACTTTTAATTTTCTCAACTCATGCTTTCTGGCCTCTTCAACATACGTGTATGCACGCCACTCCTTGTTTTTCTTTGTGTGTTTTTGATTCATCTTCATGCTGCAAACGCAGCGGAGTTTCTTGTTAATAACACTGTTCATACTACTGACTATGGTTCTCCAGGAGCGAAGCAGGTCTGGACGAGTAGTACTGATGGATATGTGTTTTATCATAACAGCACTGCCAATATCGTTATGGCAAGTACAACTGACGGTGGAGTAACGTGGAGTGCTGAGCGACAGGTCGATAGTGTGAACACTCTCGATGCTGCTGATGTTGCGGTGTGGTGGGATGGCTGGACAGGAGATGGAACGACCCAATATATTCATATTGCAACGATCGACACCGGTGTCGATGATACGTATTACACGAGACTCGATTTAACAACAGGTGCGTTTTCTACCACAGTACTCGCCACGACACAGGTTGCATCAATCACCGTTGGTACAAACTATACAGCAATTACAAAAGCAGAAAACGGAGTGATCTATATGGCTGCAGCTGATATTTCAGATTCGTGGGTTGTGTCCTGTTCAACAACGTGTACAACGGCAGGTAACTGGAGTGAGCGTACGAGCGCCTTTGGTACTACACCTGATTTTGGTGACGACCCGCCGTTTCTCGCGCCAATTGGTGGAACAAACAATATTATGCTTGTGTACTGGGATACGTCCGCAGATACTCTTGATTACAATGTGTACTCAGCAACGAGTTCTTCGTGGTGGTTTACGGCTACAAAAAACTTTGCAACCGGGATTGAAGATAACACGCTTGTTGAAGGACAGCTCATTGGTTTTGCATACGATTCGGTTCGGGGTGATATTTACATTGCATCAGGTGATGATACGAATGATTATGTAACGCAGGACCATGACATTATTGTATGGAAATATAATATCGCAACGGGGTGGGTTCAGCTCAGTAACCCAGCGACCAATGTTTCGGGGGGTATTGCAGGAGTAAAGATTGGTGTGAATATAGATACAGGGTATTTGTATGTTGCCTATATACGACGTACGACTATTGGTACGGCAACAACGGCAAATATTTATTATGTCACCAGTACCGACGGAGGGTTGTCGTGGAGTGGTGAATCGGCGGCACTCAATACAACGGTCGACAGTCTATTCTTTTTTGATGCGACACAACAAATTAAATCCTCATACCGCTTTGGTGTAACGTGGAAATATATTACAGCACCGAACGACGACGATCTTTATTTTGCCCCTATCAGTATTTGGTATAAGGTCAATCGAAGGATTCACTTATTTGAAGGATTTACATTGAAGCTCCCGAGTGGTCGGATGATTGTGAATCAAGAGTAGTACGTTTGGTTATGTATAAATTATTACTAGGTGGTTTAATCCTTCTTGCGATAGTGGCAGCGGGTATTTTCTTTTATTTACAGAACGAGGGCGGTATGTCTGAAGAATTGCAAGAGCAAGTGATTGAAGAGCCTGCGGTATTGGTTCGTACACCGCCTGCGGGATATGCCGAATATCGAAATGATCTCCATAGATTTTCTGTATTTCATTTACTCGAAGCAGGTGTGCGAGAGTTCAAGGAAGACGGTGGAATTGAAACCATTGTTTTTGAAAATACTACAAAAGTACGAGGGTACCAAGTGTTCGTTTTACCCTATAGTCAAATTGGTATTTCTGATCAACGGTTTATGGACGACGTACCGTCTGGTGTGCGGAAAAATATTGCAGCGACTACGGTAGATGGGGTGGAGGCAGTAACCTTTGAAAGTTTTGATGCAACGCTTGGTGACACGTTCGAGGTGTGGTTTATCAAATATGGATACCTCTACGAAGTGACGACGTTTTTGGAGCAGAAAGACTGGCTTCTTGAGCGTCTCGCGACGTGGAAATTCTTCTAATATCCTTTCGGTAGTTCTGGATATATTGGTATACTACATATATAGAATTGAGTGATAACCATGAAGCATCTACATACTATCTATGGAGTGATTAAAAAGTACCCAAACGTATTTGGGGCCATACTAATAGTCTGTGCTGTTGCAGTGCCAATTGCTGCAAACGCGGGGTTTGTAAATTTTGGCGGACAACTAAAAATCTATGGAGGTTCATTTTTTAAGGTTAATCAACCGAGTCTCTGGGAAGGAGGAGGCGCAGGCGGCGGCGGCGGCGGGTATACTCCCGGAAGTCAAACATTTACAACGCCGGGTACCGGTGAGTCATTCGTCGTTCCAACAGGTGTCACTTCGATTACGGTAAAGATGTGGGGCGGTGGTGGAGGAGGCGCAGGCGGCGGCGCAGGCGGCGGGGCCGCGTATGCGACGGCGGTCGTCCCTGTTACTGCCGGAGAAACACTTACGGTCCGTACTGGCGGCGGCGGAGGCGCAGGCGGTGCAGGTTCTGGTACTGCAGGCGCCGGAGGCGCCGGACGCTCAGACCTCTTTCGAAGTAGTACACCGCTCTTGGTTGCAGCGGGAGGCGGCGGCGCGTGTACGTATCAATGTGCAGGAGGTGCAGGAGGCGCAACGACGGGTACCGATGGTACAGGATACTCATCGTCAGGAGGAGGTGGTGGTGGCGCAAACACAGGAACAGGAAATGCAGGTATAGCGAGTAATTCATTTAGTGGTGGCGGCGGCGGCGGCGGAAGCCCTGGCACCGGAGGTGCGGGGGGTGCGGGGGCTAGTACGACATTCGGCGCCGGCGGCGCCGGCGGAAGTAATGGCGCGGGGAGTGCAGGTCTTTCAGGAAATACGGGGCATGGCGGCGGCGGCGGCGGTACAACTTCGGGGGGTGCCGGTAATGGATCGGCTCCTGGTGCAGGAGGTTCTTCTACGAGTTCTGTTGGAGGTGCCTCAGGTTCAGCATCTGTTTTTGGTTCTGGCGGCGGTGGTGGAGTCGGCGGTGGAGGTGGAGGTGGGAGCAACGGTGGTTCATGGGCTGGTGGAGGAGGAGGTGGTGGATATGGCGGCGGCGGCGGAGGAGGTGACTACTGGGGAGCTGCTGGCGGCGGCGGGGCAAGCTATTCACACGGATCAAACACAAGCGTAACTCTCACGGGCGGTTCTGGTGCAACTCCAGGTAATTCTGCGGACGGCGATCGTGGGACAGCTGGAAATGGCGGCGCGCAAGGGGCAAACGCAGGAGTGAACGGGAAAGTTATTATTGTCTGGTAATACATGCAATGTTTTCCACACTGTATAGGCCGTGCACGGTGGTACACTGGTAAGTAATAGGAGTCTATATTTTATGAATATCCTGCATAGTATGCGAAATGCACAATCATATCTCCAGAATGTATACGCGAGCGCATTTTTTGCGCTCCTCCTTATTTTTGCAAGTATGTTGGTAATCAGTGGTGCTGAACCAATTATTTCGCGCGCTGCGACAGACGAATTTCTTATTACACAAACAATCGGAGATGAAATATCGTTTTCTGTTGCAGCGAGTGATGTGACGATGGTCTCTTCTATTGGAGGTCTCACAGGAGGATACGCGACAGGTACCACATATGTTCTTGTGCGTTCAAACAGCTCGACAGGATACACACTCGATCTTTCATTTAGTAACACTGTTGCAATGCAGGGAAATACGACGAGCAGTTATATTAATAATTACACTCCAACAACACCAGGGACACCCGATTACGGATTCACTATTGGTGGTACGGGCACACCGGGGGAATTTGGATACACCGCAATGGCATCAGATACTCCAGCGACGTCAGGAATTGACCAGTCGTTTCTTAATAACGGCGCTGCCTGTGGTACCGGGTCAACGCAGACTGATTTTGCGTGTTGGATAAACCCGAGTACCACAAACGAACGAATTATCAGTCGTACGACTGCTACCACAGGAAGCGGTGCAACCACGACATTTATGTTTAAAATCGGTATTCCTCCTAACCCATCACCGGTTATAGAGACGGATACGTACACAGCAACAGCAACATTGACGGCAGTAAACCAGTAACATAGACTTGGACAATGCAGAAAACGATGATTAGTAGGGCAGTTACCCTTGCGGTACTGATGAGTGTAGCCTTTTTATACGCGCTGCCGCACAGTCTCTTCGCTCAAGAGTCTGTTGATACTTCCGAAGTATCATCTCCTTCATATATATATGACACGGTACCGAACGCCGAGGATGTAATCGGGGATTTTGTTGTCGGTCCGGGGAAGGCAGAGCTCTCAGTTGCGCCAAGGACGTCAAAGACAATTGATATCACTATTACGAATCGAACAGGAGTGACTCGTGATTTTATTTTTTCGATTGAGGACGTGTCAGGATCGCGAGACGGTTCGTCTGCCGTAATCCTCCTTGGAGAAGATCGTGGACCGTACACATTGAAGGACTATATTCAAATCCCAACAGAGCCTATTACGCTTAAGCAAGGTCAACGAGTGAAGGTGCCTATTACGATAACTGTTCCGCTTGATGCAGAACCGGGAGGACGTTACGGGAGTGTACTGGTTGAAACTGTGTCGCAAAAAATAGAAGAAACAGAAACAATGGCAGCACGTTCACCGCTCGTTGCTCGTATCGGAACACTTTTCTTTTTGACGATACCGGGCGACGCAAAGACTGAAGGATCACTGCAAGAGTTTACGACCGTACCAAAGTCGCACATCTTTAATTCGGGACCTATTGATTTTTCACTTCTCTATGAGAATACCGGTTCTGTACACATCAACCCGTACGGGGAAATTCGCATTACCAATATGCTTGGTGAAGAAGTGGGGTTTGTTGAGCTCGAACCGTGGTTTGCACTCCCTGATTCACTCCGGCTTCGTGAAGTAACATGGAATCGAGATTTTCTTGTCGGACGCTACACTGCAACCGCGCATATCAACAGGGGGTATGACGATATTATTGATACAATGGAGATATCGTTCTGGGTTATTCCGTGGAAGCTTGCAGGAGTAACGTTTGGTATCATCTTTATCATTCTCTATACCATTCGTACGTTCTTTAAAAGGTTTGAATTCAAACGGAAAGACTAGCGGAATACATACGCTTTCACTATGTTTAATACACGTACCATATATTCAGCAATGGTCGTATCAGCACTCTGTACGCCCTTTATCGTATTTCTGTTTCAAGGTGTATCGGCACAGGTGATGGGGAGTACTAATTACCGTATTGAAAGCGACAGCATTAACGTTGGTGGTGGGTACGCAAGTTCTACAAACTACCAACTTGAATCAACTGCCGGAGAAATTGCGACAGGCGAGTCGGCAAGTAGTAATTACAAATTGAAGGCGGGGTATCAGCAGATGCATGAGGTGTATCTTGCAATGTCTCCGGCAGCGGACGTGACCATGTCTCCAAATATTGGCGGTATCACGGGAGGTACTGCAAATGGTTCGACGACGGTCGCTGTGACTACGGACAGTGCTGCAGGATACACACTCACCATTTTTGCATCGGGAAGTCCTGCCATGCAGAGCGGTGTAAATACGATTGCTGATTACACTCCGTCTGGCGCAGCGCCGGATTATACGTTTACAACAGGAGCAACTGATTCACACTTCGGGTATTCACCGTATGGCCCTGATACCGTACAGCGATTTTTAGATGACGGTGCATCGCTCTGCAACACAGGTAGTAGTAATGGCACGGCGACCTGCTGGGATGGCCTCTCGACAAGTGATGCAACGATTGCGTCTGCGGGAAGTGCCAATCACCCTAATGGAGCAACCACAACAATTTACTTTCGGCTTGGTATCGGCGGTTCTGTGGGGCAGCCTGAAGGCGTATACGTTGCAACGACAACGCTCACTGCACTTGCATTATGATTTCTTTCGCATACAAACTCCTGACATACTGTGTGATCGCGAGTTTGCTGCTGCCAACTGGGGTGTTTGCTGCTACTGATTCTTTTAATATTCATGCCACCGTTACTGGGGTTGCAGATGCAACCGCGCCAAGTATTCCGACCGGACTCACGGCGACGGCAGTATCGGTTTCAGCAATAAATCTCTCGTGGACTGCGTCAACTGATAATGTCAGTGTAACGGGGTATCAGGTCTTTCGAGATAGTATTCAGATTGCGACGAGTTCAGGTACCACATATTCTGATACTGGACTTGCGACAAGTACTGCATATACATATTTTGTAAAAGCGTTTGATGCCGCCGGCAATATTTCAGCAGCATCAAATAGTGATAATGCAACAACGTTTTCTCCGCCTGCGGTAAACCCTGGAGGTGTTTCAAGTGGGAGCGTCGGTATCTATATTGTTTCTATTGAAGTTATTCCGGGGTCAACCACTGCAGTCGTCCACTGGCGGACATCGGTCCCTACACGTTCAGTATTTGAGTGGGGGAAGACGACGTCATATGAGATTGGGAGGAGTGTCGCGGAAGCACTTTCCTCTGACCACCGTGCGTACATCACTGATCTGCTTCCGGGTACAGAATATAAATTTCGTATCACAGGGCAAAACAGTGCGGGCGTCTCAAGAATCTTGACCGCAGATTCGTTTGTCACACTCATCGGTCCTGATGTATCAGCGCCATCAAACGTTCGAGATTTACGTGCGGTTGCGGCGGGGAAAAATATTGTACTCACGTGGATTAATCCAAATGATCCTGATTTTGACCATGTACGCGTGCTTGGAAATGATCGTTGGTATCCGGGTGATACCGCCGACGGTGCGCTTATATATGAAGGTAATAAAGAGCGCACGATTGATATCGGTGCAGTAGTGCCAGGGACAACGAAGTACTACACCGTTTTCTCATATGATGAAAACGGAAATACCTCCTCGGGAGCCATCGTTGCGCTTATGATTGATGAAGACGGCACGGTTCATATTGTTGATTTTGATGCAGGTTCATTTACCGAAGTTCCGGCAGGGATATCGCTTGCGGATATACAGTTTATTCAAGACAACCGCATCATCGTACCTATCGGCGGAACCATCTCGCTTGATGGATCGCGAGCACTCCTCGTTGTGCTTCCGTACAATAGTGTTCCCGAGCATCTCAAGAGTATTTTAATGACTATTAAAAGTAACGACGGGACTGATGCTTCGTTTTCATTCCTTCTCCGCGTGAATGAAAATAAAACTGCCTATACCGCCGCTGTTGCAGCATTTGGAATATCAGGAGCATTTCCGTTCTCAGTCTCATTGATTGATTACAAAGTAAAGCAAATTGGGAGAGTCGAAGGCATTCTTGCCTCACGCATCCTTCCGTCCGACAATGCTTCCATGTGGTCGTTGTTCAATAGTATGGGGTACTTCCCGTATTTCATTCTTTTCCTCGTTGTCCTTCTTGTTATCGCGCGTAGACTCATACGGGGTCCCAAATTAGAACGTGTGGAGAATACATAAACCGAGGAGTGGGGGGTGATGATACACTAGGTACATATGAAAAAAACACGTGTTGCCATCAATGGCTTTGGACGCATTGGAAGAACATTTTTCCGTATGGCCGCAGGTCATCCTGATTTTGATATTGTCGCAGTGAATGATCTTGGTGACATTGAAAATCTTGCATACCTTCTCACGTACGATACTGCGTATGGACGAAGTCCTCACGACATCAAAGTCACTGGAGGCAAACTGGTAGTGAACGGATCAGAGATTGAATTTTTAAGTGAACGTGAGCCGAGCAATCTGCCGTGGGAGAAACTCGGTGTTGATATTGTTATTGAATCAACGGGATTCTTTACAAGTTATGAAGCATCAAAGGCTCACCTGAAAGCAGGCGCGAAGCGTGTGGTGATTAGCGCGCCAGTCAAAGATGATCCAGAGGCAGCAGGAGTAACGGGCGCGACAGTACTGATGGGGGTAAACGACAGTGTTCTTGGTGAGGACTGTCAGATAAGTTCAAATGCATCGTGTACAACGAATGCCACGAGCCCACTTGTCGCTATCTTAAAAAAATCTATTGGCATTGAAAAGGCGGTACTCAATACCGTACATGCGTACACCGCGACACAAGCACTTATCGACGCGCCGAGCAAAAAAGATTTTCGAAAGGGAAGGAGTGCTGCTCAAAATATTATCCCAAGCTCAACAGGAGCTGCTGTTGCGACCACGAAAGCCCATACTGATCTTGCGGGAAATTTCGATGGTATTGCTATGCGCGTCCCGGTTTCAGTCGGATCAATTGTTGATCTTACATTTATTGCATCGAAAGATACGACGGTAGAAGAGGTGAATGCTGCACTACGCGCAGCAGCTGCAACACCGGCATGGAGCCCACTCTTTGCAGTTACGGAAGAGCCGATCGTATCGTCCGATATTATTGGCGCACAGTTTGCAGCGATTGCCGACCTCTCATTTACACGAGTAGTGGGAGGAAACCTCGTGAAGGTACTTGCGTGGTATGACAATGAAACGAGTTATACCAGTACGCTCGTCCAGCATGTCGCTTCAATTGCAAAGTTTTTTCAGAGACAAGAAAAAAATTAGTATGAAAATATACTTTGCAGCTGATCATGCAGGTTTTGAATTAAAAGAGGTACTGCGTGCGTTTGTGCGCGATGAACTCGGCTATGAGACCGAGGACTGCGGTGCGTTTGCAAAGGATATCGACGATGATTATCCAGATTTCGTTCGTGTTGCAGCAGAGAAAGTGGCAGGAGAGGATGAAGGAATGGGGATTATCCTCGGTGGCTCAGGACAGGGAGAAGCAATCGCTGCGAACCGCACCAAAGGAGTGCGTGCTGCTGTGTACTATGGCGGTCCTGAAGAAATCGTGACTCTTTCTCGTGAGCATAACGATGCAAATATGCTTTCGCTTGGAGCACGATTTATGAATGCTGATACTGCAAAAGAAGTTGTACGTCTATGGCTTGCTACAGAATTTTCAGGAGATGAGCGACATATACGTCGTCTACAAAAAGTGGATGACTAAACATCGTCGCAGAAAGGTGATGGTATGATATATAAAACGACACAACGTATGTTCTCTACACACACAAAAATGCTCGAAAAGAAAAAAGGGTTTACACTCATCGAACTCCTTGTGGTGATTGCGATTATTGGGATCTTAGCATCGGTTGCGCTTGCGTCACTCAGTCGGGCTCGTGAGAATTCGCGCAATGCTGCGCGTGTCTCACAGCTGCAAGAATATATTAAAGCGCTCAACCTTTCGTACTCGAATGTGGGCGCGTACCCAATGTGGGGGTCAGGATCGACAGGGTCTCTCATCTGTCTTGGTGACTACGGCGACGATCGTTGTTGGCAGACAAATTCAAACCCTGCAGGCTCTGCTGCAGAGCGTTCGGTGATAGCAGATGCACTTGTACCATCCTTCTTTGGGATGCTTCCTATGGGAGAAACAACGGTATTTGGAGGGGGATCAAGTCCAACCTATGAAGGAATGACCTACCAACACCTCAATTACGGAAGAGGGTACCAGATTCAGTACTTTATGGAAGGAAACGGACAAAACTGTTTACTTACGAATACCACATCGTCTGATGTTGGCGCTGATACACTTTGTGTATATACCTCATCCTAATACACTCGCGGCGTATTACCGCGTACGCATACTATGATCATACCGGCAATTATTCCAACATCGCGCCACGCACTTGATTCGCAGCTTGATGCGGTCTCTTCTGTTGCACGCCAAGTGCAAGTTGATATTGTTGACGGTATTTTTGCAACCCCGACGTCGTGGCCGTATATTTGCGAAGATGTAGCGGGGGCACTTGTAGGACTGGATTTTCGCAGTACCGCTGTTGAGCTCGATCTTATGGTGAAGGATCCAGAAGGTACACTCGATATGTGGCTTGCGACACATCCTGCAAAAATGGTGGTGCACGTCGAGAGTACGAATAACCTCAATCGTGTTATCGAGCATGCCAATCGGCATGCGTATCAACTTGGGCTCGCGTTTAATAATGATACAAGTCTTGATGTGCTCGCGGTTCTCGATCGTCGGTCGTTTGATTATGTGCAACTCATGGGGATTGCGACCATTGGGACTCAGGGTCAACCCTTTGACGAGCGTGTTATTGATCGGATTCTTTTTTTGAAAAAGACGTACCCCGATCTTCCAATACAAATTGATGGAAGTGTAAATATGGAAACTATTTCAAAGCTGCGGCGAGCGGGAGCAGATCTACTCGTCGCAGGGTCAGCAATCTTTGCGGATCCATACCCAGAGAACGCGTACCGAGCACTTGCAGAACGAGCGATGTTATAAGCGGTGATATTTCTTTACACAGACGAAAGACAGTGTGCCTGCAGGCTGCGGTATACTGATACAGTATGCGATATCTCAACGACTCTGAAATTCAGAACCTAGAAATAAAAGCGAATAGTATTCGTGAGAGTATTATCGAAATGCTCATTGAAGCGGGAAGTGGTCACACCGCGGGGCCACTTGGTATGGCGGATATTTTTACACTCCTTTACTTCGAGGTACTCAGGCATAATCCGAAGGATCCGCTATGGGTAGATCGAGATAGACTCGTTCTCTCAAACGGTCACATTTGTCCGGTGATGTACGCAGCAATGGCGCATGTAGGATATTTTCCTGTTGAAGAACTTCTTACGTTGCGAAAGTTTGGTTCACGACTGCAGGGACATCCTCATCGAGAACTGCTTCCGGGGCTTGAAACAAGTTCGGGCCCACTTGGGTCAGGTCTCTCGCAAGCCATCGGCATGGCACTCGCTGAGCGTATGGAGAATCCCTACTCTTCAAAATATTTTTATTGCATTGTCGGTGATGGGGAACTACAGGAAGGACAGATATGGGAAGCAGCGCTTCTTGCAGGAAAAGAACAACTCCACAATTTAATTGTGATTGTCGACCGCAACGGTATTCAAATTGATGGATACACGAAAGACGTCATGCCGATGGAACCATTGGTAGAAAAATTTGAATCTTTTAATTTTGATGTACAGGAGGTTGACGGTCACAATATTCGGAGCGTGAACGACGCTATCGGAAAGGCTCAGGCGGTATATGGCCAGCCGTCAGTTATTATTGCGCACACAATTCCTGCGAAAGGAGTTGATGTGTTTGAGCGAGATTTTAGATGGCACGGAAATCCTCCAGGGAAAGGGCCTGAAGATCGTGTTCCGAAAGACAAACAGGGAGAGGTTGCACTTCAGCGGCTTCACTCACTCGCAGGAGCTATTATTCCGTCTGATCGTTCGTAATATATGATGCCACAACACATTAATCCAAATATATTTAACGACACCGTTGAGCGAGTGCCAAACCGTAATGGTTTTGGTGAAGGGCTGAAAGCTGCAGGAGAGGTCGAGAAGAACGTTGTCGCACTCTGCTCCGACCTTACTGAGTCAACAAAGGTTTCAGATTTTGCGACTGCATTTCCTGAACGTTATTTTGAAATGGGTATTTGTGAACAATCGATGGCGTCAGTTGCATCGGGGATGGCTGCGATGGGGAAGATTCCATTCATTGCCTCGTACGCGATGTTTTCACCAGGAAGAAACTGGGAACAGATTCGTACTACTATTGCCTACAACGGTGCGAATGTAAAAATAATCGGAGCGCACGCGGGTGTTTCTGTTGGTCCTGACGGTGCAACGCATCAAGCAATTGAAGATATTGCACTGATGCGAACGATTCCTCGAATGGTTGTCATAGCTCCGTGCGATAGTAATGAAGCAAAGAAAGCGACGATGGCTGCCGCCACGTATGATGGTCCGGTGTACATCCGTCTTGCACGTGAGAAGACACCTGTCGTCACGACGTCTGGGTCGCCGTTTACCATCGGTAAAGCAGAAATATATTTAGAGCGAAACAAAGACCATGCAAAGAAGATAGGTATTATTGCGAGCGGTACTATCCTGCACGGCGCTATGACCGCTGCACACGCATTAAACGAACAGGGAATTGGCGTCTCGGTTATGAATCTTGCGACTATTAAACCGCTTGATACAGAAGCAATCCTTGCGTTTGCAAAGGATCACGATGCGCTCGTAACTGTCGAAGAACACCAAGTTGCAGGAGGTATGGGAAGTGCGGTCGCGGAGTATCTTTCGGAAGTATACCCAACGCGAGTCGTGCGACTCGGAGTACACGATCGGTTTGGTCAATCGGGGACACCGGAAGAGCTCGTTGCTTACTATGGGATGGATGAAAAGGAGATTACCAAAACGGTACACGCTCTTGTGGATTGATGTTTTGCATTACGAAGCATATGTGTAATGCTACATCTATACGTATGTATACTATTTTAAAAGAAAGAAAACAGACAGGATTTACACTCATTGAACTTCTTGTGGTTATTGCCATTATTGGGATCTTGGCATCGATTGCGCTTGCATCACTTAATACAGCGCGAGAAAAAGCACAGAACACAAACTATTTAAGCCAAATCGATGCCTACCAGAAGGTGTTTGAGCTGTATTATTCAGACAATGGATTTTACCCAAAGAGTGGCGTGAGTGCGACTGGTGCAGAATATTGTCTCGGTGAGGGGTATCCGAATGGTACGTGTTGGCATAATACCGGCACCGGACGGTCTGAAAATTCAACCTTTAACACAGCCTTGAAACAATACATTTCAGCGCTCCCTATTCCTGCCGTTATAAATCCCTCAGCTTCTCTACAAGGAGCAATCTATAAACACCTCAACTCCGGCGGCGGATATGATGTCCAGTATTTCCTTGCTGGGAATAATCAAAACTGTGGGAAGGGTACCTTCATTTCAAATATTTCAGGGAACACGCGGTGTCAGATTATAAAGTAGGATACTTGATACTCGTGCACAGTAAAATCTAACGGCGCGTGCCGTTAGATTTTTTTAGGCACGTATGTCTTCGGAGCCTTCGCAAGAAAGTCCGTCAGCTCTTCTATAGTGAGTAGTCCGGCCTGCGCCCCGATTTTTTGTACGACAGACATTGAGTTTATCGGTCCCCACGCAAGCGCAGTTTTCACATCGTTTCCGAGCGCGAGTGCTGCGGTGAAGGTTGAGGAAAAGGAGTCTCCAGCGCCGGTACGATCAACCGGTGGCGCAGGATCGGGGTACATTGGCATGAACCACACGGTCTCTCCATCAAGCGCGAATGCACCATTTGGTCCATCGGTAATGACGGGAATCTTTGGTCCGAGCGCACGAATACTGCGGAGGAGTGATGGAATGTCAGTTTCATCAGAACCGAGAATCTGTTGCGCCTCTTCTTTATTACAAAAAAAGATTTCAGTGACCGCATAGAGATCTTTAAGCGCTTCGTATCCAAGGCGGATTTGGAATGTGCCCGGTTGGAAGACGAGCTTCGTTTCTTTGTTGGCAGCAACATAGGTTGCGATGTCATGATGAAATTGCACACCGTTCTCGCCAATAGATGAGAAATAAATATATCGCGGCGGATTTTCAAAATCAGGAAGAATGTACGGATACTCCTCGTGTTTAATGAGGATAGTACGCTCTGCACCGTACCTTAGTACGTAGTGATAGTTAGTGAGCTTTTGCTCGTGTATCTTTACGAAGTCAGTATCGACACCTTCAGTGCGGAGCGCGTCGAGACAGTCCTTGCCGTTGCGATCATGGCCGAGATTGGTTGCGAGTGCACTCTTAAGTCCGAGACGCTTTGCGGCAACGGCGGCGTTTGGAGCATTCCCTACAGCATTTACCACCGTGACGTCTTCGTACGGAAGCTTTTCACCAAAGTTCATCGAAAGTTGGCAAGGTTTACCGTCGATGTCGCATACGACGGTCGCATCTTTCTGTGAAAGTTGGATAAACGCGTCAATGGTAATATCTCCAATCGAAATAAAGTCGTATTCATGTGTCATATAGGCAAAGTATACCACTGCCGCGGCGTGGTATTATTTGGGTATTAACACGATAACCACGATGAGAACATGGCATCAATTTACGTAACACGAAAAATCCCAACTGCAGGTATTACGCTTCTTGAAGAAGCAGGACACGACGTTGTCGTAAGCGCGAAAGACGGAGTACTGACAAAAGAAGAGCTTTTGCAGGCACTCGGAGAGAAAGAATATGACGCAGTCCTCTCGCTCCTTACTGATTCTGTAGATGGAGAAGTCTTTGATGCAGCTGCAAGCGCAAAGATTTTTGCAAACTATGCTGTTGGATTTAACAACATTGATCTTGATGCCGCGAAAGAGCGTGGAATTACTATTACGAACACGCCGGGCGTACTGACTGATACAGTGGCAGAGTATGCGTTTTCTCTGATGCTCGCCGTCACGAAGCGTATCGCAGAAGGTGACCGATTTACACGAAAGGGAGAATATGAAGGTTGGGCGCCTGAGCTGCTCCTCGGCAGCGATATGAAAGGCAAGACACTTGGCATCCTCGGTGCGGGACGTATTGGATCTGGTGTTGCCGTGCGCGCACAGAAAGGTCTCGGCATGAAAGTTATCTATTACGATATCAAAGAGAACGAAGATCTTGAAAAAGAAATTGAGTGTACATTCCGCGCAAGTGTAGAAGAGGTGCTCAAAGAAGCAGATGTGGTTTCGGTACACGTACCACTCCTTGATTCAACGCATCATTTGATAAATGCAGAGCGGCTCGCAATGATGAAGCCGTCAGCGTATTTGATTAATACATCCCGCGGACCAGTTATTGATGAGGCGGCATTGGTGGAAGCGTTGAAGAATGGTGTCATCCGTGGCGCAGGACTCGATGTATTTGAGAACGAGCCGAGGCTTGCAGCAGGGCTGAGTTCGCTTGAGAATGTAGTTATTACACCGCATATTGCTTCTGCAAGTGATGAAACACGTGAAAAAATGGCTACGATAGCTGCACAAAACATTATCGATTTCCTTGCAGGGAAGAAACCTGAAAACGCGGTTGCGTAGGGAACTGGCCTCCCGCCCACATGTGCATTTTTTAAAATGTGTGGTATGGTAGTTGCCACACTAATGACACATATATATGACAGTTACACTTAACGTAGAAAAACGCGAGATCAAAGGGAAAAAGCTCGTAGGACTCCGCAAAGCGGGGAAGCTTCCTGCTGTGGTTTATGGTCCAAAGGAAGAGGCGACTACTATCGCGCTCGATAAAGCAACGTTTGAAAAAATCTTTCGTGAAGCAGGTGAATCAACGATCATCACACTTACCGGAGTAGGTGAAGATAAGGAGGTGCTTGTGCACGATGTTGCGTTCGATGCAGCAAAGGGCGGAGCCATCCACGTTGACTTCTACGCTATTGAACGTGGCAAAGAACTCACACTCGATGTTGCACTTGAATTCGTTGGTGAAGCACCGGCAGTAAAGCTCGGAGGTTCACTTACGAAGGTACTCCATGAGGTAGAAGTAACGTGTCGTCCAAACGCACTTCCAAAACATCTCATTATTGATGTGTCATCTCTCGTTGATTTTGGATCGTCTGTTCATGTACGTGACATCGTTGTTCCTGAAGGAGTCAAGATTGAAAATGATCCTGAAGAAATGATTGCACTCGTACAAGAGGTGAAAGAAGAGGCAGAAGAAGCACCAGCAGAAATTGATATGGATGCAATTGCTGTTGAAGAAAAGGGCAAGAAAGAGGAAGATTCTGAAGAAGGGGAGTAATATCCACATATCAGACACAAAACCCGCGGTATACCGCGGGTTTTGTGTCTATAGGCAATCTTCCTGAGCTGGTATAATACTTGGTACACATCGGTATGAAAAAATTCTTTAGCCTCGGCGCCCTCATTGTATTTCTTTCGGTAAGTCTCGTGCACGTTACATTTGCTGCAGAGACGGAAGCAGAAATGCGTGCTGCGCTTGAAAAGCAACTCTCGGCATACGAAGAGCTTATTAAACAACAACAAGCGCTCGTGCAAGGTAAGCAGTCAGAACGACAATCGCTTGAGCGTGACCTCGATCTTATTAATGCACAAATTAAAAAAGCACGTCTTGGTATCCAAGCGCGTGAACTTGCGATTTCACAAATTGATAATCAGATTGAAGACAAAGTCGGCGTCATTGGGGACCTTACCGAAAGTTTAGAGAAGCAACGTCAATCACTTGGGCAACTCTTACGTCAAACACAAGAAATTGACGACTACTCACTGATAGAAATGATTTTGAGTAATCAGAGCCTTTCAGAATTCTTTGATGACTTGGAAAACTTCCAATCAATTAAATCTTCACTCAACGGTTCTCTCGAGACGGTAAAAGTCACGCGTACCGATACTGAGGAACAGAAAGCGTCCCTTGAAGAGAAGCAGATTTCAGAGGAGAAGTTGAAGCGACTTCAGGAACAGGAAAAAGCAAATATCGAAGATCAAGAAGCCCAGAAAGCTGAGGTACTTACAGTCACAAAGGGTGAAGAAGCAAAATATCAGGCACTCTTGCAGCAATCACAAAAAAGCGCAGCGCAAATTAGAGCGCAGCTCTTCGAGGTTTCTGGAGGTGGTGGTGCTATCCCGTTCCCGGACGCGGTTGCGTTTGCACAGGTTGCAAGTCAGAAGACCGGCGTTTCTGCAGCGCTCATTCTTGCAATCCTTGAACAAGAATCAGCGTATGGTGCAAATATCGGATCGTGTACCGCGACCGAAATTGTGTACGGTAAGCAAGTGATGCATCCAGATCGCGATCAATCAATCTTCCTTGCACTTGCCACGGAGCTCGGCTTTGATGTGAATACACAACCAATTTCATGTCCATGGATTCGAAGCGGGGAACGTATCGGATGGGGAGGAGCCATGGGGCCGTCGCAGTTTATTCCGAGCACGTGGGCATACTACGGAGGAATTGTTGGGTCTGGTACGAGTTATCACTATGATAAAAACAGCGATTACATTCGTAAGTTGACGGGGAAGGATAAGGCATCGAGCCCATTCAATAATCAGGATGCCTTCATGGCGACCGGACTTCTTATGCGAGACAACGGAGGCGCCGGCGGAACATATAATGCAGAATGGACAGCGGCAATTCGATATTTTGCAGGGTGGAATGGTCCATCAAACTCAATTAATTATCCATACGGGGATAATGTGATGAAGCGTCGCGCGCGTCTTGAAGGTGAAATCAAGGTTCTCCAAGGAGGATAGTCTTCACCGAGTACTCACTATGGTACTCTTAAGAGAGAGAAAGGAGATTGATCATGACGGAAGAACAGAAGGCACAGATGTGTCCTGTGATGACGCTCATGACAGCAGCTATGGAGCAGCAAGAGCGCTTCGACGCACTGACGGCAGGATTTACTGAAATGTGGCTCAGGAGCTACTTTCGGTTCTGGATTCCAAAATAAGGAGAATGCGGCGGCTGCCTTTGGGCAGCCGCCTTTCCTATGAGAGTTGCCAAACCGAGAGTTTTTGGTATAGTACTGCGACCTGACTCGTATTACATCATACGTATTACTATCAGAAGAAACGTATTTCGCTATGACGTCACGCCATTTTGGGCTGCAACATTTAATGGCTCGATCTCTCTGAACATATGTTCAGTTCGATCTCCGCCAAAATGTCTCGCTCCAAAATGTCATGACTTTGTATAGCGATGTAATACGAGTCAGGTCTCGACTATGAAAAAAGATATTCACCCAGAAAATTACCGCATGGTCATCTTCCACGACAACTCGTCTGGAGAGCGATTTCTTATTGGTTCAGCTATTGAGTCTACAGAAACCGAAAAGTGGACTGACGGTAACGAGTACTCAGTGGTACGTGTAGACGTCTCAAGTGCGTCACATCCGTTTTATACAGGACAAGAAAAGGTAATGGACACTGCCGGTCGCGTAGAACGCTTCAAGGCCCGTCAGCAGAAGGCAGGAGGACGCAAAGCAAAAGCGTAACGACGAAAAACCCCACGCGCCGTTTCGGCGCGTGGGGTTTTTCTATGCCATGCTACAATGCGGTCATATTTATGGAATTTTTAGAAGAAAAACTACAAGAATTTCGCGATAATCAGAAAACGCAGTTTTTGGTGTCGCAATTTGATCTTCTTGCAACAAAGCGTGCTGAAGTTGCGCTCATGCGTGAGGATGCATCTATGCGTGAACTTGCTGAAGAAGAGTTAAAAGAGATTGATACCGAACTTGAGCGTCAGTACACAGAAATGGAGACCATTATTGAGAATGCGCGGGAAGAAGATGTAAAGCCGTATGGTGTCATTCTCGAAATTCGTGCAGGAGCAGGAGGGGAGGAGGCGGCACTCTTTGCAGAAGAACTTGCGCAGATGTATATAAAGTATGCAGAGCTGCAGGGATGGAAAACGACAATCATTGCAGAATCTCGGGCTGCCCAAGGAGGATACAAAGAAGGAGTTGTCGAGATACTCGGGAGCAGTGTTTATGATGCACTCCGCTATGAGACCGGCGTACACCGCGTACAACGGATTCCTGTCACCGAGAAGCAGGGACGTATTCACACGTCGACAGCATCAGTAGCGGTGCTCCCAATGCGTAAGAAGCCGACGGTAGACATTAAACCAGACGATATTGAAATGGAGTTTTCACGCGCCGGAGGTGCAGGAGGACAGAATGTGAACAAGGTGGAATCTGCGGTACGATTGGTGCACCGCCCAACAGGTATTGACGTACGTTCACAGGCAGAGCGCTCACAGCTCAAAAACCGTGAACGAGCGATGAGTCTTCTTATTGCCAAGCTTGAAATGCTTCACGAGGAAGAGGAAGCGAAGAAGTATGCTGCAGTTCGGAAAGAACAGATTGGCACAGGTGACCGATCGGAAAAGATCCGCACTTACAACTTTCCACAAAGTCGAATTACCGATCATCGAATTAAGGAGTCGTGGCATAATATGGAGGAAGTAATGGCCGGAAAGCTTGATGATATTATCGCTGCACTCAAAGTGGCAGCGAGCGGAAGCGTTGCAGAATTATGAGTCGTATGGTAGCATCTCGGGCAACGAGCGCCTGTGCGCTTTTTTAATACAATTATGTCAACAGAAATTAAACAGAACCTTATTGACCGACTTTTCAAGGCCGGAGCACACTTCGGATTTGGAAAAAGTCGCCGTCACCCAACATCGGCACCGTACCTTTTTGGTACAAAGCAGGGAACTGATATCTTCGATCTTGAGAAGACCAGTGACCTTATTGCAGACGCTAAATCAGTTCTCGAGGAAGCAGGACGGAAAGGAGAGACCGTTCTCTTCGTTGGAACAAAGGATGAAGTATCTGCACTCGTGAAAGCAACTGCTGAAGCGGTTGATATGCCATATGTGACAAACCGATGGATTGGAGGAATGTTGACTAACTTCTCTGAAATCAAAAAGCGTATCGCGCGACTACTCGACCTCACTGCACAGGGTGAATCGGGAGAACTTGAACGAAAGTACACAAAGAAAGAACGAGTGATGATCGGTCGTGAACTCACAAAGCTCACACACAATTTTGGTGGTATTAAGACCGTTGATCGTACACCAAACCTTATGGTTGTAGTGGACCCACGACACGATGCAATTGCAGTACGTGAAGCAAATGAACTCGATGTTCCAACGGTCGCTATCACGAGCTCAGATGCAAACCTTGCAGTGGTCACGCATCCAATTCTTGTAAACGATGCACTCCGAAGCAGTGTTGCTCTGGTTCTCAAAGAACTTGCAGATTCATACGCAAAGGGCCGTAGCGAATACGTACCTCCTGCGCCAGCTGCGAAGCGAGAATTCCGATCACGATAGGAAGTTACCGTTGTTAGTTTAATTTGTTCTTTATTGCATATGGAAATAACTTCAGCTCAACTTAAAGAATTACGAGACAAGACAGGCATCTCTGTGATGCAATGTAAAAAAGCACTTGAAGAAGCAGGTGGCGATATGGAAAAAGCACTCATTATCCTTCAGAAGAAGGGTGGGGAAGCTGCATCAAAAAAATCTGACCGTGAACTCGGCTCAGGTACTATCGGATCATATGTACACAATACGGGTGAAGTTGCAGCACTGGTGAATCTTGCTTGTGAGACAGACTTTGTTGCAAAGAATGAAGAGTTTATAAAACTTGCACGTGATATTGCAATGCATGTTGCTGCGCAAGCGCCACTCTATGTGACTCGTGAAGATGTTGATGAAACAGCACTCACAAAAGCACGTGAAGTATTTAAAGTAGAAGTTGCCGACAAGCCAGCGGATATGCAAGAAAAAATTCTTGAAGGAAAGCTCAGTGCATACTTTAAAGACCGCATTCTCCTTGAACAGCCATTCATTAAGGATTCAGAAAAGACTATTAGTGATCTTATAAACAACGCCGTTCAGAAATTTGGTGAGAATATCGCTATTGCAGAAGTACGTCGTGTTTCGGTAAAATAGACTCATGGTAGGACCACTCATCGGTATTGGTATAAGCGGGGTCAGCGTCGCTCTTTTTGCTGTGCTCTTTCGTATGGAACGTCGTCGCGGACAACGTTTCTTTGAAGAAGCGCGGACACAACTTGATCAACGAGTGTTCCAGATGTTTGCATACATTACACGAATAAGCCGATATCTCGGTCGCGATGTTATTCGGCAAAGTATCCACTATGCGGTGCATGTCATACTTCGTGTGTTCCAGAGTTTTATTTCGTTTGTCCTCACACATGCAAATCGGTTGGAGCGGACCAATAAAGCGCTTGCACAGCGCGCGAAGCAGTTTGGTGAACCGCGTACGAAACTGGATGAACTCGAGGCGCACAAGGAGGAAGTCGCTCTCTCTGAGGATGAACGAAAGGCACATAAAGAAGAGTCGATCGGTACACGGTTATAAAAAATCACCGCTCCTATAGGAGCGGTGATTTTTTATAGACATGACCCTAACCTTGGAGCCGCCTCTCGGATTCGAACCGAGGACCTACGGTTTACAAAACCGTTGCTCTAACCAACTGAGCTAAGGCGGCAGGTCACTACTGTTTTGCAACTCTGGCTGAGTGGTAGAGTTTTGTAAATTTACAAAACGTGAAGAAGTATCCCATACTTCGTCACCTCTAACCAACTGAGCTAAGGCGGCAAACAAAAATGCGCATGAGCGCTCGGCTATTATGCCCAAAAAGGTCAGTAAATGCAAACTTCTTTTGAACGCCTCGACCCTTTGATTATTTGGTAAATAACGCTATACTCGCGCCATGGACAGTGAGGAACATCTTTTAGAGTACGCACGTCGATCTGACTTCAATGTTGGTCGTGCGAGCGAGCTTACCGGGAAAAACCGGCGGTTATATCGATTCCTTGAAATCGTTCCTGGAGCGGCGTCATGGACAACACTTATCGGTGTCGTACTCATGTCGATCTATGTTCCGTTCATCGCTGCGTACTTTATTATTGCGTTTGCGGTGTATTGGGTATTGAAAACTGCGTTCCTTTCATACCACCTTCGTCACAGTTGGAAACGACTCCGAAGTCACATGGCGATGGACTGGGGAAAAATGATAGAACGTTTTGAATATGGTCACCTGTATCAGGTTGTCATCCTTCCATTTTATAATGAGTCTGAAGACGTTATTGAGGCAAGTCTTACGTCACTTGCTCAGACAAAGTACGACCTAAAAAACATGGTCATTGTACTGGGTGTTGAACGTCGCGCAGGAAAGAGTGCAATGGATATTGCGGAGCGTATGAAAGCAAAATGGGCCGGTACGTTTGGATTCTTCCTTGTCTCAGAGCATCCTGATGACATTGTGGGCGAGATGGCTGGTAAAGGATCGAATGCTGCATGGGCTGCAGAAGAAGTCCGTACGAAGGTTCTCGATCCACATGGTATTCGCTACAATCACGCACTGGTATCGATTTTCGATATTGATACGGTGGTGTACCCCGACTACTTCAACTGCTTGGTGTGGCACTTTATGACAGCAGCGCGGCCACTCAAGAGTTCATTCCAACCAATTCCAATTTTTAATAACAATATGTGGGATGCATCGACATTCTCGCGCGTTGTTGCGATGTCGAGTACATTTTGGGAAATGATTCAGCAGGAACGTCCGGAGCGTATGGCTACGTTCTCTTCGCACTCGGTGAGTTTCCAAGCACTGTACGAAGTGGGATATTGGCAGCGCAACATGGTGAGTGAAGATTCTCGAATTTATTGGAACCTGCTCCTTGCAAACGATGGAGAGTATGACGTGGTCCCGCTGTCGTATCCCGTATCAATGGATGCAAACGCCGCTCCATCAATTTGGGGAACGATCAAAAATATTTATAAACAACACCGACGATGGACGTATGGTGTCGAGAACTTTGTGTACATCGTGTATCACTTCACAAAGAACAAAAAGATCCCATTGAAACGTCGTCTCCTCATTACGCTCCAGCAAGCAGAAGGGTACTGGTCACTCGTTACCAACCCAATCATGCTCTTCATCATGGGATGGGCACCTCTCTTTTTTGGAGGTCGAGTATTTCACGAATCGGTACTCTCGTACAACTTGCCGATCGTTGTTCGGAACCTGCTCATCGTTGCGATGTTTGGGTTGGTGGTCTCATCGATGATTTCGTTGACACTTATTCCAACTCGTCCAGAAGGTAAAGGACGTTTTCATTATATTGTGATGGCGGTACAGTGGATTTTGGTGCCGGTAACGATGGTGGTCTTTAGTGCATTACCGGGCCTTGATGCTCAGACGAGACTCATGTTTGGAAAATATATGGGATTTTGGGTTACACCGAAGCATCGAACGGATGGAGGAAAGAGTTAGGTACTAAAAATCCCCTCACAATTCTTTTGAATTGTGAGGGGATTTTTCAATCCTTTTATGCTAAAGTAGCCCTATATATGGATGAATTACCGAGTGTTAAACCTCTTTCATTGCAGCGCCGTCGCTACCTCTCCTTTTTCCTTTTGGGGCTTTTTGTTCTCGGTCTACCATTCTTGTACCTCTATGCTACAGGATACCGTTTCAGTCTTGATGCAAACGGAACCTTCATAAGTACCGGAGGACTTTATGTGGCGGCAAAGCGTACGGGTGCAGAGATTTATATTGACAATCAACTCGTACGCGAGACACGTACCTTCCGTACAGCGTTTTATGCGCAAGGTCTTGAACCAGGGACACATCGAGTACATGTGCAGCGCGACGGGTATCACACATGGGTAAAAGAACTTCCGGTATACGCACACGTCGTGACAGAAGCACAAGCATTCAACATTGCATTGGTACCTCAATTACGATTTGTCTCACCGTGGAAAAATAGTGTAGGAGACACCGTGCTCTTTGCGAGCTCAACACTTGCTGCATCGTCGACAAACACAGTCGTGGTACAAAAATCAAAAGACACGGCAAAGCTTATTTCTGATACAGAGTATGAAACATTGCTTGAACTTTTTTCAGGTGAAGCGCAAAAGACACCAACAACGGCATCACTTCCTGGGCGGGTAGGGGACTTACTCGGTGGCTCTGCAACAACGACTGCGACCACAACAAAAGAATCTAACAGCGTCCGCCTGTATCAACAGGGAGATGATGTCGCAGTTTCATGGACGAGTTCTCGAGAGAGCATGCCGTACTACTACTGTGCTGAAGAATTCGATCTTCTTGGAGACGTAGCGTCGGAAGTCCCGACTGCATCACCGGTAACCAAAAAAGCAGCCCTTGCACTGGCGGCGGATGTGACAACAGAAATGATTGGACCGGTTCAGTCGGTCTCGCAAGATGCATTATGTACGCCAGAAATTATTCTTGACCGAAGAGGGGAGACGGTGCGAGATTTTGATTTTTATCCGGGGAGCACTGACCTTGCCCTCCTTACACTTGATTCAGGAGTATACGTTGAAGAGTTCGACGGACGCGCGTGGCATAACATGCAACCTATTGTCTTAGGAAAAGGATTTCATGCACGAGTGCAAAATGGTCAGATTTATCTATACGACGGAAAACTTGTATATCAGGTTATAGTAGAGTAATAGTATGGACACACAGCACGGACACAAACATCCACTGTCGCAAATGATTGCAGAGATCAATAGTATTTTTGCCGAAATTGGATTTGTGTTTGCTGAAGGTCCAGAAGCCGAGACTGAATATTACAACTTTGACCAATTGAATGTCCCAAAGGATCACCCGTCACGAGACATGCAGGATACCTTCTGGTTTCGGAAAGAAGACGTGTCTGAGCCAACGGTACTCCGAACGCATACGTCACCCGTACAGGCTCGGTATATGGAGGCCAATGAGCCGCCAATTCGCGTTATTGTGCCTGGGAAGGTGTTTCGTAACGAAGCTACCGATGCGACGCATGAGGCGCAGTTTTACCAGCTTGAGGGGCTGTATGTCGACAAAGGCGTCAACATGGGGCACCTCAAAGGGACACTTGAGTATTTCTTCTCCAAATTCCTCGGTGGGGAGACAGAAGTACGGTTTCGTCCGAGTTTCTTTCCATTCGTGGAGCCGGGTGTAGAAGTGGATATGAAGGTCTCTTCTTCGAGTGGGAGCAAGCTTGCTGGCCGCTGGGTGGAAATTATGGGAGCAGGTATGGTGCACCCGAGTGTACTGAAGAATGCAGGAATTGATCCTGAAGTATATTCAGGGTTCGCATTCGGAATGGGAATTGATCGACTTGGCTTTATGAAATATGACCTCGATGATGTACGTAATCTCTACTCAGGTGACTTGCGTGTAATCAATCAATTTTAGCCCGTTAGAGATAACACATGTCATTTTATGTCTACGTACTCAAAAGCAAACAAGATAATCGATTTTATACTGGCTGTACTAATAACCTACGAAAACGTTTTAATCAGCACAACAAAGGGCAGGTTACTGCAACAAAAAAGAGATTGCCAGTTGAACTTATTTATTATGAAATGTGCCATAATCAAGAGGATGCATACGCTCGTGAAGAGTATTTAAAAACAGGTATGGGTAAGCGATATATTAAAAACAGATTAAAAGGTTTTCTATCTCTAACGGGCTGAATATGAAGGTAGTTTACGATTGGTTAGAAGAATATCTCGGAGAGAATGCACCTAGTTCTGAAAAGGTTGCGGATCTTTTGACATTTCATGCATTTGAAATTGAAGGAACTGAAGTGAAAGGAGATCATACTGTTATCGATGTGGACGTACTTCCAAACCGCGCAGCGGATTGTCTCTCACACCGAGGTATTGCTCGGGAGATAGCATCAATTACAGGGGTGCCACTTGCCCACGATCCGCTCACGGTTCGTCCAGAGCTTCCTACTACAGATAAATTGGTAGCGACAATCACAAATCCTGAACATTGTTCGCGGCTCACACTCGCCCTTATGGAAGGGGTCACTATTGGCGATTCACCGGAGTGGCTCAAGAGTCGACTGCAGGCACTTGGTCAACGATCAATCAACAATGTTGTTGATGCCACCAACTACGTGATGCTCTCGCTTGGTCAGCCGCTTCATGCGTATGATGCAGCGAAGTGGCAAGAAAAAGACGGTACATATCATGTTGGTGTTCGTGCTGCCGCAGCCGGCGAGACGATCACGGTGCTTACAGGAGAAACATATGAGCTGACACCGCGGGCACAGCTTATTGTAGATACAACGAATGATGCGCCAGCAAGTATTGCGGGAATTAAAGGAGGAACCTATGCAGAGATTGGTAAAGAGACGACGACCATTATTCTTGAAGCTGCACATTTTAATCCGTCTGTGACGCGTGTCGCATCGCAGTTTTTAAAACTACAGACAGATGCATCAAAGCGATTTGAAAATGATCTCTCGCCTGAGCTTACCCCGTACGCACTTGATGCTGTCGTGAAACTTATTACAGATATCGCAGGAGGAACACTTGTTGGAATTACCGATACATACCCGATGGCGCGGTCACAATCGCGCGTTGCAGTGACTGAAGCGAAGACGAACGCGCTTCTCGGACTCTCACTTACGCGAGAGGAGATGAAAGATATTTTGGTTCGTATTGGCGCGACGGTTGAGGAAACTAAAGAGGGCTTTGTAGCAGTTGGCCCATGGGAACGAAACGATTTGGATATCGAAGAAGATTTTATTGAAGAGATTGGACGCATTTATGGGTATGAGCACGTAGCACCTATTGTGCCGGAACAGATATTACTAAAAGAAATTAATGCTCGTCATTACTATAGCGAACGTGTCCGTGAGGTACTTATTGGTCTTGGATTCTTTGAAGTCATTACCTCATCATTTCGAAAGAAAGATGAAATCAGATTACAGAACGCACTTGCGAGTGATAAAGAATACCTTCGCTCATCATTGAAAAAGAATATTATCGAGGTACTCGATAAAAATATTCCACTCGTCGACGTACTTGGTGTGCGAGACATTCGTGTATTTGAAATTGGTACGGTGTTCAGTAAAGGAGATGGGGGAGTGACAGAGCGGTTCTCACTTGCGTTTGGCGCTCGTACTCGACAAGATGGTTATAATCCAAAGGACGATGCTGTCCTCACGGAAGCAATGAGTGTGCTTGAGAAAGACCTTGGAGTATCGCTTGGTACACAGATTGAGAAAGGTGTCGTAGAAATCGCCTTTACCGAGCTCATAACACAGCTACCACAACCGACTGTATACGAACCACAACCTGTGGGAGCAGAGATACAGTACAAAGCATTTTCTCAATACCCGCACATCGCGCGTGATATTGCGCTCTGGGTATCTGAGGGAACAACCGCTGCAGATGTGATTGCGGTCTTACAAAAAGAAGCAGGAGATCTCTGTGTACGGATTACACTCTTCGATGAATTTACCAAAGATGGACGAACGTCATTTGCATTCCGCTTGGTGTTCCAGTCATATGAAAAAACGCTCGCAAGCGAAGAGGTAGATACGATTATGGAAAAAATATACGCTGCAGTAAAGGGAAACGATTGGGAGGTGCGATAATAAAAAGACCGGAAGCAAAGCTTCCGGTCTTTTTTCATTACACCTTCGAGACGCGGGCTCCCTGTGGAGAATCTTCGACCGTGTAGCCTTGGAGATTTAATGCTTCACGGAGTCTGTCTGCTTCGGCAAAGTCTTTATTTTTGCGTGCAGTCTCACGTTCTTCAAGGAGCTTTTTAATATCATCGGGAATATCTTCTGCTTCAATGACGCCGAGTGCTCGTGCTGCCACATCGGAAGCATCGGAAAGTCCGAGGCCGAGTACGATATCAAATTCACGAAGTGTTGCGACTTTATCTTTCGATATGACGGTCGTGTCTTTTACTAATTCCCACATGAGTGCAATCGCCTTCGGGGTATCAAGGTCATCGTTAATTGCCGTAAGGAATTTCACTTTGTACCCGTGGTTGATTTCACCGCTTTCATTTTTCCATTCTTCAAAGATGTACCGCTTGAGACGGAAGAGTGCTTGGCGCGCTCCGTCGAGTGCTTCAAAGGTAAAATTCATCGGTGAGCGATAGTGTCCTGTGAGAAGCCAATATCGGTAACTTTCAGGCGAGTATCCACGATCCTCAAGACCGGAGAGACGAATTCCGTTTCCGAGCGATTTCGCAATCTTCGTGTCGTTGACACTGATGTGTGCATTGTGGAGCCAATAGTGCACAAACGGTTTTTTTGTAATGGCTTCTGCTTGCGCAATTTCCCCGTTGTGGTGGGTATACTTCAGATCTTCACCACCTGTGTGGATATCAATCTGTTTTCCAAGTGTTGCGAATGCCATCGCAGTACACTCGATATGCCACCCCGGGAATCCCTTACCCCATTTACTATCCCATCCGAGCATGCCTTTTTTCCAAAGTGCGAAGTCTGCAGGGTGATGCTTTTCTGGGTTTATTTCGACACGTGCACCATCTTTGAGTTTGGTGATATCAACATTTCCAAGCACGCCGTATTCTGGAAACTTTGTGACATCAAAATACACGCCATCAGAAATTTCGTACGCGTAGCCTTTGTCCATGAGTGTGGTAATAAGAACGATCTGTTCCTGCACGTAGTCGCTTGCGGGAGTGTAGTAGGTTGGAGGAATATTACGAAAACGAAGGTTGTCATCCTTGAAGGATTGCATGTAGATCTCTGCAACGTCGCGCATTGCGGCAAGGGTAATAGGCTTGCCGTCACGCTTGAGCGCTTTCATCATTTTGTCCTCACCTTCGTCACCGTCATCAGTGAGGTGACCGAAGTCAGTAAAATTGATGGTGTGATGAACGGTGAATCCTTGGTACTGCAACGCACGCTTTGTAATGTCAGGGAGAAGGTATGCACGGAGGTTACCGATATGAATATGATCGTACACGGTCGGTCCACATGAGTACATAGAAACAACGCCTTTCTGAAGTGGTACAAAAGGTTCCTTTTTTCCTGAGGCAGTATTGTAGAGAGAGAGGGCCGTCGCTTGAGCTGAGTCTTTTTCTTTTCTGAAGAGGCCAAACATAGGGCTTTAGTGTATCAGATATGGATAAACCTGCATTACATCCACTTCTTATACTTGAAGAATCCAAAGAAACCGATAGTGACGACTGTCATGATTCCCACAATAATCCAGAAATCGTTCGGGTGCCCAAGAATCGGTGTGTGGGTTGTGTTCATACCGAACATAGAGGTGAAGAGTGAGAGTGGGAAGGTGATAAACGCCATGATGGTAAGGACGGTCATGATCTGGTTTTGCTTTGTGGTGAGAAGCGCAAAGTTTGTCTCACGCAATTCTTCAAAAGCTTCAAAGAGACTGTGCGTTCTGGTGGTGAGCATTTCTCCGTGCAGAATTTCTTCAGCAAGTCCGAGCGATACAGATTCTCCAAAACATTCTTCAACTTCGTCTTCAAGTGAGGCGAAGACACGCTCATGGGTTTTGAGCACTTGTCTGAAAGTAAGCACGCGCCGACTTGTTTTTGAAATGACGAAGACCAATTCTTTCTCGCGGTTATCAAACATTTCACGTTGGATGTCGTTCATCTTTGATTCGAGGTAGTCGAGCTTGGTATCCAGTGCGTTGTAGAGCGTGCGAAGGAGTGCAAAGAAAAGGTGAGCTCCTGTCGCATGTTTATTTGTTTTATAGAGGGTCCCGATGACCTCGAACTCTCGCTTAAACTGATCGATTGCGCCCATGTCTTCGTATCGTACAGAGATAAGCGCATGCTTCGTAATGAGGAATTTGAGCTCATGTGCGCGCTCAATATCTTCCCGTTTTACAATAGGAAAATCCATGGTCACCTTGATGACGCCTTGTATAGAAAGTGCTCGAGACTGCGGTACAGGCGCAGCGAGATCTCCGAGGAGGGAAGGAGGAAGTTGGTATGTTTCAAGAAGCGCGCGCACTTCGTCGGGCGTTGGATTAAGAACATCTACCCATGTGAGGGTACCTTGTGTATAGGTCTCTATCATGTCGTAACTCATTTTAGCATGACGTTTCCGCATATACACAGTTTTAGTATGACAACAAATGTGTAATAATGCCCTCTATATGAGACTACAAGATGATATGAACGGACCTTCGCACGATCAGGATCAGGAAGAGATGGGACTCACCCTGTATCAGTCGAAGCTCCCGCTTCTTGGCATTGGACTTGCAATCCTTCTTGCTTCAGCATCATTTTTCTCAGGACTCCAACTTGGCTCAGGTATGAGTATGCAGGCGAGTGTCAGTTCACTCTTTTACGGTGAAAAGAATACTCCACCCGAAGACGTTGATCTCACCGAATTTTGGCAGGTGTGGCATTCACTTGATAAAAAGTTCGTGAGTAGTCACGCGGACGCGCTCCCTACAGACGAACAGCGCATTGAAGGTGCGATTCGTGGCCTTGTCTCTTCATACAGTGATCCATACACCGTTTTCTTCCCACCGGAAGAATCGTCTGCATTCCAAGAAGATATCTCAGGAAACTTCAGTGGTGTTGGAATGGAAGTAGGAATGCGTGAAAGTATCATTACGGTCATCGCACCGCTCCCCGACAGTCCCGCAGAGAAAGCAGGTATTCGTTCTGGAGATCAGGTCATCCGTATTGACGACACTTCAACAGAAGGTATGACGGTGGATGAAGCGGTAAAGCTCATTCGTGGAGAAAAAGGGACTACCGTAAACCTCACCGTGGTACGAAAGGATTCGTCTGAAGTGGTCGCAATCTCAGTGGTCCGTGACACTATCGTGGTACCGACAATAGATACTGAAGTGCACGGTGATACCTTCGTCATCAAGCTCTACAGCTTCAATGCACTCGCAGAAGCAGAAATGCAGCAAGCGCTCCGCACTTACGTCGGAAGTGGAACACATAAAATCGTACTCGATCTCCGCGGTAACCCAGGAGGGTATCTCCAGAGCGCGGTTGAGATAGCCAGTTACTTCCTCCCAGCGGGGCAAGTGGTTGTCCGTGAAAGCTACGGCGAGTCATACAAGGAAGATGTGTACCGAAGTAGTGGCAAAACACTCGGTTCGTACGCACCACAGAAGATGGTGGTACTGGTTGATGGCGGCTCAGCATCAGCATCTGAAATTCTCGCAGGCGCTCTGCAAGAACACGGCGTCGCAACACTCATTGGCGAGCAAACATTTGGAAAAGGTTCGGTACAAGAGCTTATCGATATCGGAACAAAGTCATCACTGAAGGTCACGATCGCTCGCTGGCTCACACCAGATGGCGTCTCAATCTCAGACAAAGGACTCTCGCCAGATACGACCGTCACTCGTACTCCAGAGCAATACCTTGCTGGCGAAGATCCACAAATGGACGCAGCGCTCAAATTCCTTCAATAAAATAAAAAGAAAACCCCGTGTCAAAGACACGGGGTTTTCTTTTTATAATCCAATTTGTTTGAGAAATTCTTTCAGCTCGGCATCTTTGATGATGCGATATTGTGCTGGCTTCATGTCACCAACTGCAAGATTTAAAATTCGTACACGCTTCAATTGCTGTACTTGGTATCCGAGTCCTGCGCACATACGACGGATCTGGTGCTTCTTACCTTCAGTGAGTGTGATGCGACACCGCGCTGGTCCTGTCTTTTCAACTTGTGCTGGTTTTGTAAAATATCGTTCAATGCGCATACCAGATTGTATGGTGCGTAAAAACTGATTTGTGATGGGCTTGTCGACGGTCACCTCATACGTGCGTTCGTGGGCATGCTCAGGGTTGAGAAGTCGGTCAGTGATGCGACCGTCATCAGTCATAATCATGAGACCTTCAGAGTCTTTATCGAGCCGGCCAATAGGGAAGAGTCCGGTGAGATTGTAGTCTTCTTTGAGGCGCATGAGAATATCAGTCTCACCTTCAGCAGGAGAGTGGGTAATGACGCCACGTGGTTTGTTGTACACAATGTAGCGGTATTCTTTATGTTTACTGCGCACATCTACGGTATCGTCTTTGGCAATTTGCTGTCCAAGTGTTGCACGAACACCATTTATAAACACCTTACCCGTTTCAATGAGTGTGTCAGCACCGCGTCTTGTTGAGAGACCTTTGTGCGCGAGATATTTGTTTATTCGCATGGGAAATTGGAGGTCTTCGTTCATAGTTTTGATTTGAGCCGTAATTGTGCTATGCTTTTGAAATTATGTCAAATCAAAAGGAGTTTTACGACGTTATCGTCATCGGCGGAGGTCCTGCCGGAATGATGGCAGCGGGTCGAGCAGCAGAGCGCGGAAAG
This sequence comes from Candidatus Kaiserbacteria bacterium CG10_big_fil_rev_8_21_14_0_10_47_16, assembly GCA_002773395.1. Taxonomy (GTDB): domain Bacteria; phylum Patescibacteriota; class Minisyncoccia; order Phycocordibacterales; family UBA918; genus 1-14-0-10-47-16. The sequence continues at coordinate 39,139 of PFBI01000004.1, forward strand.
CGTGTGCTTCTTCTTGAGAAAAACCGAACACTCGGTCGCAAGCTCGGTATCACGGGCGGCGGTCGCTGCAATATTGCAAATGCAGAAGAAAATGTTCGTGAGCTCCTCTCATTCTATGGAGATGCAGAACCGTTTCTGTACTCACCGTTTTCACAGTTCGGTATGAAGGACACTTTTACCTTTTTTGAATCACGAGGGTTGCCACTTGTCGTTGAAGCCAAAAAACGTGCCTTCCCAGCAACGCAAGATGCGCTCGATGTCGTGCGTGTGATGAAAGAATATGTCATGGCGCACAATGTCACCATTCGTACGGGGGTTCGCGTTGATGGATTTATTCAAGACGCAGGAAAGATCATTGGTGTGAAAACAAACGGAGGAGTATTTGCGGGGCGTACGTTCATGCTTGCAACGGGAGGGAACTCACGTCCTGAAACAGGCTCAACGGGTGAAGGAATTTCATGGCTCTCAACTCTTGGTCACACCGTACACAATTCAAATCCAGATATTGTGCCTCTCATTGCGCTTGAAGATTGGGTAAAGAAACTTTCGGGTACGTCACTTTCATTTATGAAGATTACGTTTTCTGACATGGAAGAAAATAAAGAGACTCGATTTTCACGAACAGGGAAAATTCTCTTCACACACTTTGGTGTTTCGGGTCCACTGATTCTCAATAGTGCGAAAGAGGTAAAGAAGCTTCTTGCTGCAGGCCCCGTACGTGCGTACATCGACTTATATCCAGATACCGAAGTAGGTACGGTACGAAACCGCGTACTTGGTGTATTTGAACAAAACAAAAACAAAGACTTCAAAAACATCCTCAAAGGCCTCGTGCCAGCAGGAATGACAGAAGCAGTACTTTCGCTCCTTCCTGCGCAGGTTGCTGAGAAGAAGGTGCACAGCATTACGAAAGAAGAGCGCCTATTCCTCTCTGATCTTCTCAAGGCGATGCCGCTGACCATTTCGGGCACGATGGGCTACGAATGGGCGGTGGTGTCTGATGGCGGCGTTGATCTCGCTGAGATTGATACAAAGACTATGCGCTCAAAGAAGCACGGCAATCTCTTTGTGATCGGCGATGCGCTTCACGTGAGCCGTCCATCGGGCGGGTACTCACTTCAGCTCTGTTGGACAACTGGCTACGTTGCTGGAAGTGCGGTGTAGTAGACTATAGAATATGTTTAATCGATTTTTTAGAGAATTAGAAGGAAAGAAGCTTACGTTTTTTACGATGGTTTTTGGTGTTGTGCTCCTTACGTACGGCGTGCTTTATGTCATTGATTTTATTCCAGAGAGTCCTGAGACTGCGTCAAGTACACCGAGTGCCGCGACCGCAGCAAATGAAGCGCCAGTCATTCGTGCCGGTGTTGATGCGACTCCTGATAAAATTATTTTCGATACATTGGGTAAAGAAGTGAATATTCTCAATCCAGAATCAGCGGATATTCCTACACTCGATAGTGCACTTCTTTCAGGCGTTGTGCGTCATCCAGAATCAGCAGACCTTCTCCAAGACGGTACCGTATTTCTCTTTGGTCACTCAAGTGGACTTCCGAACGTCATCAATAAAAACTTCCAAGCATTCAACGGTATTCAAAATTTGAAGTGGGGAGATAAGATTCGTATTCAATCATCTGACTTCGAGTACGTGTATCGTGTTGACCGTGTGTATGAGGCGAAGGCGAGTACGGCCGAGGTATCACTGGTCGCTGGGACAGCAACACTTGCGCTCGCAACGTGTAACTCATTCGGAAGTAAAGACGATCGCTTTGTGGTGGAAGCAACCCTCGTTGATTCGTACCCGCTCTAGTCTCCGCCATCAGAAAGCCGTTTTACCTTCTCAAGCGCAATAGTTGGTTCGTCGTTACGGATTGAGAGACGGCCTTTAATAGCCACACACGTACCTGGTATAAGAAGCTCTTTGTACGTGTGGTATGTCTCGGGGAACGCGACCATTTCGATAGAATCTTTTTGATCAGCGAGCGCAATAAATGCCATTCGGTCACCTTTCTTGGTAAGCAGTTCTTTCACCGTTTCAATAATACCGGCAGTGACAACTGGAATACCGTTGCGATTATCACTGCGGACATCAGTAATTGAAGAACGCTTTTTAAGTTCAGCCGCAAAGTTGTCGAGCGGGTGACCCGATACATAAATACCGAGCAACTCCTTTTCCCAAATAAGTTTTTCCATTGAGCTTGCAGGTTCGGTCGGGTTCAGACTGAGCTCATGGAACGTGGAGTCTGCAATACCACCAAAGAGCGAATCTTGCGCAGACTCTTTGCCGCTCGCGTGTTCTTTGTTGTATGCGAGCATTGTATCGAGATTGCCAAACATGATGCCGCGTTCTGCGAATCGATCGAAGGCACCGACTTTGATGAGTGACTCAAGAGATTTTTTGTTGAGGTTTTTGTCAGTGACGCGCGTGAGGAAATCCGAAAGGGAGGTATAGGGGCCGTTTGCCTTTCGTTCGGTAATGATTGCTTCGGCAACGCCCGCACCGAAGTTTTTGACCGTCGTGAGTCCAAAGCGAATCTTTGCCTCGATGCCATCCTTCGCTGGTACAACGGAGAAGTCGGCGAAACTTTCGTTGATGTCTGGGGGGAGTACTTCAATACCCATGCGCTCACACTCGTGGATGATTTCAGAAATCTTCTCAGTGTCTCCTGAGTCAGCAGTGAGTACAGAAGACATGTATGGGGCAGGGTAGTTTGCCTTCATATAGGCGGTCTGATAGGCAACGCGGCCATAGCTCGCAGCGTGGGCTTTGTTAAATCCGTAGGCGGCAAATGGTTCGATAAGTTTCCAGAGTTTTTCACCAACTTTCGGAGATATCTTTCCGTGGTCCCGGAAACCATCAAGAAGCTTTTGTCGTTCAGCTTCCATCACTTCAGGAATCTTCTTTCCCATCGCTTTACGAAGCATGTCGGCTTCAAGCCATGAGTATCCGGCGAGTTCGCGTGAAATCATGAGTACGTCATCCTGATACGTCACCACACCGTATGAACGATCGAGAATCTTTGTGAGGCGAGGGTCGAGGTAGGTGATGAGGTTTGCGTTGTGCTTACGCTCAATGTATTGCGGAATAGATTCCATCGGTCCGGGCCGATAGAGTGCAACCATCGCGTTGATGTCGTGGATGGTCGTCGGTTTTAGTTGGCGCAAGAACGCCGTCATACCCGAACCATTGAGCTGGAAGAGTCCCATCGTTTCACCACGGGCGAGCATGTCGAATGTGTTTTGGTCATCAGTTGGAACGTTTTCAATATCAACGTCAATGTTATGAATTGCTTTTACCCGGGTTACCGCGTCGGCGAGGATGGCGAGGTTTTTGATACCGAGGAAGTCAAACTTAAGAAGCCCAACGCCGTCCTCGCCGACGCTGTGCATCTCGTACTGTGTGATGAGTTTACCCGTTTTGCTATCGGGTTGTACCGGTACAAATTCAGAAAGTGGTTCTGGCGCAATCACCACACCTGCAGCGTGCACACCAACATGGCGTACACGCCCTTCGATTTTTTTCGCAAGGTCGATGACCGCGCGAACGTCAGAATCATTTTTATACTCTTTCGCAAGATCGGGTTCAATCTCGAGCGCTCGGGTAATGGTCATGGGGAACCCCTGACTTCCCATAGGAATGAGCTTCGCGATTTTGTCGCCGACTGCGTAGGGTTGCCCGAGTGCACGTGCGACATCGCGCACTGCAGCGCGTGCCATCATTGTTCCGAAGGTGCCAATCTGCGCAACTCTATCCTCGCCGTACTTTTCTTTAGCGTACGCAATAATCTCGTCACGACGGTTATCGGCGTAGTCCATGTCGATGTCCGGAGCGGATGGTCGCTCAGGATTGAGGAATCGTTCAAAGGGGAGATTGTATTCAAGCGGGTCTACATTGGTAATACCGAGAACGTAAGTGGTGAGTGACCCCGCAACAGATCCTCGAATGGTGGTGAGGATTTTACGCTCGCGCGCCTCACGAATAAGATCGCCCACCACGAGGAAGTATTTCGCGTAGCCCTTCATTTTAATAATGTCGAGCTCGTAGTTGAGGCGATCTTTTACAACAGCATCATCAAGTGACATGCCGCGCCATAGGGCGCCTTTTTCTGCAAGAAAACGGAGTTCATCGTCTGGCTCGCGACCACTTTCAATAATGTAGTTCGGGAAGTACCACGTCTTACCTGGCTCCATGTGTACGTTACATTCGTCAGCAATTTTTACCGTGTTCGCAACTGCTTCAGGAGTATCCGCAAAAAGCTCTTTGATTTGTTCTGTGGTGAGGAAAGAGAAATCTTCGTGTTCGTCGTCAATTTCAATACTTTCTACGACGCCACCACTTTGAATCTTGAGCATCGCCTCACGCGCGAGGTAATCGTCTTTATTCAAATAATACACATCATGCGCAGCAACGAGTGGGGTACCTGATTTTTCTGCAAGATCAATTATCTTTTTTTGGAGAGACTCGTGGTCGAGGATTTCTGGGTGGTGTGTAATTTCAAGGTAGCAATCTTTTCCAAAAACACTTCTATACCAGTCGAGTGATGCACCCGCTTTCTCATCATCTCCGTCTTTCAGAGCCAAGACAGGCTCTCCTGAAAACGAAGGAATAATACAGATGAGATCATTGTGAAATTCCTTTAAGAGATCGTGGTCGATACGTGGCCGATAGTAAAATCCGTTTACGTAACTCTCGGTTACTATTTTGATCAGATTTTTGTAGCCTTCGTTTGTCTTGGCAAGCAGAATGACTCGTCCGCGAGGTTTATCGATACCGGCGTCCTTATCGAGTCGTGTACGTGGTGCAAGATACGCATCCACGCCGATGATCGGCTTCACGCCTTCTTTGGTGCATGCTTTATAAAAATCAATTGCGCCGTAGAGGCCGCCGGCGTCAGTGAGGGCGAGCGCGTGCATTCCATTTTCCTTTGCACGTGCTGCAAGCTCCTTTGGCTTCGGAAGCGCTGAGAGTAGGGAATAGTGAGAGTGCACATGGAGGTGTACAAAATCTCCCTTCGGCATTTCAGTCTTTTGCTCGGTATCAGCCATAGTGACCCCAGTATACCCCACGACTAACTTTTAGTCAGTTTATATCGCTATAAGTATAGCTTTTATAAAAAACACTCGATTCATAAGAAATATAAGTTTTTTTCGCAACGTCGACAAAGTCGACAGACTCAAAGTTAGTGTTGGGGTATAGCAAATCGGGTACAATGACTATATGCACAGATGGATTGTTGGAATAGACGAGGCCGGCAGAGGCCCCTTAGCCGGCCCCGTTGCCGTTGGAGTGGTTAAAGTACCTCATGATTTTGATTGGGGGAGGATCCCTGGGGTGAATGACTCAAAGAAGCTTTCGCATAAAAATCGCGAAGCGATTTTTATGCTCACAGAGGAGCTCCAAAAAGAAGGTGCACTTACGTATTCGGTAAAGATGACGAGCGCACCTATGATTGATCGGATTGGGATCGTACCGTCAGTACGACGTTCCATTGCAAGCGCGCTTCGCGCGCTCGCACCAGATACTAAGACAACGTCAATCAAGCTCGATGGCCTACTGTCTGCACCCGAAGAATTTATATATCAAGAAACTATTGTCGGCGGCGATGGAAAGGAGAAGGTCATCGGACTTGCGTCCATTATGGCGAAGGTGACAAGGGATCGGTATATGGAACGGCTCGCAAAGAAACAAGAAGCGGTGTGCTATGGCTTTGACCTGCACAAAGGCTACGGGACCAAAGCCCACTTGGATGCCATCCGTACGCACGGTCTGCTTGAGGGAGTACACCGCGTCAGTTATTGCAGGAATATACAACGGTAAAAATGTGTGGTAGAATACAGTCGCTGCTCACCAGGGGGTTTGCAGTAAACGCCAAAGAGGCGTTTTTTAGTTCTTGAGGAGAAAGAAGAGGGGTCTATGACCTTCGAAGAAAGTGACCATCACGCAGTTGATCTGATGAGTCAGACTACCATGAAGGATCCTGTCTGCGAGGCCAACATGCAGCGGTCCATTAAGGACTGCGGTGCTTGCCGCGGCTGTTTCCACCGTGTCGGCGTCGGGCGTGACGGAAAGTATGCTCTCGTCGTCATCTGTGACGTCAAGGGCCATATTTCACCCGAGGGCGAATGCTCTTCGCGGAAAGCGGGCGAGCGCACCATCGGCGCGCATACCCATGTCCCGTCCAGCTTCTCTGAAGAATTGGCGGCCTGACCATCCTCGGTGCCTGATAGCTAGAGGCACTGAAACTACCCTCAACTCGACCTCCGGTTCATGGCCATGAACCGGAGGTTTTTCTTATATTGCAAAAACAAGCTAATTCTGTTATAGTCTCGCCACTATGGTAATTCGAATGCGACATACGCGGTCTCACACAAAGAACCGCCGTTCACACCACGCCTTGAAAGCGGTACCGCTTTCAGTGTGTAGTAACTGTGGGGCACATCATCGCCCACACCACATGTGTCTTGATTGTGGTTTTTATAACGGACGTCAGGTGATGGATCTCAGTACAGAAAAAGCAAAGCGTGAAGCACGCATGCAAGCAAAGCGTGAGATGATCAAAGGTGAAGGATCTATTCCACAACCAGAGAAAAACGAAGTTTCAGAACCAGTAGCAGAAGATACAACAAAGACCGAAACAAAGGCAAAAAAGACTACGAAGAAGAAGCCGGCGAAAAAGGTTGAGTAACCCTATCCCCAAAATTCCCGCTCTGCGGGATTTTTGTATATACTGTTCTGGTAGTATCAGTATAGTAATAGTTTAGTACTTTCAGTTCATTTCCATGGCAAACCGACATCTTTCACGATCTATCGTCTTACAATCACTCTTTGAGTGGGATTTAAATAATATCGGGAAGAAGGACATGGACGAAGTACTCGACCGCAACGTTGCTGAGTTCGCACCCAACAATAGCGATACGCCATTTATGGGGAAGCTGCTCGACGGCATTCTCGCGAAACAAACTGAAATTGATCTCGTTATTGAAAAGGCTGCACCTGAGTGGCCAATTGATCGCATCTCTCCGGTCGATCGAAATATTCTGCGACTCGGTCTCTACGAGTTGCTCTTTGCTGACCGCAAGGAAGTACCGGCAAAAGTTGCTATCAATGAAGCGATTGAACTTGCGAAGCAGTTCGGTGGTGATAATTCGAGCAAGTTTGTAAACGGAGTACTTGGCGCGGTATACAAAGAAATAGGGGAACCGGGGAAGGATGAAACTTCAAAGCGAAAAAAGAAAGAAATTCCGTTTGACGAAATGCCAATCGAACGACTCGTTGGCGCGGTCGTGTACTCCATTAATGCAGAAGGAGATATGTATCTCGCGCTCGTGCATGATATCTTCGGGCACTGGACGCTCTCAAAGGGTGGTATTGAAGAAGGTGAAGATGTACAAAAAGGTGTACAGCGAAAAATAAAAGAAGAGATCGGACTTGATATCACGGTAGAATCTGAGCTTGGCAACAATGAATACGTAGCTTCACATCCTGAAAAAGGGAAGGTACGAAAGCAGGTACACTACTTCCTTGGGCAATCACCGTATTCAGAAATCAAACTTGAACAAAAGGGAGGTCTTGATGATGCACAGTGGTTTAAGGTAGCAGATATCCTTGAACTTAATTTCTACGAAGACATTCTACCGATTGTGACGAAGGCAATCACCATGCTGGTCTCCAAAAGTCGCTAAATGTACATTTTTAATCTTTATGGTACTGTAGCCCCCATATGACGCAATCACATGAAATGGCGGGAGTTGATTTTGCAAAACTGGAGTCAATCCTTGGTATCAGTTTTACAGAAAAGAACCACCTGCTTACTGCAGTCACGCATCGGTCTTATTTAAACGAGCACCGAGAAGCGACGCAGGAACACAACGAACGATATGAATTTCTCGGTGACGCAGTTCTCGAACTCGTTATTACAGATTTTCTCTTTGCGAAGTACCCAGAGAAGCCAGAAGGCGAACTCACCGCAATTCGTGCCGCCCTCGTAAATACCAATTCACTCGCAGACGCATCATCGCGTCTTGGTATTAATGAATTCCTCCTTCTCTCAAAAGGTGAAGCAAAGGATATGGGGCGTGCACGTCAGTACATTCTTGCGAATACATTCGAATCGATTATTGGCGCACTCTATCTCGATCAGGGATACGAAAAGGCAGGAGAGTTCATCGCGTCACAACTCTTTGACCTCACCGATGAAATTGTGAAAAAGCGCCTCTGGCAAGATGCAAAGAGTCGTTTCCAAGAACTATCACAAGAGCACGTGGGAATTACACCAAACTATCAAACACTCGGACAAGAAGGACCTGACCACGATCGCACCTTTACTATTGGAGTATTTCTCGGAGAGAAGAAAATTGCGGAAGGAAGTGGCCGCGCAAAACAAGAGGCTGAACAAGACGCTGCAGAGAAAGCCCTTGCAGTGAAAGGCTGGGGTTAATACCTGTAGCGCGCACAAACCACATGCTATAGTTAGTGCATATGTTTTTACGTCTGCGACCACGTGGCTTCACACTCGTTGAGCTCCTTGTAGTACTTGCAGTTATTGCAGTACTCAGTGGGGTGGTGATGGCGAGTGTCATTCAAGCGCGTCAATCAGCGCAAGATAAACAACGCGTTGCATCTCTCGAGCAACTCAGCCTCTCGCTCGAGGTCTATAAGCAGGCATATGGATCGTATCCATTTTCATGTAATGGAACGGGAGTTATGGGAGGTCACGGATCAAACTTCGGCACCTGTACCTCAAACTATATCCAAGGGATGACCAGTATCATTACGCTTCCCGTAGACCCAAATACGACTGCAGACGGATACCGCTATATCTCAAACGGCACCAGCTACCGACTTGAGTCGTACAACGCACTCCAGAGTAAAACGCTTTCACCAACTGATGATTACCATGCATGCGCCGCATCGTGCAGTAGTGGCGTCTGTGCGACGTCAGGAGGGCAGTATACGAACGCAAAGACACAGAAGACACTCGCAATTTGGAAAGGCACCACCTATCAGTGTAGTCAATAATTTTACGTAGGGATGTATCTTAAGGAGCTTACGATCAATGGATTCAAATCGTTCGCCAAGAAGGGCGAGCTTGAGTTCTCTGCGCCCATTACTGCAATCGTCGGTCCGAATGGTTCGGGGAAGTCGAACGTTGCAGAAGCGTTTCGGTTTGTACTCGGTGAGCAATCTCCATCGAAGATGCGTGGAAAAAAGGGCGAGGATCTTATCTGGAGTGGTTCAGAGAGTTCGTCGCGTTCCAACCGCGCGGTCGTTGCTATCACGCTCAACAACGAGCAGAAAATATTTCCACTCGATTTTAATGAAATTACCATTGAGCGTGCAGTGAACCGTGATGGGAGTAATGAGTACAGTATCAACGGGTCACGCGCCCGCCTTCGCGATGTGCAGGAGATTCTCGCTGCCGCGAACATTGGATCAACGGGTCACCATATTATCTCGCAAGGAGAAGCCGATCGTATTCTCTCTGCAAATCCACGCGAGCGCCGTGAAATGATTGAGGACGCACTCGGCCTGAAGGTCTATCAATACAAAAAGCAGGAGAGTGAGAAGAAACTCAAAAAGACGGTAGAAAATATTGCACAGGTTGAGTCGCTTCGCAGGGAGGTTGCGCCGCATTTGAAGTTTCTTGAGAAGCAGGTAAAGAAGATGGAAAAGGCACTTGAGTTGCAGGAAGAACTTAAGGTGTTTTATGCAGCATATTTAAAGCGAGAAGACGTATATCTCACGCATAACACAGAACGGTTAACTCGCGAGAAGCACGCTCCGGAAGCACGACAAAAAGAACTTACCGAAAAACTCGCTGAAGCAAAGGCACAGCTCGCAAAGGCAACACAAGATGATAAGCGTGACGCACTCATTGCACTCGAACGCGATATTTCTTCAGTACGCACCGAACGGCAAGAGATTATGCGTGAGAGTGGGAAGCTCGAAGGGCAGATTAGTTTTATTGAGCGTTCGCTTGCGGAAGCAAAGCGACAAAGTGCGGAGGTTGTAGAATCACCAATTCCGTATACTGAGTTTGCTCGCGCAGCAGAATCAGTTGAGAGAGCTGTCTCTGCTGCCGCAGAGAGCACTGACGTTTCGCTCCTGCAGCGTACGCTTCGTGATGTGCTCGGTACTATCAAAACGCTCCTCGTACGCGAATTTGCAGAAACAAAGCCACAGACTGAACGAGAAGAAGCAGAACTCCAGTCGCTCCAATCAGCACGCGCAGCATTTGAAGAAAAGCAGAAAGCTATTGAAGCACGCGAATCGGAACTTCAGAATAAATACGAACTCCTCCGAACGTCTATTGAAGAAGAACACTCTCTGAGTCGAGACGCTGAGCGTGCGGTGTTTGAAATCATGAACGAACAACGCGAGATCGAGCATACGCTTTCTCGTATAGCCTCTCTGCTCCATACGCTCTCACGCGACAGAGAAGAGTTTACGCGAGAGGTACAAGAAGCAATTGCGCTCATCCGTAGTAGTGCAAAAGACTACCAGAGTAAACCAGTATTAGATGCGCACGGCGCTGTGGTTTCAGAAGACGAAATGATAAACGAAGATCGAGATGTGCAGCGTGATCGACGGCGAACGCTTGAGAAGATGAAAATCAGACTTGAAGAACTTGGTGCAGGTGAAGCAGACGATGTGTTGAAGGAATATAAAGACGTAAAAGAACGTGATGAGTTTTTGGTACACGAAGTCACCGACCTTACCGATTCGGTTGCAAAGCTCGAGTCGCTTATCGCTGATCTTACTGAACAGCTGAATAAGGAATTTGTAATAGGTATTGAAAAGATCGATGCTGAGTTCAATCGGTTCTTTATGCTTATGTTCGGAGGTGGTATGGCAAAGTTGCTTCGCGTGAAGCCGAAGGTTCGTCGAAAGAGTGTGGACGGTGAAGAGGAAGATACTGATGATGAATCCGAAGAAGACGTTGAAGAGGGAATTGAGATCGATGTAAAACTTCCAAACAAACGCGTTCGAGGCCTCGATATGCTTTCAGGTGGGGAACGTGCACTGACGAGTATTGCGCTTATTTTTGCGATGAGTCAGGTCAACCCACCGCTCTTTGTTATTCTTGATGAGACTGATGCTGCACTCGATGAAGCAAATAGCCGCCGGTACGGCGACATGATTTCAGAGCTGGGGAAACGATCACAACTTATTTTAATTACGCACAACCGTGAGACGATGGGACGAGCGGGCGTGCTCTACGGAGTGACGATGGGAGGGGACGGCATGTCGAGACTTCTTTCGGTCAAATTTGAAGAAGCACTCGCGGTCGCAAAGTAGTATTACGAATGCAGGGAAGCGGTAGACGCTTCTTGTAGCATTGCGAAGAGTTGTTCGGTACGTGTTTCTCCGCGCACTTCTTTTTTTGTACGAGTGTATGCCTCCATACTAGTAATGACGCAGGAGAGAAAACATTCTTACATATGAGAAAAGCCCGATCGTGTGCGTAGTGTGTTGACTACGTATACGTATCGGGCTTTTCATCATCGCGCCAGTGCACATAACGCACACTCCTCTTCTTCTACAGGAACAATACCTGCAAAGCTCACCTGCGGCTCTACAAGCCGCAGAATTCGCTTAGGAGAAACGATGCTCGGATCAAAGCGTATGTGTCCAATAATGGCACCATTGGGTTCAGTAAAGAAGTGAAGCACTTCGATACCGTTCGCACGCAATATCCGTTGTATCGCACGTTTGGTGATATCGTTTCTCCGAAAGCCGATGATGACGACTTGGTGGAGTTTGTTCATTCCTCTCACCTCCTTTCTGAATTGATTTTAGCAGGAAATAGTTTAACTGGATAGAAGCTCGAAATCGAGTTCTCGGTTTTGGATATCTGCCCTGGTGAGCTTGACGCGGATGCTGTCTCCGAGTGTATAAATCTTGCCGGTACGTTGGCCTTTGATGCGATACTTACTCGCCTGATGCTCAAAGAAATCAGTCTTGAGACTTGCGAGACGGATCATACCTTCTGCCTTTGATTCCACATCTTCCACGTAAATACCCCAGTCGGTGACGCCGGTAATGGTTGCGTTAAACTCTTGTCCAACACGGTCTGCCATGTACTCGACTTGTTTGAATTTGATTGAGTCGCGTTCTGCGCGTACGGCAGTCATTTCGCGTTCTGAGGACTGGATAGAAAGCTTCTCGTACTTCGCGATCTCTTTGCCACTAATTGGTGAGTGATCGATGTTGCGACGGAGGAGTCGGTGCACCATAAGGTCAGGATACCGACGAATTGGTGACGTAAAGTGTGTGTAGTGTTTGAAGGCGAGACCGAAGTGACCGATGTTTTTGGTTGAGTACACTGCTTTTGCCATCGAACGAATGGTTGCCGTTTTAATAAGATTTTCTTCTGGTACACCGGTTACTTCTTTGAGCAGTTTATTGAGACTCTTTCCGCTCACAATACCTTTTTGAGTTTCGAGGTCGTATCCGAGTGCGCGGAGGAATATAGCAAGTTCTTCAATTTTGTCTGGATCAGGAAGATCGTGGATACGATAGACAAAAGCCGCATCGCGACCCTTCGCCTTTGCGAGCGCATAAATATGCTCGGACACCTTTCGGTTGGCAAGAAGCATAAAATCTTCAATCATGAGCATTGTTTCGGTACGGACCTTTGTATATGCACGAATCGGTTTGCCTGTTTCATCAAGTTCGAACTTTACTTCTGGCTGCTCAAAGGCGATCGCACCGTTTGTATATCGCTTGCGACGAAGAATACGCCCAATACTCATAAGGGTATTGAGTTCATCAAGATGTACGCCCGCTTGCTTGTCGAGCACTTCCTGCGCGTCTTCGTAGCTGAAGCGCTTATCTGAATGGATGATGGTCTGGCCGTACCATTCTTGTTCAATATGGCCATCTGCAGTCATTTCAAAAACTGCAGAAAAGGCGAGCCGGTCTTCATTCGGACGAAGTGAACAGAGATCATTTGAAAGTACTTCTGGGAGCATCGGAATCACGCGATCCACAAGGTAAATTGAAGTACCACGTTCACGCGCTTCAACATCGATAACTTCGTTCTCACGAACATAGTGCGAGACATCGGCAATATGGATACCGATTTGGAAGTTTCCGTTTGGAAGCGTATCAAACGAAATCGCATCGTCGAAGTCTTTTGCATCCGCAGGGTCGATGGTCATTGTGGTTGCGCTGCGCATGTCGCGACGCTTTGGATCTTGTTCTGCATCTTTAAAAATTTGGTCTTTCGTCTCGTAGAGTTTTTGGGCAGCTTCTTGCACTGGTTCAGGAAAGTTCTTTGAAAATCCGCCACCACGAATGATGGCCTGCATCTCAGTTTCGTGGTCTCCCGCCGGGCCGAGCACTTCAGTGATTTCTCCCGCAGGATCTTCCTCAGGACTTTTCCACGAAGTGACCTTCACGACGATTTTCATACCCTCATGAATGTCTGTTGCATTGGTGAGAAGGGGTCGTACGTGAATCCGCTTGTTGTCAGGAATGAGATGCCATCCATCTGCTTTCTTGAGAGCGAGCCCAATGAGCTCGTCGTGCTTTGGTTTGATCACGCGAGTGACCTTTGCCATGTGGCGGCCTTCACTGTTCTTTCCGAGGAGTTCAACCTCAACAAGATCGCCATCGAGCGCGAAGCCAAGGGCTTCGCGCTCGATCACTGCGTCCTCTTCTTCATCGGGAAGGGCAAAAAAACCCGTGCCTTTCCCACGGATCATAATGATGCCCTCGTGTGTAGTTGTAGCCATGGGCGGAGTATAACAGTCATGAGGCATATTGACCATATGGTTACAATCTGTTACAGTTTCGGCCATGCTAAAAATGCGATTACAAAGAACAGGTCGGAAGAATGATGCGTCATTTCGTGTTGTGGTAACTGACTCACGTCGCGGTCCAAAAAGCGGCAAACACGTAGATCTTCTTGGTTCATACAATCCAAAAATGAACAATGTACAGATCGACGGAGAAAAGGCTAAGTCTTGGATCGCAAAGGGAGTACAGGTATCTGATACGGTACACAATCTTCTCGTAGGCCAAAAGGTTATTGAGGGGAAGAAGATTAACGTTCTCCCACGAAAATCTCCTGTTATCAACGAAGCAAAGGTGAAGGCAGAAGCAGAAGCTGCAGCTGCAAAGGAGGCGAAGGAAGCCGCTGAAAAAGCGGCAGCCGAAGCACCAGCTGAAGAAGCTGCACCTGAAGCTGATGTTCCTGCAGAAGCAGAGACAGAAGCTACACCAGAGGAAGCACCAGTAGAAGCAGAAGCTCCAGTAGAACCTGAAGCAGAAGCAGTTACTGAGGAAGCTCCTGCACCAGAGGCTGAAGAGCCAAAGGCGTAGGCAAAAACGAAATTATAAAACAGCGCGATTGTTACAATCGCGCTGTTGACGTTTATGGGTACCTCTCGTACTATTTAGAGAGCACGATACTGAAGTCAGCTATCTGCCGCTTAACAGTTAGTTCTAAACACACCTTGTATGCAAGAAGATCAGCAATTTCTCGAAGCACTTGTAAAAGCACTCGTTGACCATCCAGAAAGTGTAAAGATCAATCGCACCGTTGATGAAATGGGTGTTCTCCTTACCCTCGACGTTCATGCGGAAGACATGGGAAAGATTATTGGTCGCAGTGGTAATACCGCAAAGGCGATCCGTACACTTCTCCGTGTTGTCGGTATGAAGCACGATGCACGCGTAAATCTTAAGATCAATGAACCAGAAGGAGGGAAGGGCATGATGGGTACTATGGCAGGGAGTGACTCTACTGATATGGATGCGGAAGTGGCGCCACAGCCTAAGTCACTCGACGAGGCTATCGACGACTTGAAGATCTAAAACTGGAAAATTTCTTTGTCGCACATCAAAATTTTTTGTTCACCGTACGATTTGTACGACTCACAAAAAATTTCTCGTGCTTCGCGAACTTTCCTCAGTTTTTGACTTCAAGTGGGAAGATAAAAAAAGAAAAAACCGCGGACTACCGTCCGCGGCGTTTTCTGATACTATAAAAGCGATGCTGCAATTGGAACCAATTAATTTTGCTGAGCATAGATTTCACTATCTTGCACCTTTCTCTGCACATGAGATAGAGATCGATGGCGTGATATATAAAACGGCAGAGCATGCGTATCAAGCGCTTCGGGTGATTCCTGAAGCCCGTCATAGAATTATTGCGGCACGAAGTCCACTAGATGCATGGCGAGAAGGGCAGAAGTGTAAGGAAAATAATGAAGTGCTTCTGGATTATGATAAAGATGCACTTATGGAACAAATCTTCCGCGCCAAGCTCAAGCAACATGATGATGTGAAGCAAGTACTCATAGAGTCCGGCGAAAGAGGTTTATTGAAGTTGCATGGGTCAGATTATTATTGGGGCACAGGTGCAGATGGTTCTGGAAAAAACAGAATGGGTAAAATTTGGATGAAACTTAGAGAAGAAATTAAATAATATGAACTTTCACGTAATCACACTGTTTCCAGATATTTGCAAAGCGTACACAGACGCGGGTGTGTTAGGGCGTGCGCAGAAGACTGAGAAAGGGAAAGGAGCAAAAGTGCGTGGAAAGAAAATTGCTGTTGCGTATTACAACCCGCGCGACTACACAAAAGACAAACACAATAAAGTAGACGAGCGTCCGTACGGCGGCGGTCCAGGCATGGTGATGCAAGCTGCACCAATTCTGAAAGCAGTCGAGAAAGCAGTTGGAAAAAAGAATCCGAAAGAAGTGAAGGTGCTTATTATGGCACCGCGCGGAAAAAAGTTTGATACCGCGATGGCAAAGAAGCTTGCGAAAAGCTACAAACACCTCGTACTCATCTCTGGTCGCTACGAAGGTATTGATGCGCGTGTAAAGAAGATTTTGAAAGCCGAAGAGATTTCGGTAGGAGACTATGTGCTCACAGGAGGCGAGCTCCCGGCACTTTCTATTATCGACTCTGTCGCGCGGCAAGTGGAAGGAGTGCTCGGTACCTACGAATCACTCGAGGAAAGTCGTATTTCAAGCGGAGAAATGTACACTCGTCCCGAAATCCTCGAATATAAGGGCAAGAAACACAAAGTCCCTAAAGTCCTCGTAGAAGGAAACCATAAGGAAATAGAGAAATGGCGAAGTGGTAAATAGTTATGCATATTCAACCACATGATCATACTGGGGCAGCAACGGTAGCGTACGTGCTTAACTCTAAATTTTCCAAGGAAGGCGTTGCAGCCATCTCAAAATTACATCAGGAGATATCAAAATATTTTGGAGAGCTCGCATGGTTGCTTCCATCGCAATCTTTGCACGTAACGCTTATGGATTGGATTGCGCCGTTTGTGCAATACGGTGAAGATCCTGACATACTTTTTAAAAAGCATGGTGAACGATATATCTCTGTTCTCGAAGATATCGTAAAGAAGGAGGGTCCGATATCTGTTCATTTTAACCAGATTAATATATCGCCGACCACTATATTTATTCAAGGCACTGATGATGGGGCATATCAGAGAATAAGAGAATCTTTTTTAATGAAAGCGGAGCTCCTCCCCGGTACTAAGCAGCCACCGAGCATTATTCATGCGTCCATCGCTCGATTTGTTGGTGTGGCAGATTTCCCTGAAGCTGAAGACTTTATTGCGACAGTCCCAGTCGATTTCGAAGAAAACATTGACGAGTTTCGCTTAGTACGAGAGACGATACTTCCTATGCAGGGATATGAAATACTCAGGACATTGCCACTACGTAGTAAAATTTGACGGATTGGGGCTTATTTGGTACACTGCCGGCACGAAATTGGGGTCTTGGGATGAGTTGCGGTTGAGGATTTATAAAATTTCGGCGTTCTTGGAAAATGAGTGGAGGCTCATTTTTTAACTTTTTTACTCACAATACGTGATGCAATTACAAGCCGATTAAGGTAGCGCAGTATTTTGTACGCATTTATAATGCGGAATTTTTTGTGTCTAGCTTTCTCACATTATTCACTAGTCGAATATCATAATGGCAAAAGATACATCAAAGGGAACAGTGGCACCGACCGTTGGAATGCTTCCAAAGAAGTACTTCAAGAAATATCGACCACCACTCGTTGAGCTCCCGGATCTCATCCAGCCACAACGCGAATCATACAAGTGGTTTGTTGAGACTGCGCTTAAAGAAGTGTTTAAGGAATTTTCACCAATTTCAGACTACTCAGACAAAAAGTTTGAGCTCGTCTTTAAGAAGTACGAACTCGGGAAGGCAAAGTGCACCCCAGAGTTTGCAAAGGAAAATAAACTTACCTACGACGCACCACTCCGTGCGAGTGTTGTTCTTAAGAACAAGACGCTTGCCTCTGATAAGGAGCAGGAAATCTTTTTTGCCGATATTCCTGTCATGACTGATCACGGTACCTTCATCATCAACGGTGTTGAACGAGTTATTGTGCCGCAGCTCGCACGTTCGTACGGTATCTTCTTTACGACACAGGAACAGAAAGGACGCACATACTTTGGTGCGAAGATTATTCCCGCACGAGGTGCATGGGTAGAAATCGAATCTGAAGCCGATGGTGCGATCTATGTGAAGATTGACCGAAAGCGAAAGTTCCCCGTCACAGCACTCCTCCGCGTATTTGGTGTTGAGACTGAAAAGGAAATGCTTGCGCTCTTCAAGAAAATTCCTGGAGGTGAAGCATATCTCAAGACAACGCTTGAAAAAGACCCCGCAAAGACAACTGATGATGCGTTTATCGAAATCTACCGACGCCTCCGCGACGGTGATCTTGCGACAGTAGAAAATGCCCGTGAATTCATCGGGTCTATTTTCGCGTCTGCACGATACGATCTTTCAGAGATTGGACGCCATCACTTCAATGAACGATCAGGACGCCCAACAGACAAGAAGGCAACAGACGAGCGAACAGTATCACTCGATGACCTCATCACGATTCTTGATCACATCATCGTGCACAACGCGACTCCAGGAGCAACGGCAGACGACATCGACCACCTCGGATTCCGCCGCGTACGTTACTTTGGTGAAATGCTCCAACAGCGCGTTCGTGTGGGTCTTACTCGCATGAAGCGAAATATTCAGGACCGTATGTCTACGATTGAAGCAGAGACATCACTTCCGATTCAACTCATCAACCCGCGTCCACTCCAGGCTGCGATTAAGGAATTCTTTACGACCAACCAGCTTTCACAGTTCATGCCACAGCAGAACATTCTTGCTGAACTTGAAGGACTCCGAACACTCTCAGCGCTCGGTCCCGGTGGTCTTACACGAGAACGAGCAGGTTTTGAAGTACGTGACGTACACACAAGTCACTACGGACGCCTCTGCCCAATCCACACACCAGAAGGACCAAACATCGGTCTTATCCTTCGTCTTTCAATGTACTCACGGGTAAACCGATTCGGTATTATCGAAACGCCGTACGCGAAGGTGGTGAAGGGAGTTGTTACTGGAGAAATCGTTTATCTTAACGCCCACGAAGAAGAAAAGTTTGCAATTGCACACGCAGCAACAAATGTTGACGACAGTGGCAAGATCATGCAAGACATTGTGGAAGCACGACGCGGTGGGGAACCACGTGCGATTGAAAAGAATGAAATTGATTTCATGGATGTTGCGACGAACCAAGCGTTCTCAGTCGCAACCTCAATGATTCCATTCCTTAACCACGACGATGCGAACCGTGCGCTCATGGGGTCAAACATGCAGAAGCAGGCGACACCATGTATCGTGCCAGAAGCACCACTTGTCGCAACAGGTATTGAAGAAATTGCAGCGCGAGACACTGGTCGCGTACTCTTTGCAAAGGAAGCAGGAGACGTTGTTGAAGCTGACGCAAAGCATGTTGTCGTAAAAGGAAAAGATGGAAAGAAGATCGAGTATCCACTCATCAGCTTCCAGCGAACCAACGACTTCTCAGCCTTCTACCACCGTTGTGCGGTAACGGTAGGAGACAAACTCAAGCGAGGAGATCTTATTGCAGACACCTCATCAACTGATAACGGACAAATGGCACTTGGGCAAAATGCACTCGTTGCCTTCATGAGTTGGAACGGAGCAAACTACGAAGACGCGATTATTATTTCAGAACGTCTCGTAAAGGATAGTAAGTTTGCAACGGTACACATGGACGAGCTTGAGGTGTCAGTACGTGATACAAAACTCGGCCCAGAAGTAACGACTCCAGACATTCCAAACGTATCAGAACAGAAACTCCGCAACCTTGATGAAAACGGAATCATCCGCATTGGTGCGGAAGTACGTACGGGAGATATTCTTGTCGGTAAAGTAACACCAAAAGGTGAAACACAGCTTACGCCAGAAGAGCGCCTCCTCCGTTCTATCTTCGGAGAAAAGGCAAAGGATGTGAAAGACACATCACTCCGTCTTGAAGCAGGGAAGCGAGGTCGCGTTATTGGCGTGAAAATTTTCTCACGTGAAAATGGTGACCAACTCGAAAGCGGTGTTATCAAGCGAATCCACATTACCGTCGCGCAAGTTCGAAACGTTTCTGTGGGAGACAAGCTTGCGGGACGTCACGGTAACAAGGGAGTTATCTCACGTATTCTTCCTGAGGAAGATATGCCGTACACCGAAGACGGAAAGCCAATTGATATTCTCCTTACACCGCTCGGAGTACCAAGTCGTATGAACCTCGGTCAGATTCTCGAGCTTCACCTTGGTATGGCTGCAAATACACTTGGCTACCAGGCAATCGTGCCACCGTTTGCAGGAGCAACAGAAGATGAAATCAAGGACGAGCTCGAAGCAGCAGGATTTGAACGTGACGGGAAGCTTTGGCTCCGTGACGGTCGAACGGGCGAACAATTCGCACAGAAGACATCAGTCGGATACATGTACATCTTGAAACTCCACCACATGGTAGAGGACAAGATTCACATGCGTTCAATTGGTCCGTACTCTCTTATTACCCAGCAGCCGCTCGGTGGTAAGGCGCAGGTTGGAGGTCAGCGATTTGGAGAAATGGAAGTGTGGGCACTTCTCGGATACGGTGCTGCGTACACACTTCGTGAAATGCTCACGATTAAGTCTGACGATATCGTTGGTCGTAGTGCAGCATTTGACGCGATTGTGCGTGGTGAGCGTATTGCACACCCACATACGCCAGCAGCGTTCAACGTGCTTGTTAATCAGCTTCGTGGTCTTGCGCTTGATATCGATCTCAAGCGTGAGGATATGCCGCGCTTGCAGCGTCGAAGTCGCAATTAATAGCTTCAAGTAATCAATTCATCAATATGAAACCACAACAACAGTTTTCTGAAGTGAGCTTGAAGCTCGCATCTCCAGAGCGAATCCTCGAATGGTCAAAAGGAGAGGTGACAAAGCCGGAGACCATTAACTACCGAACCCAGCGCCCTGAAAAGCACGGGCTCTTCGACGAACGAATCTTCGGTCCTGTAGAGGACTATGAATGTGCATGTAAGAAGTATAGAGGTATTCGATACAAGGGTATTGTGTGTGAAAAGTGTGGTGTTGAAATCACACGCTCAATCGTTCGACGTGAACGAATGGGTCACATCGAACTCTGTGTTCCTGTCTCACATATCTGGTTCCTCCGCGGAGTACCAAGTCGTGTTGCACTTATTCTCGGTACATCTGCAGCGCAGATCGAAAAGGTTATTTACTTTGCCGGTTACATCGTAACGAAAGTATCTGAACCAGAACGTCAGCGTATTCTCAAAGAACTTGAAAGTGAGTACAAATCAAAGCACGCAGAACTCGGCAACGACCAAGCGCGTGAAGCACTCAAGGGACGTATGGATGAGACCAAGAGTGAAATTACCGGTCTTGTACAAGGTGTTGTGCTCGACGAAATGACGTACCACAAGTACGGCATGAAGTACTCAACACTCTTTGAGGCACGCATTGGTGCGGAAGCCATCTACGAACTCTTCAAGAATATTAATCTTGAAGAACTCCTCAAGAAACTTGAAACAGCACGTGAGACAGCGGGTGCTATGGAACGAGCAAAGCTCGACAAGCGCCTCTCACTTATCCGTGGAATGTTGCACGCAGGGGTACGTCCTGAATGGATGTTCCTGACACGTATTCCGGTCATCCCACCAGCACTCCGACCGATGGTTGCACTCGAAGGAGGACGTCATGCGTCGTCAGACCTCAACGACCTCTACCGTCGTGTGATCAACCGTAACAACCGCCTCAAGAAACTTATCGACATTATGGCGCCGGATGTGATTCTCCGAAACGAGAAGCGTATCCTTCAAGAGGCTGTTGATGCACTCATCGATAACTCAATCCGTCACGGAAGTGGTGCGTACTCAGCAATGAGTCAGGCACAGCGCCGTCCGCTCAAGTCACTCGCTGACTACCTGAAGAGTAAGCAAGGATACTTCCGTCAGAACCTTCTCGGTAAGCGCGTAGACTACTCAGGACGTTCAGTGATCGTTATCGGTCCGGACCTATCACTTGACCAGTGTGGACTTCCAAAGCACATGGCACTTGAACTCTTCCGCCCATTCGTTATCTCAGAACTACTCCGACAAGAACTCGCGTATAACATTCGTGGTGCAGGACGTCTCATTGAAGACGGAGTACCAGAAGTGTGGGCGATTCTTGAAGATGTGATTCGTCACAAGCACGTACTCCTTAACCGTGCGCCGACGCTCCACCGACAGGGTATTCAGGCATTCCGCCCAGTACTTATTGAAGGAAACGCGATTCAGGTACATCCACTCGTGTGTCGCGCGTTCAACGCGGACTTCGACGGTGACCAGATGGCGGTACACGTACCACTCTCAGATGAAGCGCAGCTTGAAGCGAAGGAAATTATTTCTGCAAACCACAACATCCTCAAGCCAGGATCTGCAGAACCAGTGGTATCTGAAAAACTCCTCGACATGGCGCTTGGGGCATTCTGGATGACAAAGATTATTGACGGCGCGAAGGGGGAAGGGGAGGCCTTCCCATCACCGAACGCTGCGATTACTGCACATGACTTCGGCGTTGTAGACTTCCGCGCGAAGGTTCGAGTACTTGCAACAGATACGCCAAAGTATCAGCAGTACGAAGGAAAGATTTTTGAAACCACCGTTGGCCGTCTTCTCTTCAACAGTGTACTTCCGAGTGAACACCCGTTCATTAACGACGTTATTACACAGAAGACACTCTTCAACATCGTTATCGAACTGATTGATGAAAAGGGAGTTGCCGCAGTACCACCGATTGTTGACCGTATGAAGAAATTCGGTTTTCTCTACGCAACAAAGTCAGGTACTACATGGGGTATTGATGACGTGGTTGTACCAAAAGAGAAACAAGCAATTCTTGAAAAAGCTCGAGGTGAAGAACGAGAAATCGTGGGACACTTTGAAGAAGGTCTTCTCTCACGCGACGAACGTCGTCGTATGGTGATTGAAGTATGGCACCGCGCCAAGAGTAGTATTGAAAAAGTACTTCCAGAAACACTTGATGAAAACGGTTCAGTATTCGACATGTGGAAGTCTGGAGCCCGAGGTTCTCTCGGACAGATTGCACAGATGGTGGGTATGAAGGGTCTTATCGTCAACACGCGAGGTGAGACACTTGAATTCCCGGTACAGTCTTCGATGAAGGAGGGTATGACCCCAATCGAGTACTTCATTACGACTCACGGTTCACGTAAAGGTCTCGCCGATACTGCGCTTCAAACCGCAAAGGCAGGATACCTTACTCGTCGTCTCTTCGTGGTTGCGCAGGATGCTATCGTTTCTGAAGCAGACTGTAAGACAAAGAAGGGAACAGTGGTAGGACGCCTTTCAGCATCAGGAATTGAGATTGCCTTCTCAAAGGCAATCCGTGGGCGTATTCTTGCAGAAGACATTGTTGATGCAAAGGGCACCGTTCTCTTCAAGAAGGGGCACCTTGTCTCACGACTTGATTCAATCGCTATTGATCAGGAAACATCAGTACCGTCAGTTGCAGTACGTTCACCGATGACGTGTGAGACACTCCAAGGTGTGTGTCAGCAATGTTACGGTATCGATCTCACTACCAACAAACTCGTTGATATGGGAGAAGCGGTAGGAACAGTGGCGGCGCAGGCGATTGGAGAACCAGGAACACAGCTTACAATGAACACAAAGCACGCCGGAGGTACTGCGTCAGTTGGCGGAGACGTAACACAAGGTCTTCCACGTGTGGAAGAAGTGTTTGAAAAGCGTCAGCCAAAGATTCCTGCGATTATCTCAAAGACAGATGGAGTGGTAACTGAGATTCGTACTGAAGGACGTGAAAAAGTCATTGTTGTTGCTCCAGAAATTGGATCAAAACATGCGAAGAAGAATAATGAAAATATTGAGTACCCTGTACATTTCCGCCGCGTGGTGATGGTGTCAGTGGGGGAGAGTGTTTGCCAAGGTCAAATGATGACCGACGGTTCTGCTCACCTTCCTGAACTCTTCAAATACGCTGATCAGGAAGTGACGCAAGAGTACATCATTAACGAAATCAATAAGATTTACGAACTCCAGGGGGTGACTATTTCTCGAAAGCACATCGAGCTTATTGTGAAGCAGATGATGAGTCGTGTGAAAATCACCGATAGTGGAGATACGACGTTTACGGTAGGAGATGTGATAGAGGAATGGAGCTTCATCGCAGCAAACAAAATTGCGAAGGAGGCAGGACAAGATGTTGCAAAGGCGGACCGTTTGATTCTTGGTATTACCGAGACATCACTCTCTCGCAAGAGCTTCCTCTCTGCTGCATCGTTCCAGAACACGACACGTGTCCTTATCAATGCTGCCGTTCGTGGTAGTGAAGACAAGCTCACGGGCCTTATGGAAAACGTGATTATCGGTCGCCTTATTCCAGCAGGTACTGGATTCCTTGGTAGTCCAAAGCAACAGATGATCCAAGAGATTGCTCCACTCGAAGAAGAGGAGTATGTACGAAAGGGAAAACGAGATTAAATCCCTACGTATTCGCAAAAAGCCGGTGTTTCTAACACCGGCTTTTTGCTATCGCAAGGGTCTGGTCGTATACTGGATATATGAAGGAACTCAAAGCAGGGCAGCGATACAGACACTTTCGTACACAAAATACGTATATTATTCTTGGTATCGGGCATCATACTGAGACGGTCGAAAAGTTGGTTATCTACCAAGGGGAATACGAAGACCCTAAGTTTGGTGTTCACCCAATTTGGGCTCGTCCGTACGAGATGTTTATTGAAGATGTAGAGGTTGAAGGGGAACCGGTAGAGCGATTTACACTCATTCAAGATATTGTATGAGTAAAAAAGTAATGACCATTACTTTTTTGTATCAATCACCAAATATTTTACTTGGCATGAAGAAGCGCGGATTTGGGGCAGGGAGGTGGAATGGGTTTGGCGGCAAGGTAGAGGAAGGAGAGTCAATTGAAGATACTGCACGAAGGGAAATATTTGAAGAAGCAGGAATACATGTTGGAACTCTAGATAAGAGAGGTATCCTCAATTTTACATTTGAACACAATGACGATCACATAGAGGCACACGTTTTTAATACAAAAGATTTTGAAGGGGAAATAACAGAGAGTGAGGAAATGCGTCCACAGTGGTTTAAGGTTAGTGAAATTCCATTTACTGAGATGTGGAAGTCGGACACAATCTGGCTACCGCTGTTCTTAGAGGGGAAACATTTCACCGGTAGCTTTCACTTCGATGAATCCCACACTGTTCTGATGCATGGGCTACAAGAGAATGCACAATTATGAAATAAGCGTCGACTTCCCTAGAGCTAAAGCATTTTAGACAGGGAAGGGCATACTTGCCTATCAAGTATGAAATTCTTTTGACCGACAGTCTCCGGAAATGTATCGAAATAGAGATCGGAGAGAGTTCGTAGATATTAAAGAGAGAATAATTATGGAGACGAGGATCAACTCGGTACAAAGCCCAGCGCCTTAACTGCAGGGAACCCCCTCATTGTATAATGTATAAGCGTCGCACAATATATCTTTTACGACCTATATATACATCTAAACAAAGCTCTGTACGCCTCTGTGAGGTTCCTTGATTGGTTGAGCCATAGTAAGAGTCCTGTGTGTACTACTATCTTTTATCAACGTAATCCTTAAATCGTAAAATAACAAAAAGCTGCACATTTGTGCAGCTTTTTGTTATTTTCTTTCTTGGTTTGAATTTAGTAATTCAAAGAACCGCCCACTGATGTATCGAGATCTACGGATGCTCCAGCTCCTGTACCGGTTGCTTGTGTGCTACCAGTGACACTTGTATCGCTGTCTATAGATCCGCTGGTGTCTCCCCCACTCTGATTCATTTCTGCTGAGCTATCATTTTGCATGTTGGTATTCAATGATGCATCAATAGAAGTAATTATGTGAGCAAGCGTTGTTTCTGTACTTTCAGCATTTGTACGAATCTCGGCTTCAAGAGTATCAATTGAACTCTGGAAGTTAGAGAATTCTGCTTGTGCTTTCGCATCAGCATCTACATATGCTGTAGTAAGGTCAGTACGGATACTCTCAAGCGTGCTAAGTGCGAGCGTAACATTTGCGTCGGCTCCTGCTTGGAGATTTGTACGGAGATCAACGAGACTTTGTCGTGCCTTTACCTTTGCGTCAGCGATACGAGCTTCGCTTTCTGCTTGCATCTCAGCTGTCGCTTCAGTGTCAGCAGACGGTTTTTGTTTCTCGTATACTTTGACTGCAGCAACGCCACCAATACCGAGGACTGCGATAATGACAATAATGACGATAAGGCCGAGTCCTTGGTTGTGATTCTTATATGTTGTGTTCATAATCCTGAATGTACGTTAATGTTGCTAAGTCGATAAATAATGATGAGCTTGTCGCGATTAGACTTCGTCTTGTCGTGAAAGTTCTGAATGAGCCTCATATTTGGTTACCGGTCGAGTCATAAGAATGAGTCGTATGATTCCCCACGCGACGAACCAATATACCAATATAGCAAGTATGGTATTAAGTTCGAGCGCACTCCCTTCGAGTGTTGGTGTGCTGAATACAAACTGAAATGGGGCCACAAGAACACCGGAAATCGAGTATACAATTTGCGTGAACTGAGCGCCAGCATTTGCGCCAAAAAGACGCAAAATAAGACGAAGGATCAAGAGTGCCTCTACGACACTGAATATGTACCATACGACGCGAGTCATTTGATACAGAGCCTTCTCTTGCGCATTAGGTAGTGTGTTCATAGATTCTGTGATGAATGAATAGTCTAACAATGTTCGACGGTGAGTGGACGAGTATCGCGTACTCGTTGTACTCTACGTACCAGTATTCCATATAATCCATGAAGTCTTTATGAAGACCTCTTTCCCTGGTGTGAGAGATCTAATTAATAGAAAATCCTTAGTATGAGCCGTACTTTTCTTCATGATTTCTTCATGGCCAGCATGAGACTATACTAAGGTAACTGTCGTAAAAAGACTTTTTCAGCACCATTAAATTTTGAAATGTTCTTATGAGAATTCTACTTATTGAAGATGAGGAAAAATTGGCACAGTCACTCATGCGTGGTCTGAGCAAGCGCGGATACGCGGTAGACCATCTCACCGAGGGTAAACCTGCTACAGAAAGACTCTCTTTGTACCGGAATGAGTACGATCTTGCGATACTCGACCTTACTCTTCCGGACACGGACGGATTTGCCGTGTGTAAAAACGTGCGAGATATGGGTGTTACCCTCCCTATTCTCGTGTTAACTGCTCGCTCAAGTGTAGACGACAAAGTATCTCTCCTTCGAGCGGGTGCGGACGATTACATGGTGAAGCCGTTTGCCTTCCAAGAGCTTCTTGCTCGTATTCAGGCAATCATGCGTCGTCCAGAAGAAATTGTCCCTGACGAGCTTACCGTTGGAGAATTTACGCTCAACAAAACGACACATCGCGTATTTCGTGATGGTACTGAGCTTATTTTGACACTCAAAGAGTTCATGCTACTTGAGTACTTCATGCGACACCCAAATCAAGTAATTAAGAGAGACGATGTACTCGACCATGCGTGGGAGTTTGACTTTTCGTCATTGAGTAATATTGTTGATGTGCACGTTAAAAATCTACGTAAAAAAATTGGCAACGATGGAAATGAAATCATTAAAACAGTTCGCGGGGTGGGATATCAATTTATGGCGTAGATACCAGAACGATTTATTCTTCCGTACGACGTGTCATATTATTGCCCTTCAGGTATTTTTAGCAGGTATTCTTGCTGCGGTATTCTGGTATTCTCTGCAGTATTTAGGACAGAACGTTGCTTCAAAGTCGCTCGATCAAATACAAATGATGTTGCTTGGTTCTCACACGACGCAGGCAGAATTCTCTGCAACAATTGAGGATGTTGCAAATACGCAGTTTTATCCAGCAGCAACAATCCTCATCGCGATCGCACTCTGCTTTGCATTTATTACTACATACATTGCACTCACCCCGACGAGGCGGTCACTTGAAAGAAAAAGGCGGTTTATCAATAACGTGGCTCATGAATTGCGCACTCCCCTTGCGGTTATTCGTACCAATACTGAAGTTGCACTTCTTGAAGAGAATATTCCACAACATATAGAGGGAGTTTTAAAAGATACGGTCGAGGAACTTGGTCGTATCTCGGGAATTATGGATAACCTCCTTACACTCAGTAGTATGATGCGTTTGACTGAAATGAAATTTAGCGATATTGATCTCCATACCGTGGTTGAGAATGCTCTCGAGACACTCGAACATTCACTTAAGAAACGAAATGTTACGGTGGAGATACAAGGAGATACTGAATTCGTTATTGGTAATACGATTGCACTTGAACAGGTTGTATTTAACTTGGTTAAGAATGCTGCAAACCACAGTGACCCTGGCAGCACAGTCGTCGTCACTATAGCTGCTACACCATGGGGACATGTTGACGTGAGTATTACTGATACAGGAAGCGGAATTGCCCCAGATGATCTGTATTATATATTTGAACCGTTCTATCGAGCACAAAAGACTCCGCGTCACCCCGGAAGCGGTCTCGGACTTGCTATCGTCAGTGACATTGTTCGAGCACACCGCGGAAAAATTTCTGTGCAGAGTGCACTCAACGTTGGTACTACGGTCACGGTCTCCCTTCCCTGCGCAGTGAAAGATGTTCCACCGGAAAAAACACAACATGAGATTGATCACCCAGAAATAAAGAAAGTTTCTGTCGATTACTCGAAGTCACTATTTCACGATTAGATAAATCAAAGAGAGGTTCACGTAACTCTCATCGCGTATCAGTATACTGAGTGAGTAGTCTGCTGCGCGCGGGCAGATGAGATGGTCGAACATCCGTTTTTGTTAGCGTAAATACAGCCATTACGTATGACACAACCGTGTATGAACGCACCGGTAGAATCTGTTCATAAAAAGTGTATACAAGCATAGTAAGGGGAGATTGCGGGCGCTTCGGCGTCGCAATCTCCCCTTTTTGCATCCGACATGAAGAAAAATATTTACTTCATGAAGAGTTCATCGACATTATGTTCTACTAGGAGAGTATTACTAGCGGCATCCTAGATGTCTAATTCAATACATACCTATGAACAAACTATATATGATTGGTGTAGGGATGGTAACACTTAGTTTGCCACTCACCTCACTTGCAGCAACGTACTTTTATGTTGACACGAGTGGTGAAGTGCAAACTGTTGAAGCTTCAGATTCAACAGAGGCGCTTACCCTCTCTGCCCACGACCGAGCGGTACACAGTGGCGTTGCGATTGATCGAGGCGTTATTAACGAAGGAGATGTTGTACTCAGTGTCGCCCTCGGCACAAGTACCGATATTGGAAGTGGCCCGTATGTCTATCAATATGTGAACACGAATGGAACGCTTAGTTCTGTCAGTGCTTCAAGTGCAGATATGGCACTCTCGCTCTCTGCGTACAATCGAGCTTCAAATAGTGGCGTTATGCTCGTACGCGGAATGGGTGGATCAGTAGAAAATACTACGTATCCAACAGGTACCCTTTTCACGTATCAATACATCGATGTGAATGGAAACCTCCGATCTATTGAAGCAGCGAATGCGTCTCTTGCGATTACGCTCGCAACAAATCGAGATCCTCACAGTGGTGTGGTCTTCGTTAAGTAGATCTCACATACCTGTAATCCGTGCAGGAAATAAAAAACCGCTCCAAAATGGAGCGGTTTTTATTGGCTACCTCTTACTGATAGTACTTCGCGCTATCGAGTATCTGAAGCGCTTCGTGTACTTGGTAAATTGCTTCAGCGGCATCATTATCAATAAGGGCTTCCTTAATATTTTGGAGGCGCTTATTTACCTTCGCTGCAGTATTTTCGTCCGGGTTCTCTCGCTTGATTGCCTTAAGGAGCACATCAAGTTGGTCGTTTACGTACGCCTGAAGTGTTTCTGCGTCAGTACCGGCAACGAAGACGAGTACGAATCCTTTGTACGTTTCGTTGATGCTTCGGAGTCGTTCTATTGCTGCATCATCAAGCGATTCGAGGTTTGGATTTTCTGCAATCTCGTTTTCTTGAAGTTCGAGAATCACGGCTGCGTCATGGAGTGTCGTCATCGCTTCTCCCTGTGTGATGTTCTCATTTGTTTCGATGATAGAACGAAGATCATCCGTATTTCGTGCAAGTTGATTCTGGATAACTTCCCGCGTTTTATCACTCATAGGCTTGTCAGGGTTGAGGCGTGTGAGTTCATCAAGACGTCGTTGCATGAGCTTGATTTGGTAGGCAGCCTTTTCGTGTGTTGAGACTTGCAAACCTTGCATTGCTGGCTCTACCACATTGACTTTGATGCCGTAAAAGATACTTCCTGGAATACTCCGTACTCCAAGAAAGCCAATGACAATAAGTACAATGATAACGACAAGTATCGCGAGGAGTACCTTCCGTAATCGGCCACCACTTCGAGGTGCGGTGTACATGCCATTCTGTGGGTCGTTCCCCGTTCCTGTTCCTGAGAATGCGCGTCGTATCTTTCCGATAATTCGCTCTACGATGTTTTGTCCGCTATTCATAATTATAATTTTTTGTATGTTAAAAGGTTTGCCCCGAAAGCCCAGCGAAGAGCTGGGCTTTCGATTCGGGTAAGTTCCTACGAGCGGTTGCTCGCATATATAGTGTAGCAATTTAGAGGCTTTTTGGTTAGGGGTATCCACACCTCAATTCTAGATCTTTGGAAGATAATCCAAGGGGTTGAGGTAAGCATTAAGCGCGGAGACTGGTGTCGTTGCCGCACCACAGCTCGTCACGCTCTTAAAATCGCTGAATTTGAGGACTTTAACCGCATCTGAGACAAGTACCGTAAAGTGGAGGTGAGGACCCGTACTGTACCCCGTATTGCCACTGTAGCCAATGACGTCACCAGTGTTCACGCGTTGTCCTGGAGATACTGAGATAGTACTCTGGTGGGCGTAGAGCGTTGAGAGGCCGTTTGCATGGTCAATGAGTGTCCATTTTCCATAGGAGTAGCATCCTGCTACAGAGTCGGTATTCCCCGTTGCGCGCACCGTACCTGAAAGTGGCGCGTATATCTTTGTTCCAACAGGAACCCCAAAGTCCATACCGTTGTGACCATTACCACTGTAGGCGCCACTTTTTGCAAACGCGGTATTGCCGAAGTATTGGGTGATAATGATGTTGGTTAACGGCCAATTGAAGACAGCCGCACCTGCTTTTGGAATTGAACTCGGGTCGAGTATGTAACTGAGCTGCGATTCATAGTCACGAAGTTGTGCTGCGATTTTTTCAGCTGCTGCTTTTTGTTCAGCGAGTTGTGCTTGGTACGCAGCTTCTTGGCCTTTTGTTTTTGCAAGAAGTGTGGCCTTTGACGCCTTCGTACTCTTTAAAATTTCATTTTGACTTGAGTACTGATCTTTAAGTTGCACCAGCTCCCCACGTTTTGTCGTGTTCTCACCGCGTTGCGACTCGAGTAGATTTTTTGAATCAGAAAGTTGGGCAATGTTGGCACTCATTGCGCTACGTACTTGCATGAGTGTTTCGATGCTGTCCCAAAAGTCAGAAAGCTTTTTATGTTGGAGGAGTGTGACCATGAGCGGATCCTGATCGCTTTCATTGAGTCGTCGCACCATTTCTGCGATGGCGGCCTCGTCTTTTTGAATGGTCGATTGTGTGTCACCAATCTCAATAGTTAGTTTTGAAATTTGGAGATCCGTAGCACCGATCTTATTTTGTGTGTATGAAATATTAGCTTCAATATTTTTCCGTTCAAGCTCAAGCTTATTGATTGCGCTTTGGAGAGTGCTTTTCTCAGCCCCCACTTCTTGCAGTTGGCCTTCAAGTTTTGAAATCTGTTTTTGAATTTCAGCGAGACGACTATTGCTTTCAGAAATTTGTGCCTGGAGTCGTTCTGCTTCGCTTTGCGCAAAAACATCCGTACTCTGGAGTATGAAGTACGGAAGTACCACGAGGGCAAAACCAATAAAGAAAGCTTGTATCCAATTTCTATGCGCTATCATGCACTCAAAATTGTATCACACGCGTGCTGGACACGTTTGTATGACTCTGCAGTACCAATAATGTGAATAACGGTAAACGGGTCTGGTGAGCGCTCTTTTCCGGTGAGCGCAACACGAAGTGGCCACAAGACTTCCCCTTTTCCCACTTGTTCTGCAAAGGCAAAGATTGGCGCTTTCAGTGTCTCAAAATCACCATCTTCGGGTAATGTAGAGAGGATTTCAGCCACTTTTCGAAGCCGCGGCAAGGCATCTTTTGCAGAGTCATCATTTTTCCACGCAAGCATCTCCGCGGTCACCGCAGGTGTTTCAAATGCAAAGTCATACTCGCCCGCTTCTGCGTTCTCTACAATTTCTGAACCGTGCGTAATACGTTCATGAATAGTTGGGAGAAGCTTTTGCAAACGGTCTTCAGAAAATTGTGATTTCTCAGAAACGATGGGTAATAACCATGGAGCCGCATATTCATAAAATGCAGCAGCGTCGAAGCCGCGGAGGTGTTCCTTATTGAACCATTTTAATTTTTCGATATCGAAAATTGCGCCACCTTTTTGTACACCACCGAGGTCAAATTCTGCAGTGAGTTCTTCGAGTGAAAAAAGTTCTTGATCGGTCCCTGGATTCCAACCAAGAAGCGAAAGGTAATTGCCGAGTGCACTCGGAAGGTATCCGGCATCTTGGTAATCTTTCAGTGCAACAGCACCGTGTCGTTTTGAAAGTTTTGAACGGTCGGGTGCAAGAAGAAGCGGAAGGTGCGCGTATACCGGACGCACTGCACCGATTGCTTCTTGGATAAGAATTTGCCGCGGAGTATTTGAAATATGATCTTCCCCACGAATGACGTGCGTGACACCCATCTCATGGTCATCAACAACAACAGTAAAGTGGTAGAGCGCGTCATCAATAGATCGTGCAATCACAAAGTCACCAAGTTCAGTGGTATCAAACGTTACTTCACCGCGTACCTCGTCTTCAAATGTAATACTCTTCCCCGCGTTCTTTAAACGGATGACTTCAATTTCTGTCCCTGGTTCACGCCTACTCTCTTCTTTTGACACGTATGCCTTCTCCTCTGCAATCAGTGTCTCAAGATATTTTTTATATATGTCACCTCGTTCAGACTGACGATAAAAATCATCCCATTTCAGTCCAAGCCATGTGAGACCTTCAATAATTTCTTCTTCAAAAGCCGATGTACTTCGTTCTTTGTCAGTGTCTTCAATACGCATGATAAACGTACCTCCGTACTTCTGAGCGAAGATGTAGTTATAGAGTGCAGTGCGAGCGGTACCAATATGTAAATTTCCCGTTGGGCTCGGTGCCATGCGGACAACTATTTTTTTGTTTTCGTTGAATAGATTCATACAGTGATACTGATTAGCTTCCGTGTTCTGCGCCAATGTTTGCAAGAATATCTGCAATCTTCGCCGCAGCATCTGCTGGCGCGAATCCTCGTGCTGCAGTACTCATATCTGTGTAGAGGGTCTGGTCGCCCATAATACGTCCAATTTCAGCCGTGAGCAACCCAGCGTGCAAGTTGCCTTCCTCAAGGACCGATGCTGCCCCAGAGCTTGCGTATGCGTACGCATTTGATCGCTGATCGTGACTAATCTCTTCAGGAATCGGAATAATAATCGATGGCTTTCCGTGGAGTGCGATTTCAAAGATAACGGTGCTTCCTGCACGTGAAATCACAATAGCAGCTGCATTGTACGCCGTGCCAAGTGTTTCAGGGGTTAGGAATGCAATTGGATGGTAGTGCTGAAGAAGATTTTGATCGGTGATTAGTGTCTCTGCAGTGGTGACCACACTTGCGTGGTTTTGTTTTCCTGTTTGATGCACGACAACATAGTGTGGAAGGAGTTCTGCGAGTGATTCAAGGACGAGTGTATTTATCCGCTCAGCACCTTGTGAACCGCCGATGACGAGTATGAGCGGAACACTTCCATCGACACCGAGTGCAGCGATATCTTCTGGCGAACTTGGCGCG
Source organism: Candidatus Kaiserbacteria bacterium CG10_big_fil_rev_8_21_14_0_10_47_16 (assembly GCA_002773395.1). Lineage (GTDB taxonomy): Bacteria > Patescibacteriota > Minisyncoccia > Phycocordibacterales > UBA918 > 1-14-0-10-47-16. The sequence goes on from PFBI01000004.1 coordinate 72,546, forward strand.
AGGAGTTGTTTACGGATGGGGATACCAGTGAGCGCAGTTTTTCCTTCTGGGAAAAACTGCGCGGCTTCTGCATACGAAATCGCAATGTATCGCGCAAAACGCTTTGCAAGTTTGTTTGCGCGACCGACAACTGCATCTGATTCGTGAATCACGATTGGGATACGGAGAAATGCAGCCGCAAGTACCACGGGCACACTCGTGTACCCCCCTTTACTCATGACCACATCGGGATACACAATAAAAAGCTTCACGATCGCAACGAATGTCCCCCACAGCGCAATGACGGGACCTACAAATTTCAAGAAAGAAATATACCGCGGCACCTTCCCTGCGGGACAATAGCGGTATCGAATGTTGAGCGCAGTGAGCGCGTCAGCGTCGTATTTCTCTGGTCCAAAATAGTAGAGTTCTGCGTCAGGAGTTTTCTCCCTCACTGCCTCAGCAATAGCCATAAGCGGATAGAAGTGTCCGCCCGTTCCCCCACCAACAAGTGCAATACGAGTACTCATACGCTTTTAGTTTAGCATGTTCACTTCGCGCTTCGCTTCTGGTACTTGGATACATTGAGCACAATTCCCACTGAGCCAAGTGTCACAAGGAGCGCTGTTCCCCCGTGACTGATGAATGGAAGCGGGAGTCCGCCGAGTGGCGCGAGTGCAAGCATGGCGGCAATATTTAAAAATGCCTGCACCACAATGAGCGTGATAAATCCGATCACCAACAGCGTACCGAATAAATCAGGCGCGTGCGTGGCAATGCGGTACCCGCGGAAAGCGAATCCGCAAAATAAAATTACCAGAAGGAATGTTCCCAAGAAACCAAACTCTTCTGCGTACACCGCGAAGATAGAGTCACCAATCGGTTCAGGAAGGTACTCAAACTTTTGGATACTTTGTCCAAATCCTCGTCCAAATCCCCCACCCGATCCAACAGCAATGAGTGATTGGTGTACCTGATAACTCGCACCGAGCGGGTCACTGTCAGGATTCACAAACGTCGTGATGCGGTCCATCACGTACGGACGTGAGAACGCAAGAGCGGCAATGAGCGCAATCCCCGCAAGCCCCATGAGGAGTACGTCGCGGAAGCGACCGCCAGCAGTCAGAAACATCGCAACGCCTGCAGCCGCCATCACAAGGAATGTATCAGTGTCTGGCTGCAGAAGCATGATGATTCCCACTGCACCAACAAAACCAATAAACGGAAGTGTTCCGAGTTTAAAGGTATGTGCGTGTCGGTACATGCCCGAGAGCCACGTTGCCATATAGATGACAAATCCAATCTTTAAAAATTCAGCTGGTTGGAAGGTGAAGGATCCAAACTGAAGCCAACGTACCGCGCCGCCGTGCGCAAATCCAAACCCAGGAATAAACACAAGAAGCGTGAGCGCGAGCGTGAAGAGGAAAATATAAAACGCATATTGTCGCCAGAAGCGATAGTGAATGCTACTCATAAGAAAAAGAGCGGCACCCCCACCGAGGATACCGAAGAAGAATTGACTGAGCGCCACTGACGAAAAACTTGCACCACTTCGAGCGAGGAGCCCGAGTGAAGCAGAAGAAAAAATCATAAACCCGCCCACCACAAGGAGCGCCACTGTTCCGAGGAGAATACGGTCGAGAGTATGTTTTGTTGCCATGGCAGTTACTTATGCAACCGCAGCGATCGCAAGACCGACAACAGCGCACATGAGACTGATAATCCAGTATCGCATTGTCACCTTGTATGACGGCCAACCAATTGCTTCAAAGTGGTGATGCAGTGGTGCGATGCGGAAGAATTTCTTGCCGAAGAATCGCTTCGATGCAACTTGGAGAATGTTGGAAAGTACGGTTGCAATGAGTGGAAGGCCGATGATAAAGAAGAGTGAAATACCATTTCCATCGCCGAGCGTATCGGTCATAAAGATAATAACCGAGAGCGCAAGCGTGAGCGCCATGGTCCCTGTCTCTGTCATCCAGAAACGCGCGGGCGGAATATTGAACCAAAGAAACGCGAGTGTTGATCCTGCAATGGTCGCAGAGAGTGCCGCAAGGTCGTACTGTTGTTGAAAGAATGCAACGCCCGCGTACGCAGAAAAGATAGATGCAAAGATGCCTCCTGAGAGACCGTCGATTCCGTCAATAACACCGCTCGCGTAGATAGCGTTCGTCATCAAAATGAAAAAGAGAATAATGAATGGTCCGAGGAAGAGCGTTCCGTCAAACGGAATACTGATAGAGTCGACACCGAGCTTTGTATAAAACCACCATGCAATGAGTCCAGAAAGAATCGAGACAAAGAGAATACGTGTACGCAGACGAATCCCCTTCCCGCTCTGCGTTACGTCGTAGTAATCATTGATGAATCCAACGAGCGCACCGATGACGAGTGTGGCGAGTGGGATCCATGTCTGTGAGCGACTGAAGAATGCGAGTGAGCCTATGGTTGAGTCAGGGAAAAATACTTTCGCAAGAAAGAGAAGTGCGACGGTGATAAGTACGCTTCCCCAAATGACGATTCCGCCCATGCGTGGTGTCTTTGTTTCTTTTTCTTTGTGGAGTTGATTAAAGACTGCAGCGACGGTCCCATCAAGCGCTGCCTTCCCTCCTTCTTTCTTCCACACTTTATATTTATAGAGATAGTGTGCAACGAGGGGTGTAATCAAAATACCGCTCACGAATGCGATTGCAGTAGGAATAAATATTTTTATGATTGTTGCTTCCATAGAATTATTGTTCGTTTTGAAGGACTGCCGTTACCGCCGCTGCCGCAAGCTGCTTCACATCATTAAAACGACCGTTCACCGACGATCCAAGAATCGCAATGACAACGGGATGATCGAGCCCCGCATCAAACGCGACGACGAGGTTTCCTCCTGCGAGTTCGGTGTACCCCGTCTTCGATGCGATGAGTCCGGGAATATTGGTCACTGCCTTATTTGTGTTCTCAGCGATGTGCGTTGCGCCCGCGGTGTTGGCCACAAGGGTGTGCGCAACTTTTGTTTCTTCGAGTACTGATGGATAGGTACTGATGAGGTACGTCATGAGCGTCGCCATATCCTTTGCGGAACCGTCTGCGCCACTCGTTGTTGTAGAGAGGTCGAGGCCTGTTGGATTACGGAAGGTAGTACTCGTAAGGCCAATTTCGCGCGCGCGGATATTCATTGCATCCACAAAGGTGAGCGCTTTGTCCCCTGAAGCAAATACCGAGCCTCCTGCAGCAGCAGCGAGTGCATACGCACCGTCGTTGGATGAATTGATGAGGGTGAGATCGAGAAGGTTCTGTGTAGTGAATGCTTCGTCTTTGCTAAAGCCGCTGTCACCGTCTTGCAGAATAGCGTCCATACCAACGTATACCGAACCATTCATATCGAGTAGTTCATGCGCGACGAGCGCGGTCATGAGCTTTGTCACTGATGCGAGCGGAACTGTTGCATCAGCATTTTTGCTAAACAATACTTTGTCATCACGAACATCGTACACATACACCGACCGTGCTTCGAGATTGATGTCGTCGAATGTCACACGACCTTCGGTCGACGCAGGTTGTTGCATCGCGCTGTCAATATCAGATGCACTACGTGTACGGGCATCACGTGCTTTCTCGAGAATGTCAGGGATGTAGGTAACACCAAAGATGAGAACGAGAATAGAAAGTGCGACGGTGAGTTCTCGGAATGCAGGAAAACGACGTTGAAATGAAAAACGTTTCGGGGTTTCTTCTGGTTGCTGTGGTTGTTCGGGAATGTGTTGCTCTTCCATACGCTAGGTTGTTGCGAATACGTTATCAGACTCCCCTTCCTCCACCGACTGTTGCTCGGATTCAAAAGTATCTAATGTATTCATAATATCTTCAAACTCGGGTAATTGCTCGCGTCTTTCAACACCGAGGTGTGCAAAGAGTTCGGGAGTGATCGCGTAATGGAATGACCGCGAGTCGTTTGGATTTGCGCGACGCTCCACCAAACCTCGGATAAGGAGGTTGCGGAGAATGAAGGTTGAGTTGACCCCGCGAATACGATCTATCTCAACTCGAGACAGCGGGCCACGGTAGAGTACGATTGCAAGGGTTTCTGCCCCAGCCTTCCCAATATCCTTCTTTAAATCGTCTTTACGGAGCTTTTCTATCGTTTCTGATAGTTGGGGCGATGTGGCTAGTACAGCCTCAGAATCGGTCAAAATAAGCCGAATAGCACCGCTCTTGAGGCGCTCTCCGAGCGCCTCAAGAGCGGTGCGTACCTCATCCTCAGAAACTTCAAAAAACTTCGCTAAAACAGCGATTTTCATAGGCTCTGCCCGATAGAACAATACGGCTTCAATTTGAGCGTCTAATGGCATTTGCGTGCAGTATACCAGTCTTCGCCAACTATTTCAGTCCTTTCCCCGAGGATAATCCTCCCAAGATATTATTGACAATCCCAACAAATAGTGTATAATAAAAAAGAATCCCAAAGACGGGATCGCTCTATAACAACGGGAGTTGAAAGATGGATACTACGAATGTTGAATCTGCCAATCAGAAGATCGATTGGCGGGACATTGTCGCTGGGGTACTTCTGGCAGTGTTCGGCGCCCTCTTCGGGGCTCTGGGCGCGACGGCTTACTTCGGTGACAAGGACAACTATGTCCATATCACTGACTCCGCACGCCGGGACGGTCTCGTGTATGATCTGAACAAGCAGGTGTGGCGTCAGCCGTACCTCTACCTGATCTACATGCGGGACGAGAAGCATGCCGAGATTCGCATGGGGCGTTTTAATTTTCCGGTGACGTACACCACCACACCGGACGGCACAGACTTCTGTGTTATCGACACAAAGAAAGGGTTTGACGAAGGGAAACCATGGTGTACCCATGTAAAAAAGAAGTTCGAAGAAGATGGTGGCCGTCGTAAGGATCGCATCGAACTTCTTCCTACAGACGTCGATCCTCATCTGTATGAGAAGAAGTACTACCCTCCGGAAATTCACGTGCTGGAATAACACACCGCCGTGCTGAAGAAAAGGAAGCCTCCGCGCTCCCCAATCTTCAGCGCGGCGGTTTTCTTTTTATCTACATATACCGTGGGGTGCCGCCGCTTTCTCGTTCAATATCAATATCATCAAAATGTTTCGTCTGCTGCACAATGACGAGCCCTTGCTTCACCATCTCGAGTACGGCGAGGAATCCAATAATCACCGTCCCCTTTTCTGCACCCTGTCCTGCAATATCTCGGAAGCGGAATTTCATCTGACGTTCAATACGGCTCCGGAGACTTTCCATCATGTCTTCAAGTGAGACAGTCTTTCGTACCTGCACCTTTGGCTTTGCTACTTTGCGCGGAAGACGTGTGAGTACATCCTTCAATGATTCTGCAAGCACACTCTTCTCGGTATACGCGTCAGTTATAAAAATAGGTTCAGTACTTTCTGAGAATGATCGCTCGAAGAGCATCTGCTTCCCGAACACACTCTCAAGCATTTTCCCTGCATTGCGATAGATTTGGTAGATGCGGAGACGTTCTTGCAGCTCCTCGATACTCTCCTCCTCTTCGTCGGTAAGTTCGAGGATTGGGAGAAGGGATTTCGATTTGATAAGGAGGAGCGTTGAGGCGAGTACCACAAACTGCGTTGTCTCGTGGAGCGGATTTTGCTCCATCGCTGCAACGCGTTGCATGTATTCGTCCGTTACTGCCGCAATGGAGATGTCGTTTACCAAAAGCTTCCGCTTTTCAATAAGTTCAATGAGGAGTTCGAGTGGTCCTTCAAACACATCGGTTTTTACCGAAAATTTTGACGCTGGTACCACGGTTGTTTCTTCACTTGGATTCACAGGAATATTCTACCATTTCGCAACCTTCTTCTTGTGAGTCCTGTTTTAAAGAGTATGGAAAAGATAACACTACGACTATTTTGGACGTTTATGCTGCTTACGGCAGGCATCTTCATTACGGGTATTTGGCTTGGCGAACATAACGCCCCAGAAGCGCTCTTTAAGGCCGGCGCAACCTGCTTCATCATCGGCTTTGCAAACTTCCTCCTCTGGGCCCCGCTCATGGCCTACCGCTTTTTGAATAAAGAATCTTAATTCCCTTCTCGAAGTTTGCGGTAGAAAAATTCGGTGTCGGTACAGAGTTTACCTTCGTCGCAGAGAGCATCCAGTTCTCCCTTCCTGAGCCAGCCAGACCACTGCCATTCGCTTTCATCTATAGCAATATCCTCGTCTGTTGTGGTGATAAAGAGATGTGAGATTTGATTTATTTCTGGAGTATCAAAATCTTGTGTAAAAAGATATGTGACTGGAAGTGTAAGACCTGTCTCTTCTTCCAATTCCCGCACTGCTGCTTCCTCGGGCGTCTCCCCCTCATCGACATGTCCGCCAGCGCCGATACCGTAGCGGTTTGGAAATACCTTCTTACTCGCAAGCCGCTGATGCACAAAAAACTTCCCGTCACTGTCTTGTATAAATATAATCGCAATTTCTTTTTTAGACATATTGATGTTGGTGCTCCGTAACTCTTGAATTAACTCTAGAGTTAATTCAAGAGTTGTTTTATTCTACCAAGGACACTCTTTTGTCTCTGTTCCAGGGATTATTTCTTGTCTCCCCCAAACAAGAGCGTGGTTTGACCAAAATTCTTTACTTCGTTCAGGTAGATAGTTTCCTCCTGGAAATGACGGGGTGAGTTCCCCAACGAATGCCGTATAAAGATTATAAGTACCGTCGCTTTCTTTTCTTAAATCAACAGTTACAAAGGAAGTTGATACAGGTTTTCTATTTTTTACAAAGCGAGCATATTGTTCTCGATGAGGTCTCTTTGCGTATAGAGTCTCATCTTCCGCATCGGTTTTAACGAGGTCACTGAGACCAATTTCTCTTCCTGTGTCGACGTCTGTACGGACCCAATCTTCAGTGGGTGTAAGTGTAGGAATGATTTCTTTTATAATCTCCATGAGTCCAGGAGTATCATCAAAATGAGTTGAAGCATGTGATGATTCCATGTCAACGTACACACTCATTCCGTTTCCTGTCTTCCCTAGAAATTCTTTTTGCATATCATTCAGTAATTACGAAAGTGAGTTGTTTGAGTGGAATATTGATTGAGAGGCCGTACTCGATTGCGTCTTTCCATGTGGTTTTGTCTGTCTTGCTGATGGTGAAGTTTTTATCTTTGTATACGACGAGGATGTCGTCGCTGGCGTCTTCCCAAAAATGGATATACCACGGACCGTCATCGAGATATTGTCCAAGCTGTTCCGCTTCCTCTCGCGAGACAAGCACATCATGGAGTTTCCAGTCACCCGCTTTCCACGATTTAACAATCTGAAGATCTTTCAGAATACCCGTGTCCTTCAAACTGTTTTCGATGATAGCACCTTTCATAAGGTCTAGATCTGGCACTTTTCTTAATTTTTCTAAGAGAGGAAGAATTTTCTTCTTTGAGTCCTCTTCAAGATCTTTGTATATTAAACTAAAAAGTGCAAAAGAGTTTGATCTGCTCATATAAAATGCAAATTTTATCATTCCTCTATATTCTGCAAATTGTTTTTTATAGAGAGTATGCGCATACTCATCGGTAGCGTTAGGACCCGCATGTACAAATGATGAGAGTTCCGAATACTCGGTAATAACCGCAGGGATCCATTGACTGCCTGGCGCGTCATGGTCTAGTAAATACTTAGCAATACTTTTATATTCAAACTTTTTAATATTTTGGGTAATGATCTCCTTTTTTAATTTTCGTAGATTTGGTAAATGTTTACAAAGATGATCCCAAACATCCAAGTTCTTTGTTTCTGCGTCTAAAATAATAGATACTTCTTTGAGAGAATTTCCATATTTTAATTCTTCTCCTATTCTCCCCAGACTGTAATATTCTTCGGCTACCTCTTCGTTGTCTTCCTTTACGTATCTCAAAAAAATATAGGTCGCTTTTAACCAATGTTCTAGGAAGACACGATAGAGGACTTTTGCACCGTAGATACTATGTGAACTAGAAAGATCGATAATGTCATTTTTGAGAGTTGTTAAATGTGTATGAAAAGCAAACAAGATAAAAAATATTTTCTTATGTTCAGTTTTTCTAATAACCTCATCAGTAAAAGGCATTATTTGTTCAATAGTTTCAAAGTGTTCATTATTAATATTTTCTAAAATATCAAGCCATGAAAAGAACTCAGACTCTTTTTCTTCATGAGTAGGATTCTTCATGGATCTCATGTTGACTTTACAACTTCTCAGCAATTTTGAGGAGGAGGCGGGCTGGTTCGCCGGTACTTCCTTTTGCGAGGTGGTCGCCGGGAGCTTCGGTCATACGTGGCGCCATGTCGATGTGGACCCACTTCATGCCTTCGGTAAAGTGTGAGAGGAACATGCCGCCGTTGATACTACCACCATACTTGGTGTCGTTTGCAGGAATGTTGGCAATGTCGCCGTGGACGCCGCGGGTGTACTGCTTGTATTCGTCCCAGAGTGGAAGTGGATGCGTGTAGTCGCCGCTTTCTTCGCCGAGGTCGCGGAGGGTATCCTCGAGCTTTCGGTCCTTGGTCATAATCACGTTTGCGTGTGGTCCAACGGCAACAAGTGCTGCTCCCGTAAGGGTTGCCACGTCTACAACGAGCTTTGGGTTGTACTTCTTTGCGTACGTGAGCGCGTCTGCAAGCACAAGCCTGCCTTCGGCATCGGTATGAATGACATCAATCGTCTTCCCAGACATTGAAACGAGTACATCGCCAGGACGCATACTTTCGCCAGAAACGGCGTTCTCTGCTGCAGGAATGAGGCCGATGATGTTTTTCTTCAGGCCAAGCTTTGCTGCTGCAGTCACTGCTGCAATAACCATGGCGCCGCCGGACATATCCATGTGCATTTCAAACATACTCATGCCCGGTTTGATTTGAAGACCGCCCGTATCGAAGGTGATGCCTTTACCTGCAAAGACAATTGGCTTTTCAGACTTCTTCGCTCCCCAGTACTCCATGATGATGAACCGCGGTTTGTCCTTTGCTCCCTGCCCAACACCAAGAAGCGCACCCATTTTGAGCTTTTTGATTTCGGCTAAGCCAAGTGCTTTTACCTTCACTTTCGTACCTTTCGTTATTTGTTTTACCTTATCTGCGAGGAGTGCAGGTGTCATGTCGCCACCGGGAGTGTTGGCGAGGTCGCGTGAAATGTTGATTTGGTTTGCGAGGATGGTGCCGCGTTCGAAACCTTTTTTACCTGCGGCGCTCATCTCTCCGCATACGAGAATTTCGCGCGAAATGCGCTCAGGCTTTGATTTGTACACGGTGTATTCGTAGTCGGCGAGAATGAGGTTTTCTGCGAGCGTGCTCATGATCCATGCTTCGTCGTATACAGCGAGTTTGGAAAATGAAGGATTACGAAGTTCGAGCGCGATTTTCTCAATTTTGTACTTTTTCATTGCGCTCACAATACTGCGCACGATGGTGCGGAAATTGCGCGGTGTGACATCAGCAAATTTACCTGCAATAATCTGCAGTTCCCCTACGCCGTTCTTTTCAGTGTATCGCTCGACGCCTTTTTCAAGGAGCGTGAGGCGTACGTATCCTTTGGGAGCCTTTGCGATTGGATTAGTCGTCGTTTTGAGTTTCATTATTTTCAGTCTTAGAGAGTAGTGTGTCGATACGGTTCATGTCACGCGGGAAGAGTGATGCTTCTTTCACGTTTACCAAACCTGCCATTTTCATAGTGAGACGTTCAAGTCCCATACCGATTCCGCCGTGTGGTGGAAGTCCGTACTTGAATGCTTGAAGATAGAATTCAAACTTTGTGGGGTCGAGGCCCTTTTCAGTGATGCGTCCTACGAGCTCGTCGTAGTTGTGGACGCGCTGGCTACCCGAACACATTTCGAGACCGCGGAAGAGAAGGTCGAAGCTATCGGTGAATTCAGGGTTCTCTTTATTCTTTGCTGTGTAGAACGGACGTTTACTTGTTGGGAATTGGGTAATAAAGACAAAGTCACTGCCAAGATTTTGCGCGGCGTATTCACAGAGGAATCGTTCGTCTTCTGGTTCAAGGTCTGGTTCGTTGGTTTTATCTTCTCCTGTTTCTTTTTTAATAAGTTCTTGCGCTTCGCGAAGTGTGAATGTTGGAAATGCATCTGGCGCAAGCGGTGCTGGTACACCAAGGAGCGCAAGTTCTGCCGCACAATCATTCGCGACTGCGCTACTGATTGCACCCATGAGCTTTGTGACGAGTGCCATGACATCTTCATAGCTTTCGATGAATCCCATCTCGAGGTCGAGCATGGCAATTTCGCTCATGTGGCGAGTCGTCGCACTCTTCTCTGCGCGGAAGGTTGCGCCCGTTGCGAATACACGCTCAAACGCACCGACAAGAATCTGCTTATAGAGCTGCGGGCTGGTTGCGAGGTATGCGTCATGACCATCGAAGTACTCAACTTTAAATACCTCAGCGCCTCCTTCTGCATCGCCTCCTACAAGCTTTGGTGCTTGGAATTCAGTAAAGCCTTCGCCAGCAAGAAAGGTACGGTAGGTAGTAAGGATGGTGTGTTGGATTTTGAAAACTGCACGCTCGTGCTCACGACGGAGTGTGAGCGGACGGTTATCAAGGAGTGTTTCAAGGGTGAGGTCGGCATCCATATCAAACGGCATTGCAGCGGCTTCTGAGAGTATTTCAATGCCGGTGATTTCGAGTTCGATGTCGCCGTTTATGACACCTTCCTTACGCATCTTCTCAGGCCGTTCGTTGACGATACCTGTTACCTTCACGACGTATTCTTGCTTCAGTGTTTTTGCAACTTCAAGTACCTCTGGCTTTCCAAACACAACACCCTGCACTTTGCCTGAGCGATCACGAAAATCAAAAAAGGCCATCTTGCCCTGATCACGCGCAACGTCCACCCATCCGCTGATGCTGACTTCCTTTCCGATATGTTCTCCGAGTGCCGCGATGAGTGTTCGTTCCATAGAATAATATTTAAATTGTTACCCCAACTTTTGTTCGGACGTCTTCCATTTTCTTCGCTGCACGTTCGCGAGCTTTCTCTGCACCTGCCTTTAGTACTGCGCGGACATCGTCGTCGCTAATTGACGCGCGCTTCTCGCGCATAGGCGCAATCAGCTTCTCAATATCTTCAATGAGAGCTTCCTTAAGAGCTTTGTAATTTGATTTGTTTTCAGTATAGAGATCGTAAAATTTTTGCGGTGAATTTGTCTCTGTAAAATTATTAGTTACCGCACCACGAACGATCTCGTGAATGTTATGAAGAACTTCTGGAATTTCTCCACCTGTGCCCGTCACGATGCTCATGACCGCCTTTTGAATTTCTTCTGGTGTGCCAAAGAGCGGAATGGTGTTCTTGTAGCTCTTACTCATCTTCTGACCATCAATTCCTGGAACGACGCCGGTTCCTTTAAGAATGTGTTCTTTTGGTTCGATAAACGTCTCGCCGTATGCGTTGTTGAATTTGGTAACCGCTTCGCGTGCGTACTCGATGTGCTGACGCTGGTCCTCTCCTACCGGTACTACCTCAGTGTCATAGAGAAGAATGTCTGCCGCCATAAGCATTGGGTAGGTAAAGAGTCCGGCGTTCGCTTCGAGGCCTTTCGCCACTTTATCTTTGTATGCATGCGCCTGCTGGAGGAACGGTACGGTCACAAGACAATCAAGAATCCAACCGAGCTCGGTATGCTCAAGAATATCTGACTGCTTAAACATAATCACCTTCTCAGGATCAACGCCGACAGCGATGTAGTCTTTCACTACATCGATCGTGTTTTGGCGAAGTACCTTTGGGTCGCGTACTGAAGTCACGGCGTGGTAGTCGGCAACCATCAGATGACTATCGTACTCTTCGTACATTTCAACAAAGGGCTTGAGGGCGCCAAAATAGTTTCCAATGTGGAGTGTTCCAGAAGCTTGAAGGCCGGTTAGAAGTCGTTTCTTAGACATAGTGAAATATAGGCAAATAGTACCAAATATAAGGCTTGTTAGGAAGCGTGCGCTCTGGCTACGCTATTACCCTTGTTTGAGCGGAATTTCGATGTGGAAGGTCGTACCTTGCTCAGGTTTGTTTGCGGTAAACCAGATCTTTCCGCCGTGGGCTTCGGTCACCGCTTTTGCAAACGCGAGGCCGTATCCAGAGCTGTCGGTATTGTATTTTGTAGATTCTTTACCGCGTCCACCACTGGTGAAGATACGTGCTTTATCTTCTTCTGCGATACCAATACCAGTGTCTTGTACGGAGAGGTGTGCAGCACGGTTTTCACACACAAGGTTTATTGTCACGCTTCCCTTCGGGGAGTTGTAGTGCCATGCGTTTTCTATAAGATTACGAACTACTTCTCCGAGCTGTACTGCGTCTCCCACCACGTCACACCCGCTGTCTTCAATATGTGTCGTGAGCGTGAGGCCTTTCTTTTCAATTTTTTCTTTTTGATCCGCAATGGTCTTCTCTACCACTTCCTTAAAGTTCATAGGCTTCATATCGTACGGTAGCTGACCGCTTTCTGCGCTTGCTCCCTTCAAGATGCCCTGCACGTACTCGAGTGCACGCGTCGAGTCGTCATAGCCTTGGCTGAGCATAGTCTTTACCGCGTCAGGGAACGCATCGTACTTTGCATTGTTGAGAAGTTCATCAAATACAATTCGGTTGTTGAGGAAGCGCCCTTTAATTTGATGGTTCATCGAGTGGATCAAATTCTTCTGTCGCTGGTTTGCGAGTGCGAGTTGCTCCCGCGCTGCGATTTCACGCTTCACACTTCGGATTAAGCGAATACCGAAAAGGATTGTGAATAAAAGTGTAAGTGCCGCAATAATACGCGATTGATCTGACCGTACAACAAAGAGTAAAGAGCCAATAAGAACCCAAAGTGTAAGTACGAGAGCCTGCGATCCAAATACCTTTAGATTAAAGAGTCGATACTGTACAACAAGATACGTTAGCACACCAATGAAGATAGGCATTCCGAAAAGTCCGTACTGGGCAAGATCCCAGTTGCCAGTAGTACTACCAATAATGTTTCCGGAAGCAAAAGCAGCCAAAAATGCTATGACACCGAGCGCGAGGTAGATTGCTTTTTGTTTTTCATCTCTGGAGACTTTCGCGAAGATTCGTCGTATAGCAATGAACAGGATTCCAATAATAAAGATGAACTCAAGAACATAGGTGTAGTACAACGCTAAAGGACCTTCTGCCGCGGTACAGTCGTACAGGTTGATTCCTGTTAAGTTCAAGTAGGTTGGCGTAAGTGCTAATAGCGGAAATAGAATAATAAAAATACCAAGATTGACCCGAAATCGCGGGAATTTTTGATGCACAAATACATACAAAAGATAGAATGCCAATGCGTAGATGATTGGTTCAATGAGTACTATGGTCCCCCATCCGAACATGACGACATCAGGTCGATTTGTCGCCCATACGATCACATCAATAATTGCCCACGCGGAAAAGATAATGAGAAGCAGCGAAAGAATGTTTGCTTCTAGTACATTACGTTTTTTCACTAGGAGAAAGACTGCGAGAAACAAAGATACGATGACTGCAGTAAAATGGGAATAAAATAAAAGGGATGGGACGTTGTCCGAAAAGATTAAATAGGTTGCGGCGTCCCAAGGACAAAGTTGCTCATTCATAGTTACTTAGTTAAGGCTTTTATTTTCCGCTCAATAAAAGGTTGGAAGTGACCGCGGTATTTTTTTTGGAGGTCACTCCGTTTCCAGTCGTCCGCCGTCACTTTTTTCCTGCAGTTTGCCGCAGCACATTCACATTTCATGTTAAAGAGCTTTGAGGTAATGCAGGTTGCGTAGTCCATAGTAATTTCTTCACCCTTCGCAATATTGCGAAGGGTGACAAGATTGATTTCTCCAACAAAACCGCAATTTGCCTCACAGCTATGATTGAGGTATTCGATGACTGAAAATTGAGTCTTTGCAACAGGGCTAAAAATTAGATCGTCATCAACCTGGTATCCAATATCAAGAATTGTTTGATACGCGCTCTTGTTCGATTTCTGAATCTTGCTGAGATCGTTTATAGATACAACATAACCACCGAAAACCGCAACGCGTACCCCCTTTTTTATTGCCCGTTTTGCAAATACACCATTTTTGTTAATGTGTGACTTGTTTGATATGAGCGCTTCATGTGTCCAGGATATTTTCATTCTGACGGGTTAGTTTTTATAGATCTGGAGATCGACGTTATAACTTTCTGCTTGCGCAGCCTCTCCATAATCATCGTAAAAGAGCTCAAAATTTCTTGCTATAAAATATTCGTAATACGCTATCGCAACTGAGAGCGCGAGTAGAATAAAAAATAATATGACAAGCGTCTTTGAACCGGGTGCCATTCTATTTTGTGCCATACACCTAGCATAACGCACTTAGGTAGTAGAAATCTGTAAGTTATCTACAAATCTATAAAATATAGAATGAGATCACTATGCAAGCACAAATATGGTGAGGCCGAGAATTATGGCTATGATACAGATAAGCTGGAAGAGACGAGAGCCTTTCCGGACCCGAAATGCATCGAGCATTTCTGTATTCAACTGAAATCTAAAAATGGCGCCTGAATGTCGCCCCTTGCGTTTTAATGAATCATTGTAGTGTGTGAGTATTACAGAAACTATCCATACGGGAATTACATGTAAGCCGATGATGATAGATGATGTTACTGAATCAAGTTCTTCGAGGCTGAGAAATTCAAAAAAGAAAACTCCCATTCCCAGCAATTCCATTATTAGGATAGGTATAAAATATTGACGGAGTAATGGGATATTCTCACCGAATGATATTCGGTTTTCTTTTTTAATCATTACGCGCATTCCGATTGCAAAACCTAACCAGTAAGCTGGCAAGAGCGCGAGGATAAAATCGTGTGATCCGATATTGGTATGTTCAATACCCTTTCCAAGTGTTTGATCGATAAGGACGATATACAGGACACTCAAAAGCACCATCGCTGCTAAATGGTGCCAATACTTCCCCTCCGACCGAGTACTGTCGTATGAGTATCGTTCAAGAAGCGCGAGCCCACAGGAGGTCAGAATGATACCGCATACAGCCCATGGTGAAATCTTGATCTCGTCAAAGAGGAGCCCAAAAGGAAGTAGAATGAGTGAGAAAACGAATACAAATATAGGTGTTGCAGCAAGCCAGCTTGCAATGATTGTACTGTCAGTATCCTCGCTTAGACAATGAAAGTAGTGATAGAGCACCTGTGCACTAAGAGCTCCTGCTACAAAGATGAGTAACCCGTACGAACTCCACCATGTGGTAAGTATTTCCCAGAGAATAGTGGTGTCAGTCCCCCCGAAGAACCAGTACGCACTAGTGACGACTAATCCGAGCGCTGCGCCTGCGAATGAGCTGATAAAGAGAGCTTGTTTGGCGTCACCTTGGTAACAGTCGTTAACCATTAGTTTGTCAGCAATCACCATGAGCGCTAGACAGAGTCCACTGAGAATTGCGAGTATCATAGTAATCGTTGTTTGAAGGGGCGCGCGGTACTACCTTCTGGTAATCATGTACCCGAGCAACTAGTCTTTTTTAAGAATCTTTGCAAAATTATGTTTTTTTCGTTTTTTCCAAGATCCGGTATGGTATGCATAACCAGCAAGTAGTGGCAGAGACGCGGTAGCTTCTGTGAAGACCATTTGCTCGTACACTCGATCCACTTTCCCCCATGAATGAGCTTCTTTCAGCGTTGACCCTGAGAGAGCTCCATCACGAGCATCAGCAACCGTAAGTTGCACCGTGTATTTGTGCATTGGTACTTCTTGACCGAGAATTTCAGCGCAGATGATAGTATCAGCAGTAAAGTTTTTTGGTACCCCTCCCCCGATCATAAGTACACCAGATGTACCGGATTTCATTTTAATGCGTGTTACATCATGGAAGTCTCGGACTGAATCAATGGTGACATGTGCATCAGGGCGTTCGACTTGGTGTTTTACTAAACCAAAGCCTGCACTTGAATCAGAGAATGCTGGACAAAAAATAGGCACATTATTTTCGTATGCACGTTGGATAAGAGAATCTTTCTTTTTTGCACGTTTTGGATTTTGAGAAAGCCATTTACCAATTTCCCAAATAAATTCTTGAGAAGAGTACGGTCTTGGCTCAAGAGTGTCGGCAATTTCACGTATTACCATATCGGTGACCTGGAGTTCTTCTTCGTCGATGTAGGTATCGTAAATACGGTCAATGTAAAGCTTGCGCAGCTTCCCATCATCTTCGAAAGGGCTCCCGTGATAATGGTTGAAGCCAAGTGCTTCAAGAAGGTCCATGTCAATGATGCTCGCACCGGTTGAAACGATAACGTCTACCATATTGTTTTTTACGAGGTCGACGTATATCTGCATACATCCTGCAGCACTGGTGCTTCCAGCAAGCGTAAGAAATATTCCGCAGTTTTTGTCTTTGAGCATCATGTCATAGATTTCACTTGCACGCGCAAGATCGCGGGCAGAAAATGACATTTCGCGCATATCTTTGATGAGCGCACGAGTATCATGCTTTGTAATATCAATATGCTTTACCTTTTTACTCAGTAATTTTCTTCTTTCCGCGATATCTTTTTTATTCATATATTCAATTAGTTAATTACCACGCCTCGCGCTGGTAGACTGCAAGTGTCATTGCACACACCGGTTTATCAATACATGTTGCAGACGCAACTTCATATTCTACCTCGCCCCACGTATAGTCTGTGCGGTACTCCATCATGGATTGGAGTGAATGTTTGATTTGTGAGATAACATCTTCTTTTGACCCTCCTGTGTGTTCAACAAATAGCCCCCATGACGGTTCTTCTGTGGTCATTACCCAACCCAAACCAGCAGCGATAGTAGTGTCAGGAATACTAGTACGTTGCTCTGCATAGACACAATAAATTCGATCACCTTGAAACTGGCCGTTGTAATTAACGGCTTCTTTTTTTACGGTTGTATTAAGAGGGACAACAGATGAGAGGTGGATTAGATTGTGGTCACCAACACCTAGGTTCCAAAGCGCATTATCAAATGCCGCAAGTTCTGTTAAACCTTCTCCAGTTTTGCCTGAAACAAAAATATCCATACGTATCAATAATTATCTTTTCTTGTATTTATGAGGGTACCATCTCTTGTTCAAAGAGCAAGATGGGTACGTTATTACAGAAAGAAAAGGCCGATGAGGGGGATGATGAGCCACCAGAAGAAGCGGTCTTGTGGGGCGAAGATTTCTTGGATATGTGAACCGGGAGTGATAAGGTCGGTTACAGGGAGAACGTGGTAGCTGTACGCCATTATGAGAATGGATGCCATGAGCGCAAAGAGAATTTTCTTCCAGAATCCCTCAAAGGCGCTCTCGTAGGAATCGGTCGGCATCAGGCGACCAAACATAAATGTAGCCGCTATCGTAAAGAAAGCAAAGAGAGCGATCATTGGTATCGTTCGGCTCTCAAAGTTTCCGAAGAGTGCGTCGTAGTATGGAAATTTGAGTGAGATGAGGAGTGCAAAGTAAAGACCGAGAATAAGGTTTACGACTGCTGCCCGACCGCGCACCATTGCATATAAAAGTGCGGCGGCAAATACGATAATGAGATAAAGTAAATCTTGCAGCAGTGCGACGATGCTTTGTGTATCCATGGATTATATTATACGTCTACAAAAGCCTCCGTGTGGAGGCTTTTGTGTATAGTTTTTCTTAACGCTAGACTCACAAGTTACTAAATAAAATTTTAAGTTCCTTAAAATTGTATTAAGTACTCGCGAGCCCACCTCGCAGTTTTTGGTTTTAAATATAAGCGAAAACATGGCTCCGCCTCATCTAGCTAAAAAACTATCCGCAGGGATAGTTTTTCTTAACGCTAGATGCCCTCTTCTTTCAGTTGCTCGATAAGCTTCTTTGCTTGCTTGGAAAGTTTTTGTGGAATATCGATTGCAATCTTTACAATGAAATCTCCACGCTTACTCCCTGCGCCAGGGACACCTTTGTTTTTAATACGAAGCATTTCGCCGTGTTTAATTCCTTCAGGAATCTTCAGTGTGACGTTGCCATCGAGCGTTTCAACTTGGTAGGAACCGCCAAGAAGCGCATCAGAGAGCTTGATATTGAGAATACTCATAAGCTGCGTTCCTTCGCGTGCAATCGTTGCATGACGCTCAACGTGGATCTTGATGTAGAGGTCCCCGGGAGTACCGTTTGAGATCGCTTCCCCGCGACCAGTCATACGGATCATTTCTCCGTTTTCAATGCCGGCAGGAATTGAAATTTCGATTTGTTCGCTACTGCGCTTGATGCCGTGACCATTACATTCGGAACATGGTTCTTTTGGCACCTTCCCTTTTCCATTACAGGTTGAACACTCACGTACCGTGGTAAATGCACCGAGAATAGATTGGCGAGTCTCACGAATCTTCCCGTTTCCATTACAGGTACTACACGTCGTCATTTCACTTCCCTTCTTTGCGCCAGTACCGTCACACGTCTCACAGACATTGTTCTTTGTGAGTGTTACCGTGCGCTTGGTCCCGAAGACTGCTTCCTTGAACGAAAGTTGAATATCAATTGAAATGTCGTTTCCGCGAGCTTGTTGCGCACGTCCGCCACCAAAACCTCCGCCGAACATGTCGCCGAAGTTTTCAAAAATGTCGTTGATGTCGAACTCTGCGCCCTGCGCACCACCCCAGTTGAAACCGCCGGCACCTTGTGCGCCGCCTGCGTATGATCGGCCGTAGGTATCGTATTCAGCACGCTTCTTGTCATCAGAGAGGACAGAGTACGCTTCACTGAGTTCTTTGAACTTCGCTTCATCACCCCCTTTTTTGTCAGGGTGGTACTTCGCGGCAAGTCTGCGGAATGCCTTTTTTACCTCATCTTTTGATGAGCCTTTTTCAACCTCGAGAATCTTATAGTAGTCTTTCATAGTTATGGAGTGTTACGTGAGTGGCATTATGGCATAAAGCGCATAGCGGCGCAAAACCCTCTGGGTTTTGCGCCGCTCGCACACTATTTTGCTTCGTCGTCCTTTTTTTCAGCCTCCCCTCCTTCATCCGTTACCTCAGCGTCACGCGTGTTTGCTTCGTCTGCGTTTGGTGCTGCCTCTGCACTTTGTCCAGCTGCTGCCATCGCTTCACCAATCTTTTGCATTTCAGTCGAGAGCGCTTCCGTTGCAGATACAATCGTGTCTTTGTCATCTTTTCCTGCTGCTTCGCGAAGTGCAGTAATTTTCTCTTCGATACTTGTTTTCACTGCTGCGTCTACCTTATCTCCATGATCCTTCACGGCTTTTTCTGCAGTGTAGATCATTTGTTCAGCAAGGTTGCGTGCTTCAACGAGTTCTTTCTTTTTTGTATCTTCGTCCGCATGTGCTACTGCATCTTTCTGCATTCGCTCGATGTCTTCTTCTGAAAGTCCTGAGTTTGCTTCGATACGAATTGATTGTT
This sequence comes from Candidatus Kaiserbacteria bacterium CG10_big_fil_rev_8_21_14_0_10_47_16, assembly GCA_002773395.1. GTDB lineage: Bacteria > Patescibacteriota > Minisyncoccia > Phycocordibacterales > UBA918 > 1-14-0-10-47-16. The sequence goes on from PFBI01000004.1 coordinate 91,924, forward strand.
CCTTGCCGGTCGTTTTGTCTTTTGCGGTTACATTGAGTACACCGTTACTGTCGACATCGAAACTCACCTCAACCTGTGGCATACCTCGTGGCGCTGGTGGAATGCCGTCGAGTACAAATCGTCCGAGTGACTTATTGTCCGACGCCATTGGACGCTCACCTTGGGTAATGTGAATTTCAGTTGATGTCTGGTTGTCTGCCGCTGTTGAGAATACTTGCGACTTCTGCGTTGGAATGTGTGTATTCTTTTCGATAAGCTTCGTCGCAACACCACCCATTGTTTCAATACCGAGTGAGAGAGGAATCACGTCAACGAGCGTGATGTCCTGCACATCACCTTGGAAGATACCTGCCTGAATAGCTGCGCCGAGCGCCACTACCTCATCAGGGTTGATTGTCTTGTTTGGTTCTTTTCCAAAGAGTTCCTTTACCGCGTTCACGATCGCTGGCATACGTGTCTGTCCGCCGACGAGAATGATTTCATCGATATCTTCTTTCTTGAATGGAGACGCTTCGAGTGCGCGCTTGGTGATTTCCATTGAGCGATCAATGTACTCTGCGGCAAGATCCTCAAGCTTTGAACGTGTGAGTGTGAGGAGAAGGTGCTTTGGACCTTCTGCGTCAGAGGTGATGAATGGAATGTTGATTTCGGTATCGCCCGTCGTTGAGAGTTCGAGCTTTGCCTTCTCGGCTGCTTCGTCGAGTCGCTGAAGTGCGAGTTTGTCCTTTCCGAGATCAATACCTTCACTCTTTTTAAATTCATCGATAAGGTACCGTACGATTTTTTGATCGATATCACGTCCTCCCATGTGTGCGTCCCCATCTGTTGACTGTACTTCAACGACGTCATCACCCACTTCAAGTACGGTTACGTCGAACGTACCGCCTCCGAAGTCGTACACCACAATCTTCTCGTCTTTCTTTTTATTAAATCCATACGCGAGCGCAGCTGCAGTTGGCTCGTTGATGATGCGACGCACCTCAAGACCTGCAATCTTTCCTGCGTCTTGTGTTGCCTTACGCTGCGCGTCATTGAAGTAGGCCGGTACGGTAATAACCGCTTCGGTAATTTTTTCGCCAATTTTTGCCTCTGCATCAGCTTTGAGCTTTGAAAGGATCATCGCAGACACTTCCTCAGGACGGTAATCCTTCTCACCCATAACCACCACAGCGCCGCCGTCAGGACCTTTCTTAACTTCGTACGGTACCATTTCTTTGTCACCCTGCACTGCCTTCTCGTCGAAATTATGACCCATGAAACGCTTAATACCGTAAATAGTATTGTGCGGGTTTGTAACAGCCTGACGCTTTGCAATCTGTCCTGCGAGTCGTTCTTTTGTTTTTGAAATAGCGACGACCGATGGTGTCGTGCGGGTACCTTCAGCATTCTCAATGATTGTTGGTTCACCACCTTCGATGATTGCCATTGCAGAGTTTGTTGTACCGAGATCGATTCCTAGAATTTTTGCCATAAGTATTTCAAATTATATTTCCGATAGTGTTACTCCTGTGCTCCCACGGTGACGCGTGCGTGACGGATGATGGTGTCACCTCGTTTGTATCCTTCCTGTAAGACTGCGATGACAGTGTCTACTTGCTGCTCGTCGGTGACGGGCACATTGGATACTGCTTCATGTTCGTGTGGATTGAAGTGGGCTCCCACCGCTTCAAGTTTGCTCACGCCGTTTGCTTTCAGAATGTTCATGAGTTGGGCGTGAATCCCCTCAACTCCCTTCCGCCATTTCTCGTCGGCGCTCTGCCACGAGGGGCTCCCCATGGCCATATCGAAGCTGTCTGCGAGTGGAAGTAGTTCTTCGATGTGGCGCTCGGTAATACGCTCTCTGTCTCGTGCGAGTTGGTCCTCAAGCCGCCGTTTGCTATTGAGGAAGTCCGCTTTTGTTCGCTGGAGTTCCTCAAGAGCTGCACGCTTTGCTTCTTCTGCATCGGCAAGCTTCGCGCGTAGTTGCTTCATTTTCCCTCCTGCTAATGATTCTTCTTCTTCGAGCTCCATATCTTCAGGAGCCTCGCCGATATCTTCAAATGCAATATCGTCCTCCATCCGGAGGGATTTTTTATCTTTTCGTTCCTCCATAATATACGCATTATAAATGAAAAAAAGGTGCGTGTCAAAAATGCGAAAAAGAAATTTTTATTAACGTTTTAGTCACAAGTTGGTCATCGCTTCCCTCCCGAGTTGCTAAATAAAATACTTCACTACGTTCGTATTTATATTAAGCACTCTTGAGCACGCCTCGTTTGTGAAATAGTCCCCCAGACTATTTCACTACATTAGGAATAGTAAAAACATGACTCCGGCCGTCCAAGCGCAAAAAATGCCGCGAAGGCGGCATTTTTGTTAACGCTTTGTCCTCCTCGGCCTGCTTCGGCATTCGCCTCAGATTGGCCGCCCCTATCGGGGACAGAGTAAACGATAAGAAATTATCGTTTACTCCAAGCTGGTCGCTTGCGAGCTTTTCGGAGACCGAACTTCTTTCGTTCTACTGAACGTGGGTCACGCTTGAGGAATCCGAGTGGTTTGAGGATAGATCGTCGTGACGCCTTCTCTTCGACGAGTGCGCGAGCAATACCGAGTCGGATTGCTTCTGCCTGTGATGAGAGACCGCCACCGTACACCTTTGCGGTAATTGAGTAGTGCTCGATACCTGCATCTTCAGCTTCAAGTACTGAACGTACATCTGCCTGCAATGCTCCCTGACGGAAATATTCATCGAGTGACTTCTCGTTTACAACAATCTTTGTCTCCTTGGCAGGAGTAAGACGCACGCGTGCTGTTGCGGTTTTTCGTCGTCCGATTCCTTCTACGTATTTGTCTGCCATATAAATAATTACTCGGTTACGATTAGATTCTTCATGCGTGGCTTGTGGAGCTTGTTCTTTGGAAGCATACCACCGATTACTCGGGTAAGTACCTCTCCGTATCCACGTCGGTTTGCAAGGTGTCCAAGTGTTTCTACCTTCCGTCCACTTGGGTGTCCTGAGTATGTTTGAAATTCTTCTGTTGCTCGCTTCTCAGAGATATCGAGCTTACTCGCGTTTGTGATGAGTACTTTCACTGCTACCGTAACGTGCTTTGCGAAGTTTGTCTGATCCTTACCAAGAAGAATAGACGCAGCTTCAGTTGCCACACGTCCGAGACGCTTCCCTGTTGCGTCGATAGTGTATTCTCGTGTTGTCGTTGTTTTTTCTGTCATACGCGTTATACAAGTTCAATTACGGCTTCGGTACGGCCAGCACTTGTAAGGCCGAGTTTGATAATACGAGTGTACCCACCAGCGCGCTCTTTGTATGAGGGTCCGATTTCATCAAAAAGCTTCTTGATGATTGCGTCTTGTGGTTCTCCAAGCACTGATGCAGCTTGGCGGCGTGCTGCAACGGTTGCCTTCTTCCCTGTTGTGATGAGTTTCTCAATGAATGGGCGGAGTTCCTTTGCACGTGCTTCTGTTGTTTGGATTTTGCCTTTTTCAATAAGAGAAATAGCAAGGCCACGAATAAGAGCCGTGCGCCCTCGGCGCGTTCGTCCTAATGTTCGGTTTTTTACGTGGTGTTGCATGGTTCTTACTTAATCTTTAAGGCTGAGGCCGAGAGTTTTAAGGACGACTTCGATTTCATCGAGTCCTTTGTCGCCAATACCATCGAGCGCTAGAATATCATCTTTTTTCTTTCGCACAAGGCCACCGACCGTTCGGATACTCGCTTCCTCGAGTGCGTTTGCTGTACGAGTGCTGAGATCAAGAGTTTCAATACGTGTCTTGAGCGCATCAGTGTCTACAGATTCGTCCTCGTCTTCACTCGGTGCGTCAGTTGTTTCTGCCACTTCTTCCTCTCGTTCTTCTTGGAATCCGATCACTGACTTGAGTTGGTGAATCATGATTTCAATAGACTGTTCAAGTGCTTCACGTGGAGACACTGTCCCGTCAGTTTCAAGGACGATGCGAAGTCGGTTGTAATCAGTACGATCACCGACACGCATGTTCTCTACTTCGTAGTTTACACGGCGGATTGGAGTGAATACCGCATCGAGTGCGATGGTACCAATGTCCACCTTATCGCGCTGGTGGATTTCTCGGGGTACGTAGCCGAGTCCGTGTTCAACCGTCATTTCGATTTCAAGTGAACCGCTCTTTGCAGTAATTTCTGCAATTGGCTGTTCAGGATTGAGGATTTCAATCTGACTTGGCACCGTGATGTCTCCTGCAGTGATAATACCTTCACCTGAGGCTTTCAGTGTCATCGTGAGCGGCTCTGCTGAGTGTGACGCAATACGGATACGCTTGAGGTTAAGGAGGATGGTAATAACATCTTCCTTGATGTGATCAACAGCTTCGAACTCATGTCCGACACCATCAATTTTCACTTGTGTAATCGCAGCACCTGGAAGTGATGAGAGAATAATACGACGAAGTGAGTTACCAAGTGTGTGGCCATACCCTGGGTAAAGACCGTCAATTTCATAAATCCCCCGAAATTCTTCTTCGGATACGACTCGTGGCTTTGATGGTAGTGATACATTTGTGTCTAACATGGTGAAGTAATTAGTATTGAATAACTACGGTTCAACTATCGACTGTAATACTCGAGGATGAGTTCAGGGTCAAACAGTGTTTCAGATGGCACGTAGGTCGGTTCTGATTTCTTCTCTCCAGATAGTTTCTTAAGATCAAATGTGAGCCAGCTTGGTACTCCTGCTGCGCTGTGGTCTTCAACAATAGTTTGAAAGAGCCCAGAGCCTTTGCTGCCTTCACGTACGGTAATAACGTCGCCAACACGAGTACGGTGTGATGGAATGCCGAGACGGCGTCCGTTTACGAAAATGTGTCCATGCGCAACCATCTGTCGTGATGCCTGACGAGTCTTTGCAAGTCCGAGTCGGTACACAACGTTATCGAGACGTGATTCAAGACGCTCCATAAGAAGGTTGATTGGCTGGTTACTCTTTGAAACTGCCTCATCAACGTATCGTCGAAGTTGCTTCTCCGTAATACCGTATGTGTATCGCATCTTCTGCTTCTCAGTAAGCTGCTTACTGTAGTCACTCACCTGACGAGGTCGTTTTGTACGACGCTTGCCAGCTCGCGCTTCAGAAAGCGCAAACTTTTGTGTTTGAGTCTTCTCGAAGACAGGAGCTCCGAGTCGTTTTGCAATTTTAAATTTTGGACCAATTTTCATACGCAATACTATGGATTAAACACGACGAGCCTTCTTCGCACGTGGGCCGTTGTGTGGCACCGGAGTACGATCGATGATGCTGATAATAGAGACGCCTTTTCCAGAGAATGCGCGGAGTGCTGACTCACGTCCTGCTCCAACGCCTTTCACAACCACTGCAGCATCCTTCATGCTCATTTGCTGTGCCTTTTCTCCGATGATTTCACCAACCTTTGCAGCGGCAAACGGAGTACTCTTTCGAGATCCTCGGAAACCGAGCGCACCACTTGATGCGGCGATGAGTGTATTACCCTTGCTGTCTGCAAGTGTAAGGATCGTATTGTTGAACGTTGCAACAATAGTGAGCGTACCGCTACTTACTTTCTTCTTTGGTACACGCGAAAGTGCACGCGATGCGCTATTTACGTCAGAACCCCCTCTTTTTTTGATAATTCTTTTCTTACCCATAGTTCACTAGAATTGAAAATTTAAAAGACTGAAAAGTTTTTAAGTCTTTTCAAGCTTACGGCGACCACTTCCCATCGTCTTTTTAGCTCCTTTGAGTGTACGAGAGTTCGTTTTTGTACGTTGACCGCGCGCAGGAAGACGTTTTACATGACGACTCCCACGGTATGATTGAATATCCTTGAGACGCTTGATGTTTCCAGAAACATCACGCTTGAGTTCTCCCTCAATACGGAATGACTCAACTTTCTCACGAATTGCGTTCTCTTGATCAGTAGTCAGATCAGTTGGCTTGATGAACGCATCAATCTTGAGCTCGGCGAGAATAGCTTCTGCACGTGGACGACCAATACCATAGACGGAGGTAAGGCCGAATGCGAGATGTTTTCCGTCTGGGATGTTGATACCTGCGATACGCATATGAAATAATTGAAGCTATATATGTTAGATAGGACCGAGATTAGCCTTGACGTTGTTTGTGTCGCGGCTTTCGCTTGTTGATAACGAATACAACACCACGTCGACGAACGATTTTATCATCAGGACTCATTTTCTTTACAGATGATCGTACTTTCATAAAAGTGTGGTTATAAACGTTTTGTTATTCTCCCCTTCCCTCCGTATGGTTCAGGCAGGATCGCGACGCGATCACCAACAAGTACACGAATTCTAAACTTGCGCATTTTGCCTGCAAGGTATGCAATTTGTGACTCATTCTCTCCATCAAGTACGACGCGAAAAAGCGCATTTGGAAGCGCTTCTTCGACTGTACCGAAGACGAGGTCTGTTTCTTTATCTTTTGCCTGATCTGACATCAAACGAGGGCTAGTCTAACAGAACCAGTAAAAATGGTCAAGCGATGAGCCTTTTTATGAATCCAAGCAATAGGGACTTTTGAGGCAATTTTGAAGAAATTATCCATTATCTCCTATCATTATATCGAGCTTAATATCGTCTTTTTTATCAGGGAATGAACTCTTCCAGAATGGTCGAATTGTTGCTTCAGCACGCTCAATTGCTGGGTATCCTGACAGAATTGCAGGGAGTGCAGTCTTTGATTTGCCCGCTAAGTCGCTTACCAATTTGTCGTGATCGAAGGTCCATACGAGCTCTGCGTCACCACGAATATCGAATGTGATTTCATTCTGATCACTGAGCTTCATTGCGGTCGTTGAAGAACCGGTTGTGCTGTAGGTAAAGGTCAGGGTGCTCGGGTCGGTGATGCTTATCGGCGAATTTTCATATCCGGCAATTGTGTTTTGTGCGAGGTATCCAGCGAACTCACTGTTTTCAAATATTGGTATTTGAAGTACGCCATGTTCTTTGATTGTTGCCATTCCATCGGTTGATTCAGTTGCGGGAAGTGAACTGTATGAGAAGGTAATCGCACTCTCGTAGAGTACAAAGCCTGCTGGTCGTTCTGATTCAAGTCGTGAACGAAGTGCCGCCTGCAATTCCTCATGGAGTACGTCCTTTGTCTTCTGAAGATCAGCATCGTCGACAATGTACTTTTGTCCTGCAAAGCCACCCGTAAATGCATCAGAAGACTTTCCGTAGACGGCGTCGAATTCAGGATCACCCTTGAACCCTGGGATAGTGAACTTCCCAGCAGCAACGTTGTATTCAGGACCTGCTTCGTCGGCGAAGACCTTTGCAACTATTGTGCCCGGAGTTTTATTACTGCCATCGCCTGTATAGCCCGGAACAACCGCAGATTCTGTGATGCGGAAAATGTGTCCATCGCTTGATTCAAAGCGGGTATTTTTCACGAGACGTACAGAGTTCGTACTGTATTCGTTATAAATAGTGATCGTACCCTGTGCTTGTTCAGTAACCTCCTCTTTGCCGGTCGCGGTTACTTGTCGTTCCGCATCTGCTTCGAGTGTGAGTACTTCGTACCCGAGCTCCCCTGCCGCAGGTTCGGTCTTGGCAGTAAAGGTTCCTTGTACGTTCACGCTCTTATACTTTGGGTGAACAATAATACTTGCTCCACCGAGGAGATACCCAAGAATGAGACCGAGCGCAACAATGACGGCGACAACAATAAAAATAATAGTATTTCGTTTTCCGCCAATAGATGATTTTCGGCTTGAACGAGTTGGAGTGTACTTTGGTGAGGAATCTGGTGCAGTTCTACGAGGTGCTTGTTCTTCCTGGGGACGAGCTTGCTGCACCCCTTGCATACTCTTTCGTGGTGAAGGACCATCGGACGTCCTTATATCTTGAAGATTCCATTTTTGTGACATATGTATATATAGTATACCTAATCTGAATGATGAACAAACTTAGACTGTGTGATGTACTTTGTGGAAAAAACGTGTCGTAACCTGCAGAAATGTGTCCATATGAGGGCCTGTGTGAGCTTGTTCTCCATAAAGCGCGGTAAGGTCGATGAGTGTGGCTGGAATCGGTGTGATGGCCCCTACAGCGGCCACAACGCTCTCCTGAAGGAGCGTATCAATGCCAGTAGAACTGGTTAATACAATGTGTGGCGGTATATGTCCACTTTGAGCAAGAACTTTAAGCGCCGCAATCAAGGTCTTTTGGTATTCGGAAATACACGCGGTCACTGCACCACGGTCAGACTCCTCGAGTGTGCCGTCGGTAAATGCACGAAGTGAGCTTGTGGCATGCGCAGCAGGGACGTGTTTTTTGGCGCTTTGGTTTCTGATGAGTGAATTGTATCCGGTTGGAATGTGCATGACGGTTCCTAGTATTCCATCTTCCATAACCCCGATCTCGGTTGCTTCGGCAGAAACGTCGATAAAGGTAGCGTTGTGGACGTTGGGCGCGAGGTCGCGAACCACGCTATAGAGTGAACATACATATGTATGAATCTTTATACGAGCGTGCGGAAAAATACGTGATTGTATATGTTCAACCAGATCAATGACTGGTTCTGGAATGAGCTGGATCATTTGGACGAGCTCAAATGAGGTACCCATTTTCCCTACGGGATTCACGACGATGTAGTCATTTATTTTTGTATACACGGTTGCGTGTTCAACAACACGCAGTTCATACATACGAGCGACGTCGTTCTCGTTTACTGATTTCTCGGACTCTTTGTTGGCTTTTTCCTGTAGTTCGGTAAAAAGCTCTTTCGTTATCTTGGTCGGTTCGTCGTGCTCGAGTCTGACAGTTCGTTTGACGGTGTACGCCCACGGCGCTGAGGAGGTTACCTGCAGGGTCGTGATGCGTGCGTGGGGATGAGTTTTGTGCAGAGCGGAGAGGCCGGCAGTATCAATACGTGATACGACAGTCATCAGTGCTTCCTTGAGTGCGTGGAGTAATGTTTTTCCGTCGCGGTTTTGTGTAAGACGCATCGGGACGCGGTCACTGAAAACAATCTCAGGCGCAGAGGCAGCAGGATTCGATGCAATGATCGCAATACCAACGCTCCCTGAGCCAATATCAAGACAGGCTGCATACGTTGTGTCACCACTTTTCTTTCCAATACCAAACATAGTTGTGTATATAGTATAGCCCGCCTCGGCGCAAGCCGAGGCGGGCTATCTACATATGTACGTTTTGTTACTCGAGTACCGCTTTGATGCGCCTGACACCTGCAGATGAAGATTCCTCTTTTGTAATCTTGAAAGTGCCGTGAATAGCGCCGGTATCTGGTACGTGTGGACCTCCGCAGAGTTCGCGTGAGTAAATGTTCCCCTCATTATCCTTTACCGTGTATACGGTTACTACGTCTGGATACTTTTCCCAGAAACTTCCTTCAATCGTTGGATCAGTTTCAGCCTCAGCTTTCGGCATAGTATCGATAGACACACTCGCGCCTGCTTTGATGGCGCTGTTTACGTACTCTTCAACGCGTGTAAGTACTTCCTTATCAACCTTCTCTGGGTAGGTGAAGTCAAAACGAAGACGTTCTCCGGTGATGTTTGAACCGGCTTGGTGTACACCTTCACCAAGTTCCTTGCGGAGTCCTGCAAGGAGTAAGTGCGTTGCAGTATGGTACTCAACTACTTTTTCTGAATGGTCGGCAAGACCACCTTTGAATTTGTGTTCAGCTCCTGCACGAGATTTTTCACGATGTTCATCCATGAGTTTTTCAAAACCTTCCATGTCGACGTTCATTCCCTTTTCTTTTGCAATTTCTTGTGTGAGTTCAATCGGGAATCCGTATGTGGTGAAAAGTTCAAATGCGTTTTGCGCGCCGATGCGCTTCGTTGCGGTCGGTTTCTTGCTTGGATCAACGGTCGTCTTTCCATCTTTTTGTATGACGGGAACCGTAAGACTTACAGAAATTTTATTAAAGCGTTTGAGACCGTTCTCGAGTGTTGTACGGAATTTCGTCTCTTCAGTATGAATAGCATCCATAATGCTCTGCTCTTTTTCTGCGAGGTTGGTGTAGTAGTCTTTATAGGTTGCAATCACACTCTGTGCGAGGTTTTTGAGCTCTCCTTCTGGTACACCAAGCAAATCTGCGTATCGCACGCTGCGGCGAAGGAGGCGACGTACAAAGTATCCCTGTTCACTGTTGCTTGGGAATACGTTGTCGCCGATCATAAATACTGCACCACGTATGTGGTCGGCAATAACACGGAACGCACCCTTGCCTTCTTCATAGCGTCGTCCAGAGAGTGTCTCAATTTGGTCAATAACATTCTTAAGAAGGTCAACGGTAAATACATCGGAACTCCCGTTCCCTGCAGCAGCAATACGTTCAAGTCCACCACCGAAGTCTACATTTTGTTTTGGAAGTTTTTCAAACCCTTTTTCAGTTTTGATGTATTCCATGAATACCGAGTTTCCAATTTCAAGAAAGCGACCGCAATCACAGTTTGGATGACAGTGCTCACCGAATGCAGGATTGTGTGCTGTTCCAAAGTCGTAGAACACTTCACTGTCAGGCCCCCCGATTTCTCCTACAGGCATGTTCGCCGGTTTTCCTGCGCGACTCCACCAGTTTTTATCACCGTAGTAGAAAATACGTTCCCCATCTTTCATCCCGCGGGAAGCACCTTCTTCTTCAGTGCCCATGAACGCAGCTTCTGAAGAGACATTCTTTGTCGCAAAGAGTTCTTGCCAAATAGAAACAGCCTCATCATCTTTTGGTACACCAGCACCTTCATCGCCTGCAAAGACCGTAACGTAGATTTTTTCAGGGTCGAGACCTACTTTATCCGTAAGGAATGTATAGAAAAAAGGAAGCTGTTCTTTTTTAAAATAATCTCCGAGTGACCAGTTGCCGAGCATCTCAAAGAAGGTTGTGTGACGATTGTCACCAACTTCATCAATATCTTCTGCACGGAAGCACTTTTGTGAGTTTGCGAGGCGGGTGCCCTTCGGGTGTGTTTCGCCCATGAGGTATGGCACGAGCGGCTGCATACCGCTTCCGGTGAAGAGTGTGGTGGGGTCATTTTCAGGTACGAGTGCAGAGGACGGGATAATTGCATGTCCCTGCTCTTGCATAAACGCTAGATATTTTGCTCGTATTTCGTTCCCTGACATTTCCGTGATTCTACCACAATATCACCATTTCTCTAGGGTTTATGATAAACTCTGAATTACACTTGTCCCCGTAGCTCAATGGAGTAAAACGATATGGTATATCGTTTTACCAGTTGCGTCCTATAATATAAATGTTCTTTAAAAAGGCCTCCCTGTAGCTCAATGGATAGAGCAACTCCGTCCTAAGGAGAAGATGTAGGTTCGATTCCTACTGGGGAGACCTTTTTAAAGAACATGGAGAAAACGATGTGGGTTCGATTCCTGCTGGGGACACTTGAACGGACAGTCTAACGTAAAACACAAACGGCCGGCATTCCATGCCGGCCGTTTGTGTTTTACGTTAGTCTATCTAGACCTTTAGAAGTTCACGGAGTTTTGCTTCGTCAAATCCGACGATAACATCGTCACCGATGCGGATAACTGGTACACCGAGTTGTCCCGTCAGCTCAACCATCTCCTGTCTCTTTGCAGCGTCTTCTGCAACATTGATATCTTCGAATGCAACATTGTTTTCTTTAAAGAATTCCTTTGCTGCGTGACAAAAGTGGCAAGTGGGTGTGCTGTAAATTGTTACTGTTTCCATGATGGTACTCGTTATACTTTATAAGTTCGCCCAGTATACCATTATCTCCAAAAGAGGAATACGTTATACCAATGCGGAGCCGTGAGTGTGTCGGAATTGTTTGATTGGGATGCGTCTACATTCTTCTTTTCAGCGTTATCGACGATAATTACCACCTGCTCCCCTTCTTTTGCTGCATCAAAACGATTTCGAAGCTCTTCCTCCTTTCCGCGATCCTTTTTTAGATATTCCACCTTTCCTTCAAGTGTTGCCGCTCGCTCAGAGAGGCTTGCGAGTTCGGCAGTTTTTTCTTCACGTTTCTGATCAATCTCTTGTGCAACGGTAAATCGTTCAAATACACTTTTTCCGAGGAGGAAAATCAAAATAACAAGAATAGCGATTGTTACCTTTGAGTAGAGTAACCCGCGAATCTTTCGTTTTTCGTAAAAGTCGAACATGTGGTAATATTTTAACACTATGTCATTACTTTTTCATAAGAAGACGAAATCAGCCCTCAAGTGGATTTGGATAGTTGTTGCTACGCTCATAATCGTTAGTATGATTATGGTGTACTCAGGGGGCGCAGGTCTCTTTTAGTCTGACTATTCGTCAGAATCCTTCACCATTTTCATAAAGACATCCTGCGGGATGTTTACTTTTCCGCGTTCGAGCATTCTCTTCTTCCCTTTCTTTTGCTTTTCTCGCAGTTTCATCTTTCGAGTAATATCTCCTCCGTAGAGCTTTGCGGTAACGTCCTTCTTCATCGCTGAAAGTGAGCGAGATGCAATGATACGTCCGAGTGCCTTTGTTTGAATCTTGGTCACAAACATTTGCCGTGGAAGAATTTTATACAGACGCTCTACGACTGCCTTGGCGTCAGACTCAATACGACGAGCGCCAACAACACGTGAAAATGCAGGAACAAGTTCATCAGCAATCAGTACGTCGAGTCGTGCAATATCAGCGGCACGCATTTCTGCAATTTCGTATGAGAGTGACGCGAAGCCACTGGTGGCGTTTTTTAGTTTATCAAAGAAGCCGCGCATGAGTTCACGAAGTGGCATTTCGACAACCAAGAGATTGCGGCCATCACCAAATACTTCAGTATCAATCACCTGCGCTTCGTGGTCGTAGAGGAGTGTCATGGCGTTCCCCATATATTCTGGAGGAAGAATAATCTGTGCAAGAATCCATGGTTCACGCACGGTTACCTTCTTTCCATAATCAGGAAACCGTGAAGCGGCGTAGATTTCTTCAATTTTTCCATCTTCCCACGTTATTTCATATGAAATAGAAGGTGCCGTTACAATCAGTTCGAGATCAAACTCGCGCCGTAGTCGTTCGGTAATGATTTCGAGGTGAAGCATGCCGAGGAATCCACATCGAAAACCACGACCGAGAATACCAGATGATTCTTCCTCGTATGAAAGCGATGAGTCAGAGAGTTTGAGGCGATCGAGCGCTTGCTTGAGCATAGTGAAGTCGTCCTGACTCTCAGGAAAGACCGATGCCCATACCACGGGGTGCGAGTCACGGTATCCATCGAGCGGTTCCTTGGCGCCACGTTCGTGAGCGAGGGTGTCTCCGACGCGAGCGATGCCTGGTTCTTTAATACCGGTGACGATGTACCCGATTTCTCCTTCTCGAAGTTCAGGCACCGCTTGTTCTTCAGGTGAAAGTATTCCAATCTCAAGTGCGGTGAAGGATTTGTTTGCGACGAGAAATTTAAGTGTGTCTCCCTTCTTTACACTGCCTTCAAATACACGGAAGTAGACAGTGATGCCGCGGTGATTCGAGTAGTGGAAGTCAAAAATGAGTCCGCGAAATTCAGGTTTTTCAAACTGTGCTGGCGCGGGAATGCGCGCGCAGATTTCTTCAAGTAGTTCCGGCACTCCCTCTCCTGTTTTTCCAGAGACTGCGAGGATCTCTTCGGCATTGCATCCAAGTAAGGTTACGATTTCGCTGGTGACATCAGCGATGCGCGCGTGTGGAGCATCAATCTTAGTGAGGATTGGAATGATGGTGAGTTTTTGTTCGCGTGCCATTTGGAGTGTTGTGAGTGTCTGTGCCTGTACACCTTGTGTACTATCGACAAGGAGGAGAACCCCCTCAACAGCTTTGAGCGCACGTGATACTTCGTATGAAAAGTCGATGTGACCGGGCGTATCGATGAGGTTGAGTTCGTATTCTTCCGCGCCGCGCATATAGCGCATACGAACAGGCTGCATCTTGATAGTGATGCCGCGCTCGCGCTCAAGTTCCATTGAATCGAGCACCTGCGCCTTCATCTTTCGGGCTTCCACGGTACCGGTTACTTCGAGCATGCGGTCGGCAAGTGTCGATTTTCCGTGGTCGATGTGGGCGATAATAGAAAAATTACGAATTTGTTTCATGTGGGGGTTACTCTACAGTATGGCTCTAAAAAGTAAACGGTTGCGGTCGCTATACCGACAATGAGTCTTCGTCTTGTACGGGTACGATGTCGGTCTTAAAGAGACGCTTCCGGAGAGCATTGTAAATCTCAACAACTTCAGGACTTCCGGTAAAGAAATAGGTGAGGCCTGCAGTGATGATACCAAGTACTCCCGCGAGCATACCTTGGAGGAAGATGGTGAGGAGGGTCTGTGTTTCAAGGACGCTTACAAAGAGATTAAGAATAGAGTACGCAACGGTACCTGAGAGAATCGCAGCAAGGAGCGCACGGAGGAAGTGCGCGGTAAGGTCTGAAAGTTTGAAGCCGAGTTTTCGTGCGGTAAGGACGAGGAGAACAATACTGTGCACAAGGAGCGCGACGGAATAGCCGAGTGCGAGCATGAGTACTTCAGTGCCCGGTACGCCCTGTACACGCATGATGGTTTCGATGAAGGTACGGAATCCTTCGTGGCTCACAAAGAATGCGTATGAGAAGAATGAACATGCCAATATACCAAACGCTGAGACAAGTGTGATGTAGAACGGAATACGTGTGTTCTGAGCCGCGTAAAGCGCACGAACGAGGAGGAGGTTGATACCCTGCGCGAGAAGTGAGAATGCAAAGAGTGCGAGTACCGCAGCAGTGAGACGGGTGTCATTCCAGTTGAAGGCACCGCTCCCGAGTACCACGCGCACAAACTGTGCGCGGATCACAATAATGAGCGCAAGGAGCGGCAGTGACCAAAACATAATGTGTCGAAGTGCCGACGTAATGTGGAGCCGGAACTCGTTCATTTTTTGTTCTGCAAAGAGCTGGGCGAGCATTGGAAACGCCGCAACCGAGTAACTCACGCCGATAATTGCGAGCGGAACCGATTGTAGGTTAAAGGCAAACTGGAATACTGATACCGAACCAATACTCATTAAACTCGCAAAACTTACCAATCCAAGAAGTACTATTTGGTGAAGAGAGAGCGTGAGTGCTCGTGGAAGTGAGATGGTAAGCACGCCGCGAATTTCAGCGAAGCGCGGACGTACCCATGGCTTTGGCATGAGTTCGCTACTGACAACAAACGGCATTTGAATGGCGAGGTGAAGGAATGCGCCGATAATTACACCGTACGCGAGACCCTCGAGGCCGAATATCGGATATAAAAAGAGTACACCACAAATAATACCCGCGTTATAAAGAAGCGGGCTTATTGCATAGAGTACGAAACGGTGCCCGAGCTGTGTGATGACACCGAGGAGACTCGAGAGACCAAGAAGGAGCGGTTGGAGCAAGAGAATGCGAACGAGAAGTACAAGCTCGGAAGTATGTTCAACAAAGCCGGGGAAAATAAGCGGTACGAGGTACGGCATGAAGATTCCAATACCGAGCGCGAGAATGATATAGATGATCAGGAAAAACGAAAAAATCTGAGAGAGCAAGTTTTGCGCACGCTCACTATTTCTTCCGTCAATACGTTCAGCAACGAATGGAATGAGCACGTACACGGAGAGCGTTGACGCAAAGAGTACATAGAGTAAATCCGGAATACGGAATGCTGCGTAGTAGAGGTCGAGGGTTGTCCCTGCACCAAATTGGTGCGCGAGTAATCTGTCGCGCACCAATGCAAGAATTTGTGAACCAAAGGTAAATATTGCAAGTACGTACGCGGCCTGATGAAGACCTCGTACCTCCTTGTACATGACATTAAGTACTCTTCGAATCATTATGCTACTACTCTAACTATTGACCAGTTTTTTCGGTAGATGAACCGCCGACGCCGTTTACTGGAGTAAGAAGCGGACTGTCTGGATCTTCTGTGGTGGTAACGTCGTCGTCATTCTTCCCTACCACGTCTGCTTCTGAAACAGTTCCGCCACTACCAGCATCAATTCCTGAGATCTTTCCGTTGGCATCAATCTCTTCAAGGAGACTAAGGATGAGTGTGTTACCTGGATTGAGTTCGAGTACTTTTTCAAGCTGTGTTCGGGCATCTGCTATCCGTCCAAGTTGGTTGTACGCGAGCGCGAGGTAGTATCGAGCGTTCGCATAACTTGGATCAAGTTGCACCGCGCCTTCGAATGCTGACGCAGCAGGCTGGTACTGGCGCTGTGCCATTTGAAGTACGCCGAGTTGGTAGTATCGAGCTGGGTTTTGTGGTTCGAGCGCTACGATCGACTGTACGATCTGTGTTGCGCGTGTCGCGTCTCCTGCTGCAATATCAAGCTGTGCAAGGAAGAAGAGCGCATCGGTGTAGTTTGATTTGAGAGAGACTGCCTTTTCTGCGAGCGAGCGAGCGGTGTCGGTATCTCCTTGTGTGCTTGCAAGCTGCGCTTCCTCAAGAACACGAAGTGGATTTTGTGGATCGAGTGCACGCGCTTTTTCAAACGCTTCTTTCGCAAGACTTCCTGCACCTTCAACACCTGCTGCGGTAAGGAGGTAATACACGCGACCAAGTACTGACCAGTTTTCTGGATCAGTAGAATCGTCTTGCGTTGCAAGACGAGCTGCCTGTACACCATTTGTCATTGCTGCTTGGAATTGTTGTTGTTCTGTTGCAGATGGGTCTTGCACTGCAAGAAGGTTGCTCATGCGGGCAATCTGAATTTCAGCAACACGGCGAGCGAAGATATCATTCTTTGCAAGTGAGTATGCTTTCGCTGCCTCTTGCTCAACGGTATTGATGTCGCCGCCTTCTGCAGCGATAACACTACTGTTGGTGAAGTGATAGAGTGCCGCAAAATAACGTCCTGCACCGTACATACTAGAAACTGATCCTACAATCACCGCAATAACGAGAAGTGTAAGGATGAATCCGGTACGTCGTCCAATAGCGAGAGTGATTGTGCGTGGCTTTCGTGTATCGAGTGTGCGCTGTGCTACGAGCGTGATACCTGTACAGAGGGCTGCAATAATGAGCAAAGTGATTCCCGGTACGTAGAAAATAGACATTCCCCAGATAAACGCAGCGCCAACAAATGACGATGTTGCGACGAAATACCAGAGACGATCCTGATTTTCTGTACGAAGCAGGGTTCGAATACTGCTGATAAAGAAGAGGGCGAGAAATACAATCCAGAGTATACCGCCGATAACACCGGTGGTGACAAAGAATGTTGGAATGTAGCCACTTCCCGCTTGGAAGTCAGTGTTCCAGAAAAGAGTTGTATTAATTGAAGGGTCTTTGTGGAGACGCCATGCATCTGCGAAGTGGTTTGCACCATTTCCGAAGAATGCTTGATCGCGGTATACCGAACGAACGATATCCATCGTTGCGGTTGTTGATGGGCGAACTTCAATGTATGAGACGTTGATGTGTGTGCTGAGGAATCCGCTAATAGCAGATCCACTGAGCATAAAGAGGACAGAGATAGCAAATACAGGAAGTGTAATGAAGAGTGATCGTCCTTTCGGTCCTTCAACGCGAAGTGATCCGAGTGGTGAGGTCTCTCCTTGTGTGAATCGGTCCTTTCCAAGTGTGTAGACGATCATCACGAGACTCACGAGTCCGAGTACGATCCATACAAATGAGAAGTTGATGATAGAGAGCATGAGGACTGCAGAGGCAACCACAACACCGAGAACGATGTGACCAATACGAGTGAGTGGAAGTTGCTCGAGGGTCACGAGTGCGATAAGTACGGTAACAGCGAGGAAGAGGGCGAGGTCATTCCAGCCGCCAATTGGCGTACTAACGGTGTTTGTGAAGATACCAAATGAAAGGAAATCAACACCAAAGATGATACGGAGTACATGGTAGAGCACCAAAATAACGGTACTTATCATGAAGAATGTATAGAGTCGTACCACTGTTTCTTTGGTAATATCGAAGAACATCCACGCAGTCATGGTTGCAGCGAGAATTGCCATGAAGATGACGGTATGGATTCCCATAACGTTACCAATCAGTGCGTCACGAATATCTCCTGAAAGAAATCCTGAAATTGCTGACGCAACAACAAGAAGCCAAAAGACGATCAAGACGTATGGTGTTGGCCACGAGATTGTCCCTGACCGAAGTACTGAAAAACTGTAGAAAATAGCAGCGAGTGCCAATCCACAGATAACGATAAAGATTTTGGTGTACTCAAGCGGTGCGCTTGCGAGCGGAATGAAGAGTATTGGTAGAAAACCAAAAACAACTGCTAATATTCCTTGCGAAATTCTGTTAAAAACGTGAGCGAGTCTGTCCGACGAATTACGAACAACTGATGTTTGTTCCTCCATAATATTACTTCCCAAATAATTACTAATTTGTCCTTATAGCATACCACGGTCATATCCGTAGCTTCGGTTTTTAGTGTGTTGATATACAGAAAAAGGCACCCTTTCGGGCACCTTTTTCATGTATATTTGTCTATAAGCCGGATTCTGTTCTCACGTGAGTGAGTGATAGTCATTTACCTAGGTGTACTGTTGCCAGTACACTCGAGCGGCTCAAACCTACGCGAACGTAGGAGTACGGCCTTGCATGCAGGTAAGGATTTAGCCGTTTCACCTCTCATGTTGCCATGAGAGCTATTCCACAATTGCGGAATCCCGTTTCTTTCGATCGGGGCGTCTCTGCTCGCACCTCTACCGCTCTCGCGGTCGACGGGTGTTACCCGCTACCCTCCTCCACGGTAAACCGTGGGCATGTCCGGACTTTCCTCTAACTACCGAAGTAGTTAGCGACTATCAGACATCGGTATTATACAATAAAAAGTTATTGAGAGCAATTACCTCGAAATGTGTGGAATAGTGATGTCTGTAGCCGTTGCAATATTAAATCTTGCCGCATCACCTGCTGGTACCTCAAGCACATAGAGTGCGGGAGATGCGGGTTTGTATACGTGAGGGTAACTTTCGGGTGTTACATTGTCTGCGATATATACCACGCTTCCCTCCCCTGTAATCCAAATAATATCAATTGCAAACTGCATGTCCTCCATCCAAAATCCGTAGTAGTTCTCTTTTGGAAATACAAAGAGCATACCGTCTGCGTCACCGATGCTGGTACGCCCCCCGAGACCTTTTTGTAAGTCTGAGGCACTCGTGACTACTTCAACTGACAGTGACGCGTCTCCTACCTGAAGCGTAAGAAACGGTGAGTTTTCAGATTGGGGTGCTTCTGCAGCACGACCGATGAAGAGTATCGCGAGAAGAACGATGAGAATGATGCCAGAGAGTATAAGAAGTCCCGTTCGTTTCATGAATTATAATTTTTGCGCAAAGGTACCAAAGTATCCTTCGAGGAGTGTAAAGAGTTCATTACGTGCGAGGTTCTGTTTGCAACTGTTGAATCGGTACATCGTTTCACCAATACGAATTTCATATTGATATGCAATTCCATCGCTGTCCGCGGTGCAGGTTTCTGCACTTGTTGAATTGGTCACTGCGCTGAAGTCTTCTTTCTTGAGAATACTCTTGAGCTTAGCAAAGTCAGTTGCAGAGATTGTCCCCTCTCCACGTTCGTCGGTACTTCCGCGGTGTGAACGGATAACGGTGTATGTGCCATCGTCAGCGATGTGATACGAGATACAGCCGAGTTTCAAACATCCGCCGTATGAGTCGGCAATAATTTCAAAGCCGCGTGCAACGTTATTGCCGCCAAAATTAAGGATAGACGGGGTGCTGTCTTGTGTCGTAAAGTACACAAACACTCCAGACATAACTCCCATACTGAAAGTTGCAACGAGGAGAAGAAAGAAGTGTTTAAGCATAATTTATTTCAGAGTCATGAAGAGTGCGCCTGCGGTAATAAGTGTAACGCCGATGCCGGTTTTCCACGTGAGTGACTCACCGAGGAAGAGTGCAGCAAGGAGAACCACAAAAACCACACTGAGTCGATCGAGTGAGGCAACTGCTCCTGCAGGTCCACTACGGAGTGCGACAAAGTAGAAGAGCCATGACAGTGCTCCTGCAATACCTGAGAGCACAATAAACATGAACGTTTTATTGTCGATTGTACTGAGGAGCTTCGCCTTCCCGAGCATGAGTGACACACTGACCAAGAAAAACGCCATCACAATTGCGCGGACGGTTGTTGCCAGTGTTGAGTCGATATTTTGGATACCAATTTTTCCGAAAATGGCCACAAGTGCAGCAAACGCTGCAGAGAGGAGTGCATATATAATCCAAAGTTCCATTGAGATAAGTATAGCGTAATTATGAAATTGATATGAGGTCTCCTGTTTATGACGTTGTTTGACAAAAGTGGCCTGTTGGGAGAGTATTTTGATTGGGTCCACACAAGTAAATGAGGGGAATTGCGATGTTGACGGGTATCTATGCCCTGTTACGGGCAACGGAAGACACTCAGGACGCAGAAGTACGAGCGAGGGAAATCTTTTTCATTTTTTTTCAAGATCGGAGATGTGACTGCCGGAGGCAGTACATCAACTCGCGGATCTGCGATACAAGCCCCGGTGGGCTTGCTCGGTTCTTGAGAGAAATTTCAGTTTCTCTCACATGGCGTCAAAGAGAATTGCTCAATACCGCCTGTTGGTTTATTGCAGGAGCGTTGTATGAAAAGAAAGCTCATGCGAAATTGCTTGAGTCGAAGTAGTGACGAAAAAGGCCGACCCTTCTCAGGGTCGGCCTCGTTATTTATTATTTTCGATATGTGGCGGAATAACGAAAGGGCCTTGCAGGTATAGAATCTGCAAGGCCCTGTCTTCGTTAATGAACGGGATAGATATGGCCGACAATCTTGAAACGCGGGAATTCCCCTCGTTGTATCATATGCCACAGCGCTCCGAGGGCGCTTCTCGGTACGACGACGTCATTACCGTTGTCGCCTACCTCGAAGGGCATATCCGCCAACTCAGGGTTTGCATCGAGTGCTCGTATAGCCTTCAGGATTCTCGATACAATCGGGAATTGTATAACCAAGAGCGGTGTGTGGTTTTTATGATAACCACGCACTGAATCGTGTTCCCATTTTATACTCATGACACATCTCCCTCACGTGTATGACAAACCCATTTTTACTATACGCCTCTCAACTTTTTATAAAAGAAGGAATTGGTACTAACTTTGGAGAGCACTATACATTTTTTATATATATTGTATAGTGCTCAGAACTACCAAGAGTGGCTTGGTAGCTGTACTCAAAGGAGACCTTGATGAATAAGGAAGTCGCGGTCGTCCGCGGACCCCCATCGTTGTCACTTGAAGGAGTGCGACGAGTCATTGCCGCATGTCCTGAAGAGATTGGGACGCTTACGCTTCGGCAGCTTGAAATCATTTTATTTCTAAAGTTGCAGAACACATGTGAGGAGAATCGGACAGTCCGCGCGATTGCCGCTGCTCTCAACATGACGAAGTCGGTCGTCTCCCGTGCCCTCGACACGCTTGAAGATTGCAAGTTTGTTAGGCGGCGGAAAGACCTGAACGACGGCCGCTCGGTCTTCGTCGATGTTCTTCCGCGCGGGGAAGCGTTCCTTGCCGAAATTTGAAGAAGTTCTTTTCATACCACGCAGCTCGACTACGGTAAGGCCTCCCACTGTTACGGGAGGCCTTTACTCTTTTTATAAAACTTTTGTGGTCACGAGTTGCCAGTTCGTTCGTGGGGTCAAGTTCGTAATTCACTACGTTCATAACGACTCCCTCCCCGAGCTCACCTGTTTTCGCATTAGATATAGCGAAAACATGGCTCCGCTTTCCACACACTAAAAAACTCCCGCAGGGGAGTTTTTCTTAACGTGTGTGGACCGAAGCGGGGCAGACCTCGAACTTTGGAAGTTGTCAAGCACCTGCAAAACGCTGTCATCAAGACAGCACTCGATACATCATATAAACCACCATTAAAAAACAGAGACACGTAATATTGCCGGTGTGACAATACCTTCTCTCGATTGACTATTATTCATATGATCGTACTATCTCACCTAGATAGTCCCCTTCTTAGTCAGTCACAGCCACGAGATGCCGATCCTTTCGGCAGCCGGTGGCTGTGACTGCTGGGAATGGCCCGAGCAGCCGGCACAATAGAAAGGTGTGTCGCCATGAGCGGTGCGTCGAACTTTGGCCAGGATCATGGTCTCATCCATGAAGCTGTGATTACCGGCCGCAAAGCCGGCTGGACTTCCTCTGAGTGGGCAAAGCTTGCCCATGACGAGGGTCTGATGCTCCGGATCCGGGAAGTAATGCATTCGCGTGCCCGGATAGAATGTAACAACAATATCATCGAGCTCAGTTCGATGCCGAAGGATATTCCTGATAAACTTATGCTTTTTAAGCATCAAGTAATTCCACGCGAGTGGGTTTGGGATGAGTGCGAAGTTGAACTCAAACTGGTGCCAGGTCAATCTCCAGGCGTTCTCACAGGTCAGGACATCGATAGCATCATCCAAAGCTTGGGGTGGAATTGCCTCAATAGCGCTGTCCAGCAATTCCTTCTCGAGAACCAGGCGTTCATTCCTGGGGCGTGGAGGAACTGCAAGATCTTCTTTTGGGGATCGATATTCACGGATGGTTTCCGGGGATGGGTCCCCTACATGGAGTGGCAGGGTGATATCTGGAGAGGATCCTTCAGAAAGCTGTCAGAACGGTGGATCGCCCAAGAGCCCGCTGCCGTGTTCACGAGATAACGCTACCGCGACCGCATCAACGCCCTCCCCAGCTTCGGCTTGGGGAGGGTTTTTCTTATCTCCGTACTCCGGTTGCAGAATTACAGCAACGTCCTATACTACTATCAGTACAGTTCATGAGGATGGTACGGGATACGCTTGGGTCTTTACAAGGAAAGTGAGCCGGAAACGGTCCTGTATGATTCTGTTGAGAGCAATCTCTTCAGCAAAGACATTTGTCGCCATCCTCCCTTCTATATAAGGCCTGCCAACTCTCTGGTGGGCCTTTACTCTTTTTTATTCTCTTCACGCTCACGCACAATCCGTTCAGCCATCCTCCACAGAATCCGCGTAAGACCTTTCACATTCTCAAGCGCATCAAGATGCTCCTCATACGAGGCATCAGGCAGTGCTTCTTGTATGAATGTAGGGATCGACTGTTTCTCTTCCTGCATATACCCCGACTCTACTCCCCTCACTTCTACGCGCAAGACGGTGGGGTTTGCCAAAGTGCACAGCGTGCAATTGCGGACACGCTCTTGTCTATATTTACCCTAGTAAATCCTTATATCCTGCTAATTCTTTGAGTTTATTCCACAATGGAGTTGTGGTAATTAGGTTAGTTGAACTGAGATGTCTATCCATCTGGGTCTTTATTCCAGCAGGCGAGTAGGAACTTGTGTTCTCAAAATACAAGGAAAGACTCTGCTCAATCTGTTCTTTGTAATCATCGTCCTCGATCGTAGGATTCTTAAACGCATATTGGGCAGCTAACTGTTCGTTTTGCCTAGCCCTTTCCTCTGTCGTGATCCAAAAAAAGTTATGATTCTTTTCAATGTATCTCTCGAGTGACTCACATTTCTTAAAATACTCGTTAAGCTGATCGTACTCGTCGTTTGTAAGTTTCTTTATAAACAAATGTGAATATCGCGCCCAACCTTTGTACGGTGTGAGTCGGATGAGGTCAGTAGAGTAATTCCCGCCGGCATTTTTAATCTCTAAGAGTGACCGAATCACCCTCTCAGATTCTTTAATTTCTAAAATAATAATGCGAACTCCATTTTGAAGTTCATCTGCCTTGCTTGCTCGATAAATGATATAAGCAACTACTGCAGTAAGAATGGTCGCAAATGTCGCCGCTTGAGTGGTCAGTATATAAGTAAGTGTTTCCATAAATAAAGAGTAGTTTATTTCATGAAGATGTAAATGGAACTGTACTACTAGGAAACGGATATGCGACGGTAGTCAAGGACACGCGTGTTGTGTCATCAAAAACGACCGCTTTGAGCGGTCGCTTTTGTGTAGACGTGAGATGTTACCAATTTGGCAAAATCTCCAGTCTCGACAAAACCTTAAAATATTGTGTGTGGACCCGACTGGGCTCGAACCAGCGACCTCCTGAGTGCAAAACAGGTGCTCTAGCCAAACTGAGCTACGGGCCCAAGTGAGATCAAGGAAATCATTGGGTTGAGGGAATTCTATGCACGTATTTCCTCAAGTGAGAGCTATGATACGGCATATTGGGAACAAGTCAACCGTGGAAGTTCGAGTAAGTCCTCCTTAGTTGCATCTGAGTGCCGTGAGACACTGTGTCCGCGCGCCGGTATCAGAAATTTGTGCACATGCGCCACATTGGTTCTCAGTATTTCCGTTCGTACCCATCATCATTCCCTGCATGAGCTCTGCTTGTGTTTTGAACTCAATAGCTGCCGGTGGCGTAAATTCAGATTCATCAACGGTCCACGGACGGCAGTCATACTCAATATGTTGATTGAGATCAACGCCCTGTGAAGCATTTGTATCCCCTGTTTCTCCTTCTGTTGCTGTGCTCATTTTGAGCGCAGTGATACCTCCTGGGGTGAGTGTCCAACTATAGAGCATTTCATCTTGGTGGATGAAGTGAGATTCGAACGTGTTGTCTTTTGTCTCGATGGTAAAGTCCCCACGTACTCGATTTTGTGCAATATAACTGGTACCGGTAACGACAGAGTTTTCATCGCTATAGGTAACGTCACATACTGCAGTGTGTCCAAGATTGAGAAGATCTCTGAAGCTGCCGCTTCCTGAGAATGGTGTTTCAGGGTCAGTATCGGAAGCATCCGTATCAGTGTTTACTTGTTCAGTGGGAGTACTTTTATGCTTTACGACGTATACACCTCCGCCAATAAGAACAACAGCAAGGATTGCGATGATGATTGTCTGAGGTAATCCAAACATAGTACGGAAAATTAGTTCTAACCCCAGAGTCCAAGAATGAGACCAAAACAGATAAAGAGCACGAGCTGGTAGCCTCCTTGAATAAGGAAACGAGCCCATGAGATTTTTGCGGAATCGTTATTCCACATTGATGCTGCAGCGAGGGTTGGCATAATGAAACCAAAGAAAATCCAAAGAGATGTCTCAACGCCAGTTGCATTCACCCACCCCTTCACAAAGTGCGCAAGAATATAAACTTGAAACAGGACTAACAGAAATTGTACGCCGTAGAGTGGGAGTGCTTTGCGTTGCATCTCCTTTCGTTTTTCGACATCCATTTCAGTGGCACCAATAACCTTCATCCACATTTTTCCGAAGATTGGTCCATACCAAAGTGCCCCGAGTACCATCGCGAGAACGCCGCACGCAAGTATTGCAATATAGTGTATTTCCATAGCAGAGA
Source organism: Candidatus Kaiserbacteria bacterium CG10_big_fil_rev_8_21_14_0_10_47_16 (assembly GCA_002773395.1). Classification (GTDB taxonomy): domain Bacteria; phylum Patescibacteriota; class Minisyncoccia; order Phycocordibacterales; family UBA918; genus 1-14-0-10-47-16. Next base: position 117,197 of record PFBI01000004.1, read on the forward strand.
ACTATGATGAGTAATACGTACAGTATATCACGCTAGTGGTGGTGGCTATGATCAGCAAGGTGAGCTTTTTCGGCAGCAAGAATAGTCTCTGAAACAGGTACTGCTGTGGGGCGGACAAGGAAATATGTTGCCACAAATGTGGTCACAGGAACCACAAGAATCACACCAACACTACCTACGATTGTTCGTATAATCTCAGCGGCGATTACTTCTTGATTGAAAATCATCAATATATCTGCGTCAGTGGTTGCAAACAAAAGAAGGAGTGGTAATGAGGCACCTACATATGCAATTGCAAGAGTGTTAATGAGGGCGCCGATGTGTTCGCGACCGATACGGAGTGCCCGCGTATAAATAGTTCGACGTGATACGTGTGGGGCAAGTCTGTGAAGCTCTTCAACAGACACAGCTTGTCCGATAGCGGCATCATACATGACACCGAGAAGTCCAATAAGAATACTCCCCATAAGAAGACCGACAAAATCAATGCTACCGCGTGTATTGAAGTTTAGTGCAACCGTTTCTTCTGCACTGAATCCAGTAAGGTGAGATGTGTGGACTGATATGTATGCAAGAATACCGGTTACGATAACCGTAAGTACCATACCGAGTACTGCGGTTGAGGTTGTTTTGGTAAAACCATGTGTGATGTATGAACCGACGGTGACGATTAGGGATGCGACGATGACGCTGATTATGATTGGCGAATATCCTGCAAGAATCGCAGGCAAAAGTACGTAGAAAATAAGAATTAAACTTCCTGCGAGGGAGGCGAGTCCGCGCAATCCCTGTATACCGCCAAAAACGAATACCACTACAAGAAAGAGTAATAGAAAGACAAAGAGTGCAGGAAGGCGGTATGGTTCAGAAACAGAATAATAATCGCGCCCGTCGTAGATACTTACCGTGTGCCGCAGGTAGAACGTGTCTCCTTCCTGTAAGTTAAGGTAGTCATTTTCTACAATGACAATGTCACCTTCCTGCGTGCCGTCAAGAATTTTGACACGAATGGTTTGGAAGGCACTTTCTGTGTCTGTACCAGGAATTGTCTGTATTCCCTCCTCTAGTACCTCCACCACACGAGCCTTCATGGTGGCGGTTTCATCGAGTGATACTTCTTGAGCGTTCGAGAGCGGTGGACATACGGTGAACACAAAGAGCATGAGACAGAGGCCCATCACTCCTTTGAAAAGCAAACTATACGCAGTCATAAATGACAGTATAGCAAAGTATATGTGCGTTTAGTGGGCTGGTCCAAATTGAATTGCTACGAAGATAAGAAGCATTCCAGCAAGCGTAGCAAGTGTCGTCCAAATAACCGGATGACGGTGATGACTTTCCGGAAGAAGATCACTCGCGCCAATATAGATAAAGAATCCAGCAAAGAGCGCGAGCATAAGCCCAATCATTTCTTCCGGAAGGAAAAAGAATTGCGCCACGATAATACCCGCAACTGGTGCAAGTGCATCAAGAGCGAGCCATATATACGCACGACTTTTTTCGCCACCGCTGCGAAGAATCATACTCACGGTATTGATTCCGTCAGAAAAATTATGAAACAGTACCGCTGCAGCAACCGTAAGTCCAAGTGTTGGTGATACCGCAAACGCGAGTCCGATACCAATACCATCAATAAAGCTGTGGAATACAATGCTCCCCGCACTAAATGCCCCACGTGGACTATGGTCGTGGGTGTCGTCATTGTGACTGTGTTTCCATACGAATCGGTCAAGAAGCAGAAAGATAACAAAACCGATGGCGATAAGTGTGGTTACAAAATGTACTTCATACATTTCCCCTACGATTTCAATTGATTCTGGAAGGAGGTCGAAGAATGCAACGGCAAGAATAGCGCCTGCACTAAAACCAAGGACGAGGTGGAGTTGATCGCGGAGTTTGAGTGCAAAAAGTCCTCCAAGAAATGTGGAGATGAAGGCCGCGGCGCTAATACCAATAAGTAACATAGTAGGATAATTTAATTTTTAATATGATGCAGGTGAGGTACGCATGATGTACAGGTTCCAAAGAACTCGAGTGCATGGGTGTCTAACCTATGGAAAAACTTTGATGCGTGGAGCGCCTCTTTTTCGAGAGAATCGTCATGACAAAGTTCAATATCTTCAATGCGTCCACAATCAGTACATACAACATGATGGTGATGATGTTCCTCATCACGAAGTTCGTAGTAGGGTGTTTCATCTCCAAGGTTAACACGCATAAGAATGCCTGCAGCAAGCAAGCGCTCAACTGTTCGATAGAGTGTTGCAAGGTGTGCATCAGTGCGAATCGTTTGTTCGAGTGTGTCTATACTAATCGGCTTTGATGATCCTAAAAAAACTTCAAGAATCGCAATGCGTGACCCTGTTGCTTTCAGTCCTGCATGTTGCAGTAATTGTGTTGAGTGAGCATCGGTATCGCATCTCCCTCCGTCTGTATGGTCTGTCATATGGAGAGGATATCATAATTGCGAAAAATTCGCAATTAGATAAGACATAGAATATCGTGCAATGCTTTAGGAACCTCGTGTTACTTCTTCTTCGCCAAATCGAGCGTTTGGTCGATGCGAATCTTTTCAACAAAGTCTGGCACGTGGGATACCAGTATCATCGTACCTTCGTAGGTATTGAGCGCTTCTGCGATAACGGGAATGTGACGGAAGTTGATGTGGTTGGTTGGCTCGTCGAGAATCAAAAGTCCGGGCTTCTGGAGCGTGAGCTGCGCAAACGCCACGAGACCCTTCTGCCCTTCTGAGAGCGAACCGATTTTTGTATGAATAACGTCTTTTGTCAGCAAGAAGCCTGATGCGACACTTCGCATATCTTCTTCAATTTTCTTGTCCATGGCGTTCATCAGACAGTCGAATACCGTTTCGTCGAAGTTGAGTGTTGAGAAATCCTGTCGGTAGTAACCAATCTTTACTTCAGGAGCAACATGTTCACCCTTTGCGTGACCACTCGCAAGAGCCTCAAGAAGGGTACTTTTTCCGATACCGTTTGGTCCCACAATCTGGAGATGTTCTCCACGCTTGAGCACGAGGTCTGCTTTTTGCTCCTTCGGGGTGTGATCTTTGATAACGCTGTATGAGGTAATGTGCAGAATCTGCACAGGCAAATCTTTTTGTGCAGGAATGGTAAAGGGTCGAATCGTACGATCTTCTTTTCGGACATCTACTTTATTTTCCTCATATTCTTCAACCTTCTCACGCATACGCTTTGCAACGAGTCGCATCTGCCCTCCTTTGTTGGCGAAGAAGTTTGCTTTATCTTTGTTTGCTTGAATTTCCTTTGCGAGCTGTGCGTTCTTTCGTTGCTCTTTTTCTACACGAATAGTAATTTCGCGGAGTACGTCGTGATAGTTTCCGTCGTACTGTTCAATGATGTGTGTGTGGACATCAAGATAGAGAACGCCTTGGGTAAACGCGTTGAGAAACTCGGCATCGTGAGAAATAACGACGACGGTCTTTCGGTACTCACGCAAAAATTCGGTGAGGTGTGCGATGCCCTCTACATCAAGATTGTTCGTCGGCTCATCAAGAAGGAGTACGTCAGGATCTTGAATGAGCGCCGACGCAAGCAAGAGACGAGCTTGCTGTCCGCCGGAAAATGATCGAATGATACGGTCTTTCGGCGCGTTAAGGTGCACAATCCCAAGAACGGTATCAATGCGTGGGTCAATATCATAAATCTTCTCAGAAAAGCACTTTTCAAAAAACGCTCGGACGGTGAGATCGAGTTCATCACGAGGGATGACCTGTCGCGAGGTTGCAACGGTCGTGCGTGGCATGACGTTAATTTCCCCTGACTCCGGTGTATAGCTGCCGGTAATAAGGCCGAAGAGCGTACTCTTCCCTGCCCCGTTCTGCCCCATGAGCGCCATTTTCGAACCACGGCGTAACGCAAAATTAGCTCCGACCAAAATCGGTTTGTTGTGCGTGTATCCAAAGGAGACATCGCGGAATGTGATAATACCGTCGTTTCGAGACATGAGTGACTAGCCTATCATTTTTAGCGCTATATCGAAAGCGTTGCAATTAAGGTTTCTTTTTCTGCGCGCGTGAGTTGCTTGATTTCGTATTCCCGCGAAAGTGCCGCACCTTTCGTCGACGCCTCTTCTTGGTAGACAAGATGCACTGGTCGTCGAGCTTTCGTGTACTTTGCGGCAGTATCTTTCGTGTTGTGTGCCTCTACCCGAGCGGTAAGATTGTTGGTAGTTCCCGTGTAGTAGGTCCCGTCAGCGCACTTGAGGATGTACACGAAATAGAGAGATGTGTTGGTCTCGTTCATAATTACGGTAAAGGAATTGTCTGGAACCACAGTTTGTATCCTGCTGAAGAAGGATGTAATCCATCCTCCGCAAGGTACACCTCCGGCTCTTTGGTAAACGGATCCTCTGCAGGTGGAAGGTATAAATTGACGTATATGCCGCCAATGTCTGTCACCACAGTCTCGAAGACATCGTGGTATCGAAGATTGAGACGGGTATGGAATGGACGTATGACACGCGGGAAGAGCGTGGCAGCGCCGACATTGCCTGCAGAGAGAAGGTACAAATTTTCCCACGTAGGTAACTGCGACAACATGCGTGCGAGTTCGTCTCCTGCAGCGCGAGCATTATGAAATGCAATAATATCGTTTCCGCCAATCTGTATCAAAACGTACGTGTAGTCTTGCCGCGTAATGTGTTGCATTTGAGAAGCAAGATCAGCGACTGTTGCTCCTGAGACTGAATAATTTTCAACGTAGGTCGCACCGACGTGTTGTGCGAATTGCCCTGCAACTGAATCAAGAGGACGAGTTGCACCAACACCAACTCCGGTGCTGTCACCGAGTACGAGGAGTGTCGTGGTGTAGTCCGTACTTTCAAGCGAATACGGTTGTGCATGCGCCACGAGTGTTCGTGACGTACGTATCTGTTGGTAAAAAGAAACGCTTGAGTAAATAAGAACAACAACGACGATACCGATTCCGATAAGAAGGGCGTTACTCATGGTCAAGATTTTTGTCTTTTGGGAGTCCCCATGTCCACTTCGGCTTCTCACCTTTCTTGCAGGTGATGCGAATGAACGTGGCGGTTAGAATTGCTACAGGAATTACGAAGGTGAACATAATTTCTCGAGTGGGCGATTGCTCATCAAGAGTGAGTGCAAGCCCAATCACAAGTGCGATATATACGATAAAGACGAGCCATCCTTCCCATGTTGCAGGCGTCCAGCCCCACCCGAAAAGCTTCCGTTTAAACCAGTAGTGGTTTGGGTTGTCTTTTAAGTAGGTGATGTATGTGTTCCAGAGTGACATAACTTGTTTAGTATATCACTTCTCGGTAGTATAAGAATATGGAAACACAGACATATGTAGGCGGTTGTCATTGCGGCAAGGTGCAGTACGAAGTAGACATGAATCTTGAAAATGTCATGGAGTGTAATTGCTCACATTGCGCGAAGAAAGGATTCCTGCTGAGCTTTGTGCCTGCAACGCAGTTTCGCCTGCTTCGCGGCGAAGATGCATTGAGCGAATATCGTTTTAATAAAAAGCACATTGCTCATCTCTTTTGTACAACGTGTGGGGTTGAATCGTTTGCGCGCGGTACCGATAAAGAAGGAGCTGAGACGATCATGATTAACGCACGGTGTCTTGATGATGTTGTCCCCGACACGCTCACCATTACCAAGGTTGATGGCAAGAATTTTTAAATAAAAAACCCGCGGCCTTCGGCCGCGGGTTTTTTATTTCTTTCGTTACTTCCCTACTTTCTTTGGCTTCTTCTTTTCTTTTTTCCGATCCATTCCTTTTGACATACGATGAGTGATTAGATAAATAATGCTGTTTCAAAAACGGTTACATTTTCATTGGTAGATTCATCCTATGAATAAGTACTCTTAGTATACCTAAGGTACGCCTTCTTAGGGATTGAGGAGTTGTGCACAATGCTACTTCGTGAGAACAAACCGAAGCTTTTTATCTGCCCACGCTCCCGCATAAGAGACACCGATACGCGGCGTCATGCTGACACGAGACTCGGGTATAGGTTCTCCCCCTTCAATCCATATACCACTTTTCTTCCCAAGCGGAAGGTTATCAAAATCTCTTGTGACCTTGAGTGCTTTGGTAAGCTTGCCGGGGCCATCGTACTTTCCTGCACCGCGAATGAGTACTGCAGCAGGATAGTCTTTTACTCCAGTAACCACGTTCAGCATCGAGTACATGCCGTAGATAAGGTATACGTAAATTGTCCCTGCATCATGAAAGAGAGTCTCAGTTCTCTTCGTCCGCCCCTTTGATGAGTGGCACGCGAGGTCGTGTGGCCCAAGGTAGGCTTCGGTTTCGGTAATGATGAGACGGTGGACATCTTTGGAACCTATCGGTTGTACGCAGAGCGTACAACCGAGTAATTCCCGCGCCACCACATCTGCCTCTCGTTTAAAAAAATCTTTTTTAAACATCTGTGCCATAGATAAAATCTTATAACCATCTCAAAGTTTTTTACAAGTTTCGGCTCATTCAGCTTTTGTTGCAACAAGAGAGAATGAGAGAGCAACCATGTCACTAATTGCGTTGTCTGCGAGATTGTCGAAAAATGTACCTGAACCAAACGTGAGGCCCCATTTTGTACGGTCAATTTCAAGATTTGCGTATGCGTAAAGAGTGCCGTCTTTCTTTTTGTAGATTATTGCAGGAAACATTATTTCGTGAGTTTCACCTTTGAGTGTGAGATCTCCACGAACATCGTACATGAAGGTGGTTACAGCGTCTGAATGTGCTGAGATATCACTGATTGCAAATGCTGCCGTTGGATAGGTTTCGATATTGAACCATTGCTCTCCTTTCAAATGTCCTTGGAGCGCTGACTCTTTCCCTGGCTTTGCTTTCGTTTCTGAAACAGTAAGCGTGTTCATATCAATAATAAACTCACCATCCCCACTTCCTTCTGCAACAGAAATAGTTCCACTCTGTACATTAATGCTTCCAGAATTGACGTATCCTTCAATAAGGGGTTTTTTACCAGACCAGTTTACTTTACTTTCCTCTGCAACGACGGTGTATGTCCCGTCTTCTACAAGTGCTGCCTCCCCATCAACCTCTGAGTTTCGCTGTTCGCTGTCAGGAGATTCTATTGGTGAGGGATTCCAGAATATAAATCCTGCGATTATGAGTAGTAGTATAACTCCTGCTGCAATGCCAACTTTCATACAAAATCTTGATTATCATTTAATTATGAAGGTAGTGTACCACAGCCTATTTTAAGCACGATGAGCCGTTTCAAGTTCAGCGATATTAAGTTTTTTCATGGCGAGCATTGCTTTCATAACGCGTTCACGTTTTTGAGGATCAGTATCTTGTAGTAAGGTGTTCAGTACGGTTGGAACAATTTGCCACGAGACGCCATATGTATCTTGCAACCATCCACACTGCTCTGCTTCCGGTACTGCCGAGAGTGCATTCCAAAGCGTGTCTATTTCTTCTTGTGTCGTACAGTTCACTATAAGTGAAATAGCTGGCGTGATCGTAAATTTATGATCTATGCCACTGTCGGACGCCATAAGCTCTTCGCCATTAAGTTCAAACGTTGCATGCATCACGATTTCCTTCCCGTTTTCTTCACTTGGGTAAAGGGAAGTAATTCTACTGTTCTCAAATAGTGAAGTATAAAATCCCATCGCTTCTTTTGCTTTTCTAAAGTTTTCTCCAGTAAACATGATAAACGGCTCAATCTTTTGTTTCACCGTACTATAATCTGGAGCCAGATTGAGTTGCCACGAGACGCCATATTTATCAGCAACCCATGCAAATCTTGGGCTGAAATCATATTTTTGAAGCGGCATAAGAACCCCTCCTCCTTCAGAGAGTGCTGCGTATAGCTTATCGATTTCTTCTTCTGTCTCACACTGTACGGATAATGAGATTGCGGGAGTGAACGTAAAATTCGGTCCGCCGTTCATTGCAAGAAAGGTGTATCCTGCAAGATAGTATTCAATTGTAAGGATTGAACCTTCAGGTTGTCCTGATACTTCAGCACTCGCTTTGTCGTAATGCAGGGTGTTAAGGATTTCTGAATCAGGAAAAAGTGAAAGGTATAAATCAACCGCTTTTTCGGCTTGTGTATCGAACCATAAACACGGAACTATTTTTTGCATACTGTAAGATATTCTATGGACAGTTGTAACGACCTTCTAAAGACATGCTACCATTTAAGTATAGAATAATAAGTATAAAAAGAATATGAATAATACACTCGTTACCGTTCTCGTCATTTTGGTAATTGTCATTATCGGATGGCTTGCGTACTCACAGGGATACTTTAAGGGAGCAGACGAAGAGCAGAATGATGGACTTGAAATCAATATTGGAGGTTCTACAGAAGGTTAGAATGTTAGCGTTTGAAAAAGCCGCGGCACCTTTGGTGCCGCGGCTTTTTCTATAGAGTCTGCAACTTATTCTAGTCTAGCGATGCGGACAGCCGGGCCAGCAGCACGGCCGCCGCTTCCCTTTTATAAGTTCTGCACGCGCCCGTTCAATATGATGTTTTCGCGTCTCGGCCTTTTTTACCGATATAACCCAACAAATCCACTCATTTCGTGCGAGTGGCGTGATATCTTCCCACGCCGTGTGCATTGCAGGTGAAGATGTAATTGCCTTTCGTAAATCAGCAGGAACGGTATGAACAACACCAGAAGAAATTTTTTTAGGAGAAATATTGCCAGACTTCTTTTGCATATAGATATTCTACCAGTTTCTCGTATGAAATATTATGGTCGATATGTCTCAAACTCTTCAACTGCTTCTACCAAAATCTCTGTTTCGTCATCATCAAGTCGCCCATGACTCATGCGTTCAAGCACAGAGAAAATTTCTTCTGGTGAATACCCCTTCCCCAGTAATCGCATCGCTTCCGTAAGGACAGCATTGTCTGTGGGCGTGCTCTTGCTGAGCGCTGTTTCAAACATTTTTGCGAAAGGATGCCCCATAGATAAAATATCTGCTAGAGTCCCTCCATTCCTGGTAGTGGATTGATTGGCATGATTTCAATCGATGCTCCGGGGATACCAAAGTGTGGGTGGCCTACAAAAAGTTCTGCCGCCGCGTCAGGTGACGCCGCTTCGACGATGGAGTACATCATGATGTCGTTCTTTGTATCGGTAACGCCGTCTGTGGTAATGCGTTTTGTCTTACCCAATCCTGCAGTTATACCGGTGAGCGCACTTCGATGCGCGTCCATCCACTCATTCCACTCCTGTTCCATTTTCTTTTCCTCTGATTTACGGATCTCTGGATCAGTTTTCATCCATTCGTCGAGGATGGCGGCTGGTGCAAGATAGATTGCAATGAATTTTTGCATAAATATGTTGTATTACAGGAATAATTATTTTTTAGTATATACCCCCACTTAAGATTCTTCTACTGATACTGAATGTAGATTGGTGAAGGTGTCAGATTGAGCACTTCATCCATTGTGAGGAGGCGAGTTGATGGTGCTTTGAGATCGTTTCCGTAGAAGAGTTTAACCCCTGTAAATTGCACTGGCTCAGGGTAGATGACACGATTGTACGTCCCTTTCTTTTTTGCAGGTTCACCCCAGCCGTCCATGTCCATGACAACCTGTACTTCAGGAAGTGGTTTGATGTTTTGGTAATTGGTCACCATATCTTGAGTGAAGCGGTGGATGACAAGAATCTTTGGTGGGAGTTTGTTGTCGCGAACAATCTGCGCAAGGTATTCAATCGCGTAATTGATGTCAGTCGCATCGAAGGTACCGATTACGTGACCAGGAGCATCGCCATATTTCATAGAAAACTCTGGATCAAGTCCAAGGTGTACGTTTGGTTTTTTCAAGAATTCAGAAATAGCAGGAAGTTCGTTTTCAATCGTACTCTTTCCGATTTGCAGATCGAGGAATAAGAGACCGTCAATTTCATTTGCCATGGTGAGTGCCTTTTCCATCTCTGCGTCTGGCATCTGTGCGCGGTAGTATCCGAGTTTCCCTGCATCAGCTTGCGCGACGGCGGCGATATAGTGAATTGCAGGAATCGCAGGTGTCTCTGGATCTGCTTTTGTCCATGCTGCTACCTCGTCTTTAAGTTTTTGCACGACCACTTCTTTTGAATATTCGCCAAGGACACCCATGCGGGTTGAATAGAAATTACCGTAGTACGCAATGATGCGAGAGAATGGAAGAATAGCACCGCCGTTTGGATAGGCTGCTGGGGCTGGCCATAAACTCTTTGGCACTGATACGCTCATGGTTTCGGTAGATACCGGCAGTGCTACTTGCGGTGTAGTGCTTGCAGTCGTGCTTGCAACCTGTGGTTGTGGCGGCATGTAGTGCGCAAGTGACAGCATTTTCTGGTTGTACGCATCAATATCAAGTGGTAATGGCCATACAGGGTCTTTCTTTAATATTTCCGGAGTTACATCTGCGACAATCTGTTCATAGATTACTGGATTGAAATCAGTGGAAATACCCACAAACGCGGCACCAATAAGCAAAAATCCGCTTCCGTAGAGCGCGACAGTTCCTACTTGTTTCGTATTGAAAGAGAAAAACGCTTTTGTGCGTGTGCGGAGCTTCTGGAAATATTCACTCATATCGGGTTTATTGTATCGGCATGCGACCTAAAAAGCGAGGGACTCTCTCTAAAAAAGTGAACCCTCTGCCAAGGACAGAGGGTCAGGTGAAGACAGGGTCTTCAAAACTTATTTCGGAAGCGCAGGAGCAATTTGTCGCCCTCGCTCCCGTAGACTGCGAATTGGTAGTCCAAGGTGATGGAGCTTCGTGGCGATGGGCCGTCACTCCAAAGTTGAGTACCTACGAGGGCAACCACCCTGCTGTGCTCGATGTATTGTCGGTAATCGAGCTGAACATGGATAGAGAGAGTCTGCCACGGCTTGTACTCATAATAGAGAGAACAGCCGTAGGAACCACCCCCGTCAGCGCTAAAGGAAACCGCGCCTCGGACGATTTGTTGGGAATCTAATGCCCACTTCGCGTCCACCATAATATTTTGGTTTTGCGAGTTGAGCTTAGCAGTAATACCAAGACTAAGCTCTTCTCCGAAGAGCGGCTTCTTCTTGGGCGCGGCCTTGAAACGCTCGAACTGACTCGAGTTATCCGCCCATGCCGGTGCGCCGCTAAGACCAAGGGCAACGGCGATACATATAAACCAACATCGAATGTTGTACATCAGTCGTTCCCCTTCCTAATTTGTGTGTGAACAGGTACTAAACTTAGTAATAACACAATTTCCTCTCTATGAAAATTTAGAGGTGTTTAAAGTGAGGATAAACTGGTTTATGAGCGATTTAGAACCTCAAATGAGGTAGTGTCCAAAGATAAATACTCCAATAACGACCGCAATAAGGGCAGCGATGAGTACGGCACCTGCCGCAACATCTTTTGTATCCTTCGCGTAGGGGTGGAAATCTGGAGACGTAAGATTGATGTCTATTTCGATAGCGGTGTTGAACGCCTCTGCAACGAGCACGAGCCCACCAGCCAAAACAAGCATCATCCACTCAACGACGGTAATTTTAAAATATATACCAAGGACGATAGCGGCAAGAAAAATAACGAGGTGGATCCAAGCATTGTGGGTTGTTTTAATAAAAACCAAAATCCCTCGCCCTGCATGACTAAAACTTTTTGCACGTTTGATAAAAGAAAATTCTTCTTTGGTGTCGAGTAATTCGTGATCCATAGAGCAAAGTATATCAAATAGTAATCCTTACATTGATTCCCCTTCAAAATCAGGCTCTACGATGGCCCACATCATATCTTCAGGGACCAATTTGAGGTACGCACTCTTCCCGATTGATGGCTGGGCGGTCATTGGCTCGTTAGGTGCACGGTCGACATAATTAAAGACAACCACATTCTTATGGCGTGGGTTCGGACTTACGTCCGTAGACTGAGGTGCGATTCTATCACCGAGTAAATATCCGTCTGTTCCAACATATCCTCCGTCAGTCATAACGGCGCCAACTGCGTAATAGAATACTCCTGACCCTCCCGTTTCTTGTGTAAGGATAAACGCAACGTCCTCTACACCGTCGCCATTGAGATCAATTGGAAGTTCATTCCCAAAATAGCGGGTGACGATTTTTGTTGTAGAACCTGGAGCTGCTTCGGTTTCTGCAAACCCGTTCACCAACTGAACGGGCTCACCATTGAGTACGTACGTCGCGTCTTTGTAATCGGAGATTACTTCCGCTTGTTTTTCATTATAGATATACGAATTGAGAACGTAAAAAGATCCAACTAATACGACCAAAAGTATCAACACTCCAAAAAATATTTTCATATCCTTAGTATAGCAGAGCCGCTTTTACTTTAAGCACCAATTACTTATGTCGGTAATCGTATGCTGCGCCAATTGCAATTCCCAAAGCGATGCCGAGACCAATGCCGGTGCTCGAGCCGTTGTCACCAAATACTATTGGGCCAAAAATAATTCCAAAGACTATACCGAACACAACCCCAAGAGCTATTCCCCTAGGCTCCTTTGAGCCAATTTCTTTTTTTGTTTTGTCATCTTTCATATATGAAGTATAACAAATTGTATTAGCTGCCCGACAGGGACGATGTTGGAACTTTTTTAGAGGAAGAAACTATCAGAGTGATGCTTAATGTATCTCAGCAAAATCGATAATTTTCTTGGCGACTTCTTCGGGTGATACGTCAGTATTATCAATAATCAGATTATTCTGTAGAGGCGCTGTCTTAAAATAATCATATTTTGCTAGCGAATCTTTCAGTATTTCTATAGTTGATATCTTCCCCCATTCCTTACGATTACTTTCAGTAACCCGTTGGAGTAGTGTTTCATTTGAGGTGGTGAGGTTCACACCGTAAAATTCTCCACCATTTTTCTGAGTTATCTCTTCAAGCCGTGTTGCATACCACTCGTCACTTTCGCCATTGGGATACAGGTAATTATGAGCATGTGCACCTGTCATAATGATACCACTTACATTTTCCTGAAGAGCCATTTCTAGAATTTCAAATCGTAACTTAACAATGTACATATCACCTTTTGGATTTCCACGTTCAAATATTGAACGTACCAAATCAGTAGTGAGGTGATTATGAGCTAATTTAAAACCGGTAGCCAAACTCAAGGCTTTTGCTGTGGTGAGCTTTCCTGTCGCAGGAGCTCCGTAAATATAAATTACTTTGGTTTTTTTCATATAAAAAGTATATCAAAGTCTCAAAGCACTCTACCTGTCATTCGAATAAGCCAGCTAGTTGTCTGTTGCGATGTTGGAACTCGTGTGTAAATAAAATAACCCCTGGACATGCTTGCGCACGCCAGGGGTTTGTCGCGGAAGGTCTTCACAGGGTATGCTCCCGCACACAGATTCCCTGCTAAGGTTGAGAATTCAAGTCAGCGTACCCAACCTAATATAGCTGACAGGTTTGGTCTTAATGATGCATAAGCCCATACACAAGCTCGGAAAGACCGAAAGCCTTACTTGTGCAAACTTAGACTCGCACTTGGTAAGATAACATATATAAAAATACTGTCAACCCCCCAGCTGCCCGACAGGGACTCGAAGCTTACAGCTTCAGTACAGGTTGTCGATATTTTTGTTCGGTTGTCGCCTCCTAAAATATCAGGCAACAATATCAGGCAACCTTTTCGAGCCCTTAGAAAACAGTCCACTGGACTATTTCCTCGGCCAGCTTGTAACGCAAAAATCCGCTCACCGCGGATTTTCACTAACAAGCTGGCCTCGTCGGTCTCGTAATTTTTTCCATCAAGCCCCAGAAGGCTTTTTTACTGATATCTATTTTATCATTTTAACCCTCTTCGGAATAAGGCTTTATTTCATCATCAAAAATATCAAATCCAGAAGGCAATCTTCTTTTTAAAATAGAGGCTGCCAACGTCCAATACATCAAAGTCATAATTAAAAATAAAATATATTTTATAAAAACAGGAGTTTCCAAGCCACTTTTAGGTATAAATTCTGTAACTAAAACAAAAAAAGGTGTGATTATCAGAAAAATTCCTAAGATTTTTATTCTACTCCTCCTTTTTATCTTTTTAAAATAATCTGAAATAGAAGGAATTCTGTTTGCAATTGGATCACCTATTTTTCTCACAGAACCGAAACCTTTTATGTCACCCGTAATTTTAATATTATCACCAGAATCACCAGTATGAGAAAATTGAATTATTATACCTTCATTCTTGTCAAAATAATCAAATTTTATTTCTAATTCATTTTGTAAATGTTTACCTGGGTCATCAGGATTAACAACAGGAACAATATTAAAACCATTAGATTCATTACTTTTATGGATTATCTCAAAAGCAAGAAAATTAGAACCATTAACGCACTTAACTTTCATAGGATTGCTCTTTGCAACATCATCGTAATTTATTGTTTCACTTCCGGAATTCCAAAGTGCCACCCTAGCAATAGAGAGATTTTCAACTTTTGAGCCCAGGTAGCTTATATCTAAATCATTTATTCCACCTACAGCATTCTTAATTAAGTTAGTGCTTCTAACAGCATAAAGTGGCTTTCTGTTTTTTATACTTTTTCTATAAAAAACAAAAGTTAAGATAAAACCAATAATTGTCAAAAATACAAATATGTAATCTGTTGGAGTAATATTATTTATAATTTCTTTAATTTTTTCCATGAAATAATTCTAACACCTCGTACTCCGAACCTATCTCAAACTTGCTGCCCGACAGGGACTCGGTCACGAGTTACTAACTCACTCCGTTCATAAGTACTCTCGACCCCGACGGGTAAAACAGTCCACCGGACTGTTTTCTTCCGTCTTTCTCGTTCCTGTCTCGGCGCTACGACACGTAAAAAGACTTGCAGAAGCAAGTCTTTTTACGTGTAGCTGCCCGACAGGGACTCGAACCCCAATTACTTGGACCAAAACCAAGCGTCCTACCATTAGACGATCGGGCAATATTCTTTTGTGTTCTTGCCCATGTTTTTGAGTGTAACCAAAATCGATCGGGCAAGATCATCTACTCGACGCTCTTTCAAGCGGAGTGCACCTATAGTGCCGAAAAAACAGTACTAAATCAAGTCACTTCATGGGTACGGTGTGTTTTGCTATATATCTCACCCATACCAGTGCCCACAGTGCCCCAACTGCATAGCCGCCAAGTACCTGCAGTGGTGTATGGACATGAAGGTATAAGCGACTCCAACCAATCGCAAGAACAAGTGCAGCAAGGACGATGTAGAGTGTGTAGCGAACAGGCTTTGAGTACGTCCGTGAAAGATATGCTCCTGTAACTCCAAGAAACATAACTCCCGCTGCGTGTCCGCTGGGGAACGCGTAGCTCGTAAGCGTGATGAGCGCGTCGGCTGGTCGCGCAACCGCAAAAAGATTTTTAAGAATCACCACGGAGAGTGCGAGTCCAAGGTAGCTGCCAAAAAATATGCCTGCACTATACCGTCCGTATTTGAGTAGAAGATAGAGCGTGATGAGAATCGCGAGTATGGCAAATGACTCAGTGCTGGCGAGTGTCGTAAAAAAGAAAAGAAATGTTTGACTCATACGAGTATTCTAGCAGGCCAACGCGCCACTTGGTATACTGAAGTTCTATTTCATTCTAACTATCAACATATGATTTTAACAACAACTGAACACATTACCGGAAAAGACGTTACTGAAATGCTTGGCGTGGTGCGCGGAAGTACGATTCGTGCAAAACATATTGGAAAAGATATCCTTGCAGGCCTCCGTTCGATTATTGGCGGAGAAATCAAAGAGTATGTTGAGGCAATTAATGACGCACGTGAAGAAGCAATGCAGCGTATGATTACAGAAGCCGAAGGACTCGGTGCTGATGCGGTTATTAATATTCGGTTTACCACGTCACAGGTGATGGCAGGGGCTGCGGAGCTGATGGTGTACGGCACTGCAGTAAAGCTCAAGAACTAATATTTAGAGCCTTTTTATCAACATGACGTCGATAAATAAGGCAAAAAATTTTGTATAATATACGTTGTAATTAAAGGTTTTTAATTACAACGCGCTTCATTATGTCTAGCGGTTCTCCTAAATCAAAAAAGGGTGTTTATGTGCGTGTCTACGTTCTGGTTTTTTTAATACTTTTCTCTCCACTCCTTTCGTTCGCTGCAGCCCGCTCTACACCGTTTGGTATTGGAGAAACGCTCGATCCGGGGGCTGACGGTGAACCATGTGGTCCAACTGATTCAAACTGTTTCCCCTCCATTCTTTCTACGGCAGATGAAGGGTCGAACCTTTCTTCAAACGTACTTCACCTCAACTTTGTGGGAACTGGTGTCACGGCGACACATTCAGGCGCGACAACGACGGTGACGATTGCTGGAGGGTCGTCCCTCACGGGAACAGCGGGCCAGACACTTTATTTTTCTGCGGCAGATACACCAACGGCAACCTCAACACTCTTTGTTGCAAGTACTGGGAGGGTTGGTATTGGTACCACTACCCCAGGCTCACTTTTTTCGGTAAGTGGCATCACTAATTTCACTACTGCAACTTCAACCTTCTACGGTACGGGAGGAATTAATCTCTCGGGAGGATGTTTTGCGGTAAATGGTTCATGTGTAGGAAGTGGTGGAACCACATACACCGGCACGTACCCTGTGCAAGTGTCAGGATCGATTATCTCCTTGGCTTTTGGGACAACAACTGCTAACACATGGTCTGCACTTCAGCAGTTCAATGCAGGTGCATCAACAACACAACTCACCACAACGGGCAGTACCTATCTAGCAACTAACGGCGGCAATGTCGGCATCGGCACCACTTCTCCATACGCGAAGCTCTCAGTGGCGGGTACTGTTGTGGGAGACAACTTCAACGCCACGTCTACCACCGCAACCTCAACCTTCGCTGGCGGCTTCTCCGCAGCATCATCCCTTTATGTCCTTCAGAATGGAAAGGTAGGCATTGGGACAGAAACTCCAGGTACAAATGCAGACTACTGGTTTGAAGTGAAACCGGGATCAACCATACAAGCAGTCATCGGACGTACTGCGCTCGGCGGATGGTACGGTAATACAGGATACGGGTCTATTGGATACAAGGGAGCAAATTACAACACGAACTTCGCACTGCGGTACAGTGCCACCGACACGCACCTCAATGCAGAGAGTGGACCGATCTATTTTAGTCATGCAAACGTGGAGCAGGCCGTTTTAACCGCAGCAGGTAATTTCGGTATCGGCACGACATCACCATACGCAAAACTCTCAGTGGCAGGACAAGTAGTAGGTGCATATTTC
>PFBI01000003.1:0-985 GCA_002773395.1 Candidatus Kaiserbacteria bacterium CG10_big_fil_rev_8_21_14_0_10_47_16
TCAAGCTGGTTTATGCCATTACACTATCGGCACGGTTTCCATTCGCGCCTAACCAACCTTGAGACCCCTCCGTTACTTTTTGGGAGGGTAGCGCCCCACTAAAACTGCCTGCCACGCACTGTCTCGAACGGGTTTTGCCCGTCCGGTTAGGAACTGCCCAAATAAAGAGAGGTATTTCACTGGCGACTCCACGGTGCCCGAAAGCCCGCTTCAAAGTCTCCCTCCTATGCTACGCATTAATCAAACAGCCCCAATACGAAGCTACAGTAAAGCTCCTGGGGTCTTTTCGTCTAACTGCAGGTACCCGGCATCTTCACCGGGATTGTATTTTCACCGAGCAGGTCCTTGAGACAGTTTCCCAGTCGTTACGCCATTCGTGCACGTCGGAACTTACCCGACAAGGAATTGCGCTCTATAATTCCTTCTTTTGTGAACAGGCCGTGACCTGTTCGTACACAATAGGACTCTATCTTCATCCGCTTCATTGCTGAAGTGAGGACGCCTAGCATTTGGTCTCTTGTTGGCTAGGTTTGGACTATGTCTACATTTCTGCAAACAAGGTAACTATGGCTCGGGCTGTTTAACCCTATAATCGTTCCAGTCCGTAGAGCAAACTTCAATAAATGAAGCGTGCTCTACCTTAGAACGATTATAGTTATCGCTGACATTGACCGGGGCTTACATAGCCCAGCAAAACATCCGAAGACATTTCACCCTCCATGCTTAACCTTCCGGCATTGGTCAGGCGTCACCCCCTATACATCCTCTTGCGAGTTCGCAGGGAGCTGTGTTTTTGTTAAACAGTCGCCAGGAAATCTTTCGCTGCGGCCTCAACCATCCGAAGATGTTGAGGCAGGCCTTATCCCGAAGTTACGGCCGATTTTTTGCCGAGTTCCTTAAGGACCTCTCACTCGTTCGCCTTGGTCTTCTCGACCCTACCACCTGTGTCGGTTTGCGGTACGGAACCGTTATGTTTATGCTTAGA
>PFBI01000003.1:1026-43508 GCA_002773395.1 Candidatus Kaiserbacteria bacterium CG10_big_fil_rev_8_21_14_0_10_47_16
TTGCCTAAGTAACACGCTCATAGCTCCAACACCAATCCAATAAGATGCTTTGAGTACAACCCTCCGTCCCTCCATCGCAACATAACAGTGTGCAGGAATATTAACCTGCTCTCCATCGGGTCCCCCGTTCGGGATTCCCTTAGGACCGACTAACCCTTCGCTGATCACCATCGCAAAGGAAACCTCGGTATTTCGGCGGACGGGGTTCTCACCCGTCTTGCGGTTACTTGTGCCGGCATTCTCACTTCTGTACGCTCCACCGCGGCTCCCGCCTTGGCTTCATTGCAGAACAGAACGCTCTCCTACCACTCTCTCTGTCCGAAGACAGAGCGAATCCGCAGTTTCGGTAATATGCTTGAGCCCCGATCATCTTCGGCGCGAGGACTCTCGACCAGTGAGCTGTTACGCTATCTTTAAAGGATGGCTGCTTCTAAGCCAACCTCCTGGCTGTTGGTGAATCCTCACCTCCTCAAGTTGCACTGAGCATATATTTAGGGACCTTAACTGGCGATCTGGGCTGTTTCCCTTTCGACCAATGGAGCTTCTCCCCCACAGTCTAACTGCCGCGCTTATACTAACTGGTATTCGGAGTTTGATAGGACTAACGAGATTTCTCCCTATTTAGACCTTCCAGTGCTCTACCCCCAGCAGAAACACGCGACGCCAACCCTAAAGCTGTTTCGGAGAGAACCAGCTATTACGGAATTCGATAAGCTTTTCACTCCTTACCACAAGTCATCCGATGGTTTTGTACGGCCAACCGGTTCGGGCCTCCACGGAGTTTTACCTCCGCTTCACCCTGCTCATGGCAAGCTCATCCCGCTTCGGGTCGTATCCGTACTCTATATTCGCGCTATTAACGCTCGCTTTCACTGCGCCTCCGGGGGGCTTCCCCTTAGACAAAGAATACAGATACACTCGCCGGCTCATTCTTCAATAGGCACGCCGTCGGCCCGCAGGCCTCCGACTCCTTGTAGATGTATGGTTTCAGGTCTATTTCACTCCCCTCTCCGGGGTTCTTTTCACCTTTCCCTCACGGTACTAGTTCACTATCGGTCTTCAAGAATATTTAGCCTTACCAGTTAGTACTGGCAGATTCATTCGAGCTATTCATGTCTCGAACTACTCAGGAACGGTGACAAAAAAGTCGTTAACATTTCGTATACAGGACTATTACCTACTTGGGTCGCGCTTTCCAACGCGTTTTACTATATTAACGTTTTGTAACTTTTCGCAACTAAATGCAGTCACTGCCCTACAACCCCGTGAATGTAAACACGCACGGTTTGGGCTGAACCCGTTTCGCTCGCCGCTACTCAGGGCATCGCAAGAACCTTCTTCCTGATTGTAATGGCCAGTCTTACGACTGATCCAACCAGAAAGAAAGTCCCTTGATTTGCTTTCTTTTCCTCCAGGTACTGAGATGTTTCACTTCCCTGGGTTTACTCTCTACATACGTAGAGTAACTATCGTAGATAGTTGGGTTTCCCCATTCGGAGATTTCCGGTTATAACGGTTGATTGGCACCTTACCGGAACTTATCGCAGCCATTCCACGTCCTTCATCGCTTCTTGAAGCCTAGGCATCCACCATACACCCTTACATTCCTGTAAGGAATGCTATACATCGCTTTCGCAAATATTTAGATTCCTTACGTAAATGCTGTACACCGCTGTACAATTTTTGCGTATCACAAACTCTACAATCTGTGATACATGAGTGTTTGTTCACTCCACATAAAATACGTAATGTGGAAATGAACGGTTGCACTGTTCTCTATCGATTTGCGTGTGCAAACTAGATGAACAGCACATGTGTGTTTGTTCGTTTGTCGGGGACGAAAAGACCCTGCCGAAGCATAAATCTAAACCCGACAAACGTACCTGTTGTTTCTAATTCCAAAGAATTAGAAACCCACCTATGTGCGTCGAACACATAGGATTTTTCGAGACGGGACCTTATCAATCCCGTCTCTAAGATATGCGATTATCAAAGTTCGCATGTTCCCCTGAATATGAAGTCTAAAAAAACCGCGATTTCGCGGCACAGAAATTCGCAATGCGAGGATCTGATCCGCTACGATTTCTTTTGATTCATACTCATAAACACGTGCCCGCCATTCTATAGGAAACCAAAATAAAGTCAAGCATTTTAGTGAGGGTTTGAGCGAGTACTTATGCCCATATTCTTCCCCGCGCTATCCACCCGCTTTTCCCCTTACTTTTCCCCATATTTATACACAGAAAGGCCTGCCAGAAGCTTCGCTTCTGGCAGGCCTTTCCCTCGTCTGTTCTACCCACTAATCGTGGTGTTAACCGTGATGATGATCTACTACCTCTCGTTCCACCTTTGAGAGATATTTGCTCGCCATATCCCGACCCCCAAGACCGAATGCTAACCCGAATGCAAGTGAGGTAGCAAATACAAATCCTGCAAAGAGAATCTGTACAAGCATTGGTGCAATTTCAAGCTGACTCAAGGCCGCAAGTACTGCGAAAACAATAATTGCGTACCGCGCAATCGCTCCCAGCATTTCTGCTGCACGGAAACCTGCTGCACGCGCACCCGCCTCCACACTCGCGCTTACCACTTGTGCAATAATCATTGCGCCAAAAATAATAAGTACCGCAACAATAACGCGTGGCAAGTAATTGAGCACGACGTCTCTGAAGAAGACCGTGATTTCACCAAGATTGAGAATGTCGAGTGCTGCGACAATAAACACAATGATGACAAACCACTTTACCAATGAACCGACAAACTGACCGGGTTTAAAGTTGTACCCAGCACGCTTTGAGATCACACCGATACCCGCTGCGGCAAGTGCTTCATTTGCTCTCGAAACTACAAAAAGTTTTTCAATGAGTCGTTTGAGCACATCGGCGATAATCCAACCAATGATGACCACTAAGAGTGCGATGATCATCTGCGGAAGGAAGAGAATAATGTCGCTCCATAGATTTCGAAAGGACATCTCCAGCACAGTAATTAAATTTTGTTCCATATTTTCATTATATTATTTAATAAATCGTCATAATATAATAATAACATTTCTCCCCTTTCTTCGTTATTATGAAATAGGATACCTCTCCGTCAAGAGTTACGGCTTATGAAGCTCGTCTCGCACGCCCACTTTGTCGACGAGAATCTTGTGCGGATAATCGAACACATCGCGCGTGAGTTTGTCGTACATACCGACACGGTAAAGGAGGTCTTCTGTCTCAAGTGCAGCAAAGCGAATTTCAATTCCAATTTCTGATTCCAAACCTCGAATCGCAGTCTGAATTTTATTCGTATTCAACTTCTTCATCGCAAGCAGTACATCGAGTCGTTGATCAAATTCTTTTACAAATACCCCTGCCGCAACAATGAGATCAATAGCTCCTGCTTTTCGCAAGTGCTTCACGAGTGTCTTGCCGTCAATCGGTGCAGTTTCAAAGAAAAACTTTTGCAGCGAATCGAGCTGAGGAAAATCTTTATTCAGGACAAATCCTTGAATGCGTTTCTTCCCTTTTCCACTTTCTTTCTCTACCGTGATTTGCTTTCGCAAAATAACACCCGCTCGTTCAAGTGCATTCATCTCCGTACGCGCAGTGCGACGCACGAGTCGTGCACGCCGAGAAATCTCATCAAAAGAAAATTCTTTTGTAGGGTTAAAGAGAAAAAAGCGAAGGAGTTTAACCCGAGCCACGCTTCCAAACAGAATTGCAAGTGAATCAGCTGCCATATCAATCAAATCAGTATTGCGATTATAGCACGCACGACCAATCCACATCTCTGGACAAATGGCAGAATCGTGCCAAAGGAAAATCTCCTCTGTTTAAGACATGCTACAGGTCTTTCACCAAAACAAAAACGCCCATTCGGGCGTTTTTGTTTTGTATGGAGGTTATTTGAGTGTAACCTTTGCTCCAGCTTCTTCGAGCTTTGCCTTGAGGGCATCAGCATCTTCTTTCTTCATACCTTCCTTCACCATTGCTGGTGCTCCGTCTACCATGTCTTTCGCTTCCTTAAGACCGAGACCGAGTACTTCCTTTACTACCTTGATCACTGCAATCTTCTGCGCACCTGCTTCAGTAAGCTCTACGTTGAACGCAGACTGTGCTTCACCAGCATCGCCGCCAGCCGGAGCTGCAACTGCAACTGCTGATGCAGAAACGCCGAAACGCTTCTCAAGTACTTTCACAAGCTCGTTGAGCTCAAGTACTGACATCTTTTCAACTTGTTCAACAAGCGCCTTAAACGCTGCTGGTACTTCTACTGTTTCATCAACATCAGATGTAGCCGCTGCCGCTGCCTTCACTTCTTCTGCAGCCGGTGCAGCCTCTGGAGTAGTTTCCACTACGTCGTTTTGTGTTTCTTCACTCATAGTAATTAATTAGTTATTAGTTATGCTCGTTTCTGTGCGATAGCATTGAGTCCAAGTACAAGTCCCTGAATCGGAGCGTTAATAACGTTGACGAACATTCCACGAAGCACTGGAAGTGCTGGGATAGATGCGATCTCTGTCATTTCTACCTGATTCTTGTATGCGCCTTCAAAGACACCTCCAAGGATTGCGAGACTTTCTTTGTGCTTCTTCGCGAACGCAAGTACGTTTTGTGCTGGTGCGATTGCATCAGTACTCCACGCAACCGCAACTTCACCTTCGAGTGCTGGGGCATCACCTTGATACGCTCCGTCAAATGCACGTCCGATGAGAGTCTTCTTTGCAACAAAGTACCCAACGCCTTCTTCTCGGAGCTTTGCGCGCATTGCTGTGGTATCAGCCACACCAATCCCCTTAAACCCGACGAAGACAACTGAGTTTGCCTCATTCTTGATTGACTCAAGCTTTGCAAGAATGTCTTGCTTCTTTGCTTTTGTAATTGCCATTTTGATTTTTAATCAATGGATATAAAACAGGCCAGACCGAATCGATTTCACAATCTGCCGCGATTCAAAATTCGATTCAATTCGCGAAAAAAATCATGCGGAGGTGCGAGGCATAGCTGCCTCTGTCGAGTGCCGACAAATAATTTTTTACCGAATTGTATCGAATGACTACGCGGAACAAAATCTTATGAAAACACAACTTTGTGTCAGATTTTGAAATCGGTTCGATAAGGCTTCGACCTCCCTGCACTATATATAAATAGTAGTGGGACCTCGGCCGGCTAATCCATGTGGATCAATTACCCTCTCTCGAGGACCAGCTGTCATGAGCCTGTATGCGAGACACTATACCAAAGATTTATAAAAAGAAAAGGCCGGCGCAAAGCGCTGGCCTTTTCTACCCCTACCCCTCCTACAAATTCTCTACGTCCTTTTTCAGCTGTTCTGCCTTCCATCCCACCACGTTGCTCACAAGCTGCAAGAATGTTGCAACCGCTGCAATCGAGAGGAAGAGTACCGGATAAAATGCGTACGGTGTAAGGAAGTAAAAGAAGATCACCATTGCTGATGCCCAGATACCGAAGCACCACGGGCAGGTGATGAGATCCCCCAATGTACGTCGTGGCCCCTTCTCTGGCTTCATGAGTATCGTCACTCCTTCAACTTCAACAACATCAAAGAATTGTTCACGGAAGAATGCTGTGATCTTGTCATACACAAAGAGTCGGATAAGACGATACGTCGCAAGTGTAATAAGAAGAATATCTGCCCCACTCACTGAATACAACGGGCGGTATGAATGAACATTGAGCACCTCAATCCCTGCAACTACAAGCACAATAAAGAAAAGGGTAAAAATGATATTCCACGCGTACTGATTAGTCATTCGCATATAGTATAGAGAGCTTACGCGCCTGCGGCGCTTACAACAATAATAAATAAAAGTGTTCCCGCGATAATCGCCAGAAACCCAAAAAAGAACTTATAGAAATTCCTATTGAACATCGAGATTATTATATCAGATTCAAAAGCTGGTCGTCTGGGACGAAGTTGGAACTATTGTTTCTATGTTATGGTAATATTCAGTTATGAAGAGGGCTTACCCTATTAGTTTTATAATTGTCGGAATACTTTTTTTAATGACCGCTTATATTAATTTAAGTTATGAGGATACTAGTTTCGGCACGCTTATATTCTTTGGATTTGGTGGGATAGCCTTGATACTAGAGGGAATAAAACGTCTTAAGGCAAAAAATAAACCGTAGGCCGACGCTAAAATTTTACTGAATTCTATCAGACTTAAATAAATTATGCTTTGCGCAAAGTAGCTGTACATTCCTTATATCTCTACTAGAACCACCTTTTGAAAAAGGAATTATGTGATCGAAATGTAAATCCTTTGTTGATCCACAATCTACACACTTACCCTGATCTCGCTCCCAGACTCTCTGCTTAATAATTGTCGGAATTCTTCTTGAAAATTCAAACTCCTCTTGTTCAGTTGGTGTTACCGACTCCGTACCCTTCGGAAGTAATTTGTATTTAAATACTTTCCGCTTCTCGATTTCCGAATATACGAAGTCTACATCTACAAGATCAAACCATCCCTTATCTGACCAGACATTAGGACTAATCTTTTCATAAACTCTGACAGATTCTGCTTTCTCTCTCCTTTTAAACTTATAGTCTTCTGCAGAGATAAATAACTTTCCGTTATTAGTTAGGTTACCTTTCTTTGTGAACATTGGTTGGTCTAGATCTTTTGGTTTTAGATTATGATCATCTCTAACATCTCTTCTTGTATTAATGTCCTCCCCTTCGTAACTAAGTATCTCACCCGATTCATCAAAACCATCATTGTACGGTGAGTTTTCACTAACTGACATCAAAAGTACCGTATATGGTTTATTTTTAGGATGAACATTAATTCCTTTTTGAATTCGGAAGCCCTCTATCAGAACAATGTCGTCGTATGAGAGTATATCTTGCATAATTTTGAGTATATCAAAAAATATTAGTCGTCTGGTACGAAGTTGGAACTTTTCTAGTTAACTTATAACCAAACCAGCTCTCTCAAGCTCCTCTATTGCTTCTAATTTAATACAGTGAGCAACTAGGTCGACGTTACTCATTTTTTTCAGTTTTCTTTGCTTAATATCAAATCTGGTTTGTATTAAGAATTTAAGCCGCTTCTCACTTTCTTCTTTTAAGAGAAATGACTGTGTTTCAAAAAAATAAATCCTTGCATAACAAATTGCGACTTCATATATTTCCTCCTCAATAGAAGGAAATTCCAGCTCGATGTCGTCATATTTGCAAGCAATTAGAATACGGCCAATACTCCTGCCTTTCTCCTTGATATATTCCTCAATGTTGTCATTGGATGCCATTTCTCAAGTATACCAAAAGTTCTATAGTCTTTTTAGGTCGTTAAAAATGAATCGACCGCTGCGCCAAAGCAGAGGCTCCATGACACCTTCTGAGGCATGGAGTAAACGGGCACGCCAATCTGGCGCGTCCGTTGTAATTAAAGATTGGCCAGCTAGTTGTCTGGGACTTGCCCTGGGCTTATCTCAAACAGAATTAGAGATTGTAAATAAATCTGGTTTGTTAAGCACTTGGCTTTCAATTGGGAATGCGGTAATACACACAATATTGAAATGGGATGTAAACTTAGTAATGCCGTCTCTGATTTCGGGCCCTCCACCCAATTCTTGAGCAGAACAAAACGATGGGTGAGCAATGCCTATATTTTCCGTCAGCGGGATACTTGATGAGATGACTGCATTAAAAATTGTCTTAAATTGACCACTTCCAGTAGATATATTTATGGGTTGAGTCGCATCATATCTGAGAGTCGGTTCTGGCAGAGGAGGATTATTTTGAATAGTAATAGTAGTATTGTTACCAATTTGATCAATAGTTTGTATAGAACCAGGAGAATCTATGGTTTCTATCTCCTTGTTTGAAGTATTAGGTAATAGAAATAGTGCACTAATAACTGCTGCTATAAGTACGCCAACAACTGTTACCGTATACGGATTATAAAGGAATCTGTAAAAATCAGATTTTTGAGTCTGTGTACCATTTAAAAAAGACATGCTCTTATTTCTAATTTAGACTCATTTCTTCCAGTCTTCAATGATGAATTTTGAGCCGCTCTTGCGGACAGTCACCTTCTGACGGTCACGCCACTTGAGTTCTCGTACAAATTCTATTGGTAATGTAAGGGAAATACTTTTACCACCACCAGTACGTGTGAGCTTACGGATATTGCGCTCTTCAAGAGATTTACGAGCCATAATATATTTATATTATCACAAAGAAAACTCTTGAATTAACTCTAGAGTTAATTCAAGAGTTAACTATTCTCTAAATATACCGGAAGAAGTAGAGTTCGACGTTCGGGAAGGTTTGGATTGATTTCTCAATGTAAT
Organism: Candidatus Kaiserbacteria bacterium CG10_big_fil_rev_8_21_14_0_10_47_16; assembly: GCA_002773395.1. Lineage (GTDB taxonomy): Bacteria > Patescibacteriota > Minisyncoccia > Phycocordibacterales > UBA918 > 1-14-0-10-47-16. The sequence goes on from PFBI01000003.1 coordinate 9,339, forward strand.
CTGCCACCTCGTGTCCCATTTCAATATCTGGGTTTACATCAATTCCCTTCTGAGCCCAGAGACGTGCGTTCTCAAAGTCCTTTTGGTAGAGGAATGCGACTGCTTTCATCCAGTATCCTTGCGGGACGTCCGGGTTAAGTGCGATGGCGGTATCGAGCGTATCGTGCGCTTCTTGGAGATGGTCGACACCAAAGAGCTGGTCATACATGTAGAGGTCAGCGAGACTAAAGAGTGCACGAATGTCATGTGGGTGCGCATCAAGATACTCCTGATACCGCGCTTCGAATATAGTGAGTTCTTTCACAAAGAGTTCTCGCTGTCCTGCTTTATCAAGAATACTTGGATCTTCACCAATACCGCGCTGGAAGTCTGTTGATGTTCGCCAGAGGAATGCTTGTTGGTCCATCGGTGAGCCGAAGAGATCGTCGTAGAGTGGAAGTCGCTTTTCGCTTGAGCCGATCGTGCGTATTTGGCCGTTTGCGTGTTCTGCTTTCATGATTGGCCATGTGCCGGCGATAAACGCCCATCCGAAGTAGAGGATGAGAACAGCGCCCGCTGCGCGACGAATGTCTATCGGGAGTACATATTCTGTTTTCTCTTTCCCGACTGCTTCTGTGTACGTGCGGTGGAAGAGTACCGTCGCAAGTGCTGCCATGATGGTGACGGCCATGAGTGAAATGGATGTATCAAACGCAGTCTGGAGCTCTGCAAAGTGAAATATGAAATACACCATGAGCAGCTGCGCGAGCGTACGGTCGTCTTCATCTTTTGTGCGGAGTATCACGTATACCAACGAACAGATGGTGACAATGTACATGAGGAGGTATACCAAGAGCCCGAGGTATCCCGAATCAACGGTTTGATCGATGAGGACATTGTGGGCACGGTCGAACCACGCCTCTTTACCTCCTTCATTGGTGAGGAGCTTATTGTCGTAGTGGGTAACGAAGGCTGTTTCAAAGTTGTCAGTCCCCCATCCGAGCACTGGTCGCTCTGCGATCATATCGCTTGAAAGTTGCCACACGAGTGGTCGCGCATTGGTACCTTGCGAGAGGTACGCATCACGTACGAAGCCATTCGGTGACATGAGAGATACTGCCGCTGCAGCTATCAGTACGAATCCAAGAATCGTACCTCCCCACATAATCTTGGAACGGAGCTGCGTGTTCTGCACTTTCGCAACAGCGCGGAGAATGAGGAAGAGTATGACCGCACCGACGAGTGCATACGTGGTTGAGCGGGCTTCTCCAACAAGTGAGAACGGGTTGTGGATGATGTCTACCTTCCGGAACCACAGTTCCTTACTAATGATGTATGGGTTAATAAGGAAGACAAGCGGCGTGACGTATTTCCACCAGATATGTTTGGTTGTGGGTGACGTGATGACGTAGTACAGAGAGAGGAGGAATGCTGCGAAGAGGTACATCGCTGCGAAGGTTGAGTTGCCGAAGTAGAAACCGTCCCACGGAACCCATGAGAATGTGAGGCCGAGTCCTTCAGGACCGAGGAATGAACCAAGTGAAAAGAGACCAGTACTCACAAGGAGTACTTTGAGGAGGGTACGCATATCCTCTCTCTTTTGAAAGAGCGTGGTGAGGAAGAGGTAGATAAGAGCCAAGTGTATGAAGAAGAATAGCCCCGTGACACGTGTTGCCTTTGACCAAAAAGAAATGAGTGGATCAATACCGAGGAGCGATGCAGCTGCGAGAACTGCGAGATAGAGTCCGAGTACGACGGTGATTGGTGATTTGAGAATAGTAACCGTTTGCTTCTTTTGGAGAAGTGCAGCACCAACAATGAGTGCGAGAAGTTCAACGACGAACATCAATGCAACAGAGCGTGATGACGTACCGTTGTATAAGTACCCGCGGTACATAATGAAGGGAAACAGAGCAATAAATATATAGAGTGCGTATTTGAGCGTCGCGCGAAGCATGCCCTTGGTATCTAAAAACATATGGGAGTAGTATACCGCGCACGGGATTCATCGCAAAACAAGGACTGGATATACAAAAAGCCGCCCTTTCGGGCGGCTTTTTGCCGTTTGTAACAATTAGATTGTTACAACCTTCTAACTAAGACTAGTTAAGACCAAGGTATGAGGTCTTGAACGTATCGAGGTCTGAAGTGTACGCGTTGTCTGGAGTTGGGTCTGTTGAATCAGTGTCCCATGATACTCCTCCGAGCGCTACGCGGAATGAACCTGCTTGTCCAGCTGTTGGAAGCTGTACAGTCGTTGTAAGTTCAAACGTTTCTGTTGAACCTTCCTCGATCTGGTAGAGACCAACACTTGTAAGTGTTGCATCTGTTACGTTTACGAGAACTGTACTTACACCACCTACAGTCGCTGTACCGGCACGATCAGCGTGAGCTGTTGTGTAACCAGTCGTTACGCCTGTGAGCTGTGCATCAGCAAGTGATGAGACGTAAGCAGTATCGCCAATCGCAGTAACTGAGTACTTGATTGTGAATGTGCCGAGGTCGTCACTAGCTGAGTTACCAGCAGTTGAGCTTGTTGTAGCTGAGATAAGCTTGAGCTGGATTCCCGATGTTCGGAATTCCTGCGCTTCTCCCGTTGCTGTACCTGACTTCTCTGTTGAGTCAGAAAGCTGATCGCCTTCTTCGTTCTCAGCATCGATGTAATCACGGTTAGTAGATGTTACTGAAGCCGTAAGTGTATCTCCTTCGTCGAGGTTACCAGCATCAATATCATTGATGTCAGCAAGCACTTCGAATTCAATTGTGTCACCTGCTGACATATCGAAGTCGAGGTTATCGAAGGTTACTGTACCTACGAGAGTACTGCCAGTGATAGATACACTTTCTGTGTATTCCTCACCGTCAAGAACGAGCTTGAGTGACCCAGTTACCGCTGTAACGTTGGCACCGCCAACAGTTGTAAGTGTTACTGGGAATTCATCGATAGTTACATCAGATGAACCATCGAGCTTGATCTTACCCTTCAAGAGTACAACGTCGTCAGTGTTTGATGAATCATCAATCACTACTACTCCAGCGTTTGGAGTATCAGATGCTGTTGAGATCTTGAGTTCAGTATCAGCTGAAGTAGAGAATGAAACAAAGTTCATTGCTACATCCGCGCCGTTACTTGTTGTATCGTTGATTGTTACACCTGATCCATCAAGGACTCGGATAGAATCAACGTCTACAGTGATCGCATCACCTGCGATATCTGTTGAATCAAGGTTACTCTTCGCTGTTACAGTAACATAGAACTTTTCTGTGTCACCTGCACGAACGACAGCACTCTTAAGTGCAGCTGTCTTAGTGTATACGTTGTTGTTACCCTTTGTGAAATCATCCACATCGATAGTCGCAACTTCCGTACTTCCTTGCCAAACTGACACAGAGTCAACGTATCGGTTAAGACGTGTTGAACCTGAGTTGCTATTAGTGTTGAAGCTAATAGACATTGCAGTAAGCTGGATGTCTCCATCATCAGCTGCTTCAACGTCCATACCGAGTACCTTTACATCTGACTCATCTTCACCAACTTCTTCGTTGTTGTATTGTGAAAGATTTGTTACTGATGCAATAGTACCGAATTTACCGTTGAGTGTAACTGAACCTGTTGATCCAGTACCAGTACCGCCAGTTGTTCCTGCAACCATTGCATACTTAGCCTGTGAAATCGGGCCAAAGTATCCAACTGCTGGTGCTACTCCGTTCGCTGCTTGCCATGCTGCAACTGCAGCCTGTGTAAGCGGACCAAAGTAACCGTAAGAAACGCCTGTAGGCATTGTTAGGTGATTTGCTGCAACAAGGTATTGTTGAAGACAAGTAACCTGAGCTCCCTGTGAACCAACCGTTAGACTGCCTGTGAATGTACATTCGGCAGCTGACGCTCCTCCTGAACCTGTAAGAGCAGAGATCTGCGCTTGTAGTTGCGCGATCAATGCTTGTAGCTCATCAACTGTTGCGGCCTTTGCAGGCATCGCAAGCGTTGCGAGCATTGAAACTGCTACAAAAGCTACTGCTAGCTTTGCAACAAGTGTATTTGTAATACTCATAACAATATTCTTCGTTATTTGTAATAACTAACTAATAAGAATTAATTCTCATTTGCGAATCCGTGTGTCGAGCACGTATTCACGAATAACCGAGCGAGCTCGGAAACTGCACATGGATACCCCATGCAGTTTCCGAGCTCGCTCTTTGCTTCACTACCTCTATACATTTATATATGGTATCGACATCATAAACATGTAGAGGGTAGCTTCGTAAGTAAGTCTGAGTGTCTTTCGTAATTGCAACCGTCGTAGGGAAAAAGAATGCAGAAAATGAGACTGTTTGTATGTGGTACTTCGTTATTACTCGAAGCACACCGTACAAACAAAGAAACTCCGCACGAACAAAATGTTCGAGGGAAATAGTTGTGTCTATTCAGTTTTCAAATAACCGGTTTCATCCCGTCGCAACTCTTAAAAAAAGAGCGCGTAGAAACGCACAATCACAGTATACGTTATGCCGTGAAACTTATGCTTTTCTTTCTGTGGATTACAGCCATTACTCTCTGTAATGGTGTGGATTCCTTTCGAAATGCGTCTCGAGAGAATACGTGTTTTTGACCTAAAAGTCAATGAAATCAACACCTATTCGCCCTGTCTGTTTAATGAAGACGCCCATCATACGGCCCTCTTACATCCCAAAAAACTATGTAACACATACTCACTTTATGCAAATAATACGGCCTGAAGTATGGTTTTCTTACGACCGGCTAAAATGTCCTACAGAGGGTCCTCTAACGGACATTTTTGGTTACGACGCTTATTGTCCTATATATGAATATGTACTCCATCTACGCTCACCTTCCCTTAATACAAGGCCGTCTTTTATCATGGTCGTTAGTTCACGCTGTATGGTCTTTTCACTGCAGTCCTTTATGGTATCGGTGATGTCTTTTATAGACGCTTTTTGCTCCGCAATGAGAACGGCTTTTATACGATCACGGCGGTCTCCATTTTGTGCTGAGTCGGTCTTTGCCACTTTTGCACGCCCCTCTGAAACGCGGCGTTGCGCGGGTGCTGTGTGACGCGCCTTTGATGAAGTCTCTTCACGAAATAAACTGGTCATCGATTCTTCAGTATTGTTCATATCAAAATCACGTAATGAACGCAGGACCGTATCAATCTCTGCAACAAACACATTGAGGTGTTCGACCTGCATACCGCCGATGGTGTAAAACACACGGAGCTTACTTTCAAGGAGGACCATCTTGCTTGCAAGTTGGTGTGCGACTGATCCAAACGCTTCGCGTGACAGCAGTAGCATCTCCCCCGTTGCGGACAGTGTCTCAAGGGCCCACATATCAAGGTCACGAGCTTGGACGCTTTCTCGAACCTGTTCGTCACTTTTATGTACGATATAAGAGACAGCACAGACTATTTTTTCTGTCTTTTTAAAAATAGATTTAAAATACTGCTCGTCTGATATAAGACGCTTTCCTGTTGATCCGGTTATATTCATACTTGTGTCTTTCATAATTGTCTCTTACGTCGTATAGATGTCTCTAATAGACTTTTATAAATGTACTATACGACTTTTTCGTGTCCCTTACAACTAGTCCTTGATGGTTCTTCGTGTCGCAACCACATTTGTGCACTTCCGTGTTTATACACATAAAATTATCGCTCACCTGCGTGGTATTATGGGTATACCAGAATGTAATTTTGGAGGTTTACACGATACGTATTTTCATGGCACGAACTCGAAAGCATAAAAAACAAGATCGGCCATTTTTTGACGATCTTTCCCCACACACCAAGCAAGCAATTGGTGCTGTTTTATTTGCTGTACTGGGGACCTTCTTCATTCTTTCTTCTCTTGGCTACGCGGGACCAGCAGGTAACCTCACGCACAGGGCGCTCAACTACCTCTTCGGATACGGATTCGTGCTCGCACCTGTTATCTGTCTTTTATATGTATACGTACTGATGCGTCCACGAGATGATGAGCGAGTCAGCTTGGCGAAGATTATCGGCGTTGCACTTCTCTTCTTTTCATCACTCGGCCTCTTCTCACTCGCAGGTGAGCAGGCAGGAGGAATTGCAGGTATGGCACTCGAAGCGCCGCTGACGTTTCTTCTCGGTGGTATTACGACCGGCATCATCCTCGCTGCGTTTGCCCTCATTGCAATATTCCTTACATTTGATATTGGGCTTGGAAGTCCGTTTGCATTCTTGAAGCGAGAGGATGCTACTGAAGAAGATGACGATGATATTGCTGCACTCGAGTCTGAACTCTCACAAGTAGTAGATGACGCATCAGACTCTGAAGCGGAGGAACCTGAGGAGGAAGTAACCCCACGCAAAAAACTCGGTGAACGTATGGGGCTCCGCAAGTCGGGAGACTTCATGGTTACGAGTTTCGTAGGATCATACGCACCACCTCCTCTTTCACTCCTTAAAAAGGATCGGGGGAAAGCGCAGGTTGGAGATGTGAAAGCAAACGCAAACATTATCAAGCGTACGCTGAAGAACTTTGGTATTGATGTTGAGATGGATGAAGTATCTATTGGACCGACTGTCACGCGCTACGCGCTGAAACCAGCAGAAGGTGTCCGCATCTCAAAGATCGTTGGCCTGCAGAACAATCTCGAGCTTGCGCTTGCTGCAAGCCCCGTTCGTATTGAAGCCCCAATCCCCGGGAAATCACTCGTTGGTATTGAAGTTCCAAACATCACAAAAGCAACAGTTGGACTCGCTCCGTTGCTCACCTCTCCTGATTACACCGATTCACCGAAGCCACTTCTGGTCGCACTTGGCCGCGACATTACGGGACGTGCTCACTTCGCAAACGTTGCAAAGATGCCACACGTTCTTATTGCAGGTACAACCGGCTCTGGTAAGTCAGCAACGATTCACGCGCTCGTGGTCTCACTCCTCTTCCGCAACTCTCCCGAGCAACTTCGATTTATTATGATCGACCCGAAGCGTGTGGAACTCACACTCTACAACGATATTCCCCACCTCCTCACACCAGTGATTACTGAAGCGAAGAAGGCTATCCTTTCACTCAAGTGGGCTATCAAAGAGATGGAACGACGTTATGACATCCTGCAAGCGGACAAGGTCCGTGACATTGGTTCGTACCATGAAAATATCTATAATCCAGCAAAAGCAAAGTTTGAAAAGAATGGTTCACCGGAAGAAGATAAAGACGCCCTCCCTGAACCATTGCCACACATCGTCATCGTGATGGACGAACTTGCTGACCTCATGCAGGCATACCCTCGTGAGCTCGAGGCATCGATTGTGCGCCTTGCGCAGATGAGTCGTGCTGTCGGTATCCACCTTATCCTTGCAACACAGCGTCCGTCAGTAAACGTCATCACTGGACTCATTAAAGCGAACGTACCGTCACGTATTGCACTCCAAGTAGCGTCGCAAGTTGACTCACGCACAATCCTCGACCAAGTAGGGGCTGAGAAGCTTCTCGGTGCCGGTGACATGCTCTTCCTCTCAGGCGAGCTCGCGAAGCCACAACGTCTCCAGTCTGCATTCATCTCTGAAGAAGAACTCAAAGATGTGGTGAACTACCTCAAAGATCAATCCGAAGCACAGGTACTCGATGCAATCGACCTTGATGCCGACAACAAACACGGCGGTGACGCATTCTTCGGTGCAATGGTTGATGATGAAGATGGTGATGATCTCTACGAAGATGCTCGTATCGCAGTGATCGAAGCGGGCAAGGCATCGACCTCATACATCCAGCGTAAACTCCGCGTCGGGTATTCTCGCGCTGCCCGTCTCATGGATCTCCTTGAGGAGCGTGGCGTCATCGGCCCTGCCGATGGATCGAAACCTCGCGAGATCATTGACCAAGGGTCGAGTGACGGCATGAGTAATGACGACGACGAATAACCACTATGACACCAATTCGCATGCGTTCAGTACACCTCTCAAAATACATCCGCATTGGCGGCATTATCCTTCTTATTGGACTTGCTATTTGGTATGCGCACTTCCAAGCGCGGAGCCTGCTCGCAGGTCCGCAAATCTTCCTCGATACGCCGGTCCAGACCGTTCAGGGTAACCAAATCATTCCGGTACGAGGACACGCTGAAAACATCACCAAAATAACCCTCAACGGTACCACTATCCACACCGACGAGTCGGGGTACTTTAATACCCTCCTTACACTTCCGGCTGGATATACTATAATGACTATACACGCAGAGGATCGCTACGGTCGTGAGACATCTTTCTCACAATCACTGGTATACAATCCAACGTAGTTGGTTCCCTATTATTTATATTTATCACATTCCTATGGCTGCAAAGAAAAAAACTACTCCGAAGAAAGTTGTCGACGCAACACCTGAAACACCAGAAACGGTACCTGAAGCAAAAGCTGCGGGTAAACACAGCATGTCTGATATTGCAGAGACGATTCGTGGTATCAAAACAAAGTTTGGTGACGATGCCATCATGACACTCGGTGAGAGTAAGAAAGTGGATATCGATGTCATCCAAACAGGTTCAATCGGCCTCGATGACGCACTCGGTATCGGCGGCTTCCCTCGCGGACGTATTGTTGAAATTTTTGGGCCGGAATCTTCTGGTAAGACAACGCTTGCACTCCACGCTGTCGCCGAAGCACAGAAGACGGGTGGTATCTGTGCATTCGTCGACGCTGAACACGCAATGGATCCTGAGTACGCACGCAACATCGGTGTGAACCTCGATGAACTTCTCATCTCACAGCCTGACACCGGAGAACAAGCGCTTGAAATCGTTGAGTCACTCGTACGTTCAGGAAAGATCGATATCATTGTTATCGACTCCGTTGCTGCGCTCACTCCGAAAGATGAAATCGAGGGTGAAATGGGAGCGCACCATGTTGGAAAGCAAGCACGACTCATGAGTCAGGCACTTCGTAAGTTGACTGCAATTGTTGGACACAGTAAGACGGTTGTTATCTTCATCAACCAGATTCGTATGCAAATTGGTGTGATGTTTGGAAACCCAGAGACAACTCCCGGTGGAAAGGCGCTTAAATTCTACACGTCAGTTCGTCTCGATATTCGTCGTATTGCACAGATCAAAAAAGGTGAAGAAGTGGTCGGCGGTCGCCACCGCGTGAAGGTGGTAAAGAACAAAGTTGCCGCTCCATTCCGTAGTACGGAATTTGACCTTATTTATGGAGAAGGAATCAGTCGTGAAGGCGAACTCCTCGCACTCGGTGAGAAATATGGTTTTGTAAAGAAATCAGGCGCTTCGTACACCTATACCCCACCGGGAGGTGACGAGAGCAGCGAAGTAAAGCTTGGTCGTGGATACGACGCGGCGCGTACAACGCTTCGCGGAGAAAAGAAGCTCTCAACAGAACTTCTCAAACATATTCGAAAAGCGCTCAAGGAAGGCGCAGCGAAGTAGGTAATACAAAAAGCCGCGGACGAATGTCCGCGGCTTTTTGTATTACCCTTGCATCATCTCAGTGTGTACCGTATGTACTCGAAATGATTTGAGTTGAATGCGGAATGAGAGCGCCGTATAGATAAGTGCTGCTGCAAGGAAGAGTGTCCAGACTTCTGTATGCGTCACCGCGTCATACGCATAGTGCCCAAGTTGCCCTACGCGTACGCCCGATAGATTCTGCATAACATGTGCCGCTGAAACGAAGCGTGTCAGTACAAGAAGAAGCCCGAACATCACAAGACCGTGAAGAAGTGTAGGGTTTGAAAGTACGCGAATGCCGTACGTGTAGTACACGCGCCGCATAATATGTTTTTGTAGTGTTTCTCTTTTCATACTGTTTTCTCTATATATATTCTATAACTATCCCGATGTTATAAAAGTGACGCTTCCCCAGCTTCCTTTCGAAATGCTTCTTTTGCTCTATGGATACGCGCCTTCACTGCGCCCGCAGTCTCCCCAGACTCGCGTGCAATATCTTTATGTGACCACCGCTCAAGGTAGTGAAGTCTGAGCACGTACGCAAAGTGTCCCGGCAACTTCTCCAAGACCCGTTCAATACCATCTTTATCTTCCTCAAATCCTGAATGAAGAGTCACATCTCCTTGTAACTCCCAGAGTTCAGGATCGAGTTGGAGTGTACGCTTCCCTTCCTTTACCAACTTCTGATACCGCGTGAAGGCGGTATTCATAAGAATGGTGTACGCCCACGAGGTAAACTTCGCACCTTCACGCACTTCAAACCGAGATGCGTTCATGTATATCTTTGTGAACGTATCTTGTACTATTTCTTCTGCATCTTGTTCATTATGAAGCACTGTCTTTGCCTTACGGAGAAACGCATCTTGGTAGCGTTCGAGGAGAACCGCGAAAAGCCACGGCTCACTCTGCGAGCGCATTAAAATTTCCTCATCTGAGTAATCTCGTGCTTCTCCTCGTGCTGTGTAGCCAAACATATGTGGTTCTGGTACTATTGCTCGCGTCCATAGACCTCGAGACAGACCGTATTTACTTATCATACACTAAACCATATTCCTATGGCAGTACTCGCATATAACGAAATTACACTTAAAAAGTTCATTGTTTTTAACAATGAACCATGTCTCGTGGTTGCATCTCACGTCTTTCGGAAACAACAACGAAAGCCCGTCAACATCACCAAACTCAAAGGGTTTGTATCAGGACGTACCTACGAACAAACATTTCACCAAAATGAAACTGCGAACGAAGCCGATCTTGAACGCACGACCATTGAGTATATCTATGAAAATCGTGGCGAGTATTGGTTCTGCCCTATCGGGAAGCCCGCTGAACGATTTGCGCTTTCTCCTGAACTTGTTGGTGATCAAGGACACTTCCTAAAGCCAAAGAGCGAGATTGAAGCGCTCGTGTATGATGAAAAAATTATTGGAGTCACCATCCCTATTAAAGTTGACCTCGTCGTGAAGCATGCCGATCCTGCCGTGAAAGGAAACACTTCATCAAGTGCCACAAAAGAAGTGACGCTTGAAACGGGGGCCCACATTCACGTACCGATGTTCATCAATGAAGGTGACGTCATCCGTGTGAATACTGAACTTGGCGAATACACTGAACGCGTCGATAAGGCGTAACGTCTATATAAAAATATAAAGAGGGGCCGGAACGCGTACGTTCCGGCCCCTTTTGTCACCAGCATTTCGAGATGACCCCAGCCACCGCTACAGCGAACAAGATGATTGCGGGAATCCAGCTAGCCATGTCCGGTACCTTTCCAGAAAAGATGGAACATCCCTGCCACCGTGACTGCAATCGCTACCAAGGCGACAGCGATCCCGACGAGTGTGACCCTACGTCGAGACTTCTTCTCAGGAGGTTTCGGACGAAGCCGACTGGGACGTGGACTCGTGAGTTTAACCATTCTCTATCTCCCCTTTTAGTGTGCCAGCTTGGACGATACCACTGTATATATAAAAAAGCAAAAGGCCGCACGAGTGCGGCCTTTGAGGGGAGGTATCATTGTTTTAGTTGCACAATAGATCCAATGATGGACCCGAGTGCAAAGACTACAATGACGCCCAAGAGAACGTAGTGGCGATTATTTCTCCACCACATTGTGATGCGCGGGACCTTTTTTCGACTACGTCTTCGTGCATCTCGGACAGGTTTCCTATCGTACATGTTACCTCCCACGAGTTACAGTGCTACTAGGACTAGTCCTAGTAGCATAACGGCGGCGATGATCAGTGCGGCAAGAAGCCCTTCTCCTGACTTTCGAGATTCTTGATTGCTTTTTACCATGCATTCTTGAAACTCTGTATTCGTCAGCGGTGGGCTGGTCTCGATTTCATCCATAGTAGATTCTCCACGAGTTTGCAAGAATCGGCCAGAAATGCTGACCGTACATAAGCTGTGTGAACGGCTCGATGACACCAACTGCAATGAGGTTGGTTTCGAAGAAATTTACTCTCATTGATTTTCCTCAGTGATTTCATACTCCTTTGTGAGGAGGAGTTCGTCATCAGAAAGATTAATCAGGAAGGCCGTCTTTGGCGAAGGTCGTACCTGCGACCACACCTTGAGGCCCCACATGACTATGCCAAAGATTATGACCAGTAGGAATTCGAGCCATGTCAGATCATCATCCGTGACATCTTCTTCACGTTTTGATACTTGTGACATGTGGTCTCTCCTTTCCGAGCTAGGCTCCTGCCGTCAAAATGGCGAACAGGAGCATGAAGAAAAGTAGAATCACCCCGAACGCATTCTGGGATGATAATTCCTCGAAAAAACGAGTTCGCTCCTTCCCATCCTCAATACGGAGCCTGATCCTCGCTTCCACGTCCGAAGCCTGTAATGAACTCATCACGTACTCCCCATTCCATAAAATGTTAAAGATCTCCAGCACCTATACCGGCTGGTCTGGCGTAAAAGTATCACTTCTTTGGAAAAAAGCAAAACCCCGCGGCCAAAGGCCGCGGGGTTTTGTGTTTTATTTTCTAGGCAGGACGCTATCGCATGTTCGCACTCTGTCGTGCTCACGTGCTGAGCGTCTGCACAAGAAAATCATAGTCGCACCGTTGGTGCTCGTTGCTTTTCTAGTATGAGATGTACGGCACAAGCGCCATAAATCGTGCTCGCTTCACTGCTCGCGCAAAGTCACGCTGTTCCTTTGCTGCAAGGTGTGTACGACGACGATTGTTCATACGCGCGTGTGGATTGAGGTTTGCGAGTAAACTCTCAGTATCCTTATAGTCGAAATGTTGTTTTTCAGTCATATGTAGGTTGTTAATAATTTTTCAAATTCTTCTTCAATTTCTAAGAGCATGGGTGCTGTAGGTGCGAGGCGTGCGAGGAAAATAATGTGAGGCGTACACGATGTACGATGAACATTATTTTACCGATGCACAACGCCGCAAATGCAGTGCTCAGGTTCTTAAAATGGGATGTCTTCTGGATTGATGTCTTCCTCCGGATAATCTGGAGCACTTCCGCCACTCGTATCTTCATTCTTTCCGGCTGGAACAGTGCTTCCTCCTTCTGAAGGACCACCTGTTCGTGGCCCAAACTGTACCCTATCTGCAATGATCTCTGTTCGGTACTGCTTCACGCCATCTTTATCCCAACTTCGTGTCTGGATGCGTCCCTCCACAAATGCTCCAGCTCCTTTCTTGAGATACTGCGCACTTGTTTCAGCCTGACGACCAAATACAACAATGTTGTGATAATCAGCAGATTCCTGCCAGTTGCCATCTCGGTCTTTATAGCGACGGTTCGTCGCAAGACTAAATGAACATACCTGCATGCCACTTGGGAGTGACTTTAGTTCAGGATCTCGTGTGAGATTTCCGTAGATCAATGCTTTGTTAAGGTACATAGTATTTCTTGGTTAGGTGTTAATCCTTTTCCTCGACAACCTCTTCTGCTTTCGCTTCTTCTGTCGCTTCCGCTACTTCTGCAACTGCAGGAGTGTCTTCTCCAAGAGATTCTCCTTCGTCAACAACCTTTACCTTACTCTCTTTGTGCGCCTCGTGGTATCGAAACGGACTTTCTTCCTCAATACGAGTAAGTCGAAGCATGAGCGCTCGAAGGATATTTGCATCACCTTCAAGTTCTTCATCGAGTGCTTCTATCGCCTCACTTGCGAGCTTAAACCGAGTCCAACCGAAGTATGCGCTGTGGAATTTTCGGTTCTTACCTTCGATATGCTTTACGATATCGTACGCAAGATCAATGCGTTGCGGTGCTTCTTCATCAAGAATTTCACCACCTGCTTTTGTAATGTGGGCTTTGATTTTATCAAAGACCCCTGCTACTTCCCCTTCAGCAACCGTTGGAAGTACGTGGAAAGCGAACTCATAGCTATTTCGCTCATCATCGTGAGCTACTGCTACCGCCGCTTCGGCTGCTGGCATTTTTGTTTCTGACATGTTTTTGTCATTAACCTGATAATGTGTGGCCACAGTACCACAAAGAATACCTTTTTTCAATGCGCGGTCATGATACAATCAGAGCACTGTTATATGTCTAAAGTAAGCCCTGAAACCGTTCGAAATCTCCTTATAGGACTTATTGTCGTCCTCTCTGCGAGCGCAGCAACTCTGGGCTACTTTTTATACACCACGACGCAGACGCTCGAGACAACCCTTGCGACCACCTCAGCACGGATCACAGAGCTTGAGGGGACCCTTTTAGACACACAAGAGCGGCTTGCGATAGCGACAAGTACCAACAACGAGCTTGAGAACAACCTCGTTGCAGAGAAAGACCGGAATGACGGCTTTGCTGACCAAATTGATAAAATCACCGGTACGGTACAGGTTCTCGACAAACTCTCAAAAACCGACAAAGAGCTCCTTCAAAAATATTCAAAAGTGTACTTCCTCAATGAACACTACGTTCCTGACTCACTCTCCAGTATTGATAAAGAGTGGCTCTATAACGAAGCTATCAAAAAACAAATTCATACGAAGGTAAATCCATTCCTCGAAGATATGCTCCAAGCGGCGCTCGACGATGGAGTAAAAATTTGGATTGTCTCTGCGTATCGCTCGTGGGATGAGCAAGCAAACCTAAAAGGTTCATACTCAATAACGTACGGTTCCGGAGCAAACACGTTCTCTGCTGATCAAGGCTACTCAGAACACCAACTCGGAACAACGCTCGACTTCACCACAGAGGGTATTGGTGGCGGCCTCGATGGTTTTGGAAACACGAAAGCATACCAATGGCTTCTTAATAATGCGTATAAATACGGTTTTGTTCTCTCCTACCCTGAAAATAATGGCTACTACATATTCGAACCATGGCACTGGCGATTTGTTGGTGAAGACCTCGCAAAGTATCTCGATAAAAATGACTTCAACTTCTACGACGTCGAGCAACGTAAAATCGATGAGTACCTTGTGAGTATCTTTGATTAAAAATTTTTTAAACCCGTGATCTTGCGATCACGGGTTTTCCTTTTCTCCTCTGTCATCAGAGTACAGAAGTCTTCTTGCTTCTTGGTCGCTTACTTCCCAATAAGTACCACACCAGTCCGCAGGATCTTCTGATTCACAGTCCTCACAAGTCCCTGGAGGGCACAGCTCATTTCTCCACACCACGTACCCGTGACGTGTAAAAATAAGATGCGGGCCGAGGTGTCGCGCAGGTCTAAGGCACTCTTTGGCGTGATCACTTTGCGTAATGTCCTGTCGAGTTGTGACAATCCCACATTGAGCCATGGACTTTCTCCTTCCTAAGATGAACCTTACTACAGGAGAGAAATCTTGTACATGTCCTCTGCATTTTTAAGAAGCTGGAGACGTACCACTTCCTCATCTTCGCCGCGAAGCTCGGCGATTTTTTTATACACTTCCCGTACATGCATCGGTTCATTGCGCGAACCACGAAACGGCTTTGGCGCCACGTACGGTGCGTCGGTCTCAGCGTGGATCATTTCTATCGGTGCATTCTTTACCACTTCATCATAATCGTGAGTGAAGGTAATGACGCCGGTAAATGAGGTCGTAAATCCGATCTCCCAAAATTGTTTTGCAATTTCATGTGTTCCGGCAAAAAAGTGCACGTTCCCTTTCACCTTCGCATACTTCTTGAGTAGTACGAGCGCGTCCTCGTAGGCATCCATACTCTTGTCGCTCGCACGGATGTGGAGCATAAGCGGCTTCCCCACACTGTTCGCAAGTTCAATGTGCTCAATAAAGACCTTCTCTTGTTTTGAGATTGCTTCTGCATTATCTGGTCGATAATAATCGAGCCCGCATTCTCCAATCGCAACTACCTTCTCGTGCTCTGCGAGCTTTCGGTATTCTTCCTCACTAAATTCTTCACCGCGACTGGTGAACGCCTTTCCTTCTGGTCCAAGCTCCGCTTCATCGTGATATGACTTATGCGTATGTACGGGATGAATGCCGACAGTCGCATAAAAGCCTTCACCGAGCTCTTCGGCAAGTTCTACTGCACGCAAGCTCGTATCTTTTTGCGTACCGATATTAATCACCGCAACTCCCGCCTCACGAGCGCGCTCTGCAGCTTCGCGGTAGTCATCATTGAATACCGCAAGATTGAGGTGTGTGTGAATATCTATGTATTTGAAACTCATGACTAATCAATACGTACAAAGAGGTTTTCTGGCTTTTTGTTTTCGCGAACCGCTTCTTTTATTTTCTCTGCAGTTTCTGGCATAAACACAACAAGATGTTCCGCAATTCGGTAGATATGCTTTACCAGTTTTTCAATAACTTCCTTCCCCTCCGCAACTTCTGTTGGATTATCTGATTTCACTTTCTTAAACGGTGTGGTCTCCTGAATGAGTTCGTCACCTTTTTGAATATGGAAATATATAAGATCAAAAGCTGCATCAAGACGGTACGCATCAAGCTGCGTTCTGAAGTCCTTTTCAATTGGTGTATCCTCGACACTAACCGGCCCTTCAAGATTATCCTCTGCCATCTTCATCACGCGTGAGACGAGGTTCCCAAGACCGTTCACAAGGTTTGCGGTGTACGCTTCATGGACTTTCTCCATCGTTACATCAGTGTCTTCAAACGGATGTACGTGACGCGCAAGGAAGTAGCGGAGCGCTTCAGTGCCGTACTTCTCTTTTACCGTAAGCGGATCAATTACGTTCCCGAGTGACTTGCTCATCTTCGCGCCACCTGAGGTAATGAATCCGTGAATCACAATCTGCTTTGGCAGCGGGAGCCCTGCAGAAAGAAGCATCGCGGCCCAAATAGCGCTCTGCTGACGAAGATTGTCCTTCCCTGCAAACTGAATCCCTGGCCAATAGCCACCAAAATCTTCCTTCTCTGGCCAGCCGGTTGTACTGATGTAGTTGGTAAGTGCATCAAACCACACGTACATGACATGATCATCATCTCCTGGCACGGGTACCCCCCATGACATTTTTTCTTTGAGGCGTGAGACAGAAAAGTCTTGCAATCCTCCTTCTACAAACTTTTTGATTTCATTGAATCGATAGTCTGGCACCACGAAGTCTGGATGCTCTGCGTAAAACGCAAGGAGTTTTTCTCCATACTTTGAAAATCGAAAAAAGTAATTTTCTTCTTCGCGGATTTCTATCTCAAGGTTTGGGTGCAGGTGGCACTTCCCATCAATAAGTTCTGAGTCTGTTTTCTCCAGTTCACATCCTTTGCAGTATTTAATAATCTGCTTCGCTTTATAAATATCACCGTTTGCGTCACACCGCCTCCACATTTCTTGTGCAGCTTCTTTGTGGTGAGGATTGGTCGTACGAATAAAGTGAATCTCTGGGAGTACACCAAGTTCACCGAGAAGGTTTTTAAAATCGAGCGAGAGTTCATCTGTGTATCGTTGTGTATCAGTTCCGGCTTCGAGAGCCTTTTCATATACTTTCTGACCATGTTCGTCTGTACCCGTGTTGAAAAACACATCCTTCCCCACAAGCGTCTGGTATCGGGCGATAACGTCCGCCTGCACAATTTCAAGCGCAAAGCCGATGTGCGGCTTTGCGTTTACGTATGGGAGCGTTGTGGTGAGATAGAATTTTTCCTTTTCCATGAGATAGGTATTAGCTCTGCATCAATACTGATACAAGGTCGGAGATTGCGACGCGCTGCTGCTCGCCAGTGTCGCGGTCACGGACAGTAACGGTGTCTTTGAGTTCTGGCTTTTCTTCGCCAAGTGTCTCGAAGTCGATGGTGACGCAGTGTGGCGTACCAATTTCATCTTGTCTTCGGTATCGCTTCCCTACGTTGCCGTTGTCATCCCACGCAACGTTACCAAACTGCTTCTTCAGCATCGTGAATACTTCGCGTGCTTTTTCTACAAGTTCTGGCTTGTTCTTAAGGAGTGGTGAGACCGCAACACGATTTGGCGCAAGGTACGTAGGGAGCTTTAGGTATGTGCGTGTTTCGCCACCCATTTCATCTTCTGTGTATGCTTCTGAAAGAATTGCAATAAATGCACGTCCGACTCCAAAAGAAGGCTCGAGCACGTGCGGAATAAATCGTGATCCATCTGCATCAATGTATTCGAGTGATGTACCACTCGCTTCCATATGATTCTTTAAATCATGATCAGTACGGTACGCAAAACCAGCAAGCTCATCAAAGCCCTTTCCTGGGAAGTTGTATTCAAAATCAATCGTACGCTTGCTGTAGTGTGCAAGATCACTCTCTTCAACTTCAAGTTCCTTGAGGTTTTCCTCTTTAAGACCAATATGTGCAAACCATGCAAGGATGTTTTCTCTCCATACTTCAAACTGTGCCTTCCACTCTTCTTCACGAACAAAGTATTCGATTTCCATTTGTTCAAACTCACGTACGCGGAAAAGAAATTCCCGCGGTGCAATTTCATTTCGAAACGCTTTCCCAATCTGCGCGATACCAAACGGCATCTTCGGGCTCATTGAGTCGACTACGTTCTTGAAGTTCACAAAAATACCCTGTGCGGTCTCTGGACGAAGGTATGATTTCTGTGAACCATCCGCTCCAACCTTGGTTTCAAACATAAGGTTAAAGTTACGCACTTCACCAAGCTCCCCCTTGCAGTCGGGGCATACTTCCGTGTTTTCAAGATGGTCTGCACGAAAACGGTGATTGCACTTTGTACATTCGGTAATTGGATCTGAGAACCCTGCGCCTGTATGCCCTGACGCTTCCCACACTTTTTCATTCATTAAAATAGCGGCGTCGAGTCCATACATGTCTTCACGGCCTTCGACAAACATCTTCCACCACTCGCGCTTGATGTTGTTATTGAGCGCGACACCGAGTGGACCTAAGTCCCACGTACCGGCAAGACCTCCGTAAATATCTGAGCCTTGGAATACAAAACCACGACGTTTACACAGTGATACGATTTTTTCCATCTTGTTTTCGTCCTTTTTTTCAGCCATAGAATGAGTTCAGAGTACCACCTTTTTTACTCAGATGCACGTACGGTTCCGGAGTCACTTCCTTCGCCCTTTTCAAGGAGGACGGTATTAACTGCGCCCGATGTTGAGCGTGTTGTAGCGCTCGTAAAGCTATCAGTTGCCTTGAATTGCTGTGATTCTACCAATGTTGGGATCTTCCCAACCTGCGCCGTACTCGGCGTCAGCCCCAGTTGAACGGAGGCGCTTGTCGATCCTTTGGCAGGGATACTGCCAATATTCCAAATGAGTGTTCGGCTCCCTTGATCGAAGGAAATATCATCACCGGAAGTAACTTTATTCTTCCATGCAACGTACGACGGAAGTGTTGCGGTGAGTGTTGCACCGGTGAGTGCATTACCCCCGTTTTGTACAAAGAATGTTACTGAGTAGGTAGTGGTGTCTCCCGCAACTGGTGGAACCGGACCGCTGTTTGAAAATATTTTATCGCCATAGCTAACCTCTGTTGAAACACTCGCTGAACCTGCGACACGAATCGTGCGCGTCTTGGTATCTTTCAAAGATTCTGGAACACGGTTACTCACATGAGTACCCGAAACAGAAACAGAGAGTGTGAGTTCTGGAGACTGCACACCATCTGGAATAGTAACGAAGAATGAAACGTTGCTCTTCTTCCCCGGACCTATTTCACCAAGCGATGAAACCCCACCGCTGTCCCATGTAATGGTATGGGCGGATGCATTATAAGAACCGTTCCCGGCGTTCACTACCACTCCATTTGCCGCACTCCCCCCGAATGTAACGACGACTTCCCCATCGTAGATTGCTTCATCGAGTGTATTGAGTACATCGATGCGTACACTGCCTTCTTCCCCTTTTCCGAGGGTGATATCTTCATCGCTTGAACCATTGATCGTCACCGCAACATCAAGAAAGGCGGAGCCCACACGTATATCAAATGTATTTGTACTATAGAGCGACGCGAGTGAAAATCGGTCACTGCTACTTGAGACACCGGTCGACGCGGTAAATGTTGCTTTATCACCTTGCGCACCATTCATCGTACCGTGAATAGTGATGGTTGTTTTACTCTCTGGATCGAGCGTATTGATGCGCCATGTATCACTCCCTGACACCGGCGCGGGGTCAGCTGAGGTAAAAGTGAATCCGCTTGGATAATCGACGGTGACCAAAACGTTATCGAGTGACGTTGGTGAGTTTGATCCAACGGTCATGACGATAGTCGTGTCTTGTCCTACCGTGACTGTTTGTGGTGCATCAATGAGAATAACGACGGGTGACGAACTAATTTTAAATCGGTACGGATCAGCTTCTTTGTAGAAAGTCGAGTTGGAACCACTGATACGATACTCAACGGCAACGCTGATGCTCTTTTCACTGTTTTCTTCCCCAAACACCACGGCCTTCGTTTCGATATTCCTAACCTCTCCTGATTTCAGACTTTCGAGTGGCAACCGCTCTGTATATAATTCCTTTCCTGAACCGTCTGCTTTTTGCGTACCTGATGGATACCCAATGACGAGCGTCGCTGAGTCAATATTTACGTCGTTATCATTAGAGATGGCGATATGGATAGTCATTTCCTCTCCTGCACTTACTGCGAAATCTCCCGTTACGGCAACATTGATATTCGCTCCCGAAATAGTGTTGTTTCCGAATACGAAGAAGAGGCCGGAGAGGATGAGCATGACTGCGAAAAATATCACTCCTCCGAGCAATAACTTGGTGCGGTACTTACGACTACGTGTTGGATATGTCATAAACTCTTCTGACATAGTAACAGAGTCCTCCAAGCGAGCGGCGCTGCGTTTTACCCGCTCTATTTGTGTAGCAGCAACGGTCGCAGCCTGCTGGAACAACGGCTGCTTTGGCTTTGGCGCTGGCTGTTGCGTTATAGGGCGAGGGCGTGCAATATTCCCCGCTTCGATACTTCGAATAGCGCGTTGGCGCTCTGCATTCTTACGTACACCAGACTCGTTCCAGTCGCGTGCAACGGGTGCGGTCTTTCGTTCCAGTTTTGTTCTTCGGACCACTTGTGAATTTTGTGCCCCTCGCGCATACAGGCGCTCAGAAAGCGCGTCAATCTTTGACGCTTCACCCGCTTCGGGTTTCACCTTTCTTGTCGTTGCCGACTTTTTCTTTGGGGTCTCTGCCATAGATAACGCTCATTTTACCACATCTCTTTTAGAGCTGGCTGGCAGTGAGTGCACGTTCAATTGCCTTTCGGCCATGCGCAGCGCTTTCTGGAGAAAGCGCTGCGCATGCCTCATGTGCGTTCGCAGTCTCAATCAATACACGGTACACGTCTTTTGGCGCAATGTACCCGAGTGCATGGAGAATCCGAAGCGCGAGGACAAATTCAATATCTTCTTTTGCATTATCAGACAGTGCCTGCAGGGTGCCGACGACATCATCATAGAGTGCAGGTGCTGATGATTCTCCGTGCAGAAATCTTCGCAGCAGTCGCACAGTGTTTCGAAGGAGTGTACGGGCTTCGCGAGACGGGCTCCTAAAATATAAATTCTCAAGTGATTCTGCACCCGTGACGCGCCATCCTCCCTTTCCTCGCACAAGTGACATACGCGCAAGCGAAAAATCCTGCAGTGCGTATCGATGTTTTGATCGCTCTTCACGAGCACTCTTCGCACTCGCCCAAATCATTCCCGCCTCTCGGGTAAAGAGAAGGTATGACATGTCGGACGTGTTATTTTGTCGCGATCCACATACGAGTGCTTCAGTAATGTATATTGCGTACGCCATACGTATATTCTTAGTTTCGCTTCGTGAGTTCAACCGTCAGCGAATGCTCACCCGCAGTTATTTCATTTCCTTCCGCATTTCCAAACGAAATGCTGTCTGCCCCGACCGTTGCCGTAACTTCCTTTTCGAATGTTCGAATGACGGCCTCCCCACTATCTGATGTCTGCACCATGAGGGTAATGCGGTCACTCGGTTCGAGCCCCGCTTGCTTGCGCATCTCTTGAATAGCACGAATAAATTCGCGTGCGTCACCCTCCATCTGGAGTTCTGGAGTAATGGTTGTATCAAGCGCAACTTCTCCTTCACCAAGACTTCCTTCGTGCACAATCTCTTTCACATTCACTTCATCACGAATGAGCGCGAGATACTCGTCTCTGAGTTTATGTACGACATGCGTCACCTTGAGTGCTTGTAGTGGCTGACGTACTTTTATATTCGCGCGTGAACGAGCTTCGAGTCCGAGTGTTACCACATCACGTACAATTTGCATCTCCTCCATTACTCCAGCATCTACCTTTTTCACCTTTGGCCAGTTTGCAAGATGTACACTCTCGGGATCCTTTCCTTCTTTTACTTGCCCATACAGATACTCAGCATAGAACGGCATCGATGGCGCCATCACGAGCGAAAGTGTTTTCAATACGTGCCGCAGTGTTGCGAGTGCAAGCGCTTTATCTTTTACCAAATCCTCAGAATCTGAAGTTTCGGTTTCAGATGCAAGGCGTGGGAATGCTGACGACAGAGCCGTACGGTTTTGTACGGTGTCGGAGACAGCAGGGTCCCGCAACAAAGCAGATGAGCCGAAAGGCAGATTCTGCTTAAAGCGATCGCGTGAGCGGCGCATATACCACACTGAAAGATCGTCGATAAAATCGGTAATCGGTCGTGTTGCTTTATCGAGTTCGTAGTTCTTAAATCCATCTGTCACACACGCCGTGAGGTCGTTGAGTCGCGCGATAATCCATCGGTCAAGGACGTTCTTTGAATCATCATCTGCCTTCGTACCGTCGGCGTACATTTCATACATGGCAAGTACGTTATGCAGACGTCCGATATTTTTCCGATGGAGTTCAAGTACATCCTTTTCAGAGAAATTAAGATCTTCTCCTTTCATTGTTGGAGACGCGAGGAGATAGAAACGAATTGCATCTGCACCAACGCGATCAGCAAGCTGGGCGGGGTCCGGATAGTTCTGTAGCTTCTTACTCATTTTCTTACCATCTTCTGCAAGAACGAGTCCGTTTACAATCACATTTTCGTACGGAGATTTTCCAAAGAGCGCCGTCCCGAGTACAAGAAGTGAATAGAACCATCCACGTGTTTGATCGAGCCCTTCCGCAATAAATTGTGCGGGATATCCCTTCCCTTTCTTCGGGTTGAAGGTATCGAGGTTTTCAAATGGATAGTGATTCTGTCCATACGGCATTGAGCCCGACTCAAACCAACAATCGAATACATCCGGTACACGTTCGAGTTTTACCTCACCTTCATAGAGATCGATGTTGTCGATGTATGGTCGATGATAATCGAGTTCAAAGTTATCGTTGTGTGGCATTGGTGTGAACGGTAACTCTCGTATTTCTGCGTTTTTAAAATCACGTAAATACCCTTCTTCGCGAAGTGTAATTGAAGCAGCGATCCCACCACCCTCAGTAACAGCTTTCAGTGCATACAACGAACTTCCGTGACCTACAATAAGAATTTTTTTATCT
Organism: Candidatus Kaiserbacteria bacterium CG10_big_fil_rev_8_21_14_0_10_47_16; assembly: GCA_002773395.1. Lineage (GTDB taxonomy): Bacteria > Patescibacteriota > Minisyncoccia > Phycocordibacterales > UBA918 > 1-14-0-10-47-16. The sequence continues at coordinate 32,609 of PFBI01000003.1, forward strand.
TGATACTTTGCATCAACTTCATAAAGAAACTCTCCAGACCGTTTTTGTACACTCTGTCGACTTTCAACACCTTCAATGTCCTTCGTAAACTCTTCCTTACGGTCTGCATACAAGGCTTTGTGGTCGGCCCATGTTTTACCTTCTAGCGCATCACCCGCATCAAGCTCTCCAATTCGTGGGTCCTCAATAAGATTTTCAGATGGAACTCCGAGTATTTCAGCAATAGCTTCTGCCGTCTGCTTCGTACGAAGGAAACCTGAATGGAAAATATATTCAATTCCTTTCGGCAAGTCCTTTGCTGCTTTCTGAACTTGGTCAATCCCTTTTTCTGTAAGTGGGTCGTTATTTTCTTTTTGAGCACTGATGATTCCCTGCACATTCGACTCACTCTCCCCATGACGCATGAGGAAATACTGATTGCCTGACTTTGGCACGTACTCCTGCATTTCTGCAAGCGAGCCGAATATTTTGTATTCTTTCGTCACCGAATTCTTCCAGATCGGAAGTGGCGCACCCCAGTATCGCTGGCGACTAATTGCCCAATCGCGCGCACCTTCAAGCCACTTACCGAAACGCGACGTTCCTACATGCTCGGGCACCCACTTCACCTTTTTGTTTTCAGCGACAAGCTTATCTTTGATATCAGTCACTTTCACAAACCATGACGTTGTAGCGTAGTTGAGAAGCGGTGTATCGCAGCGCCAACAGTGCGGGTAGCTATGCGTAATATTTTCTTTCTGCAAGAGCAGGTTTCGTGCTTTCAGATTACGCACTACTTCAATATCACTATCGAGGTGTGTCACCTCGCTCGCCTCGTCATCCTTCGGCTTCACGAGAAGCCCCGCGAAGTCAGTCACGAAGTCCATAAAATGTCCTGCGGTATTAACGTGATGCACAATCGGCACACCGTTCTCTTTCGCAAGATTCATGTCGTCCTCACCGTATGCGGGAGCAATGTGTACTGCGCCCGTTCCCTCTTCGCCAATTTCTACGTAATCAGCATGATAAATCTTCCATGCGTTTTCTTTGTTTTCTATATCCTGCTTTTGCAGGTAATTAAACGGTGGTACGTATGATTTACCTACAAGATCTTTCCCTTTCACGGTCTCAAGCACTTCGTACTCATCAGTACCAAGTTGCGAGAGACGCTCCTTCGCGAGGATTACAGTTTCTTCTCCTTCTTCAGTTTTTACGCGCACCTTCACATATTCAATATCCTTGTTCACCGCTGCGGCCATATTTCCCGGCAGCGTCCACGGTGTTGTCGTCCACACGAGAAGCGATGTGTCTGGCTCATCTACAAGCGGAAGCTTCACCGTTACGGCAATATCTTTGATATCTTTGTACCCCTGATTCACTTCAAAGTTTGAGAGCGTCGTACCGCATCGTGGGCAGAGGTGCATACTCTTAAATCCTTCATACACCAACCCTTTTTTATTGAGTTCGCTAAAGACGTGCCACACACTCTCGGTGTAGGTTGGATCCATCGTCTTGTAGTCGTTGTCCATGTCCACGAAGCGACCCATGCGTGGGATGATTCGTTTCCAATCATCGGCATACTCGAGCACTGCCTCGCGCGCCGTTTCATTGAATGTTTGTACACCAAGTTCTTCAATGTCACGCTTCGTCGCAAGACCAAGACGTTTCTCGATAAGGTTTTCAAGTGGGAGTCCGTGACAATCCCATCCCCACCGTCGCTTCACGCGGTAGCCGTTCATCGTCCAAAATCGTGGGATAGCATCCTTAATTGTCCCCGCAAGAATGTGTCCGTAGTGTGGAAGTCCGGTCGCAAACGGCGGCCCATCATAAAATACAAAATCCCCATGTGGGGCATCTTTTTCTACACTCTTATTAAAAATCTCCTCAGCCTTCCAAAAAGCGAGCGTTTCTTCTTCGCGGAGCGCAACATCACTCTTTTCTACAGCGTCTGCTGTATTATTTTTTTCTTTATTCATAGACTTGAATTATGTATATCAGACATAGTTATGAGCTATACAGCCCATAACGCATACGTATATCAGACGTACATTCTCATCGTACCATGAATTATATATACAGAAAGGGCCATGATATTCATCATGGCCCCAGGCATTGATTGGTATTCCAGAACTCTTTGGGGACACGGTCCCCAACCTCAATGATGACGAGGTTCCCATCATAACTTTCTTCAACGGCGTCACCGAAAATAAAAGCAAGGTTCTCTCGGTCGGTAACGGTCCAGCGCGAACCTGATGTATCACCGACCCCTGCCGACACAATCAGTACGGGGTACTGAAGATTGTTACATTCCTCAACTGAGGAAACGAGCGTCGTTGCCATTTCGGCCTCCTTGAAAAATTTAAGAAAGGAATCGGGCACCTGCCGAAGCAGATGCCCGAGTCTGAGGAACTTGAATCAGTGAATGGTAGCAAGCTTGTACGCCGGCACCCATGCCTTGGCGAGCTGATCGGCGATGTCTTCGCCCTTTTTCTCGTTCTTGGTACAGGTGCCTGCCGTCATACCGCCACGTCCACAGCCGGGTGCCCCGAGCGTGACATGCCCGAGGTACTCATGCGCGAACACCGCTTGGCAGGCAATGCTCTTTGCGTTGCCTGCCTGAAAGCAGGAGGTCGACATGATTATCGCCGGCTGTGAACCTTCCTGAGGGCCGAGACATGCGAACATGACAACCCTCTTGCCGTTCGGCATAGTGAGGTCCATGCTGGTTTTCGCCCTGCCGACATTGTCGGTGTCGACTCCGTTCGCGCAGGTTGAGGCATGGCCAGCCTGAAGCGCCGGCGAGAAGGCGATCGTGGGTTCCCCGAGCGACTTCCACTCGGGGTGCTTTTCCCGCGCCTTCTCAAGCAGGCGCGGGATGTCCCCATAAGAGAGCATCTCTTTGCCCGCCTCGATGCTGATCGGGTGATGCGGAGCATCACCCGCCTGCGCAAAAGCGGGCGCGAGGAAGGCACAGAAAAGCCCAAACGCCGCGAAGAGCCGTGTCATCATCATCTTTCTCCTGTTAAAGTACACCCTGGTCTTCCAAGGCTTGTCCGGAGAGTACAATATAAGAATTAGTATGTCAACTACATTTTCTCAGGAGCTTTGATGCCCAGCACCCAAAGTCCATTTGCAAGCGTCTGCCCTACCACCGCAGCTACCGCTGCTTTGTATGGCGCGAATTCATCATTCTCGTCAGCAATTTTTTCTTCTGCGTAAAAACTATTGAAACTTCCTGCAAGTTCAGTGAGGTACGTAACGACCTGATGCGGCGCGCGATCCAACAGCGCCTGTTCGATTACTTCAGGAAATTGGTAGATGACTTTCTCTACGGTATACGGAGTTTCTGGCGGATTCTTAATATCAGCAGCTACGCCAACGCCTGCTGCTTTTTCGAGGAGTGAATTGATACGCGCGTACGTGTACTGCAAGTACGGGCCAGAGTCACCTTCAAATGAAAGAGCCCGTTCTTTATCAAAAATAATATCGCTTCCGAGACTCTGTCGGAGAATTTGATACTTCAGCGCGGCAACCGCAATCATCTCTGCGAGTGCTTCAACATCTTCTGCACGACTTTCTACCGCACGCTCCTTTGCCGCTGTCTCCATCTCTTCTAACATTGACTCCCCTGTGAGGACGTTCCCCTTTCGTGACGACATCTTTCCTGTATTGAGTGTGAGAAACCCTGTTGCGATATGTTCAAGATCTTTCTCCTGAGCTTCCGTGAAGACCTCACGAATTGCAGCGATGATGACTTTGAAGTATTCACGCTGTTCGCTTCCGGTTACGACAACTGACTTCGTCCACTCTGGATATTGCTTTTGCTTCAGTGCAAAGTTCCCCAGATCTTTTGCTTCGTAAGTTGGAAGACCTTGTGAGTTAAGAAATACTCGCGTATGGAGACCGTGTTTCTCCCCCGCAAAAATAATAGCGTCGTCGCTCTCTTCAAAAATTCCGTCTTGTATATGCTCACGCACAAGCGCAGTCCCGAGTGGACTTGCTTCGCTTTCAAAGATTTCAAGATTAAACTCAGTGCCAAGCATACGACACAGTTCTGCAAGACGAGCTTTGGATGTACTTATGCCTTTTGCACGAAGTGTATTTAATTCCTCACTGTCTCCTGCATACAAACTTCGATTCACGGTTTCAATTTCTTCTTTTGCCGTTGGGTCATTTTCATACGCTTCATTCCCCGCGCGGTATGCTTCACCCAGTGCTGCAATATCCTCAGGATTACCTCCTGTCTTGGTAAGGCCCCACACTCCTTTCGCTACGGTAAGACCAATGTCTGACGGATAGTTGATACGCTCCACTTCTGCACCGTTTGCAGTAAAGAGTCGCGCAATTGATTCACCAACAATATTCCCTACCAAATTACCGACGTGGAGTGGTTTAAATAAGTTCGGACTCGTGTATTCGATAAGCACATGCTCTCCTGCTTCTGTATCATTTCCTCCCCAACGGTTACCGAGCGTGAGCGCGCGCGTGAGTTCTTCCGTGAAGAACTCACGCGCGAGGAAGAAGTTGATGAATCCTGGACCGGCAATTTCAATCTTTTCAACATACTCAATTTGGCCCTCGAGCGCCGCGAGGAATTGCTCCGCAATTTCTCGCGGCGACTTCCCTGCCTCTCTTGCCAGCACCATGGCAACGTTCGACGCGTAATCACCATGAGTAAAGTCGGATGGATGCTCAACGCTAAAATCCACCTCGCCAAATCCGAGTTCTTCTGCCGTTTCTGCAATTGCTGTGCGAATGACTGATTCCATAATATAGTCCCGTTACAATACCCGACTATTCTGTTCGTGTCACCAATTCTCCTGGAACGCCTGGTTCAATGACGAACTTCTCCGCGCCAAGCACCTGCCCGCGTGCTGTCTCCACCTGACAGCGCCACGTTCCCGGCTGCGAATTCTTAATAAAGGTATACCCGCGGAATCCCGCGCCACGTCCCCCACTAATTGGATACGAGAGTCTTGAGTACTCTACCCACTCGCCGGTCGCGTCATTGTATTTATCCCAACTGTGATAGATGTCGGTCGAGAGGCGTGTTGGCGCGAAGACCGATGCGAAGCAGTACACGTTACTTCCTGGTGTGTAGTGAAATGTGGTATCTGAATTACGGAAAAACTCCCACCACTTTGTGTCTTCATAGGTAAGTTGATACGTACCATCACCGAACCGGATCACACTATGGTAGATACCGACATCTTTGAGAGAGAGTGGAATCGGTGGAATGATATTTGTAAAATATAAAAAGTTAAACAACGCAAAAATAATTCCAATGGTGAAAATGATTGCCCGCTGATGCAGTGAGAAAAAGTTGGGAATAATCATGCGAAGAATGCGCATGAATATCAACATAATGACGAGTGCCAGAATCCCACTTCCCACAAAAACCATTGCCCCCATTTTTCCAATAAAGACCGGCACTATGAGTACCACATACGAGAAGAGCCCAACAAAGAGCATCGCGAGTGTAAAAATGAGGCGCCCGGTACGATCTTTGATTGTTTCATTTCCGAAAATAACCCCAAGAATAATAAGGAGATACGGCCAACTTTCATACCATGAACCACTGCGGCCATAAAAGATAAGCATCCCTGAAAACAATCCTCCGAAGGCATACTGCGCAAAAAGCGGTGTGTATTTTTTTGCCCAGCGAGAAAACCCTTCAGATAACCGATCTGCTGTTGCTGCGTAGAGCAATAGCATGCTCCCCATAGCAAGAACGACGTAGAATGCGAGAATCGAAATATCAAATATTTGATCCACACGGTTGAGCGTGAGGTTATCGAGCAAAAATCCAAAAAAGAACGCTACCGTAAGCCAGTGCTCCCTGTGTTTTTCAAAGGTCTTCTTAACTGATTGAATAATCGCCATGCGTACTTTATTGTAACGTGACGCACCCCACTCACCAAGAAAAGAAAAAGCCGTGCGGGGCACGGCTCTCTTGAGTCAGCGTTTGTTTGGAAGCTCTTCCTTATAGCGGAAGGGCGAGTTGTCTCGATTCTCCGACGTCGCGACGTATTTTCCACATCTCCTTGCAGTCACTACCGCAGAAGAAATGATCTTCGTATTGATAGTTACCCCCTTCCTTGCCGACGATTACGTCGTGACCGCATCCATTCGCGCAAAGCTCGCTGTGGATGCCGCGCGCCGCTGCCTTATCGCAAGGCTTCGTACACGCATGCACGTCGCCGAACATTGTATGGAGGAGGAGTGTCTGCCCAGTGCCATCCACACGTACTTCCGTATCACAAAACTTACACGTAACCTGTACCATTTCCTTGCCCTCTTGTTACTACCTCTCGGAGTATATCCTGCCCCCAAGGTTTAAACAAATGATTCCGGTACGGGGAATTTCTGAGAAAGCACTTCAACCTCTTCTCGGAGCGCTTTTTTCTTTGCTTCGTCGTCTTTATTGCGGAGTGTTTCAATCATAATTTCTGCAATACGCGTAGCCTCCCCTTCCATCATCTTCCGCGTTGTGAGTGCTGGCGTACCAAAGCGAATACCTGACGGGTCCATCGCGCTGCGCGTTTCGTCTGCAATCATATTTTTATTGAGTGTAATACCGATTTCATCGAGTACTGTTTCTGCTTCTTGCCCTGTAACACCGAGCGATCCATACACGTCGGCAAGAATAAGGTGATTGTCGGTACCACCTCCAAGCATTCGGATTCCTTCGAGGTGGAAGACTGCTTCCATCGCTTTTGCATTTTTCAGAATCTGCGCGGCGTATTCCTTAAAGGCCGGTGTGAGCGCTTCACCAAAGGCAACCGCTTTTGCCGCGATCACATTCATATGTGGACCTCCTTGAAGACCTGGGAAGACTGTTTTATTTATTTTCTTCGCAATTTCTTCGCTCTCACGAACGAGAATCATACCGCCGCGGGGACCGCGAAGTGTTTTGTGTGTAGTAGTTGTAATGACGTCAAAACCGTAATCGAACGGATTCTTAGCAACACCACCGGCAATAAGACCTGCGATATGCGCCATGTCCGCAACCGTGTACGCGCCGACTTCACGCGCAATCTCCACAAACTTTGCGTAATCAAGCTCACGACTGTATGCAGAAAATCCTGCAAGAATAATCTTTGGCTTCTCGCGAAGCGCGACTTCGCGGAGTGCATCGTAATCGATTTCTCCCGTCTCGGTATCCTTCATCTTGTAACGGACGAAGTTGAAAATTTTATTGATCCACGTTGTTGGGTGTCCGTGCGTTAAGTGACCTCCGTGAGAGAGATCCATGCCGAGGACAGTGTCCCCCGGTTCCATGAGTGCAAAATACATTGCCACGTTTGCAGGGGCTCCTGAGAGTGGCTGCACATTTGCAAACTTGCAATTGAAAAGTTTCTTCGCACGTTCAATCGCAATCATTTCAACAATATCTGTGTACTCTTGTCCGCCGTAGTATCGTTTTCCTGGGTAGCCTTCTGAGTATTTGTTGGTCAGGACAGAGCCGTTCGCTTCGCGAACGGCTCGCGACACATAGTTTTCACTTGGAATTAGTTCAAGTCCTCGCACCTCCCGTGCTTCTTCTCCAACGAGTGCGTTAAATATTTCTTCGTCTTGTTTTTTGATGTAATCGTAGTTCATAGATAAAAATCCGTTAGTTGTGTAAAGTCTTCGGTTTGAACTACGCTAAATCATATTTGGGTTACCGGTTATCTCCTTCACTATGGAGCATACCACGTTCTTTTCGTGAGAGAATCTTCTCAATATTCTGCTCTGCAACATCACCAAAATCAATATCAAGCTCCGTGGCAAGCTGCGCAAGGTACCAGAGTACATCTCCCATTTCTTTTTCAATCTCTTCTTTCTTCTCGACAGGAATTTGGCTCGCTTCGGTCACTTCATGATTGCGTAAGAGCTTTTTTACTTTCTCTACAACCTCCCCTGTTTCACCCGCAAGCCCAAGTGCTGGGTACACAAAGTTCGATCCGTTTCCAGGATACATTGCAGTTTCTCTCGACTTTTTTTGGTACTCCCGAAAATCCATAATTATGTTTTCTTTTTATCGTCAAAGCCACCTATATTTGCAATCTCTGCTTTGAGACTTGGGTGGGCTTTGTAATTCTCGAGCATGATATCTTCCGCAGTAAATCCGTTGATATCAGTAATGTCTGGATTTAGCGTTACCGTCGGGAATGGGAACGGCTCACGTTTCAGTTGTTCTTTTACTTGATCGAAATGATTTGAATAAAGGTGCACATCGCCGAACGTATGCACAAATTCTCCCGGAGGAATCTTGGTTACTTGTGACACCATGAGAAGAAGAAGTGCATAGCTTGCAATATTAAACGGTACTCCAAGAAAAAGATCCGCTGACCGCTGATAGAGACCGAGATTGAGTTTTCCATTAGCTACCTGAAATTGAAACATCGTGTGGCAAAATGGTGGCACCTGTGACTTTTGTCCTTCTGAAGCCATCTCATAAATGAAATCTGGGTTCCATGCAGAAACCACGTATGACTTTCGATCGGGTTTTTTCTTAAGCCCATCAATCACCCACTGGAGTTGGTCAATTTCCCGACCGTCTTTTGCTGGCCAACGACGCCACATGCGTCCATAGATAGTAATAAGGTCTCCCCATTTTTGTACAAAAGGATCATTATCTGGAAGCTCTGTGAGTTTTTGGATAAAAGCCTCCTGTTCCATATCTTCCTCGGGAGAGTGTTCGAGGGCCCACATGTGATACATCTTCCATGCCCACTCATCCCAAATATGGTTATTCATACCCAACAACGGTTTGATATTTGAACTTCCTGAAAGGAACCACTGCAGTTCACTAACAATGCCACGCCAAAATGTTTTCTTGGTTGTAAGGAGCGGAAAGCCGTCTACAAGATCAAATCGAATTTGCCGACCAAAGACCGAACGGATAGTTGGCGGATTCTCTCCTTTTTTCTTATATTCTTCTAAAATAACGTCATTAAAAAACAGTTCTTTGTCTGCACCATTTTCAAGCACATCCTTACAGAGATCGAGATATTGATATTCTGGATGTCGTTTTTCCATGGTTATTTTTTCTTAGCCTTGGTAACTTTTTTTCTCGTGTTTTTGCGCGCAAGTGGACCGGTCTTTGGTGGCACATAGCCAACAATATTGTTTTTGTGATAGCGGCCCGTCTGCTTATAGTTACGCTTTGTATGTGACGAAAGTGTAGTAAATGAGAGCTGCGCAATTTCCATTCCAGGACGAAGAATGATCGGCACATTGTTGAGATTACAAAGTTCAAGCGCAATATTGAGGTAGTGGCCTGGATTTACGATACTTGCCGAATTGTGCACAATAAGTCCAATACGCGCGAGTGAGGATTTTCCGTTTACTTCCACCAAGTACTCGTCTGATCCGAATCTTTCCTTTGAGTAGCCGAGAATACTCACTCCAGGATGGAGCACAAATTCATCACCATCTTTCACTTCAATTGTCTGTGTCTTTGGAAAAATTCCTTTTACAGGATCTATCGCCACAGTTGTATGTGGGTCATTTACAATAAACGTATTCGCAAGACGAATATCGTATGTCGCTGGCTGCATTCGTTTAATATCAAACGGTTCGATGGTGATCTTTCCCTCTTTTACTGCCGCGTGAATATCTTTATCTGAAAGAAACATAAAAATTACTTATTCAATATTAAAGGTCTTCTCGGTTCCGTAGTACTCTGGCCAGTTTGCTTTGTAGTGTGCGTACATGCGGTCGTGTCGATCGTGCGGCAATTCTTCAAGACCAAGTTCATCGAGGAGTACCTGCATTTCATTACGCACTACATCAAGCTGATCCTGCTCATCCGTCATTTTTTCAAACTCGGCAAGATACCCATACCCGGCGTTGCGGTCAATGCATACATTCGCTCCTTTGTAGGTGTACTCTTCACGTTCGCGTGACCATTTTGAATCGTAGACAAAACCTGTTTCTAGAATGAGCGCATCGAGCTCATCGAGTGATGCGTTGACCGGTTCTTCAAATTCCATACGAGACACGCCGTTGATGGCGTTGCCTTCATCCATTGCCGCCTTCACCACAAAGAGCACCTTGTCATCCTTCTGTCGTGTACGGACAGAGAACGTACTCCCCTTTTCTACTATGTGTTTGAGCTTCTCTTTTTGCTCACTATCGAGAAGGTGTTCAACTTTTGTATACAATTCATTCACATCACCTTCACCAAAATAGTGATTGAGTTGCTTGTTTGTAGCAACGCAGGCACAGGCTGGATCAAGTTCACACATCTTTTCCTTGAGCGCAATCGCGTTCTTTTCTTCACCGAGAAGGCTCTTTATTTCAATTTCATAGTGTGCCATATGAGCATTATTATACCGTCCAAAGGAGCTATCCACCAAAAGACAATAGGGTTCCTTCATGGCATAATCAGCGGAATGAATGAGAAAACCAATAAAGCAAAGGTATGTATCGTTGTTGCAGTGAGCAAGGAGAAGCACGCTATTGGAAACGGAGACAAACTCTTGTGGCATATTCCTGAGGATATGAAGCGTTTCAAAACGCTTACACTTGGACATCCAGTTATTATGGGGCGCAAGACATTCGAGTCGATTCTTGGATACCTCGGGAAACCGCTTCCCGACCGCACCAACATCGTGGTGACTCGTGACGAGTCCTACACGCACGAAGGCGTGGAAGTATGCACTTCCCTTGAAAGCGCTCTCGCCCTCGCACACGAACTCGACAGCGAAGAGATTCATATTGGCGGGGGTGCTGAGATATATCGGCAAGTACTCCCCTTCATTGACCGGCTTTATCTCACGATCGTGGATGACGAACCTAATGCAGATACCTTCTTCCCCGACTACAGTGAATTCACAAAGGTTATTGAAACAGAAAAAAGAGACCATGACGGTCTCACATACACGTGGCTCACACTTGAGCGCGAGTAGAAAATAAAAAGAAAGCGGCGGGT
>PFBI01000003.1:43528-62343 GCA_002773395.1 Candidatus Kaiserbacteria bacterium CG10_big_fil_rev_8_21_14_0_10_47_16
CCGCCGTTGTTTTTCAGTACCGACAGCCGTTAGGCTGCGGCTGCGATTTTGTTGAGGTGCCGGCGTACGATGCCGGCGTCCCAATTGAGGTGACCTTGCTGCACAGCGCCGTCGATTGCACTGCAAATGGCGTCCCGTTTCGGACCACGACAGCACGAGATAGTGCTGAAGAAAGCGTGCGGATCGAAGATGAACTTCAAGTCCGCGTTTTCCTTGGGGTTGACACCATGTGGTCGCCGAACAACCGGCACGGTGAAGTACGCCATGTACTTCGCACGATACCCTGCCGTTTCGTGCCGCTCAGACGGCAGCGGGTTGATGCCTTGATACACCGGCTCTTGACTGATGTCCTCGATGTCGATCTCGAGGCCGAGGAACTCTTCGGCACACTCGCGCCGAATCGCCGTACGCGGCGTCTCACCGAACTGAATGCCCCCTTGCGGCGGCATGAAGGTCAGGTCCTGCAACGGACGCACGAGGACGAGCCCGTCATGGTACCCCTTCGCATCCTTCGTAATGAGGAGCATCCCGACAGTCGGACACACACCTCCTTCGAAGAATTCCTTGCGAAGGATGTGGTCTGCGGCGTCAATGTGTGGGTATTTCAAAACAACTTCTCCCCTAACATCTCCCCCGGACAATTCCAGCGGAGTTCAACGTTCATGTATACCACTCGCACAGTGGTGTGTCAAAAGAGTTTGTCTACTTCTCTTTAAATGTAAAACCTCCAAACAGTCCGCGGTAGATGTCATCCTCTCGCTTTACGATGAGTTCTGCTCGCGCGTCGTCTTCGATAAATACAAGATTTGGGACGTTGCGCGCGACAATGACCGGCTGCCGTTCATCGCACTCCCCTGCAACAACAGCACTGCCTGCCGCGAGCGAGTCGACAATATTTGTTGAAGAAAACTTGAGCTCGCGGCCAAAGATATCCTTCTTCCCTCGGTGTGAATCAACGGGATGAAATCCATAAAAACCAATTGCAATACTCATCGCACCGTATCGAAACGGAAGGGAATGACTGTCCGTAATGATCACTCCTAGATTCTGTACACTATGCTTTGTGCGGAGATGCTGCCATATCTTTTTTGCGTCATCGTACGGACTCTCGGGAAGCAGTACGTAGTATCCGTTCCCATTACTCTCATCGATGCCTGCGCTTGAAATAAATGCGTTATGTACGATTGTTAGTGGCTTGTCTCGGTAGTCGACATACTGCACACCATCAGCTTCTGCTGCAACAAGTTTTTCTTTATCTGTCCCTTCTATCTGCACGCAACAGCCGTGGTGAATCGAGACTACTTTTGAGGTAATGAGAATGACGTCGCTGTCTTTTACGTCAGTGAGCGATTCGTCGAGCACTGCAAAAAGATCGTCTTGCGGTGGAGTAAGTGTGCGTGTGTGTATTGGTATGTACTGCATAATTAAGCGGCAGTATAGCAAAATAGAAAAAGCACCGCGAGCCAAGTGCTCGCGGTGCTTTTTCTATTTAGCCTTTTACTTCTACTCCCATACTTCGGCAGGTTCCTTCAATGATTTTCATTGCTGCCTCAATGTCGTTTGCGCTGAGATCCTGCATTTTTTCCTCTGCAACTTCTCGTACCTGTGCCTTCGTGATGGTACCGATTTTTGATGATGCATTTTTGCCAGATCCCTTTGGCTTTCCGATTTTCTTGAGAATAAGTCGTGATGCTGGAGATGTCTTGATAATAAAATCAAAACTTCGATCATCGTATACGTTGATTTCAACAGGTACGATGTCCCCCATACGTTCACGTGTTTGTTCGTTAAACTGGTTTACGAACTCACCGATATTAATACCCGCTTGACCGAGCACTGGTCCAAGTGGTGGTGCTGGAGTGGCTTTTCCGCCGACTGCCTGTACCTTTATTTTTTTGACTACTTTTTTTGCCATAATTTAGTTTACGCTCTGAAGCAACGTAACAGCGAGAGCATACTACCTAATAATCGTAGGGTCTGCAAGGTCGTGCCTTATACCTTCTTTACTTGCAGGAAGTCGAGTTCAACCGGTGTCTCGCGTCCAAACATTGAAACCAAGACCTTGATCTTCCCTCGATCCTCGTCTACTTCCCCAATCTTTCCTTCAAGATCCTTGAACGGACCGTCCACAATCGTGACAATATCGTCCACTGAAAGATCCATCTTGTGCTTCGGTGTATCACTCTGCATGCGGTTCATGAGCGCATCGAGCTCATCTTTCCGGAGTGGTACTGGTTGTGTACCACTTCCAACGAATCCCGTTACACGCGGTGTATTACGCACCACGTACCATGATTCATCGGTCACGATCATGTCCACGAGTACGTATCCTGGGTAAATACGTTCTTCTTCGGTAACTCGCTTCCCTCCTTTCACACGAATCTTCTTTTCGGTTGGAACCACCACATCAAAGATACGATCTTGCATACCGAGAGAGTCGATACGTTGTTTGAGGTTTCGTGATACTGCGTTCTCATACCCAGAGTAGGTATGAATTGCATACCAGTGGCGTTCTCCGCCTGTTTGTTGCTTTGCCATATGAAACGAAATTACTTGATAAGGAGATTAAGACCTTCACCAAACAGGAAGTCGAATGCTGCAATGAAAAGGGCTACCGCAACTGAAATTGCAATGACGAGTACGGTATACACAATTGCCTGTTCTCGCGACGGCCACGAGACGTGCTTGAGCTCTCCTTTTGTATCACGAAGATAATTTATGAAACGGTTCATGATGTGTTGGTGTTAGTGTTCTAAAAAACGCCCCTTCGGGCGACGTAATGGCATAATACCACACTCTGAAAAAAAGGAAAGACCGGCAGCGAAGCTGCCGGTCTTTCCTTTTTACGTCGATAGTCAGGGCTATCTCACTTCGTACGAGATATTGACACTTGAGGTCACCGTATTCTCCCCGACAGGAAGCTGCGGCGCCACAAGTGCACCTTCTGACATACTCATCATCTTTGTATCGCCACCGTATGCGTATGGGTATGGTCCTTCGTTCTCCCAGAAACCGGTCATACGAACAATGCGAACATTGAGGTTCTTTGCGAGCTTTTCAGCTTTCTCACGAGCATCGGTAATCGCTTCTTCTCGAGCCTGCGCTTTGAGCACATCTTCATCGTCGATAGTGAAGTCGACGCCAGATACATTCGTTGCACCCTTGTCGGTAACTCCAGAAATGAGATCGCCTGTCGTGTCAGTCTTGCGAACCTTCACAGTAACCGTTTGGCTCACTTCGTAGCCAACGAGTGTTCGCTCTCCTTGTGGACAGTAGCTTCCGACTGGACACGCGCCATTCCCCCACTCATAACGTGGGTTTAAATTGTATGACGATGTCTTAATATCTTTATCCTCAACTCCTTGCGCTTTAAGATAGTCGAGAATTGCATTTGTCTTTTCGGCAGATGTAGACTGTGCGGTCGCTGCATCAGCCCCTTCAGCACTCACGCCAAAACTAAATGTCGCGATATCAGAAATAGCCTTTATCTCTCCGTCTCCTGTGACAGAAATAACAACAGGGCCTGAATACATATAACGTGCTTCTTTTAGCGTTGCATTGATGTATGCGCCGAGTGCCACAATTGCAACAAGAGTGAGTACAGGCACTAAGATACGCATGTATGGAAGTGAAAACATAAAAACTAAAAATTACGAATAGTACCTACTATGGTACTGGATTTATCTACAGTCCGCCAGTGTCCCTCTCTACCATGCGCGCAGAAAATGTTCAGTCGGTGACGCATCGCATACAGCCCGTAATTCAGCCATATCTGACGACGAAATACCTTTTGTGAGCTGTTGGTCGTTCATGAGAAAGTACATAATCGATGTTGAATCATCGACGTGATCGAGCCCGAGTGCGTGACCAAACTCATGCGCGAGTACCAATCGTAATTCTTCGGCATTGCGATACTCATAGATCGTGATGACATTTTTTTGATAGTCACCTTGTGTAAATTGTTCATCGTGACCATTACTCCCAAATTGGTCGTTATATTTTTGTGCAATGTTGTTATACGTCGTGACAAGTCCATTTCCCTGTTCACCAAGAGCATTGAGGTCTGAGACGAGCCCGTTGAGCTTCGCTCCATCCTGCTGCAACTTCTTTTGTTCTGCTGCAAGCGACTTCTTTTCTGCATTGAGTGCCGCGTACTCGTCTGTCGGTGCACCTCCTTGTGCGTTCCACTTCTCTACATTTCGCTCATACACATCAAGACGTGATTCATACGCGCGCACCCGCGCTTCGTACGTTACCTTTAATGTCTTATATTCTGCGAGTAGTTCATCGTATTTCTGCTTCACTTCTTCACTCAATTCTTTGCGCTGTTCAAGTGTTGCGCTCAAGTACTGTTGCTGGTCAGTCAGCTGCTGACGATCATCATACGTAAGATTCACCGTCACCGATGACTTCTCGTCATACACAAAGAGATCCTCCCCTGCTGCATCCTCCCAGAGTGCTTCTGCATCTGCGAGTGCTGCGCGCACCTCTTCCTCTGAAAGATTGAAGCGCGGATCAATAGTGCCAATGCTGTACGTAAGCGGTGTCCGGCACGGCATACCTGCATTCGCATACCATACATACGCTCCTCCGATGAGGGCTACGATGAGGAGGGCCGGAAGAATATTTCGTCTCATGTCACCCAGTATACCAAAAAAGCGCCGCGGTAATACCGCGGCGCTTTTTCATAATTACCAATCAAGTGCTCCCCCCACTTTGTATTCAGTTACCCGGGTTTCAAAGAAGTTTTTTTCTTTTGGAAGGTCGATTGCTTCACTCATCCATGGGAATGGATTTTCAACATGGAACTGTGCTGGAAGCCCCACTCGTTCAAGACGACGGTCTGCGATGTGTTCAATGTATTGTCGAAATCCCTCTGCATTCATACCGAAAATACCGTTCGGGAACACTTCTTGGGCGTAGGTGTATTCAAGACGCGCAGCCTCCTTCACATACCCAATGATTTTTTCCTGAAACTCTGCTGTCCAAAGCTCTGGCTGTTCTTCACGAATAGTGTGAATGAGCTGGCATCCGAAATTGAGGTGCATCGATTCATCGCGCATGATGTACTGAATCTGTTCTGCTGCTCCGGTGAGCTTGTGCTGACGTTGGAATCCGAACATTACCGCAAATGAACTATAGAAGAAGATGCCCTCAAGAATCAGTGAAAAGACGCAGAGGTTTTCAAGAAACTTTTGATCATTTTCAAATGTACCTGTCTTAAATGTTGGATCAAAGATGCCATCATTGAAGTCGAGAATAAAACTCGCCTTGTTGTAGATTGCATCCCGCTTTCGATACATGTTGAAGATCTTTGATTCATCCATGCCGAGCGACTGCACGATGTACTGGTACGCATGGGTGTGGATCGCCTCTTCGTAGGCCTGACGAAGAAGGTACATACGAATTTCTGGACTCGTAATATGACGATACGTTGCAACCACAATATTATTTGCTGCAATAGAGTCTGCAGTCGTAAAGAATCCAAGCACCGTTTCAAATGCATGTCGCTCTTCGTCTGTAAGCACGGTGTTTGATCGCCACTGCTCGATGTCGAGCTGCATACTAATTTCTGTTGGCAACCAGTGATTTGAGTTGGCAGCATTGTAATACTCCCATGCCCACTTGTGACGCATCGGATAGAGCTGAATCACATCAGCATCCGCACCGTTGATTGCGCGGCGCTTGTTGATGTCTACGGGAGGTGCGTCTTTATTAATTGCCATAGTGGTATGCGTTTACATTGAGTCGAGTAACGAGGTGTGCTGACAACTATATCATCTGAGGTGTCACTGTCATTATTGACATGACTCGCAAATCGCTTCCTCAGCGACATGGAGGCGTGGCGGGTTCTTCTGACCCTGTGCCATAACAGCAACTTTTCCTGAATCCACAATCTCTTTCGTAATCGGTGATGGTGTCGCCATTGCAGAAACAGGTTCTGCGGGTGCTGGCGCTGGTACTGGTACTGCAGTAGGCACTGCTGACGCACTATTATGTGTCGCTGCTGCAATGTCGGTTTCAGACTGCTTGGTATTCCCTCCTGACTTGCGGAGGTGTGATCCTGCCGCCCCTACCGTTGACTTCTCTACCTGTGAGGCACCGAGTGAGCGGAGATAGTACGTTGTCTTGAGACCTGCTTCCCACGCGTAGAGATACAGCTCTGAAAGCTCTCCACCTGATGTACCGTTGAAGAAAATGTTGAGCGACTGTGATTGATCGATCCACTTTCCACGAGCTGCTGCACTCTTAATAAGGAAGCGCATGTCAATTTCAAATGTTTCTTTGTACTTGTGACGGAGTTCAACGGGAATATTTGGAATGTCAGCGAGTTTTCCATCGTTGTACTTAATTGCCTCAAGCATGTCTTTGTTCCAAAGTCCGCGATCTTTGAGTTCTTTCACGAGGTAATTATTGACCACAATGAAGTCACCTGAAATATTCGCTTTCACGAAAATATTCTTGTATGTCGGTTCGATACCTGGTGTTGTTCCTGAAATATTTGAGATCGTTGCGGTCGGCGCGATTGCCATGCAGTTACTGTTACGCATACCGTACTGCTTGATTGATTCTCGAACTGGTCCCCAGTCGAGCTTTGACCCTACGGGAGTGCCGGTTGCGATACCACGGTCTTCCTCAAGAAGACGCACGGTATCTTGCGGCAAAAGGCCACGGTCCCACTTTGAACCAGAGAAACTTTCGTATGCGCCACGCTCACGCGCGAGCTCACTTGATGCGGTAATCGCTGCGTGCGATACCGTTTCCATCGAGAAGTCTGCAAATTCAATACACGCCTCCGATTCAAATGGAATATCGAGTTCGTAGAGTGCATCTTGGAAACCCATAACCCCAAGTCCAACCGGTCGGTGCTTCATGTTTGAGTGTCGCGCTTCTTTCGTTGGATAGAAGTTGAGATCGATAACGTTGTCGAGCATACGCATCGCGGTAGTAACCGTCCGGCGAACCATCTCGACATCGAACTGTCGGTCGTTGATGTGTCGTGCGAAGTTTACTGAGCCAAGGTTACACACTGCAGTTTCTTCTGCTGATGTATTGAGCGTAATTTCAGTACAGAGGTTTGAGTTATGTACGACACCTGCATGATCTTGTGGTGATCGAATGTTTGAAGGGTCTTTGAATGTAATCCATGGGTGCCCTGTTTCAAAGAGCATACCGAGTTGCTTCTTCCAGAGATCGCGCGCCTTCATACGCTTGAAGAGTTTGATTTCTCCGCGGTCTGCCATTCCTTCGTACTTTATAAAGAGGTCTTCGAATTTCTTTCCATATGTTTCGGTCAAATCCACAGCTTCGTCCGGTGAGAAGAGTGTCCACTGTCCATCTTCTTTCACACGCTTCATAAAGAGATCTGAAATCCATGATGCGGTGTTCATGTCATGTGTACGACGTCGTTCATCTCCTGTGTTTTTTCGGAGTTCAAGGAAGTCTTCAAAATCAATGTGCCAGTTCTCCATGTACACACAGGTAGCGCCACGACGGCGACCTGAACGGTTGATCGCGACCGTTACATCGTTTGCAATCTTAAGGAACGGAATCACTCCCTGTGAGGTAATCCCCGCTTGCTTAATGAGTGCGCCGGTGCCACGAAGTTTTGTCCACGCTGTTCCAATACCTCCTGCCCACTTTGAGAGCTGCGCATTATCACCGAACACCTTGAAGATGTGATTAAGGTCGTCTTCTACCACGTTGAGATAACACGATGAAAGCTGTGGGTGCGGCGTACCTGCGTGAAAGAGTGTTGGCGTTGAAGGCACAAAGTGGAGCTGTGACATCACATTATAAAATTCAATCGCACGATCTTCCTTATGCTCTTCGCCGAGTGAGAGCCCCATTGCAACGCGCATCCACATGAGTTGCGGTGTTTCAAGTACCTCGTTATTGATACGAATAAAGTAGCGGTCGTGGAGTGTTTCAACACCGAGGTACATAAAGAGGTTATCTCGAGACGGCTCGATTGTTGCAGCGAGCTTCTCAAGATCGTATGAGAGCATACGCTCATCAAGCTTCTTTGCTTCAACACCTTTCTTAATGTTTCGTACGAACGCCTCTCGATACTGCTTCGCTTGCGCTTCAAGATCGAGTCCTGCAGCAGAACCAATTGCCTGCTGGTACACACGATCATTGAGCTGACGTGCTGCAACAAATGAGTACGCGGGATCCTGCTCGATGCGCGCACGGAGAATGAGTGTAACGAGCTTCGCCATT
This sequence comes from Candidatus Kaiserbacteria bacterium CG10_big_fil_rev_8_21_14_0_10_47_16, assembly GCA_002773395.1. Taxonomy (GTDB): domain Bacteria; phylum Patescibacteriota; class Minisyncoccia; order Phycocordibacterales; family UBA918; genus 1-14-0-10-47-16. The sequence continues at coordinate 51,752 of PFBI01000003.1, forward strand.
TCACTCGTCTTAATACCATCGTGCACCTCACGCTCAACTTGCGACACAATATTATTGAGATCAATTTCCTTTTCGTACCCGACGGTGAACTGTTCAACATACGCACGCATCTTGTCGCGAGAGAATTGTTCGCGCGTTCCGTCACTACGTACAATCGTGAGTCGGTTCTCTGAGATTTCTTTTACAACCTCTTGCTTGCGCTCTTCGGTTTGTCGGAAACGATAGAGGATGAACGACTTCGCGACTTCAAAGTAGCCGCGCTCCATGAGTGTCTCCTCTACGAAGTCCTGTACTTGTTCTACGGTAGGGCACTGTTCTTTCCCCTCACATACAACACCGAGTTTTGCGACAACGCGATCCGTCATTTGTTCAAGTACGTCATCACCAATAGACACACCCTCTGCAACAAAGGCCTTCTTCATCACAATGACAATTTTCTTTTGATCGAACGGAACTGACATTCCGTTTCGCTTCACAATCTCGGTAATCATAGAACAATTTTGTACATTATTTACTAAACAGAGAGCGCGCTCTTTAGCCATCATGCTTACTCAGCATAACTCCTAAAGAATGAGCGTGTCCTCCGACACACGAAGAGCAAGGTCGTGTCTTGTCTCTATTGTATCGTCCGACCGCGCGCACGTAAAATATGGCAAAGATAGGCCGACCAATTTAAGATACCTTTAAAAACAAGGGTTGTTTAAAAAACCTATTGTGGGCAACCCTTCTCTAAATGTGGATAGCAACAAATATCACCGTGGCGCAAGGTCTTTAGCCCTCCTTACTCCCCTTTTTTGAGTGTGTCTCTGATCTCTCGGAGCAAAATAACCTCTTCTGAAGGAACTTTCTGCTGTGCCTCTGTCTTTTTGTCTTCGTGACGCTGCAATTTGTTCATTCCCTTAATAACGAGGAAGATTGCAAAGGCGATAATAATAAAATCGATGATGGATTGCAGAAATGTTCCATACGCAATACTTGCGCTCCCAATATTGATAGTGAAACTCGTGAGATCAATGCCTCCGAGCACCAAACCGATCGTTGGTGTGACAATGTTTTCAACAAGCGAAGCGACGATCTTGCCGAAGGCTGCTCCAATAACGATACCGACCGCCATGTCGACCACATTCCCTCGCATTGCAAACTTTTTGAACTCCTCAAAGAAAGATTTCATACTCTATATATATTAAAACAACAGCTGGGCGAGATAGTACCCGAACCCCGCCCCAATAACAAAAACCATGCCGACCATGAGTACGATATCGTGCGTTTCCATACCGACTAGTATAGCAAACTCCCTTGACAGGTTCTGTATAATAGAAGATATGCAACACACAACATCGAAACAGGCCACCCTCTATCGAATGGTAATGCCGGAACATACGTGCCCATACGGCGTAAAATCAAAACACTTCCTTGAGACACACGGGTTCACCGTGATCGACAAACACCTTACTTCACGCGAAGAGACTGATGCGTTTAAAGCAGAGCACGGTGTAGACACCACGCCACAAACATTCATTGACGGAGAACGTATTGGCGGATTCGACGATCTCAAAAAACACTTTGGTCATTCTGTCGCGGATGCAGATGAAACGACGTACACTCCTGTCATTGCAATTTTTGGAGTCGCGTTTCTTCTTGCTCTTGCAGTACAAGTACTCACTGGAGATGAAACCATAATGGTCCTCCCCCGATTTATTGCCATCGCAATGGTTCTCTTAGCATTACAGAAATTGCGTGACGTTGAATCATTTTCAACCATGTTTCTAAATTACGACTTACTCGCAATACGTTGGGTACCATACTCATACATTTATCCCTACGCGGAGCTCACCGCAGGACTCCTCATGCTCGCAGGTATCCTCATGGCGCTCTCTGTGCCGCTCGCCCTCTTTATTGGAACAATCGGAGCTGTGTCGGTTATCAAAGCGGTCTACATCGATAAACGAGAGCTGAAATGTGCGTGTGTTGGTGGTGACACAAAAGTCCCCCTCGGTTTTGTCTCACTCACTGAAAACCTCATGATGGTCGGGATGGCACTTTGGATGCTACTATAGCCCCACATGAAATCCCTCGCCGCTATCGTGCTCACCCTCCTCATCAGCGCTATGTTCGTGAGTATGGTGCATATCTCCATCGCTATGGAGATGGATATGGCGACGACTCCAAGTGAGTGCCCATTCATGTCGCACACTGAAGTACTCTGCGCTATGAATATTGCGGACCATATCGGCGCGTGGAAACTGAGCTTTACCAACACGGTGGTAAACATCGCTCTGTACATCGGTGCAGCAATCCTTCTCTATGCCGGTCTTTTTCGACCGCCGCCGCTCGCACAGTTATGTCTGCGTCTCTGCGCACGACTGAAATCGTACACATCCGCACAAGCAGTACGTCCACTGCAAGAGTTGTTTGCCGACGGCATCTTGAATCCAAAGGTACATTAATACTTCTGTGAACGAAGTTTATTACGTAACCTAAAACTGTACATGAAACAAACAACAATTATCGTACTCGTACTTGGCGCACTCCTCTTGGGAGGAGTCGTCGGGGTATATATGACCACCATGTCGAACCAAGAGCCCGAATCCAATGATTCAGTAGCTGTAATGGATCATGGCGACAGCATGCATGTCACCAGTGAAAAAGCATTTCTCGAAGGAATGATTCCCCACCACCAAGAAGCAATTGATACCGCACGCGAAGTTCTCGCCCGTGGAGGAACCACAGAAGAAATTCGAACGCTCGCAACAAATGTTGTTGCTGCGCAAGAATCAGAAGTAGCGTCGATGAAGGAATGGTATCGTGCGTGGTACGATGTCCCCTACACTCCATCACCGATGTATATGTCGATGATGCGAGAGCTTGAACCGCTCAGTGGAACAGCAATTGACCGAGCATTTCTCGAAGATATGATCGGACATCACCAAGGTGCAATCGCAATGGCAGAAAGTGTACGCCCGTATATTGAACATACGGAGATCACACTGCTCGCAAATGCGGTTGTGGAAACACAGACCGCAGAAATACTCGAGATGAAACGACTCCTCAGCACCCTTCCTGAGTAGTACAATCTCACCCACACAAAAAGCCCCATACGGGGCTTTTTGTGTGGGAAATAGTGTGCCTCATTGCAGGCAAATTGCTTCTCAGTATACTTATACCTAGCACACACGTGCTTATTATTTTACTACTATGAAATACATACTAATTATTGCAGGTATATTGCTTTTGGGAGGAGCGTTCTTTATTTATTCAAACTCTAAATCCGATGACGACGCGGCGATCGATAACGCTTCGTACACAACTTTCACTGACACGGAGGCCGGTCTCACCTTTGAATACAAAACTGACCCCGACGGATATGTTGTTGACGATCTAAGTGCATTTATAGGTGCCGATGACACATCAGTACTGAAAGTGTTTCGGGTGATAAACAAACGTGAAAAAGTAGAACTTGAAAATAGTGAAGGTGGCCGAGAAGGTCCACCAATCATTACCGTAATGGTATTTAAAAACGAGATGAAACTCACTGCCAGTCAGTGGGTGGACAGCGAGACTCGATTTTCGAACATCCAAGCTGCGCTCGGCGAGGTTGATCGAGACGCTGTTGTTGGCGGTGCAAATGCTGTACGATACCGAAGCGACGGTCTTTACCAGAATGACAACGCGGTGGTCGCTCATGGCACGTACATCTATCACTTCACCGGTGCATTTCTCGAGGAAGACTCTGTCATCCATAAAGATTTCAAAAGTCTGATTGATTCAGTTACTTTCATTCCAACTGACACGATGTCGGCTAAGATTGATCCTCGTGTAGCCTGCGAAAGCGCGCTTGCATATATGACGTTTGAAAACGGTGATGCTGCCGACGCATTTGTAGCGGCATGTATCAACGGCGAACACCCTGAGGTAATCGAACGCTACATTAAAGACATGGGGTTGGATGGTGCCGCCATCTAGTTGGATTTATACGTAAAAAATTCTCTTTACGCAAAAATCCCCCTCTGGGGGATTTTTGTTTTTGGACGACTACCGGGAATCGGGGTCAAGTTTCTAAACTCCCTTCGTTCGTTAAGAACTTTCTCCCCGAACTCGCCGACAAGCACTCGCTTCGCTCGTCTTGTATACCGGCTCCGTTTTTCGATTCCCGATAGTCGCTCCAGACAGCAACGGCCCGAAAGCAGTTGCTTTCGGGCCGGCTGATCTGGGCGACTACCGGGAATCGAACCCGAATTGACAGTACCACAAACTGTAGTGTTAACCGTTACACCATAGTCGCCATGTGGGCACCATACTAGACGTTTTTTAGTAAAAAGTCGAGTGGTCGTCTCGCTCCTCTGGAGCAAGATACTCTTTCCACCTCGTATAGAGTGCCGTTGTCGCGATTACATCGCGTGCATTGTATGCTGCGATGTCGCGGAACTTTTTCTCCCGAAAGAGTTCCGCGACATCATCTCCCGCCACACCCTCCGCTTTTGGACTCTCAATGCCGAACGCACGGCAAAACAAATGGAGTGACGGCCTTCGCATCATTGCCCCATAGTATGTGAGTTGATCTTGGAGATCAATGTGCTTTACTCCGCGTTGCTGATAGAGGTATCTCCCCTGCATAAGATCCACACTCGGCCGTATCCCCTGCACCGCACTTCGTAGATTTAAGAATGGGACATCAAACCCTCTTCCATTAAAGGTGACGAACGTATCGTACTCTTTTGCCCCCTCCCAGAAATCTTCGAGCATTTCTTTCTCGCTCCGGCACTTGAGTACATAGTCGCCAATTTCTTCGTCCGCTACCTCGCTGTCAGACTGGTAGTACACGACTCCCTGCCTTCGTTCGAGGTCGTAGAGGCCTATGGCGACAATCTCTCCAGTAAGGGGAGAAAATCCGAGACCCTCCTGTACGTCTTTGAGGTGTGCAGCGTGTTCTTCTTTATTTTTTGCAGTGCGATCTATCCACCTCGTCAGTACATGCTGCGTTGTTTCATCTAACCCTCCCCACTCTTCACCCACCGTTTCGATATCAAAGATGAGTGTTGCCATGGTTACTCTTATAGATAGGGACCTAAATCAATCGGTTCGCCGCTGAAGCAGCCAAGCACAAGTGGAGATGCAGTCGACACATGATAGTGATACATGATCTGTGTACTTCCATTCCACTCAATCAAATGTGTATGCCCGTGACAGACATCAAGGTTCATTGATCCATCATCAGCATAAATACCGAATCCATCAAACGCGTACCCGAGTAACTGCTGTGTCCCCGCTTGTTCAGCGAAGCGTGCTACATCACTGTTGTATATCCATGTTCCATTGAGCGCGACGCCGACAATGTCAGATGTAAGCTCGCGTCGCGGTGTCACGATTGTTCCTGTGTACGGAATAATAACCGTTACCGTGCTTCCATCAGGTCGGGTGACTGATCGGGTGCGTGTCTTTATTACGGGGGTTTGTGCTACCGCTACTTCTTCTTTAGTAGCCACGGCCACCGGATGTGGCCCAAGGGCGCGAAGCTTCTCTAGGAGTGACGCGCGCGCATCGTCCGTCGTACCGCGTTCGGACGTGGTAACCGATGCAGTTGTGTGTGCGGTGAAAAGTTGCGCCCCTTGCTCTCTATCACCATCCTTCCCTCCTGGGAGCACCACGAGTGTTATAAGAATAGCAACAAGCACCAGAAGGATGAGTGCTACCAATATGAGGATGTGTTTCGAACGGATCATGGAGTCATGATACAACATTTAGCCGGAAAACCCGCATTCTGCTGTATATTATTTCGCAATCTTGATATCAATCAATTTTTCAACGCGGCGGATATCCGCAAGGAGCTTTGCGCGCTCTTTATTATAGAGTGTGACCGTAAAGACGGCTTTACCGCCATTTTTAGCGAAATGACACCGATCCCCCACTTTCTTACTCACACTCATATCGACAAGCGATGTGAGCTCGCGAATTTTTTTAATTCCCTTGAGCTTCGTAATCCGTCCTTCCGTTTTCGGGAACCACTTCAGTGTCGCCGCGAAGCCTTTACACTTCTTCGGAATAATCGGCTTCTTTGGAATACGAATGAGGATGTCGTTGAGTGAATGATCAATGTCACACGAAAGCTCGTGGAGTTTGTGACGGAAGCCACCGATACGTGGTCCAATCTCAATAATCTTCCACTCATCATCGACTTTCATAAGTTCGACGTGCGCAGTGATGTTACGAAGACCGAGCGCATGAATACCCGTTTCCGCAACCGCATGCGCTCGTTCAATGGTTGTCTTCTTGAGCGCCGTTGGTGTCATGTGGAGATAGTTATAGAAATCATCGTGTCCGATATCTCGCCCCGTCTTCACGCGCACCATTGGACAGAAATAAATTTGACCACGTCCGTTTACATAGGCATCAACTGAATACATGTCCCCTTCCATATATTCCTCCACCATAACGTTTGGAATTTCTCCACGCTTATTCTCACCGTATAGCTTTTTGATTTTACGAAATGTTGTTCGCAGTGCGCTTTCAAGTTCTTCTTCGTGATAACAAATAGTAACCAAAAGACTCTGAGCAAGATTTGCTGGTTTTACAATAAGCGGAAATCCTATCTTTTCTTTAATACGTGTACGCTCTCCTTTTGAGTTATCTTTGACGAGGGTAAACTTTGGAGTGTTCTTCTTGTCGTACAGTGCAAAGCGACGACGCATCTTGAGCTTGTCCGTTGCCCACTCGAGTGACTCTGTCGATGGTGTTCGAAGATACGGCACATGCGGGATGACTGCAGCAAACTTCGTCATGTGTGATTCCGCACGACACGTAATGGCAAGCATTTCATTCTGGTACGGAAGGAGCGCCTCTGCTATTTTTCCTGGCTTTGAAAAATCAACAGGAAGGAGAATATCGAGTCCTTCATAATCTGCGAGCGCCTTCTTATCCTTGGCACGAGAGTCGACGATAAGCATGACGCGGTATTTCGTTTTGTTGGCCTTTCCGTACTTACGAATACTCTCCAGAGCGCCAACTGGGAGACTCATCACGTAGACAAAGATGTTTTTTTCCTTCTTCATAAATTGAAATATAAAGACATTTCGGCAATAAAAAAAGCGACCGTTGAGTCTGCTTGTCTCGTTGCGTATATTTGTGTCAACATAGTACTACAAAAATCGTGAAAGTACAGGGGTTGTGGATACTCAAATTATACTCCTGTATAGAGAAGAAAACATGGCTCCGCCTGACACCATGGTACGGAAGCTGCGCAGGCAGCTTCCTAAACAAGAAAATCCCCACACATTCGTGTGGGGATTTTCTTGTTTACCATGGTGTCCAGGACTGGACTTGAACCAGCACGCCCGTGAGGGCACATCCCCCTCAAGGATGCGAGTCTACCAATTTCTCCACCTGGACATGAAACGGTACCGAGCATTATGCACGATAACGCTACCGATTTCAAGAAAAGCGGCTGCGCCGCTTTTCTTTTCGTTACTCTTTCTTTCACGACCGAGCGACAAACTATGGTCGTTAGGTCTCCCTAGTTTGTACGCTCGCCTGTATAGAGTGAATATAGTCGCTTTTTACGCTCCTTATTTCACTACATCTGCTTCAGCGTCTTCTGTAGGTGTCTCTGGCTCTGCAGCATCTTCAGTTGCAGGCTCTTCAACCTTTGCAGCTTGCGCTGCCTCTTCAGCTTGTTTTGCTGCTTCAGCTTCAGCGGCTTCCTTTGCTGCAGCTTCTTCTGCAACTTGCTTTGCTTCGTCTTCTGCACGCTGTGCTACCTCAATTCCTGATTCAGTTGAGACATCCATCATGTGCATGCGACGCATCTGACGCTTGATTTCACGTGCTACCTTCTCACGAATGTAGTAAAGCTTTGATCGACGAACCTTTGATCGTTTTACAATTTCAATCTTATCAATCATCGGTGAGTACAGTGGAAAAATCTTTTCAACACCGATACCATCTACTACTTTACGTACCGTAAATGTAGCTCCTGGCTCATCACCATGCTTTCGTGCAAGGACAAGGCCTTCAAAAATCTGGATACGAGTCTTCCCCTTATCCTGAATTTTTTGGTGCACACGCACGGTATCACCCGCACGAAGTCCGATGCTTTTTCGTTCCCCCATATTCACGGGAGAAATTTCTATACCTGTAAGTGCCGTATTCATACAATTTGCTTTAAAAGTGGTGCAACTCTACCACACTGACTCCTATTTCGCAATTGCCGCTTCTGCCGCAATGAACGCCTCAGGGATTGGTGCCGTAAAGGTTTGTCTCAAGCCTCGAGGAAGCGTGAGCGTGAGCGTGTGTGCGTGGAGCGCAAGGCTGGTAAACCCAAGATTATCTGAGGCGAGCAATACTTCGGTTGCATAGAGCGTGTCCCCTACAATTGGACGGCTTATTGCCTTTAAATGTACGCGGAGCTGGTGGGTTCGGCCTGTTTTTGGAGATAGTTTCAGATATGCGTACTTCGTATTCTGTACGATACATTCCCAGTCTGTCACCGCTGCACGCAATACGCCGCGGGCACCGCGCTCACTGCTTCGCAATCTAAAATCCTTCACACTTCGGCCGATGGGTCTATCGATACTCCCCCACTTTTCTTTCATATTCCCATACACAAACGCTCGGTACTCTTTTTCAACCTGTCGATCGTGAAATTGTCGCTTAAGATAAGCGAACGCTGCTTGCGTTTTCGCGAGGATCATGACGCCCGATGTGTCCTTATCAAGTCGATGGACGATTCCTGGTCGCGTAATAACTGTCCCGCCAACAAGCGTTTGTTCTTCACCCACGCCTGCCGCTTCCGGCACACGAGCAACAAACCAATCCGCGACTGTTTCCTCTTTACTGTGCCCATCAGCGTGCGCTAATATTCCTACCGGTTTATTGATAACCAGCACATCTGCGTCTTCATATATAATTTCGATGGTATTCATGATTCAAACCGAACCTCAAAATCTGTGAACTGTCGCTTCGGTGTCTGCCAATCTACCCCGACAGACTCTACTTTGGCAAGGACCGAGCCCGCATGGAGTGCTTCGACAAACGTTTTTAGATCATCAGGAATTCCTTGAACCACAATTTCTACTGAGCCGTCTTTTCGATTTTGTACGAATCCTGTAAAGCCATACTCCTTTGCAGCGGATGTGACGAAATCACGGTAGCCGACAGCCTGCACCTTCCCCGTTACAATACATCGTGCTTCAGTGAACATGGTATGAGTATACAGTACTAAAAATAAAAGCCCCCTCTTAGGGGCTTTTATTTATCTTTGTGGACGCTCTGGGACTTGATTCTTACAGAATCTGTTCAGGTTGTATGATATTTTGATCCCCTTCGTTCTCAAAATATCGACAACCCCTTCAAGTCTCCTCGCCACATACAAAAACCACCAGAATGAATCTGGCGGTTTTTGTATTTGTGGGCGTTGAGGGACTTGAACCCCCGACCTTTTCGGTGTAAACGAACTGCTCTACCAACTGAGCTAAACGCCCTTGAAGGGTACCGACTATACTACTTGTTTTTCTAATAATTTCAACCGCCACCATAACAAAAGGCCGATGCGCAGCACCGGCCTTTCCTGTTATACGTTCACCACGTCACTGGCCTCGAGCGGTGGACTGCTCACTGCAAGAAGTCGTAGTGGCGCATGGGCTCGCGCACGGAAAGCGTGCGGAGTATTTCGAGGCAAGACAAAAGTCATGGACGGTCGAACCGAGAACCACTCCCTGCGGCCGTCTGGGAATTCATGACAGAACACAGCGAACGGAACCTCTTTTCCCGCCCAGAGGATACTGTCACTCTGCACATGCGTGTGCAGTTTCCCCTCTCCGTAGAACTCAATGAGCTCTACGTGTACGAAGCGACGATTCCTTCTCCGCCACCCATCATGGAAATGCTTATCCGTTAAGATTTCCTCAACAGTCTGCAGTCCATCGAGTGAGCACGAGCGCAGACCTTCATCCTCGCACCATCTGCGGGTTCGGGGTACACAGACCTTCGTTGGGTCAACATATTGCCGAAGGTGATCGGCAATGAAACCTAAGTGATTCATTGTCAGTTGCATGACACTCCCCTTTCTTTGTAGTGAGTAACGTGTCTCTGCCGGCACTGTACTAAACGTGCGCGTTGGGGTCAAGTTGCTAATTCGCTACGTAGTGGGGTCAAGTTCGTCTGTGGTCACGAATCACTAACTCGCTACGCTCCTAAGTGTTCTCGACCCCGCCTCGCAGTTTTCTTCTCTTCTAGAGAAGAAAACAACGCTGCGGCCGGCACCACGGTTCGGAAGCTGCGCAGGCAGCTTCCTACAGAAGAAAAACCTCACACACGCGTGTGTGAGGTTTTTCTTGTGTACCGTGGTGCAGAAATACTAACCTTTGCTCGAACCTACTTTGAGAAACAATCGCGAAGCGATTGATCTTCGCACGCGCCGAGTGCGTGGTGGCTTTGTACTTCTCCGTACGCTCGACGCTCGTAGTGATGCGCCTCGGGACGCGCTCGTGACCTCGCGCGGCAAACCACAAAAAATTTCCTTTCATTTCTATGTCCGGCTCCTCCCCAAACCCCTCCGCCGACAGGCAAAAATATGGCAAGAAAATTTTTGTGTTTGCGCC
>PFBI01000002.1:0-1160 GCA_002773395.1 Candidatus Kaiserbacteria bacterium CG10_big_fil_rev_8_21_14_0_10_47_16
GGTATCGGCACGACATCACCATACGCAAAACTCTCAGTGGCAGGACAAGTAGTAGGTGCATATTTCACCGGTACCACCACCGCAACCTCAACCTTTGGCGGAGGTCTTGATATTGCCAGCGGATGCTACGCCGTAAATGGTACGTGCCTTTCAGCGGGTGGTGGTTCAGGAACGGTTGGTTCTGGTACCGCCGGACAATTCCCCTACTACGCTGCAAATGGTACGACACTTACTGCCACTTCTTCCCTCTTCCTCGCGACGAGTGGAAGAGTAGGAGTTGGCACCACAAACCCGGGCGCACTCCTCGAGGTAAGTAATGGAACGAGTGGACTTGAGATAAGTAACTACAGTATTGCCCACACATTTGATGGAGGACAGCTCGATCTTCGTGCAGGTTCAGACGGAGCAACTATCAGACTCGGAGGTAATACTCGTGGGGACGATTTGGATAATGCCATTTATTTCTTCTCTGATAACGCTACGACGCGTACAATGACCATCGAAAACGGCGGTAATGTTGGCATCGGTACAACCAACCCAAGCTACAAGCTCCAGGTTGCAAACACGTCGTCAAATGGCCCCATCTTTCAAGTTGATGGAACAAACAGTTCGTACGCCAATGTAACAGTAGATAATGAAGGGCGCGCATCTATGGTTGTTCATGGTGAAGAAGGAGGTGGTTCAACAGGTGGTGCATACTTCAGTACAAATGGATATGAGGAAACTTGGTACAATCTTTTGACGCGAGCAAATACATCAGGACAACGAAATATTCGCTTCGGGAATAAAAATAATCAATTCAGACTCGACGTCCTCAATGATGCAGGAAGCACTATCACCACTCAAGGAGTCTTTACGATTGAAAACAGTGCCCCCGCAAATAGTTTCTTTGTACAAGGTACAACAGGATACTTTGGACTCGGTGATGCAACTCCGCAGGCGAGACTCTCGTTAGGGACTAATATCGCTACCGACTATTTAGATAATTATAATGAGTATCAAATTGTTTTGTATGAAGGGGGCTCTGTCGCTGATTCGTACGGACTAGGGATTATCGCGAATACAATGGTCTTCAATAGCGGCGGCGGTGCGTATCGATTTGACCGAGGTGGAAGCGCTACCGCTATGGTTATTGATACGACTGGCAAAGTAGGTATCGG
>PFBI01000002.1:1174-10960 GCA_002773395.1 Candidatus Kaiserbacteria bacterium CG10_big_fil_rev_8_21_14_0_10_47_16
AAAACTTCAACGCTACGTCAACCACCGCAACCTCAACCTTCGCCGGAGGTTTCTCCGCGGCATCATCACTCTATGCGCTCCAAGGTGGGAAAGTAGGTATCGGAAAATCGGATCCTACAGCACGGCTTGAAGTGAAAGGTTCAGGTACGGGTACCGACCATGCCTTTCTGGTAACCAACTCAATTGGCGATGCGCTCTTCTCCGTTCAAGATAACGGGTATGTTGGTGTTGGTACTTCCTCACCCGCGTTCCCTCTTTCATTCGCTGGGTACCAAAGTTCGGTACAATTTCGACTTGAACGCACCGGATCGTACGTAGGCCGAGCAGACCTCGGTGCCGATGAACGTGGTCTCATTTTTTGGCCAGGAGGATACGATGGTGCACAGCCAGATATTGTCTTTGACCCGACAGGTAAGGTAGGTATTGGTAAAGGTGTCAGCATTGATTCAACCCTCACCGTGCAAGGGTCGCTCTGTGTGCGCGACACAGGAACGTGCGGTTCAACTGCCGGAACGATTTATGCAACAACCGCAAGTATCAGTGATATCGACCTTGCGGAAAATTATCGTGTGACTGATGAGACGATTGTAGCAGGAGAAATCGTCTCTCTTGATATTTCAGAAATAAGTACTATTAAACGAGCTGAACAAGGAGAAACTATCATTGGTGTTATCTCAACAAATCCAGGTCTTCTTCTTGGACAAGACATCAAAGATGGAAAGCCAGTCGCCCTCAAGGGACGTATCCCGGTAAAGGTAAATATGGAAGGTGGCGAAATTGTAGCTGGTGACGCTATTACTCTCTCGTCGACGGCGGGTATTGGTATGAAGGCAACCTCAACATCACAGTCTGTTGGTATTGCACTTGAAGGTGCTGCGGAAGACGGTGTTATTGAAATGTTTGTACAAAATCAACGCTATGTTGCAAGCAACGATCGTATTGCGGTGGATACACTTATTGGTCTTGGTCTCTCAAGTTCGACGAGTTCGCTCGACACAAACACGTTCCTCGATACATTCTTCGCAAGTATCTTTGATCGTATTGTTGCTTGGTTTGCTGACACTGCAAACGGTATCGGTTCCCTCTTTGCGCGCGAAGTGCACACTGAGAAGATTTGTGTTGCAAAGGCAGACGGTACTGAGGTTTGTCTTACCGGAGACGAATTGCAGGCAGCTATCGGAGGTACGATCCAGTCGACAGGAGGTGATGAATCGAGTGAAGATCAGGGTGTAGAGAATACCGAGGTTGTAGAAGAACCTCAAGAAGAGACAATAGTTCCTGAAGAGGATGTTCCGGTAGAGCCGGCTCCAGAAGAGAGTACCCCCGAAGAGGAGGTCGTGGTCGAAGAGGTTTCAGAACCAGCTCCTGAAGAAGCGCCATCAGAATCTACTCCAGAAGAAAGCGCTCCCGAGCCAGAACCTGCTCCAAACCCAACATCTACTGAATAAGTATTATGCAGTATGTCCGACTTTACAGTATAAGTACGATACTCTCTTCCCTTCTTTTCTTTAGTTTTACAGGGTTTGTTTTTGCCTCAGAGAGTGTTGGGAGTATTGAGACAGGTAGCGCGTCATCGCGAATCTGTAAGGATGAAGCATGTTCGAGTTACGGAAGGGTAAATTGGAAGCCAACCGGTAGCACTGCAGTTTCTATTACTGGCAGTGGTCTTACAGGGTATGTGTGGGGAGATGAAATTGGCTGGGTCAATCTTGCACCTACAGGATCAGGAGTAACAATCAATAGCGCAACAGGAGCGCTTAGTGGCTACGCCTACGCAAATACTGGCAGTTGGATCAACTTTAATCCGACGGATGTGTCCGGTGGTACAGATGTTGGTGTTTCAATAAATAGTAGCGGGGAGTTTACTGGCTGGGCGTGGGTTTCAGGAGCGTACGGTGGTTGGATGAAATTTGATTGTTCTTCTTCAAATACATGCGTAAAAACTGACTGGCGACCGTCGGGCAGTAGAGTGAGTGCAGCTGCACCGGCATCATCTGGAAGTGTGTCGCAATCTCAATCTCAATCACCTGCCACTCCTCCAACTACTAATACTGAATACGAAAATATACGTTCAGATCCTGCTGCGGTAATACCGACATTTACGAGAGATAATATCTCACAATTTTTTACACGAGTCGGATATCCTATTCCTTCATTCCGTAATGATCCCAACCATATTGAGAGTTACAATGCTCCACTTACCCTTCTACCCTACCAGAGCGGTCTGCTCGTTTGGGATTTTACCGGTGCATCCACGGCGGAGGTTGATGGCTATACCGCAGTGATACTGGAAGTTCCACAAAACATTTCAGAAAATGATCTTACATTTTTTGCCTCAACGCGGCCGTTTTATGAATCACAATCTTTTAAGGCATATACCGTAACGACGCTTGGGAGTGTGTTCTCTATTCATGCTCGGGATCATGATGGTGTGCTCGTACATTCATTTGCAAAGCCACTCACTATTACCCTCTTCATTCCCGAGGTGCTTTCAAACAGAACAGACATCGGTCTTTACTATTTTGATAATGACAAAGGTGCATGGACTCGGATCAAAAATGTGCAGTTTGGATATCAATCGGCACGATTTACCGTCGACCACCTCACAGAGTTCGCACTACTTTCTTCAAATGTCCTCACTGATGAAATCATTGTGTCGGCTCCAAACACCCCATGGAAACCTCCTGTATGGGTGCTCGCACTGGTTGCGTTTCTAGTCCTCATCTTCTTTAAAAGAAATGCACATAGACGTGTATAGTTAATAAAGAGATATGCCTCAATCAAAAGAACAAGCAGAGAAGCCTAAAAAAAGAGCCCCTCGAAAACGTGCATCGAAGCCGGTGAAAACATCGGAGGTTGCGTCGTCTGTTTCAATTCACAAAGTTCTACCACCTGAAGCGACTCCTCTTTCTCGACAACCAGAACCAGTAGAACCGAGTCCGACAGCAACCGTTCCACCGGTAGAGACGAATAAACCGCGTACACGGAATCGTCGTTTTATACATGGTTTTTTGATTTTCCTGGTTATTTTATTTGCAGCGGCTCTGTGGTATCAGTTCGTCTATTCTTCTCCAGAATCAACCGCACGTCGCGCAGATAAGGAGGCAGAACGTACAATCGCAGAAGTGGGAACACTCATTCTTCTCCCAACATCCGAAATTCCTGTTATCTATGATATTGATGACCCCGTACTCCTCATGCGGCAGCAACCATTTTTCACCGGTGCTGAAAAAGGTGACAAGCTACTTATTTATAGTACGCAAGGAAAAGCAATCATCTATAGCCCACGAAGACATATTATTGTGAACGTTGGTGGCATTGTTACTGATACAGCAGAGACAGCAGGTCTTGAGGCTACTACAAATATTTCAACCACGAGTGATGATGGTAGTTAGGGAACGCAGTGTTGACCAGCTAGGTTCTTAGGTATAAAGTCATTTTAGAGGGCTCTGGGAGGCAGGGTTCCAAATATTGGGGGTGACAATGAGTAAGCGTATAGTTATTCTCTTGAGCATTCTCATCATTGTTGTCGTAGCGTTGAGGATGTGTCATCGTGAAGACCAGCTTATGATGGAACGGGACATTCGGCAGTTTCATACTTCCGAGGATCATGTGGAGGAAACGGGCTTCGAAAGTATCCCGCTCGAACGGTGTCCGGACATGCCCAATGTTACGATTATGCGTACAAAGGGTCATACCGAGATGGCGTACCTAGCACTCGGCTATGAAGTGAGCGGAAGCCACAAAGTCTGCAGTCTGCTCTTTCGAATCGCAGAACAAAGGTGGCAAGCATAAAATGATTTCCATCAACTAGAAAAGCTGCGTCCGCGCGGCTTTTTTCTATTTATGCTAAGTGATCGTGATCATTGTACGCAGTAAGGATCCAGTCGCAGGTGTTGGGATTCTCATCTTCATTGAACATAAGTGTGGTAATACTCGCATTATGGAGCTTCTTTGCTCCAAGGAGAGTTGCGATATAGTCCGGTATGCGCACAACACGGTGTTCAGGAGACGAACACATATATTTGATAAATATATTGAGAATAAATGCGTGTGAGACAACGGCCACGTGCTCGTGCTCCTTCCCTACTTCTTTTAAGTACGCGACTGCTTCAATGACGCGATCTTGCAGGTCAGAAAGGTTTTCTTCGTCGGAATAGTGCCAGTGTGGGTTGTGGAGATGTGTGAGCATTGGGATACTTGCCTGAATGGAACCCAAGCCGAAATGGTGTTTATTATAGAGAAATGTCGGCCTTTGTACTTCACGGAAGAGGACATTTGGCTCTAGAGTAAGCTCTAGAGCTCGTCCAATTATTTCAGCGCTTTCTACCGTACGCGCCAAGTCACTGGTGATGAGTTTCGTGATTGGAGGTTGGAAGCCTGCCAATTTTTCTGCAGTCTTTTGAATCTGCTGGCGACCTTTTAAAGACAGCGGTACGTCCAGACCTTGATGCAGATGCTTTCGGTTATATTCGGTCTCCCCGTGACGAATGAAGTGAATGTACATTATGTATGGGAAGTAAGATCAACAATAGCGAGTTCGAGGGGGAGTTCTGCGAGGTGGGTGCGGCCAGTGTGTTCTGCAGCGTCGAGGAGTCGCAGGAGGAGATGTGAGTTTATAGGAGACGATGCTGCGGCCGCGTATTCTTGGATAAGCTTCCCTTCGTCTTCGCTGAATTGCGTAAGCAATTCAGCGTTCTTACTATGACGGTAGAGAATGATTGCGCGAATGCGCTCGAGGAGCAGTGTTATGAACAGTTTCATGTCCACATTCGCTGCGCTTGCAGCAGCAACAGCAGCAAGACCCTGCTCTACGGTGCCTTCTTGGAGTGCGGTGACAATATCAACGAGAAGCGCTGATTTTGGAGCGCCGATAATACTTGCAACTTCGTCGCCGTTTGCTTTCTCGTCAGGTGAAGCCATAATCACCTTTTGCGTGATACCGAGCGCATCACGGAATGAACCGTCTGCAGCAATTGCAATCATATCGGCAGCGTCCTTTTCTAACTTAAACTTTTCGCCCTTTGCGACATCAAGGATCGCTTCTCGAAGCTCGAGACGGTTGGGACTTCGAAATTGAAATACCTGACAACGAGAAATAATAGTATCAAGAATCTTGTCGACTTCCGTTGTCGCCAGAATAAAGATTACATGTGCAGGAGGTTCTTCGAGTGTCTTCAGAAGTGCATTGAATGCGTCCTTACTGAGCATGTGTACCTCGTCGATGATGTACACCTTGTAGTCTGATTCATATGGCAGTGTATGTACCGCATCGCGAAGTGCACGGATGTCATCAATACCGCGGTTTGAGGCAGCATCTATTTCATAAATATCAACGTCACTTGCACCGATTTCGTGTGCGAAGATGCGTGCCACAGTCGTCTTCCCTGTCCCTCGTGTTCCAGTAAAGAGAAGTGCGTGCGGGATAGCCTTTTTGGTGATTGCACCTTCAAGTACGGAGACAATGTGCTCTTGGTTGCGAACGTCACTAAATTTTTGTGGACGATACTTACGATAGAGCGCAACGTGCCCATCAGTCTTTTCGTGCTTACCGGACTTGGTCATAATAGTGACTATTATAGCAGATTGAGAATAGTGTCTAAATCACCCAAAAGATCAGTACTTCCAAGAAGTACTACAGTGTATTCACCGTGCTCAGTGGTGAAGAATCCGGCAAATGTACGGCCAGCTTCAGTGGTGTATCCGTGCTTTCCTCCTCTGAATGATTCAAAGGATCTCCCTGGGTCGTTATTAATCCACCCTCGGTAATTTCCTCCGTATGATCGAAGTGTTGTGATATCAAGAATGTGGGGTTCCTTGGTACGGAGGTACGTAAGGAATGTCGCGAGGTCACGAGCGGTGGACACATCGTTACTGCTAAGGCCTGTTCCATCATGAAGTGCGGTGTATGAGAGTCCTGCGTCAGCGTAGGTTTCTTTCAGAGAACTTTGGAATGTGGAATACCCGAGCTTACGCTCGATAGCGGTGCCAGCATCATTTGATGATGAGAGGAGGAGTGGAAATAAGAGATCGCGAAGTGTGTAGGTTTCTCCAAGTTTGAGCGAGCCCGCACTTCCTTCTGTTGAGTAGTCTTGCCACTCGATGAGTACCGGCGTATCAATGTCCTTGGAGCGGAGTGCAGTATAGGCAGTAAATAATTTTGTAATGGATGCGATAGGTCGCTGTTCGTCTGCGTTGCGTTCGTAAATAACAGCATTTGAATCTGAGTCGAGTACGAGCACACTCTTCGCGGTCACTACCTCGAACTCACTTTTTGTGGCAAGAAAAAGAGAAGCACCGTTATAGGTCGCTGTGGTGCCAATTGAAACGAAGGTGACAATGCCGCCGACAATGAGGAGACCCATGACGGTTCGTGCATCGGTAATATGTTTGTGTAGATTGCGCATGCGTACTTACTAATATACCGCGATGCAGAGCATCGCGGTATAGCAGTCTTTGAGTAAGAGAGATTACTACTTTGCCGCAGTCTTCTTTGTAGCTTTCTTTGCCGCCTTTTTCGCTACTTTCTTTGGCTTTGTCGCTGTCTTCTTCATCACTTTGTTTGCAACTTTTTGCGCCCGCTTTACAACGCCACTTTTTTCAATATTTGACCAATGTGACTTCATTTCTTTTTTGAAGTCAGCGATTTCACCTTTTGATGCTCCTTTGAACATAGTGTACGCACCGCCAACAGCGTCAACGAGTGCATCGTACTCTTGCTTCGTCATGTGTTCAGCGTCTTCAAGTGCTTCGAGTACCTCAGCCTTCGCCTTGAGTGCCCAACTCTTTACCTTTGTTCGGTTCTTCGCAGCATTTTTACTGCCGTAGAGGAAGTACGCACCAGCAGCACCAACTGCAGCTGCAGTAAGGCCAACGCCGATACCAACTTTTTCTCCACCAGAGAGTCCTTTCGTCTGTGCTTTCTTTTTGGTTGCCATAGTAATTCTGAATTCAACTATTAAAACGTCTGAAAATTATACCTCATCTTCCGTTTCTGCAACATGGCCTTTACGCGATCGACGTGCTTTAGAAGCACCGCCTCGCATGCCAAAGATGCTTTTAATGATGTTCTTGAGGAAACCGCCGTTTGTGATGTGGGCATGAATCTTCCCTGCCTCGGCCGCAATTGCTTCAGTGCCTGACTCAATACGATCCATGACACGTCGCGCTGACATGAGGATTTTTATAACTTGATAGAGGGCAACGCAGAGGAGAACGGTGAATACCACAACCGCAATACTCGTAATAACAAAGAATACGTTCGTTTGTAGGACTTCATTCATATATACAGTATACCGTTAATAATGAGCGGGTTTTGGGTTTGCTGTGGAAGATTATTTAAGGAGCCGATTGTAGAGAGAGCCGGTGACAAAAAGAATGCCGAGCCCGATGAAAAATAAGAACAACGGGTGGGTGTGGAGGATGGCGACGTTCGTGATAAGCATTTCAAATCCATTGATGACTGCCACAATACCGAAGGTTCCCAAGAGTCCGACGAGGAGTCGGTAACGGCCGAGGCGGCGCTTGTTACGTTTCAGCTCTGCCTCAAAGAGTTTTGAAGAGTCGTTTACAATCTTTGTTGTATTTCTCGTGACATCACTGAAGTGACGTTCAAGCTCGCCGGTTATCTTTTCCATGGATCCAGTATATCAAACGTCGAAAGAGTGAAGACTGCTTCTTTTCAAAAGTGCGGATAATCCGTTCGATGGTTTTTGAATCGGGCGCCTCCATAAGTGCGACGCGGAGTTCCTTCGCTCCATTAAAACCGTTTACATAGGCTTTGTAGTGCTTTTTCATGATTGCAAAGTTTTTGTGCGGGAGGAGTTCTTCGAAAAGCTTTGTGTGTTCGATGAGTACCGC
The DNA here is from genome assembly GCA_002773395.1 of Candidatus Kaiserbacteria bacterium CG10_big_fil_rev_8_21_14_0_10_47_16. Classification (GTDB taxonomy): domain Bacteria; phylum Patescibacteriota; class Minisyncoccia; order Phycocordibacterales; family UBA918; genus 1-14-0-10-47-16. The sequence continues at coordinate 9,035 of PFBI01000002.1, forward strand.
AAATCGTTCAGCGAGAGAAACATTGGAAAGATCTTTTGTTGGATGGAATAACCACGGGTTTCCGAAAATAGCACGGCCAAGCATAACTCCGTCTGCCCCGCTCTCACGAACCTTCTCTTGTGCATCTTCAAGAGACAGTACGTCGCCGTTTCCAAAAATGAGAGTATTACTTCCAAGTTCGTCGCGGATTTCTACTGCACGCTTGATGCGCTCCCATCGTGCGGGGACTTTTGACATTTCTTTACGGGTGCGTGCATGCACGGTGATGACCGCAGGCTCTTCAGCGAGAAGTGCAGGGAGCCATGTTTCAAGCTCATCTTTGTTGTACCCAATACGGGTTTTCACGCTTACTGGAAGATCGCCTGCACCGCGCTTTGCGGCGCGAATAACTTCGGCGGCACTCTCTGGGTCTTTTATCATTGCCGCACCGCAACCTTGTTTCTCAATAGAACGGTCGGGGCAACCCATATTGATATCAATACCGTCAAAGCCGAGCTGGGCGCAGAGGCGCGCAGCTTTTTCCATATATTCAGGATTGGAAGAAAAAAGCTGCGCGACAATCGGCCGCTCTTCTTCGCTGTACATGAGGTCCGCAAGGAGCTTCTGTTTCCCTTCGTCTGTGGCGCGCATGAGGCCGTCTGCAGAGACAAATTCAGTCCACATCACATCAGGGCCGCCGATAGTACCATCAGCACGTTCGTGGGCAGAATATTTGGCAATCATACGCCGAAAAGGCGCATCGGTGACGTCGGCCATCGGTGCGAGTACAAAGATTGGTTTTTTGAGTTTTTCCCAAAAATGCATAGCGAGCAGAGTACCACGATTAGTTTTCATCCGGTAGCGTCTCGGATGATGTTGTTGCGGTTGATTCTGGAACGAGGGCCTTCATGACGGCGGTAGTACTTGTAGTTGTCGTAGACGCATGTTCCTGTGCGATAGGAGTTGGCTTTTCTGTCTCTGTTTCATTTACAAATACACGGTTACCAAAACGGAGATCAATATATGAAAAGTTATCTTTGGTAAGGTGTGAGAATTTATCTGACTTCAGAACGGTTGCGAGATTCTCAAAGGTTGTTTCGTTGTCCGCATTTTCGGTTGTATAAATCGTACCCCCTTCACCAAGGTGGTAGAAAAGGTCTTCATCGATTGATCGCGTTACCGCAAGTACTCGAAAGCCGAATTGTTTCTCAAGTCCATCAATAAAGCCATACATATTCCGCAGTTGCTCTGCGGTAAATGGCTGCGTATCACGTTCAGGAGTTTGCGTTTCTGTAGTGAAGCGCATGAGCGCGCCGCCGCGAAGCGGCGGCGCCTTTGCAAATGCGTAGCCATCTTCAGAAAGGAACATGCAGTCTGTATTTGATATTTTATCAGCACACCAAAGTGCATACGGCGTGTATTCTCCAAAGGTAACGTGGAGCTTGGTGCCTTCACGAGTCACGGCGACATCTTTTGCACGAGGAACGCTTGCTGCGGCGGCTTGGATTGCTGATTCAGGATAGGTGAAGGTAAATCGTTTTGGAATAAAGAAAAAATAATTTCCTTCAAGTGAGTCGGCAATTTTTTGTTCCATGAGCGCATGGGACACCGTCTCTCCACCAGAGACGGTAATTTGATCAATCGTTACCGCTGAGAGACGAGTGAGATACCATGTACCGTAGCCGAGTACTCCAACCGTAAAGAGCGTTATAAAACCATAGAGCAATTGTTTACCAATTCCTGCTTGCGGCGATGATGCAGCAATACGTCGATGTTTTTTGCGTGAAAAGAGTGCCATCCTCCCTATTGTAGCGCAGAATCACCCTTCCCTATAACAGCTTTCCCGAGATACTTCTGGAGTGGCTCCGGCACTTTGATCGAACCGTCTTCTTGCTGGAAATTCTCAATGAGAGAGACCAAAATACGTGGAGATGCTACGGCAGTGTT
>PFBI01000006.1:0-86151 GCA_002773395.1 Candidatus Kaiserbacteria bacterium CG10_big_fil_rev_8_21_14_0_10_47_16
GTGAGTGGGCGTATCGAAGTTTCCCGTCAGCGTCTTTGTATCGAATATTAAATCGGCGTGTCTGGAAGTCATGGAAGTATGACGCAGAGTGTGTCTCGCGGTACTTTCCTTCTTTCGGTACCCATGCCTCGATGTCGTATTTCTTTACTTGCCCTTGTCCGAGGTCGCCACCACAGTTGAGTACCACACGGTATGGAATGCCGAGTGATTGCATAAATTCCTCTGCGTTTGCAGTGAGCCACTCATGTTGCTGTACGCTCTCTTCGTGTGACGCTTCGCAAATAATAATTTGTTCGTGTTTATAAAATTCGTGTACGCGGATGAGGCCTTTCACATCTTTTCCATGACTTCCTGCTTCGCGACGGTAACATGGTGAAAAGGCAAGAAACTTCTTTGGCAGCTGCTCCTTATCAAGCACTTCGTCTGCGTAATATCCCATCACTGATACTTCAGACGTACCGGTGAGATAATCTTCATCTTGCGTGTTGTACACATCCTCTGCATCATTTGGGAGGTGGCCGGTACCGTAGAGATTTGCTTTACGTACGATGGTTGGCGGGATAATTGGCAAGAGGCCTTTCTCGCCAAAAAATTGGTTTGCGTAATTCCACATCGCCCATTCGAGAAGCGCCCCGTCTCCTTTGAGGTAGTAGCCACGGAAGCCGTGCACTTTGGTACCGCGTTCAAAATCAGCAATATCGAGCGCTGTCATAATCTCGACATGATCTTTTGGTTCAAAGGTGAACTGAGGCTTTTCTCCCCACGCACGGATTTCTACATTCTCTTCATCGCTCGCACCGTCTGGTACAGACATATCAGGAATTTGCGGTACTTGGAGCATGAGCTTCTGCCACTCCTCCATGATTGGCTTCATGTCTTCTTCCTCCTTCTGAATTTCTTCCTTAAGGAGCTTCATCTCTGCAATGAGTTGCTCGCGCGCCTCGCCCTGTGCTCCCGGGACTTCCACAGACACGCGGTTTTGTTCTGCTTTCTTCTCTTCAAGAGATGCGAGGAGGGCTCTTCGCGCATCGTCCACCTCAATAAGCCGATCAAGGTCAACTTCATGGTGCTTCTTCAAAGCACCGGCTTTCACAATATCCAGATTCTCCCGAATGAATTTGATGTCTAACATAGAAAAAATAAAAATCCCTAACGCGTAGTGTTAGAGAGATTATACATGAATATGGCTATATAAAAATATAAAGAGGGGAACGCGTCGCGCTCCCCTCGGGTCCGTCACTGGTACGGACAGGGTGGACCGGAGCCTCCTTGAAGGGTGTTCGCCCCTCGCCGAGAACCTGCCGATCCCGCCTTTTGTGGTACCACACGTACGGTGCGGTGTCGTGCCCGCCGCTTTGTGGCGGGCAGTTTATGAACGGGCCATTACCCTGGATGATGGGTCAGACGACGCGCTTGCCGCACGTTGCCCCAGCCGACCCGCCGTCGATGTCGCGGTCGCCGTTTGCCGGTTTGATGGCCGACGGTTTCGATGTGACATTCTCCGGCTTGAACCCGACTTCAATGAAGCCGTTATCTGTGTCCCGTTTCATGCGAGTCTCCTTTCATGCGTGAATGGACTCTTTTAATCTACACCGTACAAAATAAAAAAGAAAGTGGTTTGTTTATAAAAAATAAAACGCCCGGAACCTTTTGCACTTGCATGCATTAGGTTCCGGGCGCCGGAGCCGAACCAAGCGGACTCCTGTTGTTGAGGTGCTGTTGTCTCCCTTTTGAGGAGGTGCCTAGGCGGAATGCCTAAGACTTTGTTGATGCCCTAATGCGGGCATCGGCGCCGGCCGGTCAGGCTGCGGCGGTAATCCAGCCGTTATCGGTGTCGTCCAGGTTGTCGTTGGACGGCGGGCCGATGTCGGCGGCCAGCATGTCGATGTCGCGCGAAAAATTGCAAACGATCGTATTGCCGGCAGTCATCCCGATGCCGACGCGGTCGGATTCTTCCGTCCGCGGCGGTTCGCCGATGATGTTGCCGATGGTGTCGAGCTGATCGATCTGGATGATGCCGTTGTCGGCGCTGCCACTCTCGTCGAGATCGACGCCCGGATCGGGCGGCGGATCGACGAGGATGAACGCGGCCGGCCTCGGTGCGGCGTTTGCCATCAAGCCCATCGCGAGCGCGAGGCTCGTTCTGGGGAACATGCTCATCGTCTTCATAGTCTGCCTTTCCGCCCCTCTCGAGGCTTTTACAGTTGAAGTTGAACGGGGAATATTATAGACCAATATAAATATTTGTCAACACCCTAAAATGTGGCGTAATTTGGGGCTATGGTAGAGTTATTGAAAGTGTTCATTAAGCCCTTTTTATATGGATTTCCCTATTTCTAAGCTTGCTCCGGAGGATGTTGACTTCCCTCCTCTCCTTCGGGAAATCCCTGAAGTGCCGAAATGTGTGTATGTGCGGGGTGAATTACCACCGCGAGGAGCGAAGCTCCTCGCGGTGGTCGGCTCGCGTAACTATACCGACTACGGCCGGCGCTCTATCGAGACGCTCATTGCAGGACTCCGCGGGTACAACGTGGGCATTGTCTCAGGACTGGCGCTTGGTATTGATGGTATTGCGCACGAAGCGGCACTCGACGCTGGTCTCTACACACTTGCCGTTCCAGGTTCGGGATTGAATGATGAAGTTATCTATCCACGACGTCACAAGTTGCTTGCAAAACGCATTCTTGAAAGTGGCGGCGGGCTTCTCTCTGAGTATGAACCAGACTTCCGCGCGACGGTGTGGTCATTCCCACGGCGTAACCGCGTTATGGCAGGGCTCACCCACGCAACGCTCGTGGTGGAAGCAAGTGAGAAGAGCGGTACGCTGATTACCTCGCGCCTTGCGACCGACTACAACCGTGATGTACTCACAATTCCCGGAAGTATTTTTTCTGAAAATAGTAGAGGGCCACATATGCTCATTCGTCTCGGCGCAACGCCCGTGACGTGTGCGGAAGATATCTTGGAGGCGTTGCACTTGGAGGTAGGTAGCGCGGCGGCGAAGCCGCCGCGCACCATGAGTACTGATGAAGAAAAGGTCTTCTCTCTCCTCGCGTCCCCTGCCGATCGCGATTCTGTCATCCGCGCACTCGGACTCGACGCCTCAACTGCAAATATTCTCCTCATGCAGATGGAAATAGATGGAATTATTCGTGATGAGAATGGCGTCCTCTTTCGACACAAGTAGAGACTATTATTTGACAGAAAGTACTATCCCTAGTATTTGTGGTGTCACAAGCATACATATATATGAGTACACTCGTCATCGTAGAGTCACCAGCAAAAGCCAAGACTATTGAGAAGTATCTCGGTAAGGGATACAGCGTAAAGTCCTCAGTGGGTCATGTTCGCGATTTGCCAAAAAGCAGTAAAGACGCCATCGATATCGAAGGCGGTTTTGTGCCGCGATACATCAATTCTCCCGGAAAGGAGAAGGTTATTGCTGATCTCCGTGCCGCCGCTGCAAAGGCTGATGAAGTCCTTCTTGCATCCGACCCCGACCGCGAAGGAGAGGCTATTGCATGGCATGTGGCAGAACTCATTAAGGATAAGAACAAAAACCTCAAGCGTATTGTCTTCCATGAAATCACCGAACCTGCCGTACAGGAGGCTATCAAGCATCCGCGTGCTATCGATATCAATCTCAAAGAAGCGCAGGAAGCGCGCCGCGTACTCGACCGATTGGTAGGCTACGATCTCTCAGGACTTATTTGGAAGAAGCTTCGGTACGGACTTTCTGCTGGACGCGTACAATCCCCTGCTCTCCGTATTCTTATGGAACGCGAGCGAGAGATTCGTGCATTCATTCCAGAAGATTTTTGGACACTTACTGCACACACACAAACCAAAGACAAAACACAGATTCCATTCTTCTGTGGCGTTGAACCGCGTGAGAAAGCAGAAGTCGATCGTATCGTGCGTGTTGGTGAGGGTAATGAATGGCACATCACTGATATTAAAGAGACGGAGGCAAAGCGTTCGCCGCGCCCACCGTTTACTACCTCTACACTCCAGCAGGCAGCTTCTACGCGTCTCGGGTTCGCGCCAAGCCGCACGATGGGCGCGGCACAGAAGCTCTACGAAGCCGGTCACATCACGTACATGCGTACCGACTCAACGAACATGAGTGAGATTGCATCAAAGCAGATTATTGCACTTATTCATGATGAGTACGGAAAAGAGTACGCGTCACCCCGAAGCTACAAGACCAAGAGTAAGTCAGCCCAAGAAGCCCATGAAGCAGTCCGTCCCACAGATTTTAGAAAGCACAGTGTGGGCTTAACCGACGACCAACGAAAACTCTACGAACTCATTTGGGCGCGTGCCGTTTCTTCACAAATGGCTGACGCAAAGATTAAGCGTACGAAGATTGTTGCGAATGTGAAAGACGCCTCAGAAGAAATTCCTGACTTTGCGGTTAATGGTTCACGAGTGATGTTTGACGGTTGGCTCCGCGCTGATACCGCAGCACGCGGTGAAGATGTTGAGGTACCAAAACTCGCTGAAGGTGACGCTCTTGCGCTCAAAGAGCTTGAAGTGCTCGCAAAGCAGACACAACCACCGAATCGTTATACCGAAGCCGGTCTCATTAAAGAGCTTGAAAAGCGAGGTATTGGTCGCCCGTCTACATACGCGTCTATCATGAAAACGATTATTGACCGCGGGTATGTAGAGAAAGACGGTCGCACGCTGCGCCCAACTGATACCGGCGACGTCGTATCGTCATTCCTTGAAAAGCATTTCGCTGAATATATTTCTGACACCTTTACGAGCGATATGGAAGATGAGCTCGATGATATTGCTGAAGGCAAGCGCGAGTACGTGAAAACACTCAAAGATTTCTACGGCCCGTTTACAAAAGCGGTTGCCTCGAAAGAAGATATTGAAAAAATCACCAACCTCGGCGACGCACCAAAAGAATTTCCTTGCCCAATCTGTAGTAAGCCGATGGTGATTAAGCTTGGTCGCGGCGGAAAGTTTCTCTCATGCGCAACATTCCCTGAATGTGATGGTGCGCGCATGATTGACGGAAGTGAGATCAAGGGAGACGAGCCACTTGGTACGCATCCTGATACTGGAGAAAATATTTATATTCTCACTGGCCGCTTCGGCCCGTACGTGCAGCTCGGGGAAGTTCCTGAAAAGATAAAAGGTAAGAAGCAAGAAATGCCACGTCGCGCGAGTGTACCGAAAGAAAAGAAGCCGTCAGAGGTAACGCTTGAGGATGCAGTGCGATACCTTCTTCTCCCTCGAGAGCTTGGCGTGCATCCAGAGACAGGCGAACCAATAAACGCAAACGTTGGTCGCTTCGGCCCGTACATCGTACACGCAGGTGACTTCCGTTCACTCAAAGGCGAAGATAATCCATACGACATTACCTTTGATCGAGCGATGGAAATTTTGAAAGAACCAAAGAAAGGTCGCGCAGGTGAGACGATGGTGAAAGAAGTTGGCCTCAATCCAAAGACTAAGAACATGATTAAGATTTTTGAATCGAAGTCGGGTAAATATCTGAAGCGTGGATTCAAACGAATCTTTCTTCCTGATGATGTTGACGTGGAAGCCTTCTCAGTTGAGGATGCCCTCGAACTCTACAAACAATAGTCTATCGGCATACATTCTCTTGCCCTTTCCTGCTTCCACCGTACAATAACTAGATATGGCTGCAGAGGAGATTATCAAAAAAATGGCCTCACCGACCGAGGATGATAAAGCGCTCATTACGCGTGCTTATAAAATGGCAGAAGTAGCCCACGAAGGGCAGACACGTAAATCAGGTGAGCCGTATATGGCACACCCAGAATCAATTGGGATCATGCTTGCTGATATGGGCATGGGCCCGCGCACGATTGCTGCAGGATTACTCCATGATTCACTCGAGGACACCAGCGTAACCGCAGAAGAAATTCAGAAAGAGTTTGGTGCTGAAGTGCTCTTTCTTGTAGAAGGCGTAACCAAGCTTGGTTCAGTACGTTACTACGGATCGGATCGTCACAATGAAAGTCTCCGTAAACTCTTTGTTGCGGTATCGCAGGACATTCGTGTACTCATCATCAAACTCGTCGATCGTTTGCACAACATGCAGACGCTTGAGTATGTACCGAAGGAAAAGCAACTTCGCATCGCGCGAGAGACGCTTGAAATTTATGTACCCGTTGCGCACCGTCTCGGCATGGGACGTATTCGTAAGGAACTCGAAGACCTTGCCTTTCCATACGTTTACCCAGAAGAATACAAACATGTTATCGATCTCACCAAGCCGCTCGCAAAACGGAGCACTGAAGAGCTCGAGAAAGCGCGCAAATCTCTCCAGAAACGTTTAGCAGAAGTAGGTATTATCAACTTCCGTACCCACAGTCGCGTCAAGGGCCTCTATAGCCTCTTTCAGAAGCTCAAACGACGAGATTGGGATATGGATAACATTCATGACTATCTCGCCATCAGAGTCGTTGTAGGCTCTGTGGAGGAGTGTTACCGAGTGCTCGGTATTGTGCATGAAAGTTGGCGGCCGATGCCCGGCCGCGTGAAGGATTACATTGCCTTTCCAAAACCAAACGGCTACCGCTCACTCCATACAACGGTTATTACACCGGGACGTATTATTCTTGAGCTTCAGATTCGTACCGAAGAAATGCATCGAGAAGCCGAATTCGGTGTTGCGTCACACATTAGCTATAAGGATCATCAGGTTGGAGAGAAAGCGAGTGGCGGCGCGTCGTGGTTTTCATCACTCATCCCTTCCCTCTTTCGTCCGTTTGCGTGGCGTGAAAGTAAAGCAACCATTGAGGGTCGACAGGAGTTGGTACCTTCGCATAAAGATCGTATTCCAAAGTGGGTGCAGGAGATTGCACGATCACACCAAGGTGGTGGTGAAGCAGAAGCATTCGTCGATGATTTGAAGAAAGATTTCTTCACCAACCGTATTTTCGTATTTACTCCTGAAGGCGATGTGGTGGATCTTCCAATTGGCGCAAGCCCAATCGATTTTGCATACGCGATTCACTCTGAAGTTGGCGATCGTACCTCCGGCGCGAAAGTAAACAACAAACTTGTCGGACTTGATACACCACTCAAAAACGGTGACATTGTAGAAATTGAAACAAATAAAAAACAACTTCCGAATCGTAAGTGGCTTGATATTGCAAAAACATCTCTCGCAAAGCGACGTATCCGCGCCGCACTCACTCTGGATGCTGAACAGCACAATCACAATCACGGTCACGCCGGAAAGAAAAAATAAAGAAACGCCCGTACGTAAACGTACGGGCGTTTTTTTGATCCACCGCACTCACTAATTGAGTCGGTTGGTGTCTTTGTGCGGCCTAACATTATAGGCCAATAACACGCCCTCTCGAATCAACAGTGCACGCACTTTTCCCTCGGGAGGAGGTGTGGTGAGTTCGTCTGCTATATCTGAAAACTTTCGAGCAAACCATTGACAGGCAGGCTGGTAAGCGAGAGCGCCAATGACAATGGACTTCTCGTTTGGCTCAAGAACATGTTCAGGGAGCATCGCATCGAGAAGTGGTTTCCATCTGACGTCATCATATTGCAGTGCAACGAAGAGGAAGGGCGTATTCGATACCACTTCTCTTTCGTAAAGTAGTGTAAACGCCCGCTCTTCAATATTAGCGAGACAGAGGTTAATGAATTCTTCTTGTGAAGTACAAATCGGTAGAGAACTTTCCATCTCTTCCTCCTGCAAGAACTGATCTTGTGTGCACTATATCAATTTTTGTATAAAAATTGCAAGTATATAAAAAGCCGCCTCCCTTTCGGTCGGCGGCCAATTTATGGTGCGAACGGTCGATTAGACCAGTCGCTGTTGTGGAACGATATTATCGAACACCGTGCAGTCTCCGAACCCAGCAACAACTGCTCGGACGAATCCATCTGGCGGAAATTCAGGGATACCATCGAGGTTCCCCGTAATGTCGATCGCGATTTCCTTCCAGAAATCGTAGGCGACGTACCCCAGTATGTGAGGTTTGCCTTCAATCACGAGTACTTGCGTTACGTCAGTTTCCCGAAGGTGTTTCTGGGAAAAATTTATCAAGTACTCATCCTCCAGTCGAATGATGACAAGGAGGATTTCGTTCGTGGAGAGTTCTGCATTTTGGACAAGGTCCCATGCAAGACTCTCGACGAGCGGCCGAAGGCGGTTTAGGAGCATGGTGCGCTCCGGTATGCCCAGTATGTCGTGTACGGTGTCCATGTTGGCCCCCTTGGTTGGTTTGGAACAAGAATTTCAATTAAGATTATACAACATTTATATATATTTGCAAGGCCTATTCATTGCAATATTCTGTCGTGCGGTCACAGATAATTTCTTACAGAAATTTCCGCGACCCCGCCTCGACCGTTGCTATGGCAACCTGTCTTAGGCTCCCGCATGCGGTCACGAGTCACTAACCCTTTTGCTCTGTCCTTTCGCAAAATGCTAAGTGCTCGCGACCCCGCCTCAGCTATCGTACTCACTTCGTTCCGTGCGATATGCTTCCGGCTCCCGCTCGAGTACGCACATGACGCAGGTCATGTGCTATCAAAAACACCAGAAGCTTTTGCTTCTGGTGTTTTTGATACTCGAGCGGGCCCACAAGGATTCGAACCTTGATCGACGGTTTTGGAGACCGTAATTCTACCATTGAACTATAGGCCCGAGTGGGCTCTAGAATACCCTAGAGCCTACGAGAGAGCAAATTAGCATGTTGTAAGGATATCCCAGTGGTTTGATTCTTTTGCATACACACTGCATCCATTACTACTCTTCCACATTTGAGCTCCGTCACTCCGAGTACCGTTCGGAGTGTTGTTGCTTGTAATAAAAGAGTTTACTTGCGCAGTATCATCAATATCAATTTTGTATCCATTTCCATGACTGTATGTACCATCTGCATGAACACCAGATTCCGTTCCCCCAGTAACAACTACATCGCAGTTGCACTCATTTTTAATTCGTACAACTTCGTTAAGTACATTTTGATTTATTCCTTCAAGCGATGTTGCTCCTGGGCGAGACTCCCATACGCTAATATTTGCGTTTGCGAGAGCGGCTCGAGCTTCTGCGTCAGAATACTTCCCGCTCGTGTTTGTACTTCCTCCAACGCCGACACCACCGGTCCCGGTAGGAGCTGTTGGTGTCGTGCCGACTGGCTGCTGTGTACACTGAATTTCATTCCATGTACCAAATGATTGATTGCCCTTTGCAAAAGTTTTCATGACGGTATCTACAATGAGCCATGCAGCAAGAAGAATGATGAATCCAACGATGACATTTGTGAACATTCCTTTTGCTTTTGAGACTTGGCTCGCGTTCCCTGCCGAGGTTGCCATGGTGAATCCTGCAATTGCAAAAATAACAACACCAATGAGTATGCCGATTTGAATCAAGAAACCAATGATGTTGTCGGCGAGCTTTACCACATCACACGCCTGACACTCGGGCCCTTCACATGGTACAAGTTTCTTTATGAAGGAAGAGGAATCTCCAGAGGTGCTTTGTGATGCACTCTGACTAGTCTCGGTATTGGTTGCTGGTACCGGACTTTGTGAAGTTGGTGCTGACGTCGTTTGATTTACAGATTCAGCAGCAAAGGCGAGGTTTATAGGAAGCGCAAAAATAAATAAAAGGACAGAGAAGATTGTAAATCGCATATGTGCTTATTCTACCACCAGTCGTGGGGGATACTTTCACGAATCTGTGAGTTATGATACGGTAGTGTCTGTCGCAAACGGCGACAGATCAAATGCGTCGGTGGCAGAGCGGTCAATTGCAACAGACTGTAAATCTGTCGGCTTCGGCCTACGGAGGTTCGAATCCTCCCCGGCGCACAAACGCGCGAAAAAGACCTCCCCTGCGGGAGGTCTTTAGCGTTTGTGAGCCGGAGCGATGTTTCGGCTATTCCTAATGCCGAAACCGCGAGGCCGGGGAGAAAGTTCTTAGTGAACGCAGTGAACTTAGAAACTTGACCCCAAAAAATTATCCGTTACCGAATCCTCCCTGCGTATGACTTAGTGATTCGTGACCACATAATACAAATCTAAAGCCAAAAAATTATCCGTGACCAAATTCTAACGTAAAAGTATTTAAAACCACTGGTTTTGATTTCTACTCAATTAGGTGTATTCTCCTGACAGAACAGAATAAGGAGGCTTATGTGGATAAGATACCATTTCCGTTAGAGGCCGTAATGGTCGCTGCACAGAGGATAAAATCTCTGAGGACACCCGACAAAAAGTGGAGAGTGGGTGCGCTTGATGAAATTTTACTGGAGTTAGAAAAGCTCTCTGTATCGTTTCAAGCGTGTAAACATTTCGATGTAGTCCTCTACTATGGCTACGTAGCGGGTGTAGAAACTCTGATAACGGAATGCACTGATCCGTTACTGATGAGGGCTTTCTATGATCGTGTGATTCGGGATACACTCGCTGCAACGAACGCGCTTCCCTTTCGCATTAATCCGAACGATGAGGCATACAAGAAGATATCGGATTTGATTAACGAAACACGGGCGGCACTTCCAACTTAAAACAAAAAACACGTCCTCCCAAGGGCGTGTTTGTTTTTATAGTTGTAAAAGAATGATATTTCGTAAATACTTGACAATCCTATATTTAGGTGTATAATGTATATAGTTATTTTACATCAAAACGAGGGTTCCATGTCAGATATCACCACTCCCGAAGATGTGCTCGGGGAAGTGCTTATGCGCGCCGTCCCTATCATTACTACTGATGGTGGAATGATCGGTAACTGCGCAGCAGCAGATGCCGAAGTCGAGAAGATCGTTGCCGAACTGCGACGAGACGTCGGCGACGAACTCATCATCCGTTCGTTTGAGGAACTGCTGAAGCTTCGCGTTCGATATCGAGCGACTCAGGACTATTACAGGCGAACTGGTTGATCCTACCGCTTCATCAAGAAGACTGTCTCATCAGTCATCTTGATGAGGCGGTTTTCTTTTTACCTACCGCTTCAATCCAAAATATCGTTCAAAGAGTACCGGACTTCCGTCTCGCGTAGAACCATCAGTAGCGATGGGAAGTTGTTGAATAGACGCTGGCCACGGGAGTGGGAGCGCGCCGGTAATTTTCGCTGTTCCAAAAAGTACATCGGCAATTCCTTCTCCCGCACTTCCGGGGAGCCAGGCGACACCGAGTGCATCCCAATTTTGTATATCATCTGTGATGACAAGCGGTCTTCCGGTGACAAGAATGACTACAACTTTCTTACTTACCTTACTGAGATTCTGTATTGTCTCGCGGTCTTCTTGAGAGAGCGTAGGTTCTGCGGTGTCTCCCCACCCTTCTGCATATGGTTTCTCTCCTACTACCGCGATGCCAACATCTGCCATTCCCAACTCTGGTGAAAACACGCCATTCTCATTAAAGGTAATGTCGGCGTTACCTCCCGCCGCATTTTGAATACCTGCAAGAATTGAGACGCCATTAGGAATTACATTCCCATCGACACCTTGCCATTCCACTGTCCATGCACCTGCTTGCCGTCCAACATTGTCTGCAGCACTCCCTGCTACAAAAATACTTTGTGTCGTTGGTGAGAGAGGAAGCAGATTTTCATCATTCTTAAGAAGGACAAAGCTTTTCGCAACTGCTTCACGTGCAAGTTGATGATGTTCATCACTACCGACTGTTTCAGTCGGTACTTGATTTTGTATTTCGTCAAAAAGGCCGAGCTTAAATTTGGCAGAGAGGATTCGACGCACTGCGTCATCAATCCGTGATTCTGAAATTGCTCCCGTCTGCACTGCTGTGGCAACATTACGCACAAAGGTTTTATAATTATAGGGAAGCATAACCATATCTACTCCTGCGTTTACTGCGGTCACGGTGTCGGCATAGGTATTTCCTGATATTTCATATACTCCGTACCAGTCTGATACCACAAATCCTTTAAATCCAAGTTCACCTTTGAGCACATCTTGAATTAAGTACGACGAGGCCGCTATTTTGGTATCTCCCCAGCTATTGAGACCGACCATGACGCTGAGTGCCCCGCTCTGTATGCTTTCTTGAAACGGTGGGAGGTATAGGTCGTGGAGGAGCGCGATATCCGCTGGAGTGGCCCCTTGGTCTATTGAAAAGTCTTCATTACTTGAAGTGCCCCACTGCATTCCTCCTGCACCTACATAGTGCTTGAGCGTAGCAAGTACGGAAGGGGTGCCAGTATTTTTTGGGGCATTATTTTGAAGCCCACGTACATATGCCGCTCCGAGTCGGCCAACGAGGGCTGGGTCATCAGAAAATGTCTCGTAGACTCTTCCCCAGCGAATATCTTGCGGCATGTCGAGCGTCGGTGAGAAGCTCCATGAGATATTGGTTGCTACCAGTTCTTCTGCCGTCGCTCTTGCGACACGCTCAACAAGATCTACATCTCCCGTGGCACCGAGGCCAATGAAGTGCGGGAATATTGTTGCGCCAGGGATGTTTCCGTGTCCATGGTTTGCATCAACACCATAGAGGATAGGAATACCGAGTCGTGATGTGCGAGATATGTCAGTAAATCCATTGACCATTGTCTGCCAGCCAGCGACGGTATTATTCTCGGGATTACCTCCGCCACCGCTCAGTAACGCCCCAAGGCCGTAGGCGCGAATATCATCCGTCTCCGAAATACTATTTTTTTCAATAAGGGCCATTTGGCCTATTTTTTCTTGCAGCGTCATCTGCGCAAGAAGATCTTCCACACGTTCTGCCGTAGGAAGTGATGAATCTCGATAGCGATCAGAATATGGCGGAAACTGATTTACCGATAAATAGACAAACATCAAAATATATACTGAAAAAAGTGCGAGGGAGAACCCAATAAGGAGGAGCCGGGTCGTCGACCATTTTTTAAAGGAAGAATACACAATACTAAGTATACTCCATACAAAAAAGCCTACTCACACACCTGTTGCTTTCAGTACTGCTTATAAAAACTTTTCGATCTCCGTTAATACCTCATTTCCCTCCCCCTTCTTAAACCAGCGAATACTCTTATCGCGTTTGAGCCACGTCATCTGCCGCTTCGCAAATTTACGACTTTCGCTTTCAATCTTTTCACACATCTCTTCCTTACCTATTTTCTTTTGTAAAAATTGTGCAATGTAACGGTATTCAAGTCCGAGGGATTCCAACCGTTCGTATGAAAGTCCGTTTTCGTGGAGATGCTCCACTTCTTCAATCATTCCCTCTTCAAGTCGGGTATAGAGACGCGTATGGATATTTTCGTGTAGTTTCTCTTTCTCTATATCAATACCAATAATAAACGCTTTGTACAGTTCTTCTTGTGTAGATTCAGGTACGCTACCGATTGCCTCTACAATCTCAAGTGCACGGATGAGTCGTACGGGATTGTCTTTATCAATGTCCGCCGCACGTCGCGGGTCCTGCTCTTCAAGAAGTGCAAAAAGTTCTTCAGTACTTTTTTCTTCCAAAGTCTTTCGAAGTTCTTGGTTTGGCGGTACTTCTGGAGTACTTACGCGTCCAAGAAGCGCATCAACATAGAAGAAACTACCGCCTGCGACAATCGGCAGCTTTCCTCGCGCAAGAATGTCTGCAATCGCAGTGCGACCGTCGCGCACAAAGTCAGTGACGTTGTATACGTCCTTCGGATCTGCAACATCAAGAAGGTGGTGCGGGACGCCGTCCATTTCTTCCTCAGTCACTTTGCCACTGCCAATATCGAGTCCTCTATATACTTGGCGAGAATCTGCAGAGATAACCTCACCGTTAAACTGCTTCGCCACTTCGATAGAAAGCGACGTCTTGCCCGAGGCAGTTGGCCCCACAATCACTACTATTTTTGGCTTGTTTTTGTCACTCATTGGAGGGACTATACCACACTATTGCTGTTTGTACGGGTATCTGATAGTCTCCTAGCAGAAGAAGCCAAGGTGGCTTCAAAACAGGAGATTTAAGATGGGATTTCGAGTTGTCACTCCGTCACCAGAAGCGGTTCTCGCCGCTTTATTTGAAGCGAGGGCAGTGGGATTCAAAAGGGGGAAGGCAATTCGTTTCAAACAAAAAATCCTTTCCCCAGGCGCGTATATCAATAACCGTGCATTGCCGTCCCATCGGAAAGAATGGGCGGTAGTGATTCGGGAGCTGCAGCGCGTTGCTGATATTCTTCATACCAAGCACGAGTATTCCGTCATTGCTTCGATTGCAACGGGCGCAATCGTTCATGGTGGAGTATTGGCGTGGGAAACTGGATTTCCTCATGTCATCGTCAAGGCTGAAGAAAAGACACATGGCCTCAGTGGTTTGATTGACGGCGATACGAGAGTTCTTGAAGGAGCACGCGTGCTCCTGATCGAGGACATGTCGTCGACCTTCAAGAGCAGTCTCGCAGCGATGCGTGCATTTGCTGAAAAAGGGGTGGGCGTTTCTTGCTCGCTGCTCATCAACACGTGGGGATTCCCGGAATTTCATGAAAATGTTGGGGATCACGATGTGGTCGCCCTCTGCTCGGGAAGCATGATCGTGGACTTCGCAGAGTCGAATCACATCATCGACGCTGAGTATGCAACACTCTTACGGAAGTGGATCGCAGATCCGTACGACGAGAGCTGGGTCAGTGACGAGTGGATTATTCCACCAAGGAAGTAGTTCTCGAGCCAAATAAAGAAAACGGCCGGTGCGCATGCGCACCGGCCTTTATAATTCCCCAGCTTCTTTTATCGAAGCTGCAGGAGATCGAGCATTTGTTCAACACGACCGCGTACATCGGGATGGTCGTTGACTCCGCGTCCGAAGACAAAGAAGTCAGTGCCTGCTCGCTGTGCCTCAGTTGGCGCGAGCGCATTCAGCGAGTTGCTGTCTGCCATTGCGTCAGAAGGCTTTACGCCTGGGCACACAATACTCACTTGATCTCGTTGGTATGAAGGAATCCACCGAATATCTCGTGGAGCGCAGAGTAGCCCTTCTGCTTCCAGATATTCTGCGCGAACAAAGTAATCTTTCGCCGCACTTCGACGATCGTGATAGCCTTCCGCAACAAAGTCCGCGTCGCCCTTGTCGGTTGGAAGACCGAACGGCAGGACGAGTGCTGAAGGCAGCATGTTCTTGATGCCATCAAACGCGTGTCTTGTTACCCTGCTATCGATTGTAACGATCGCCGGTTCGTATCGCGCATAGACCAAATATTCGTTGAGGAGTGTATTGTCGGTACCTGAAGATTTCAAATCAAGCATGACGCGCACATTGCGACCCTTCAGATACTGCAATACTTCGGGGACACCACAGACGCGCGCAACCACCTCGACCTTCAGAAGGACGTTCAGCCCCTCTATTGCATCGCACAGTCCCCCAAGAAACTGGAAGACTTCGATTTTAGTTCGGTGTGCAGGCACTGCACCAAGTGGAAGGTCCGCAGAAAGAATGACCCGTTCCGTGAGATGTTGTAATTCGAGCATGGGGCTCCCCTGTTGAACTGTTTTTACTACGATGATTATACAACAAAAATACTATTTTGCAATATTTAGGATATGGTCGAAATGTTTCTTAGAGACTGGTTGTACGGAGAGTCGTTGTCCTTTTTGTATGAGTGGCATACCGGTAAACGCAGGATCGTTTTTAATTTCTGCGAGTGTAATCGGGTGTTTAAATTTTTCCTTAAACTTCACGTCGACCACGTACCAACGCGGATTATCTCTCTTCGCTGTTTTATCAAAGTGATGATCTTTTGGGTCAAATTGAGTTGGGTCTGGATATGCGTCGCTTACCACTTCAGCGATGCCAAAGACGCCGATTGGTTCGGTATTTGAGTGATAGAAAAGCACCAAATCCCCTTTCTCAATCGTGTCTCGTATCAGATTTCGTGCCTGGTAGTTGCGGACACCATCCCACAGTGTTTGCTTGTCGCGCTTTAAATCATCAATGGAATAGCTTTTTGGTTCGCTTTTCAGTAGCCAATATTTCATACGTCCATTATATCTTTTTCTCGGAAATATGTTATTTTTAGCTATTATACGGAGGTTAGCAGGAATTATATGAGTGAACAGATTTCTAACATTGAGAAAAAGCGTCATACACTCGCCCACCTTTTGGCGGCAGCGGTTTTGAAAGACTATCCGCACGCACTTCTCACGATCGGTCCTGCTATCGAGAATGGTTTCTATTACGATATTGATTTTTCTGCGGGCGCAGCGCCCGGAGACGACGATCTAAAAAGTATCCAAAAAAACATGAAGAAGCTGCTCTCTTCATGGAAGGAATTTACACACAAGGAAGTATCTGCTGCTGATGCGCGTGAAGTATTTGCAGGAAATGACTTCAAGATTGAACTCATCAATGAGCTTGAGGAAAAAGGAGAAACAATCACACTTTATACGGTAGGCGACTTTACTGACCTTTGCCGAGGAGGACATTCGGAAACTCCGGCAACTGATATTGATGCCGATGCATTTAAACTCACCTCAATTGCGGGTGCATACTGGCGTGGGAGCGAAAAGAATCCAATGCTTACCCGTATCTACGGCGTCGCATTTGATACAAAGGAAGAACTTGCTGCGTACGAAACACAGCTTGAAGAAGCGAAGAAGCGTGATCATAAGAAGCTTGGAGGTGAACTTGGACTCTTTACTATTTCGCCGCTTATTGGCGCCGGCCTCCCACTCCTTCAACCAAAGGGTGCACTCATCCGTCGTGAGATTGAAGAGTATCTATGGGATCTACATAAAGATAAAGAATACGACCGCGTATGGACACCACATATTGCCCGAGAGGCGCTCTATGAGACAAGTGGTCACGCAGCTAAATTTGGTGACGAGCTTTTCCGTGTGAAAGGCAAAGAAGATGAGTTTATCCTCAAGCCAATGAACTGTCCGCATCACATGCAGATTTTTGCAGACAATCAATTCTCATATCGTGATATGCCGATACGATATTTTGAACCTGCCACCGTATACCGCGATGAAAAGAGCGGCCAGTTGGGAGGTCTTACTCGCGTACGCGCTATTACACAAGATGATGGACACCTCTTCTGTCGTGTAGAACAAATTACCGAGGAAGTTTCAACGATCGTTGGTATCATTCGTGAGTTTTACGCGACGATGGGTATGCTTGAGGGTTACCATGTACAGCTTTCGGTACGTGATGGAGAAGATAAGTATTTAGGAAGTGACGCAGTATGGGAACGTGCTGAAAAGGCACTTGATGATGCTGCAAAGGCAAATAATCTTAACTATACGCGTGTTGAGGGCGAGGCGGCATTCTATGGACCAAAGCTTGACTTCATGTTCACTGATGCAATCGGACGAGAGTGGCAACTTGCAACCATTCAGTGTGACTTCAATCTTCCTGAACGATTCAACCTTTCTTTTATTAATGAGAAAGGTGAAAAAGAGCAGCCAGTGGTTATCCACCGTGCAATCTCAGGTTCACTCGAGCGCTTTATGGGGGTCATGATTGAACATTTTGCAGGCAACTTCCCACTCTGGCTTTCACCGGAACAAATCACTATTATCCCTGTTTCTGATGCTCATAATGAGTACGCACAGCAGGTATACGATGGCCTCAAGGCTGTTGGTATCCGTGTATCATTCGATGATTCTAAAGAATCAATGGGTAAGAAGATACGGAATGCAAAGAAAGGTAAACTCCCCTACTTTGCAGTTATTGGAGATAAGGAAGTTGAAAATAAAACAGTGACTCTTGAATCACGAAATGGTGAATCAAAAGAAATGACAACGTCAGAACTCGGTAACCATTTGCTTACTGAAATTGAAATGAAGGCATTGCCGAAGTAAGGGTTGGCGGGCACGAAAAAAGCCAGACGGATGTCTGGCTTTTTTCGTGCTCATTTGAGCGTTGCGGCGGGACTCACAATTATTACTGGAGACTTTCGGGTCCAGACAGCTTACGCTGTGAGAAGTGCTGCGAGGCGCTCTTTGTTGATTACCATCCAACCGTTTTCAGTTGGGAACATTGCCTTTGCCTTCGTGATCACATGATCAAGCATGGTAAGACGTTGTTCAAGTGGTGCATCCTGATCAGCGACGTAACTGAGTGCGTCGGCTGAAAGAAGTACACGTGATGCATGTGCTCGATTTTCAATTGTCGATGCAGCATCCGCTACTTCTTCTTGCACCATTACCGGTGCTCCGGTAATCGGTTCTACTGCTGCAATCGGAAGATTAAACGGAATACTTGAGTCGGCCGTCACTTCAGAAGCAACCGTTGATGTGGCGACAGGGGTTGGAATATGCTGCGCTGCAGATACTCCTTTCCCTGCTGTTGCAAAACGTCCTTTCTTCACTACGAAGAAGTATGCGATACCGACTCCCCATAGAGCGAGGAGTGCATAGAATACTGAGGTAAGGAATGGTCCTGCATCGAATCCTGTGTATGGCACACGTACGAGCTGTACGCCGGCCACGAGTGGATCCTGTGTTCGAACGGTTGTAACAACAACATTGTTATCATCATCAACACGTACCTCTACACGACAGGTGTCAGTGTCACCTTTCTTTCCGTACGCAGTAAGCGTATATTCAGTATCTTCGTCTGGTCGGACAGAAATACTGTCACGTTCAGGATCTTCGTTGTCTCCATTGTCGGTATCAACGAGAGTCTTTCCATGATCGTCACGAAGACGGATGTCCTCAGTGTCGTCATTGTCCCAACTGAGCGTAATACGATCGCCGTCGTTAATACGATCATCAGAGACTTCGAGATCACATCGTACGTTACCAGAATCCTTTACATTAACTGATGTTGAACAAGTCACGCTATCAGTATTGTTTGAAGCGGTAAGGCGGTATGTCTTATTGTCGTACGCGTAGAGTGTTACGGATCCATCTTGAGCAACGAGTCCAAGACCGTTGTCAATAGAAACGCGCGTTGCATCAGTTGTGTTCCATCGGAGTTCAAAGGAATCTCCCTCATCAACACTTGAAGGTGTTGCTGTAAAGTAATCACATGAGAGATTACTTTGCGGTGGGGTATCCTGCACGTTTACCGATGTTGAACACGTTACGGTATTCGTATTATTTGATGCAGTGAGTACGTATGTCTTACTGGCAGTACCGGTAAGGGTAACTGAACCGTCAGCTGCAACGAGTCCAATACCATTGTTGATTGATACAGAGTTTGCATCAGTTGTGTTCCAGATAAGTTGGAATTGATTACCCTGTTGTACAGTCGATGGTGATGTGTAGAACTGGTCACAACTGAGTGAACTTTGTGGTGGCGTATTCTTAATCTTTACTGATGTTGAACATGATACCGTTCCCGTACTATTGGTTGCAGTAAGGGTGTAGGTCGTATCGTGATTTACTGCAAGAGATACTGATCCGTCCTGTGGGACGAGTCCTGTTCCTTGGTTGATTGAAACTTGCGTTGCGCCGGTTGTATTCCATGAAAGTTGGAATGCCTCACCTGCTTCAACGAAGCTTGGACTTGCTTGGAAGAAATCACATGAGAGTGGATTTTCAACTGGAATATCTTGCACCTTTACGCTTGTTGTACATGAAACAATGCTTGACGCATTTGAGGCAGTAAGTACAAACGAGGTGTTCTTGGTTACGGTAAGCGCGATAGAACCGTCCTTAGGAACAAGTCCAACACCGTTGTTAACAGTCACCTGTGTTGCCCCAGTTGTACCCCACGTAAGTTGGAAGGCTTCGCCAGAACCAACAGTACCAGGATTCGCTTGGAAGAAGTCACATGAAATCGGATTTTCCTCTGGGATGTCCTGTACTTTTATATTCGTCACACATGACACAATACTCGAACTGTTTGAAGCGGTGAGTACGAACGATGTATCGTTCGTCACGGTAAGAGCGATTGATCCATCTTGTGGCACAAGTCCGACACCATTATTGATGTTTACTTGTGTTGCACCAGTCGTCCCCCACGTAAGTTGGAAGGCTTCGCCTTTCTTTACGATATTTGGATTCGCCTGAAAGAAATCACAAGAAATCGGTTCGTCTACAACTACCGTTTCAACTTTCACATTTGTCGTACATGACACGATGCTTGAGCTGTTTGACGCAGTGAGTACAAATGAAGTGTCTTGATTGACGGTAAGTGCAACCGATCCGTCCTGTGGTACAAGACCGATACCATTATTAATGGTTACCTGTGTACCACCAGTTGTACCCCACGTAAGTTGGAATGCCTCACCTTTCTTTACAATACTCGGGTTTGCTTGGAAGAAGTCACACGAGAGTGGGTTCTCGACAGGAATGTCTTGTACGTGCACGGTCGATGTACACGATACGATACTCGAAGCATTAGATGCGGTAAGCACGTACGTTTTGTCAGCTTGCACGGTAAGTGCAACCGATCCATCTGCTGGTACAAGACCAACACCGTTGTTGATGTTTACCTGTGTCGCTCCGGTCGTTGCCCACGTAAGTTGGAATGCTTCACCCTTTCCTACTGTTGAAGGATTCGCTTGGAAGAAATCACATGAGAGTGGATTTTCCTCTGGAATATCTTCTACATGTACCGTTGTCGTACACGACACAATACTTGAAGCATTTGATGCCGTAAGGATAAATGACTTATCAGCTTGCACTGAAAGTGCCACCGATCCGTTTTTCGGTACAAGACCAACACCGTTATTGATGTTTACCTGCGTCGCTCCGGTTGTTGCCCACGTAAGTTGGAATGCCTCACCTTTGCCTACAGTGCTTGGGTTTGCTTGGAAGAAGTCACATGAAAGTGGAGTTTCTACAGGAATATCCTGCACCTTCACATTTGTGGCACACGAAACCGTTCCCGTGCTATTCGATGCGGTAAGGATAAAGGACGTATCTTGATTTACAGAAAGCGCTGCCGAACCATTCTTTGGAACGAGGCCTACGCCGTTATTGATTGATACTGTGGTAGCACCTGTTGTGCCCCATGTAAGTTGAAATGCTTCACCTTTCTTCACGATACTTGGACTTGCTTGGAAGAAGTCACATGAAAGTGGTGTTTGCTGTGGTGGCTGTTGGTTTACATTGATCTGTACCGTACACGTATCACTGCCTCCTTGTCCGTATGCAGTAAGGGTGTATGACTGTGAGTGATCAACGTATACGCTACTTGAACCGTTCTTTGGAACAAGTCCGAGTCCTGGATTAATAGATACTGAAGTTGCGTATGAAGTTCCCCATGTAAGTGTTACGTTTGCGCCGCCAGCGGGAACTGTTGTGTTACTTGCAGTAAAGAAGTCACAGTATGCGGGCTGTGGAGTGTAGTGGTAGTCGTTGTAGTACGTGTAGTCGTAATAGGTGTAGTCGTTGTATGTGTAGTAGTCGTAGTAATCGTAATAGTCGTAGTTGTAGTATTGGTAGTCGGTGTAGTAGTAGTCGGTGTAACCGTAGTCGTATGAATAGTCGTTGTACCCGTAATCATACGAGTAATCGTTATACCCGTAATCGTAGGAATAATCATCGTAGCCACCACAGCCATAACAGCTGTCGCCACCGACGTACCCGCCATTTCCATAATTATACGAGTAGTCGTTATACCCGTAATCATACGAATAGTCGTTGTACCCGTAGTCGTATGAGTAGTCATAGTATCCTCCACAGCTGTAACAGCTGTCGCCACCGACGTAGCCACCCCCATAGTCATAGGAATAGTCATCGTAGTATTGAGCCTCTGCTGTTGCAGGGACGAGCGTAAGATCATCAGTGATCTGTGATACTGAGACAAGACCAAACGCAAAAACAGCAGTCGCGAAGACTCCCGTAAGGATTGAGATTTTAATAATAGTGTTCATAGAATAATTAATATAACGATTAGTACTACACTGGATGACGACTATCATGCCAGATGATGAAGGTGAATCGAGTTCACCGCCAACATCAATAATGATGTAAGAAAATAGGTTTCTGGTGGCGCGATGCTTTCGCAACGCGCCACCAGTTACCTTCAACAGGCATCTCCCTTGCTCGGTTCACACCGACATGGGAGAGGAGCGCCGTAGCGCGCAAAGGACCAATTGCCACACACGAGTGGCTTTATGATCCGGTATTGAACACCCGTCTCATCGTTGACGTACCAGACGGCAGCGATGCGGGAAGCCTTGGACTTCCATTTCGACGGCATTGCTACCGTTTCCTTGGCGACCCAATGCTTTTTGCGAGTGAAGACCATGGTGCCTACTGGGTCACCGTCACGTAGTTCATACGTGTCGTGACCCTTGGGATGGTGGGCGACTGCTGCAGATATGCGCGGACGCATATCTGCAGGGATACCCGCCAATTCCATGGCTTGGTCGAGGGTTCCCTTGAAAGGGTTCCCTCCACCATTTGTCCAGAGGAAGGTGCCCTTGTCGAGGGTACCTACCCCCGCATGGTCATCTGCGGCAAACGCAAACCTTGGGAGGAATGCAACTGCCGCGATGCCAGCGAGAAGCTGACGTCGAGTTGGTTGCATCACCTTTCCTTTCCTGCGTTACCGGGAACGATGGCAACAACCAAAACCGGATCTCTCTGGTTTCGGCCGCCGCCGTTCTTCACGTAGTTGTAGATGCTATCCGTGCACATAACACGTGCCTCGGCAGCCTTCTTCTGGTGCGCGATGATGTCCCAAGGGACTTGCACGCAGAGCAAGGTTTCGGAATCGATGCGCGAAGCGTCGATCTCGATCACCTCGTGCCCCTGGTTGTTACCCTTGTAGATTACGTCCTTATCCTCGCCGTTTCGGGTGAGGAAGAGGGTGACAGGTGCATTCACTACGCGAACGTCACCAGTGTTGGTGCCGTCGCGCAGATCAGGGCCGTATTCGTCAGCATTACGGTCGCCGACAATGCGGTCGACGGTCGGTGTCTGCCGAGGCAAAAATGCCCCTACAAAAGCCGACCCTTCGAGTGAGTTGCGGTCGGAGTTTGCACCGGATGGTACGAAATCCTGACGATCGTCGCTTTCGTAGTCATCACGGTAGGAGGCCGGACGAATGTCCGAACCCGACCGTCTAACGGCGACTGTGCGGCGTTCAACCTGAACGCCGCTACCGGCACCGTAGTAGCCGGACCGCTGCTGACGACCGTAGTTTTGGCCACGGTCATAGCGTCGTTCGGTCACGATGCCGTTTTGGCTGAGAACAGCCTGACGACACCATTCACGGGGATTACCCCGCGAGCGGTCACGTCGAGCGCGATACTCACAGTCCTCGATGGCTCGCGCCATCTGGGGAGTGATCTGTATCGAGTCACCTTCACGGTGGTAGCCGCCGGATTCAGCACGCATCTCGCGATGCATACCTCCTCCGGAACGAATAGGTTCGTACTCGGAACTCACCTGAGTACCAGCACACGCCGTGAGCAACAGTGCGCCCACGGCCAGAATCGTTACTTTTAACATGGATCTTCTCCTTGAAGTTGATCAGCGCCGCGGGCGCGGCTGATGTTGCTGTTGCGGGCGCGGCTGAGGCCGTCGCTGTTGCTGCCGCCGATATTGAGGCGGTGGCGGTTGGATACGATAGTATTGTTGCTGCCGATACTGTTGGCCTCCGCCGTAGCGTTGACCATTCCCGTATTGACCGCCACCATAACCTTGTTGACCGTAACCGTACTGACCACCGCCGTAACGACGTTGACCATAACCCTGTTGGCCGCCATGGTGGCGACCTTGGGATATTTGTCGGCCAATTCGCATCTTACAATCGTACAAGATGTCATCAAACGCTGGATGAGCATGGTGTGCGCCCTGCGTTCTTTCGTCAACGCACTGCCACACCATTGCTCTTCCGCCATCTGGATGACCTCGGCCTCGAGATTGGTTGCTGCATCCACCGAGGACGCAAGCAAACAACCACATACCACGATCGATGAGGTATATTTCTCCTCGATCAAGCTCAGCCTTTGCGGGTTGGGCTACACTCGCCATCGCAATGAAAGCGACGACGCAGAACGCAAATAGTCGCTTCATTACTTAGGCTCCTTTTTCCTGTTGAAGCCGTGTCTTGCACGGCATTGTTAAAGTTCACCTCCCGTCGCACAAAAAATCATGCGTGGAGCTCTTTGTTTAGAATAATTTTGTATAACACAATACAAAACACACGCTCTATTCTAAAAAAAGAGCTACCTACATGTACATTTTC
The DNA here is from genome assembly GCA_002773395.1 of Candidatus Kaiserbacteria bacterium CG10_big_fil_rev_8_21_14_0_10_47_16. Lineage (GTDB taxonomy): Bacteria > Patescibacteriota > Minisyncoccia > Phycocordibacterales > UBA918 > 1-14-0-10-47-16. Next base: position 24,046 of record PFBI01000006.1, read on the forward strand.
CCCACCACAGAGAACAATTTGATTAGGGTAATTCTACACCAAACTATTGTATATGTCAAGTATTTGTCTCTCTTTTCTTTCTGTGAGCACTCTTAAAATACAGCTTAATATAAGCCTATAAATAGTATATTGTTATTGAAAATCTAGACAATCCTGCGGAATTATCGCAAAAGATCCATGATGAGATGATGAACAAGCTCTCTGTGTGAGGCTCCGACAGCGGTCATTGCCTTCGGGAAAAGTGATTCTTCAGTGAGTCCTGGCAGTGTATTTACTTCGAGAAAATAAATTCCATCATCGGCAATCATAAAATCTGATCGAGAGTATTGCGCGAGATCAAGTGTTTCGTGGACGAGTCGTGCAATACGTTCCATCTCTTTCTTTTCGGTATGAGTAAATCGTCCCGGACACACTTCTTCTGTCTCCCCTGTGTATTTCACATCTGCAGAAAAGAAATCTGATTTTTGTGGTGGAATAATTTCAATTGCAGGAAGTGCGTACAACTCTTCACCGCGAAAACGATTGAGTACTCCGCATGTCGCTTCTTTTCCAACAATTCTTTTTTCTACGAGAACTTGATCATAAATATTAAGAGCATCGCTGAGTGCACTTGCAAGGAGTGTTGGATTTTTTACCATCATGGTTCCAACGGATGATCCTGATGAAATTGGTTTAATAACGTACTCAGGACCAAACATGTCGGCAATACTTTCGCTCAGTCCATGCAAATTTCGTTTCGAGTCTCGCGTTACTACCATGTGTGGAGGCATCTTGAGTCCAAAATCACGTAAGTGATCCTTGGTAAGTACTTTATTCATTGCAATGCTTGATGCGTAGGAACGACTTCCAGTGAACGGGACGCCCGCGCGCTCGAGAATACGTTGTAGCTTGCCGTCTTCACCGAATGCGCCGTGGAGAGCGATAAAGACGGCGTCGACACTTTGGAGGATTTGCTCAGGATATCGTGAGACACCACGATGCAACCACTCACCTGTCTTGGTGATGGTTATATCAAGTGGTTCAAAGAGATCTCGGCTAAGCGAGGCCAGTACTGCATCACCAGTTTTCATTGAAACTTCGTATTCTTCACTGGGGCCTCCGCGGAGTACCGCAACGCGTATCTTACTCATAGCGACATTCTAACACGCCCTTATTCTTTACCTCCCCCATCATGTATAAAACACCACTCTAGGTTAGTCAGACTAACCTAGATTAGACTAACCTAGATTACGGGAGTTTGCGTTTTGAGCGGTGGTAACCGATGGCGAAGCGGTGTGCCTCGGCGTTTACGAGCAAAATAGCATCGTGGTAGGTGTCGATAATAGAACGCGGGCCGATAATACGCTTTGGATTATGTTTTTCATCTTTTACGACGCCGACGACAGGAATGAGTACATCGTATTTACGAAGAACGTGCTCCGCAGCGTTTTTTTGTGCAGTGCTCCCATCAACTACAATAATACTTGGATACTGCCATTCGGGATGCGCGAGTCTCCGTTCAAGTACCTCGCGGAGTGCAGCAGGATCATTGGAACCATGTACGGTATTTATTTTAAACTTCCGATATTCTGATTTCTGCGGTTGCAAGCCCTCACTCACTGTCATAACGCCCACCATATTCTTGCCACTTAAGTGCGCGACGTCATACCCTTCGATACGTGCAGTCTTCTCATCACGATACACGCGGACGTCATCCTTAATGAGCGCAACATCCTGAATATGTTGCAGAGCAAATATTTTCCTCTTTACAAGGTTAGCATCTTCAAATTTCTCAGCCTTTGCAAGCGTCTTCATCTCTTTCTCAAGTTCAGTAATGATTTGTTTCTTCTTTCCTTCAAAGAAAAGCTTGATGTGCCGTATCGTTTTCTGGTATTCCTTCTTGGATTGAACGCTTGGATAGAGTCCAATTTGGCGGTTAAAATCCACTTTTCCTCGAGCCATCTTGCCCTTCTCTGTCCCTATCGGCTTGTCCGTGTCGTAGAATTGAAATATCTTTCTGACGATTTTTAGCGCTTCACGAAAGAGCATTCCACTTGGGAATGGGCCGAAGTGGTATTTAATTTCTTTTTTCGCGAATTCTTGCGTGAGATCCTTTCCTCGTACGACGAGTACACGTGGAAACTCTTCATCAGTGATGACAAGATGGTTGAAACTCTTATCGTCTTTTGAAATGGTATTGTATTTTGGCTTATGTGTACGAATGAGGTTGGTTTCGAGAATAAGTGCTTCAAGTACTGAGTCCGTCACAGTGGCATCAACCGTCTTTGCTTCCTCAACCATTTTTTCAATAATCTCACTCCGCTTCTCCCGAATATCATGGGTAAAGTAGCTTCGAACGCGGTTTTTTAACGAGGTTGCTTTCCCGATATATAAAATTTCCTTGCGTTTTCCAAGGAAGAAATAGACACCAGGGGCGTCTAGAAGCTTTTTCTGGGGGATATCCTCTTTTTTCATAGGTTCTATAGAGTATACTAAAACTTTAGAGAAGTCCTTATAGCAATTTGGTTCGGAGGGAACCCCACATGGGCACGAAACCTATCGTTCATGCACTCCATTACGCACGTCTTCAGTGTGACGGGAAACCGTGCGACTTTGGGATGAAGAGTTGTCCAGAATATTGGCGTAACGTCTTCATCTCCCATTTCAACGATACTCCAGTAGGAGACACTGATACAAGGTGGGATCATCTTTTCCAAGTTGGATTTCCCGCTCTCCGTCACATGGAAGCACTCGGCATCTAATCCTCTAGCCCAACGGCGCCTCACGGCGCCGTTTCCTATTTCTTCCTGAGCATCTTCTTCAGGTACTGCCCGGTGTATGATTTTTCAGTATTCGCAACTTCTTCAGGAGTTCCCTTTGCTACAATGTTCCCTCCACCAGCTCCGCCCTCAGGACCAACATCGATAATGTAGTCGGCACATTTAATAAGATCGAGGTTATGTTCAATTACCATTACGGTATTACCGCGGTTTACGAGTTCTTGCAGAATTTCAATAAGCTTCTTTACATCCTCATAGTGAAGACCGATGGTCGGCTCATCGAGAAGGTACATGGTCTTTTGTGTATGTGGACGATAGAGTTCTGAAGCAATCTTTACACGTTGTGCTTCTCCTCCTGAGAGCGTTGTTGCGCTCTGGCCGAGTTGAAGATACCCAAGTCCCACGTTGAGGAGCGAATAGAGACGATCGTAAATTGCCGGCACATCAATGAAGAAATCAGCAGCCTCCTCAATGGTCATATGAAGGATCTCGTCGATGTTCTTTTTCTTATAGGTAACCTCAAGTGTTTCCTTGGTAAATCGCTTTCCATCGCAGACATCACAGGTTACATACACCGTTGGGAGGAAGTGCATTTCTACTGCAATCATTCCGTTCCCTTGGCATGTCTCACAGCGACCGCCCTTTACGTTGAATGAAAATCGTCCCGGCTTCCACCCACGAGCGCGAGCTTCGCTACTGGCTGCAAAGAGATCACGGATGTGCGTAAATGCTCCTGTGTACGTCGCAGGGTTACTGCGTGGCGTACGACCGATTGGAGACTGATCAATGAGGATTGTGCGTCCAAGATACTCCGTACCCGTGAATTCTGTTGCGTTGTACGTATGTGGCGTACGATACTTTCGCTCCAGCCGTGATTTGAGGTTGCGGTGAAGTATTTCATACATAAAGGTAGATTTCCCAGAACCAGATACTCCGGTGACCGCAATTAAGCGTCCGAGCGGTATATCAACATTCATGTTTTTAATATTGAATGCCTTCCCACCACGAACTTTGATGGAACCTTTTTCTCCCTCACGTCGTTTTTCAGGTATTTCAATACGTTTGTCTCCTCGGAGATAATCGAGCGTAATTGATTTCGATGGATTTGTTTTTGCAGAGAGGAGCGGTTCGAGTTCTCCTGCAACGACAACTTCCCCGCCGTGCGTCCCTGCACCTGGGCCAATATCAACAATATAGTCTGCAGCAAAAATAGTATCCTCATCATGTTCGACCACAATAATCGTATTTCCAAGGTCACGAAGGCCAGTGAGTGTTTTGATGAGCCGGTCGTTGTCTCGTTGGTGAAGACCGATGGTCGGCTCATCGAGAACGTAGAGCGCTCCTACAAGACCTGACCCAAGCTGTGAGGCGAGGCGAATACGCTGTGCTTCTCCTCCTGAGAGTGTGTTGGCACGTCGATCGAGTGTAAGGTACTCAATACCCACATCAATCATGAACTGCAGACGTTCAATAATTTCGCGAAGTGCTGGCCACGCGATTTCCTGATCTTTCTTAGAGAGCTTGAGGTTTACAATAAAATCAGCAGCGTCCTTCACGGTCATTGAGGTGAGGTCGACGATGTTTTTCCCAAGGTCGTTTCCACTTCCACCGAGATACACGCGGAGTGCTTCTTTACGGAGGCGAGCGCCATGACATTCAGGACATTCGTCACTTTGGAAGATACCCGTAACACCGAGACCATTACATTCAGGACAGGCGCCGTATGGAGAGTTGAATGAGAAAAGGCGTGGTTCAACTTCAGGGAATGATGATCCGTCTGCTGGACAGATGAACTTTGCAGAAAGCGTACGTTCGCTGCCATCGGGATTTTCGATTTTAATCAAACCGTTTGATTCCTTGAGCGCAAGTTCGACTGCTTCTGAAAGTCGCTCGCGGGAACCCTTTGGGTCGTCTCTGAATTCGCTCACATAGATTTCATCGACGAGGAGATCGATATCATGTCGCTTTGTTTTCGTGAGTGCTATTTTTTCTCGAAGACTCTTTATCTCACCATCGATTTTGACGGTCTCATACCCTTTTCCAAGAAGGTCGTAGAGCATCTGGTAGTACTCTCCCTTTCGCCCAACGACGAGTGGTGAGAAGATCGCGACTCGTGCAGATGAGATAGGGACTCCGAGCACGTCCTTACTTCCCTTTGCGTTTTTAATCTCCTTCCCTTCGATTGACTTGAGAACGATCCCGAGGATTTCATCCTGAGAGAGCTTTTCGATTTTTATATCGACATCAAGACAATATGGTTGCCCGATACGTGCGTAGAGGATACGAAGGTAATCGTATATTTCAGTAATGGTCGCGACGGTTGAGCGTGGATTTCGTGATGCAGATTTTTGATCAATTGAAATGGCTGGAGAGAGACCCGAGATTTCATCAACATCAGGCTTTTGCATTTGCTTGAGGAATTGCCTCGCATACGCAGAAAGAGACTCAACGTAGCGGCGCTGTCCTTCGGCAAAAATAGTATCAAACGCGAGTGATGACTTCCCTGACCCTGAGAGACCAGTAAATACCACCATTTTATTGCGTGGCATTTCGACATCTACATTCTTAAGGTTGTGCGTGCGAGCACCCTTAACAATGATCTTATCCTCTTTATTTCCAACGTTTGTTTTTGTAGTTTTCTTTTTTTCAGCCATTTTATGAGCCATTACCCTCCATATACGCAATCCCCGGTGCATGTTGGCACCGGTTCAGTAGTAGTTCTATTATACGCACATCCTCAAACTTCTCAAATAAAATTAAAGAGACCCCGGATCAGTCTGATCCGGGGTCGACGACGGTTTTTACCATTGAGACACAACCGTCCAATGTTCTCAGTGGCAAGATCTCGAGTACAAGCTGGGGGCTCGATCCTTATGTTCCCAGCAGCGCACCCCTTCCCGCGAAGTGCTACGGCGATCGCTAAAGGGATCTAAGACAGGGCCGTATTCTCTCATGCCTTTGCGTCGTAAAGCCGAGATGTCCGCGCTGTGCGGATTGCCGACTCCTCACGGCAGCCTCCTGTGCGGTAAACGTACCCTATTTACAGAAATACGCAACTTTATTTCTTCTTTTTCTTTGAGTCTATTTCTTCAAGGGCGGCGATTTCGTCTCGAATAAGGGCAGCTGTTTCAAAGTCGAGAATCTGTACCGCTTCTTCCATTTGCCTACGCTTTTCTTTCAGGAGTTTCTTCGGGTTCTGTTTGTAGAGGTCTGCGTCAATGGTAAGGAGCGTATGCACTGCAGCTTGGTGCTCGGTACGAAGCTGGCCAGTAATATCTTTGATTTCTTTTGCAATCGTAATCGGCGTGATCCCGTGCTCTTTGTTGTATGCAACTTGAATTTTACGACGACGGTTCGTCTCACCAACCGCTTTCTCAAGAGAATTGGTCATGTGGTCGGCATAGAGTACTACTCGTCCGTTCACGTTACGTGCAGCGCGTCCAATCGTTTGAATAAGTGAGGTCTCACTACGGAGGAAGCCCTCCTTGTCTGCGTCAAGAATCGCGACGAGCTCCACCTCAGGAAGATCGAGCCCTTCTCGGAGTAGGTTGACTCCCACGAGACAGTCAAATTCTCCACGACGGAACGAAGTCAAAATCTCAATACGTTCAATCGTCTTAATGTCTGAGTGAATGTACTTTGTATTAATACCTTTTTCGGTAAGGAAGTCAGTGAGGTCTTCTGCCATCTTTTTCGTAAGCGTTGTGGTAAGGACACGTGCTCCACCAGCAATAATCTTTGTTGCTTCTTCAATGAAGTCTTTTACTTGGCCTGGATAACTCCCTGTGCCCGTCACCGGACGAATATCAATCTCAGGATCAACAAGGCCTGTCGGACGAATGATCTGATTGGCGATTTGTCCGTGTGGCGGAATTGCTCGCTCGAGTTCGTACTTCCCTGGTGTTGCAGAGGTAAAAATCATTTGTCCTACACGCGCTTCAAATTCTTCAAAATTAAGTGGACGGTTGTCGACTGCACTCGGAAGTCTGAATCCAAATTCTACAAGCGTCTTCTTTCGTGACTGGTCACCTGCGTACATGGCGCCGAGCTGCGGCATCGTTACGTGCGATTCATCAACAATGGTGAGGAAGTCAGGCTTACCATCTTTTGTGTGAGGGAAGTATGAGAGAAGCGTGTGCGGTGCGTCTCCTGGCTTTCGGCCATCAAAGTGGCGTGAATAGTTTTCAATACCGTTGCAGTATCCAACTTCACGAATGAGTGCGAGGTCGTGGTCAGTACGACGCTTAATGCGCTCTGCTTCCAAGAGCTTCCCTTCTTTCTTAAATTTCTTTAGCTGCGCATCGAGCTCTGCTTTGATATCAATGATCGCTCGCTTTCGCTCCGTTTCGGGCGTCACAAAGTGCTTTGCAGGAAAGAGATAGAATACGTCTGCCTCTTCAATAATGGCGCGCGATACGGCATCAATCTTTGTAATATCAGAGATACTGTCCTTAGAAAAACTGAGACGATAAATTACTCGTTCGTTCGTCGGCATGATTTCAATCGTATTTCCCACCGCGCGGAAATGCCCCGGCGTTAAGTCGGCGTTGGTACGCTCAAAGTACATATTCACGAGCGTACGGAGCATTTCCGCGCGTGTTGTCTTAAACCCACGTTCAATCTTTTGGTGTACTTTCTCATATTCCTCTGGTGAACCGAGACCGTAAATACATGAAACGGACGCAACGATGATTACATCCTTACGCGTCAGGAGTGCTTGTGTTGAGGCGTGACGAAGCCGATCAATTTCTTCATTGATCTGCGCTTCTTTCTCAATATAAGTGTCAGACACCGGCATATATGCTTCCGGCTGGTAGTAGTCGTAATAGGATACGAAATAGTGCACTTCGTTGTTTGGGAAGAAGTCGCGGTATTCCTGTGCAAGCTGGGCGGCAAGCGTCTTGTTGTGCGCAATCACCAAGGTTGGCTTTTGAATCTGCGCGATCACGTTTGCAGCGGTAAAGGTCTTTCCTGAACCGGTAACACCAAGGAGTGTCTGGTGTGTCATCCCAGATTTAATGCCCTTTACGAGCTTCTCAATAGCCTTCGGTTGATCCCCCGCCGGCGTTTTGTCTGTCGCAAGCTCAAATTTCATTACGCGAGTATAGCATAAATTGACAATCATTCTCTGGTGTTCTATGGTCTGTATAGAAAAAGGAGGTCGTCATGCAAATAACGTTGCCCCAGCTACTTGTATCTGTTGCGGCGAAAATGGAGCGCGAAGTTTCAGCAATGAAGCAGCGTAAAACGAGTCCTGAAGAACGAAGAGAGATTCTCAAGTCTTTTCAAAAGACCATGTTCATTTCAGACAGCGATATCGAAGAAGTGATTGTCTATCTACAGACAGTGGAGACCGGCGGTAGTTTCATTGAAAACGATGCACTCCCCCTTCTCAATGAAATTGTAAATGAAGGGAGAAAGCTTCTGAACGAATATCAAGAAAAGTACGATAGCATTGAATCAGAAATTTCAAAAATTCACTTTCTTTCAGAGACAGAGAAAAAAACGCGAGCTCTTGCCCGTACACTCCCTCTCGTCAGGGATATTAATAGGCAGCTCATGGCAAAGCTCGTTTACATTGGAGTATTGCCTGATGATGCCCGAAAAATCATCAGCGCCTTGTATGATGAAAGGATAGAAAAAGCCGGCAGTCTCTCGTAAAGTACGAATGTCTGACGGTGTTGCAGCGTGCCCAGTGGGGGTGCGCTGCTTTTTTATGCATTTAGAATTTCTTCTCGGAGCCTCTTTGTGAAATTTACGATGACGTAGAGGTTGTGGAGTGATGCGAGATGTGCACCAAGCATTTCCTGCGCGCGGAAGAGGTGCGCGAGATACGCTTTGGTGTAGTTCGTACACACGTAACAATCGCAACCCTCATCAACGCTACTAAAATCACGCTGGTACTTTGTATTGAAAAGATTGGTCTTTATGATTTCACCCTCTTTGTGCTCATAGATTGTCCCTGTACGTGCAAGACGTGTTGGTGCAACACAGTCGAACGTATCGCAGCCGAGTGCAACGGCCTCTCTAATATCGTTTGGTTCACCAATACCAAGAAGATGACGGGGTTTATCTTCTGGAAGAATTTCGTTTACCACGCGGATTGCGTCGCCGAGATCATCTTTTGAGAACGAGCCGCCAATTCCATAACCATCAAAATCCATATCACTAAGCACTCGAGCACTTTCTGCACGAAGATCAAGATGACGCCCTCCTTGTACGACGCCGTAGAGACCCTGCTTCTTCAGCGCTTCATAGTTTTGCTTGTGCGCAAGAATAGATCGCTTTGCCCAACGGTGTGTACGATCCATTGCTTCCTTTTGGTACTCATAGTCCGCTGTAGGCGACGTACATTCATCAAATGCAAACATAATATCTGCACCAATTGCATGTTGTATTTCAATAGATCGTTCAGCAGTAAAACGATGGAGCGATCCATCGTGATGTGAGGTAAAGGTTACCCCTTCTTCATCAATAACACAGAGCTTCCCATGACTCTTTGCAAGATCCTTTGAGTAGACATTGAGCTCGGTCTTCTCCCCTTGTTTTTCTTCCGGTACGTCCCCACTTGCGAATTTCGTCACACCTTTTCCAAAAGCTGCACCAAGTGAAAATACTTGGAATCCACCTGAGTCAGTAAATGTCGGCATGTTCCAGTTTGCAAATTTGTGAAGTCCGCCAGCTTCTTCTACGATTTTGTGCCCTGGCTGAAGATAGAGATGGTACGTGTTGGCGAGTGCCGCCTGATTACTTATGTACTCCTTCATGTCTTCGGGCTTGATTGATTTGACCGTACCCTTTGTACCAACCGTGATAAAAGCTGGTGTTTCAATATCACCATGGGGCGTAGAAATAACACCAGCCCGGCCTAGTGTGCCGGGCTGTTTCTTAACAATTTTAAATGTAATGGGTCGATCACTCATTATTTAACCTCGAGGAGTTCAATGGAGAACACAAGGACAGAATTCGGTGCAATAGGACCTACCTGTGCATTTCCGTATGCCATTTCTGCTGGAACAACGAGAATGCGTTGACCACCAATTTTCATACCGAGGATTCCTTCATCCCAACCTTCGATAACCTTTCCTGTACCAACGGTGAATGTGAATGGTTCGCCACGTTCGTATGAGCTGTCGAATTTCACACCCTCCTTCGTAGTACCAACGTACTGTACGGTGACCGTGTCCCCCTTCTTAACCTCAGGACCTGTTCCTGCGCGAACATCATCAATGATGAGTTTCTTGAGATCACCTTTTGTCGTTGCCGCTTCTGAAACTGCGTCAGCAATACTAACGTCGTCGCCTGTTGCAACAACAACTGCACTTGATTGTGAACCGCCGCCAAGCTGTGCAACCGCATCTCCAATATTCTGAAATTGAAATATAGCGAGTACAAGCGCCATAAACGCGATACTTAAAAAGATTCCTATTGCTTCATGTTTATTTACCATATTCTATATCGTTACGTACCTGACACTATACTGTAAATACACCATTACGCAACCTTACCGCGGAAGTGTAAAGAAGTCCTTGGAGAAGCTTTTCGTCGATGGATTTCGAGCGAATACACTCTGTAGGAGAGCTTTTGCCTCATTTTGATTCATGATATTTGGCTGACTCGGTGAAGCGACGCTCGTGATTGGTATGAGGGTGAACGTTATATCCTTCTCACTCACCGTAAGCTCTAGGAGAAGTCCTTCCTGGGTTTCTCTACTGAAGTCCTGATCGAAGACAAAATTCCCGAGTGAATAGAAAATAGCACGACCGTTATATATTTCAATATCTTGCACTATATGCGGATGCATACCAACGATAACGTCGGCACCACTCTCTATGAGGGAATGTGCGATCGATTCTTGCCGCGGTGTGTGAATTGGTTCGTACTCTTCTCCCCAGTGCATATATGCGATTTGTATATCACTCTCATGCTCGAGTCGAACCAGTGCCGCTTTCGCCGCAGTTACGTCGAGTGGCACACTTATGTCATTGAGTGCCAATAATCCTATACGTACTCCTTTCTGCGTGACCACACGTTCTTGAGGTACATTCGGATGACCGACGCAGACGAGCTCTGCATCTCTGCAGGAATCTTTTGTATTTAAAAATCCGTCAGCACCAAAATCAAACGTATGATTATTGGCAAGTCCGAGGATATCGAAACCGTTGTCCGCTAATACAATAAACGATGACTGCTTCGCAGAGAGCTGCATTCCCATCGAAGGTGTCCGCACATGTACATTTGGCGATGCTGCTTCGAAGTTGCCGATGGTGAGATCGGGCTTGGTAAGGAGTGCTTGGGTACCCAGAAATGGGTAGTTACTCCCCCGACCTTCCATTCTAATTTCAACTGCTCTCCCCATCATAATATCTCCCGTAAAGAGAAGACGGAGCGGAGGGTTGTCAGAAGTCGTTACCGAGTGTGGAGCTAAAGCAAAATAAACCTCTTTAATCGGAAGAAAGAAAATTGCTACTGAAACGGCAACGATACCTGTAATGAGTGCTGCTAATCGCATACGCACAACCTACGCTATTTAAGAGAATATTCAATAGTGCCTACACCGGCAGTTCTGAAACGTAGAAGAAGCCCGCACCGAAGAGATACATTGCGGCAGTCACCGCAACTGCAGCAAGAATGAGTGCGCTCACGAGAATTGCGAACGTGTGAGACTCTTCTTTCTCGACGACGCGCTTACTATAGTAGGCAGTAACATTTTCATCTTTTGAATGAATATTGATACCGAGGAGCGTTGAGAGTACTTTCGGTGAAACGCGAGAATCTGAATGAAAGAGCTTGCGTGCTGCCACCACATGCACGTCTTCTGTTTCCGTCTGACCACGAAGGACCAAGAGCGCCACTTCTACATCATCATCTTGCCAACGAGCCGATATAAGCGCAGTTCGAATTTCTTCGTCGGGTGAATCGGGCGGTATACCGTTGATGCGGAGGAAGTTTTCGATATGCGCTTTTTGAATCATAGGTAAGTATTATTGACTGGGGTTTGGATTGTGTGCCATATACAGTTCAATGAGCACTTTGAACAAACTCAATATGACGGGGCCGACCACGAAACCAATTGGACCGAAGAATGCGAGTCCCCCAAGAACGGAGAGAAGTATGAAAAACGGATGGAGTGTCCCTCCGCGACTGATGATGTACGGACCGAGGAGATTATCAATGAGTCCCACTGCAAGGGCTGCCCAGATAGAGAGACCGACGGCAGAGAGGTATGAGCCAGTCGCAAGAAGATAGATAATCGCAGGAATGAATACAACAGATGTGCCGATACCTGGAATGAGCGCTCCGAACGCCGCTATCGTTCCCCAGAGAACGAATCGATCGAATCCAAAGATAGCAAAGCCAATAGCAGTGAGTGTTCCTTGGATAAGCGCTACAAGGACCGTACCGAGTGCAACCGATCGGATTGAGCGTGCGAGTCGTTTGAGGATAGCACTGTCTTGTTCGTCAGGAAGTGGGCTGACACGAATGAGGTACTTCGTGAACTCTTTTCCATCACGGAAAAAGTAGAATGTTGAAATAAGAGTAAGGAAGAAAAGGAAGATAGTTGACGCGGTTCCCGTAAAGATGGCAGCGATGTTTGAGGTAATGAGACGAGCTCCTTGTTGAATATACCCAGCAAGATCGAGTTTGAACGATGGAATAACGCGTTGGACAATATGTTCAACATTGACGATGCCTTGCTGCAGTGCAATCGAGCTGTCTGGTTTGTTGACGAGAGAGTAAATTTCCGCGGCCTCTCTAAAGATGAACATCCCGAGAATGCTGAGCGGGATAAGAAGAATACAAACCACGAGAAATGTGGTGATGAGTGCAGCAACTGAAGAATTGTGCCGCGGAGTCATTATTCGCACTCGTTCATATATTGGATAGCAGATGGTGGCAATTATTGCCGCGAGTGCGACTGCAGTACCAAACGGCATGAACATTTCCCATAAGAGGAAGCCGGCAAATCCGAGTAGACCAAAGAAAAATACATATTCAATAATACGTCCCGAAATCATTAGCTTCATTATATCAGATGCCGGAGAGAAGATGTCGTTCTTACCGGCAGCGTAGATGTGTACAGGAGAATACAAAAAAGCCGCCCGGAGGCGGCTTTTTTGTATGGAGAGCGGTTACTTCATCGCGAGAGTTGGACTCCAACACGCTGAAGACGCAGACCATGGTTGTGTACCCTGTTTCTCATAGAGATACCGGGCATATGCCATGTTGTCGTAGATGTTTGTCAAATCGAGTCCAAGTTCCTTAGCTTTGGCACCGTGATAACGCTCGTTAATTTGCATTACCCCCATGTCAGCTGAGTCAACTTTTCCGCGAAGAACAGATCCATCTGCGAGTGTTTGTCGATATTGCGATTCACAACGAGCAACCTGGATCATTACCGGAACATCGCTGAAGTAGTGACGCACAATACGTTCTACATCGGTTGAGTCAGTAATGGTTGGCTGAACAGTTTCAATAGCACCATACGATGCTTCTGCTACTGGTACAGCCGCAGTAATGTTTGATACAGCAAGAATTGCTGCAAAGACACTGGATAAAATAAGCCAAAGGTCTTAATTAACAAAAAACGGCCAAAGCCGCTTAGGCGTCCATTATAGCATGCCTAGTCTAAATGTCAAGTTATACAATAAATATTCCGCTCGTCAATGGTCTTTAGACCCTTATTTTAAGCCTTTATTTAAAGAAACCGGCAATATAACGAAAAAGGCCATTTGTCCATGTTCCCTTCATCTGGTTTGTGCTTTGCTCCAAAGTAGCCAAAACCGCCATAGCGCCGTAGAGTCCAGCCTCATCTTTGAGTGATGCGTCTACTATTGCAGGGCAAGCGACTCCTTCAGGAAGTAATTCCGTCGTATGTCTTGTAATATCTGCCAAAAGTATGCGCGGGTCCCCCACGATCATGGATCCGCCGAGCACAATAGCGTCAGGAGACCATGCGGTCACAACATTCACGAGGGCATGTGCCAGCTTTTCAGCAAGAACATTCCATACAGGATCACTTTGCGGAATCTCGTACGGCTTCATTCCCCGCTGTTGCTCAAGTGCGGTACCTGAAATCTGATCTTCAATAGTATGTGGTCCGCCAACAAGATCATTATGCGTCGCAATAACCTTTCCTTCACTTACGAGCGCTCCACCCACTCCCGTGCTGACTGTGTGGTAGGAAATGCGTGAGTACCCTCGACCTGCTCCAAAGGAGGCTTCGCCGAGCGCTGCAACTTCTGCGTCATTTCGAAGCAAGATAGGTGCTACAAAAGCAGCTTCTAAATCTTTTGCCAGAGGCTTGTCTACCCAATCTGTTAAAATCTTCTCACTGACGAGTTCAGTCTTTGTGGCGTTCAATTCTCCTCGTATCCCCCCTGCGACCAGGGTAATTGGTGTCGCTGGATTAAGCGTACGGACTGCTTCTGTAATCGCTGCGATACCTTCAGCATATGAAGCAGGTGTATCAAATTTTTCTACTTTAAAGGATTGTAGGTCCGTACTGACCGCAACACGAGTCTTTGTTCCGCCAATATCAAAAAGGATGTATGTCTGCATAGCTACTCAACGATAATACTAAGTTTCTTTCCAAAGAGTTCTTCTGTCTTTTCCATGTAGTCGGCAATGTTCTCTTTAAAGAATGGGGGCTTCACTCCCTGAATCGTTCCTACCACGTAGTATGCAATCGCGAGCATTGCAGCGGGACCCGCATCCTTCGGAAGGGGTATGGTAATCCGTGTATCCACACCACCAAAGAGGTTGTTCTCTTCTCCAAAGCTGATAAAACATTCACGCGGCGAATCAACAACCGTCTTGGCATGCTTTGCACCTTCGCTCGTAAAGACACGCCCGAGAAGCATTGGTCCAAAGAGTTCATCGAATTTCGTTACAATCATCGGCGCAGTTGCTGCACACTGGGGTGGGATTAAGAAACAGAACGCATCGTATGCGGCAAGCTCTGGTGTACAGATCGGTGCAACTTTTTCTTCAATCCATGTTCGTATTGCAGCAGGATCTTCACCGCTGTGTCCAAGAATCATACTCAGATACGTTGATACATTGTAGGTATATGGTTCACGAATCTTTGGAAAGAGGTGTACGTGGTCTGGCGTTAGCAGTGCAACGGCCGGTGATTTCTCTGTGTTCGTGAGGAGTACAACCGACATACCGTGCGCAAGAGCGTACTCAGTGACCGTGACTGCATGTTTACTTCCCGATGCAGAGAGCACAACAACGCCGTCCGCATCTGTATGTGTACTACAGACCGCAGCAAAGGTACTTTCGTTTGCAAAGACCGCTGCAGTATCTGCAAAGAGGAGTTTACTCACTGAATGCGCATTAGCGCTCCCAACGATAATTGGCTTCTTAAATGGAATAGTGACTTTTGGAATAGAGGCTGTCTCAAGAAATTCGAGTGCCCCCAGAACGACCGTATCGAGATTTGGAAGTGACTGTGCATCGAAGGTCTGGAGTGTCTGGAGTGGATTCATAGTGGAATCGTATTAAACCTGCCGCGGAGTACACGGGTTCACATGCTTTGTGATGTAGCTATAAGCTTCTTCAACGGAGTCTACAAGAACGAACAGATCGATGTCTTCTTGACTGACTGTTTTATACTTCGTGAGCATTCTGTCATTAATGAAGGCAATAAGTGGTTCCCAAAAATCTTTCCCGTAAAGCACGATAGGGATTTTAGAAATTTTCTTTGTCTGTACGAGTGTGAGGATTTCAAAGAGTTCATCGAGCGTACCGAATCCTCCTGGGAAGTACACATATACTTCTGAAGCAAACGCGAGCATTACCTTTCGAGAGAAGAAGAAATGAAATTCTGTAGATTCAGTGAGGTATTTATTTATTGTCTGTTCGTGCGGGAGGGTGATATTGATACCCACTGATTTCCCTCCTACTTCATGCGCGCCAATATTGGCTGCTTCCATAACACCTCCACCACCACCGGTAATAATGGTAAAACCAGACTTCGCGAGGAGTCCTGCCAATTGAGATGACGCCTCGAATACTTCATCTCCCACACCACAGCGTGCACTTCCAAAGAAGGTTGCTGCTGTTTGGTACTTACGGAGAAGCTCGAAGCCACTTACGAATTCCGACATGATGCGGAAAATTCGCCACGATTGAATCGCATCATCACCTGTTTGTGAGGATGGATCTGCGAGGAGATCGGTCATGACACGACAATGCATGTCTACAACCTGTACGTTAAGTTTTTTATTCTTCTTAAACACGGCTTAATGATATCACGCTAGACACTCCACGGAATTTCATACTGTGTAAATTCAGGAAGAAGTTTCTTGCCGTACAACAGTCGAGACGTTACTTCCGCATGAGAGATTGCGCCGGTGAGCGCATTGTGTGGCTGCGGTTCATCAGGAATACCACAGTACTGTAATACTGCATCAAGATTAAGCGCCGATCGTTTATGTTGTGCATCAATAGGAGGATTCTTTCCAGATTTCACAATATGCATCCAGCACAGCGTATGCGTATCAATCGTTCGATACGCTAAATCCCACGGAAGTCCCGCTCGTTCTGCGGCAGCTCTTATAAAATCACGATCAAAGGAAACGTTTTGCCCCGTAAGCGTACGGTCAGCGAGACTCATAGACCATTCAAGGAATTCTGTCACAAGCTCCGCTTCAGTCTTTTTACTTGGATCAGTAATCTCTGCTTCAGTAAATCCATTCACGGCAAGTGCTCCCTCCATAATGTGAGCACCGTCCCAAATGCGGCACTCTCCATAAAATTGATTTTCTGGATTATCAAAATCAAGTGCACCAATCGATACGATTGAATGCTTTCCGTACTCTGTTCCGGAAGCTTCAACATCTAAAATTAACATGTCAGTATTTTATCATAGCCACCATTAAATCCCTTTGCAGTTTGCTGCGGGAGTATATCCTGCCGCTTCTGCCTCTGCTTTACTATTGAAATATATCTTATTCTCTTCTTTTATTTGCTTTGCGCCGCCACACCATGGCAGGTGATACTTGGCGCCACTTTTTGAAGCGATGTAGAGTATGCTACTGCTTGCACTTGGAGGACTTTCAGCTGGTAATTGCTCCACAGTCCCTGTGACTGCGGCTGCGGGAAGCACGCCTGAAGCCTGTTCTACCGACCCTCTTCCAAGCCCAAACGCGACGATCCCCACGAGAAGGATCAGGGTAATGGTAAACGCCTCATCATCCAAAAGGAGTCCTACGGCCCTGCTCTTGAGTTTTCCTATACTTTCTTGTATACTCACAACGTTAATTTTACAGCATAGTTACCTATGGCACATAAGAAAGCCGGTGGATCGGCAAAAAACCTCAGAGACTCACAGCCAAAATACCTTGGTGTGAAGCGTGCAGATGGTCAAACAGTGAAAACTGGTGAGATTATTGTACGTCAGCGCGGTACAAAGATTGAGGCTGGAAAGAACGTACAGGTTGGAAAAGACCACACTCTTTTCGCAATGCAGCCTGGTGTTGTCTCATTCCGCAATACACGAAAGACACGATTTGACGGACGTACCGTTGGAAAGAAAATGGTGGATGTCCTTGCAGCAGTTGCAAAATAATCTCCTTATATACAAAAACCCCGCGGCATTGCCGCGGGGTTTTTGTATATTCCCTTCTCTACTCAATCTTAATAGATTCAATAATCACTGCGTCTACGGGAAGATCTCGCTGACCTGTCTGAACACTTGAAATTGCGTCAACAACGTCCATTCCTTCAATAACACGTCCGAACACTGGGTGCTTCGATGTAAGCGGTTCTTTATCGAAGTCGAGACCTGTGTTATCCACAACGTTAATGAAGAACTGACTACCGCCAGAGTTTGGCTGTCCGGTGTTTGCCATTGCAATCGTACCTCGCGCATTTGTGAGAAGTGCACCGCTTACAAATTCATCTTGAATCGTGTATCCCGGACCGCCTGTGCCGTAGGTTGCAACATTTTCAGTCTTTGAATTTGGATCTCCGGCCTGGATCATAAAGTTTGGAATTACCCGATGGAACTTTGTGCCATCGTAATATCCTGATTCCGCAAGTTTAACGAAGTTTGCGGTCGTAATAGGCATTTGGTCTTCGAAAAGCTCCATCTTAAATACTCCTTTATTTGTATTGAATACTGCAGTTCTATTCATATCGTTTGTTACATCTGGGTTAGCGACGGCTAATTCTTTTGGTGAAAGTGGCCCATTGAGTGCTTTATCTTCACTGAGAAGTGTCTCTGGCGTACCGCCATCACGCATGACAACAAGTGCTGCGAGTGCTCCGAGCAGGAGTGCCGACACGAGTAGGATAATGATGATTTGTTTGTAGTCCCCCATAGTTACTCTTTTGTGATTGAGAGTGTAAAGGTGCCTTTTAGATCACCTGAAGAAATGGCAATCTCGTGTTCACCAACTTCTTTGAGTGGGCTATGGAGTGCAATATGATCAGCATCAAGAGGACCAACTTCTTTTGTGACCTGTGCCGCAATATCTGTTGCCTTCACACTCTTAAAGAGGTGACCTTGTTCATTGGCTGATACAGGGAGCGTTACGGTCGTGCCCTCGAGCTTTTTAAGCGTGTCTTCAAATGTTGAAGCGGCTCCTGCTCGTACCTCATCTACCTTCTTCATACGTTCTTTCAAACGACGCATGTTTTCTGGTGTTGCGGGTTCAGCAAGACGCTTTGGAATTAGCATGTTGAGTGCATGTCCATCGGGTACAACCTTCATTTCGAATCGGCGTCCAATACGCGCTACGTCCTGTAATAAGATTACTTTCATCCTAATATCATCATAATTACCGTTAAATGTACGGAGACTATAGCATATTCTTATATAGGGTGCATGAATAGACTTTTATATAGCAAAAGCCCGGCGCGTACGCGCCGGGCTTTTCCAGTGTTGTTCGAGCTATGCAGCTGGAGTTTCTTCTGGGGTTTCCTCCGCTGGAGTTTCCGGAGCTGCTTCTGGTGTTGCTTCTGCTGGAGTATCTCCTGCAGGAGTCATTGTTGGGTCTGTTGTAGTTTCTTCCATCATAACAATGCATTGTTAACTAGTAGAGGTGCATGGTATCAAAGATCGAGGATATAGCTACCCGAGAAATACACAGCGCCACTTAATTACCAATGATGCAACTTTTCATTTTTTCAGTATACTGACCACACTTGCGCGGTTAGCTCAGGGCAGAGACAAAATAGTATGGGATACTATTTTACGATTGACATTGAATATATTGTGAGCGATTAGCTCAGCTGGTAGAGCGCTACATTGACATTGTAGAGGTCACAGGTTCAAGTCCTGTATCGCTCACAATATATTTAAGACAGTCACAAATTGACCTAATTTTTAAGAAGCGAAGCGACTATAAAAATGGAAATGTCCTTGTGGCGCAAGCCCTGTATCGCACATTAGATAAAAAGAACCCCGTTTGTTTAGAACGGGGAATTTTTTATATGGATGCCCATACGCTTACTCTGTCGAGAGTGTGCGTATTTTTTCAACAAGTGCCGCCAACATACCCGCTCTTCTTTTGGGACATTTGGGTATTTGAACGCCCTGCTTCCACTGCGAATACATACCCTGATTCACTCCACAGATATAAGATATCTCTTTGTTTGGCAGACCGCAGGTAATATTTGCAAGTCGCACCAAAGCAATAAATATATTTCTGTCCATGAAATCGAGCTCAGTCGCATACGACACAAAGTCTGTCCGGACCTTTTGCAAAAATATTTTCTCAGTCTTCCGTAACGAACACATGCTCATCCCCTTTATGTTCTTGATTCAATGTATAAAATACAATTTTTATTTAATATGTCAATACTCTCCTTTACGCTTGTCTCAAAATAAGGTTAATATGTGATTACCTATGAATATCCTCTCAATTGAAACATCGTGTGATGAAACAGCGGTCAGTATCGTCCGTGCTGACGGTGATTTTCCTGATGCGACGTATACACTCCTCGGAAATGCGCTTTTTTCACAAATTGATATCCACCGTGAGTACGGCGGCGTATTCCCAATGGTTGCAAAACGTGAGCACGCAAAGACTCTCGTACCAATGACGGAGCGTGCTCTGAAAGAAGCGGAGCTTCTTTCAGAGCACGCGGAAAAGCTAGAAAGTGATACCGATGAATCACTCCGTACACTTTTTTACCGCGAGGAAGAACTTGCAGACGCCCTTATTCCGTTTGTAGAAACTTATGCAAAGCCCGATATTGATGTAATCGCAGTCACTCACGGTCCTGGACTTGAGCCTGCACTCTGGGTTGGCGTCAATTTTGCAAAAGCACTTGCGATGCTGTGGGGCATTCCTGTAGTAGGAACGAACCATATGGAAGGCCACGTCCTTGCGTCTGTTTTTGATGGAACAAAGCTTGCGCCACTTTCCTTCCCTGCGGTAAGTCTTCTTATTTCTGGAGGTCACACAGAACTCCTTAAAATGAAAAGCTGGACAGAATACGAAATGCTCGGGCAAACACGCGATGACGCAGTCGGTGAAGCCTTTGATAAAGCAGCGCGTATGATGGGACTTCAATATCCTGGAGGCCCTGAGATTAGTGTGCGAGCTGCTCGTGCACGCGAAAAGAATCTTCCGCCGTACACAAAACTTCCAAAACCGATGATTGACTCGGGTGATTGCGATTTTTCATTTTCTGGACTGAAGACTGCAGTACGATACGCAATTCGAGATATCACTGGTGAAAAAGAAATGACCGAAGAGGAGCGCGAGGCGCTCTCGCGTGACTTTGAAGACGTGGTCACTGAAGTGCTTCTGAAAAAATCTATTCTCGCTGTTGAAGAATCGAACGCGCATGCACTTATTCTTGGTGGCGGTGTAACAGCGAACTCATACATTCGAGAACAATTCAAACTCTATTTTAATAAAAAATATCCAGATCTTGCGCTCCATTTCCCCGAACGGAATCTCTCGACTGATAACAGCATCATGATTGCTCTTGCCGGCCACGCACGTCTCGATGAGAGTCATTCCGCAGAAGGCACTCAGACGAGCCTAAAGGCCGATGGAAATCTCTCACTTTCGCAGGGATAACGCCTTTTAGAGCGTCATTTTCCGTGCTACTATCGGCTTTATATATGGAGGAGAAATCATCACAACTACCGGAAATCTTTTTGAAGCCGTATGACGCACAGGCGCATGAAAAGAAATGTTATGAAATGTGGGAATCCTCAGGCCTCTTTAATCCTGACGTGAGTGTTGAAAAAGGTATAACGCAGAAAGATGCGGAAACATTTTCAATGGTGCTTCCGCCGCCAAACGTCACCGGTCACCTCCACATGGGAAGTGCGCTTATGCTTGCCATTGAAGACATGATGGTTCGTCATGCGCGCATGCAAGGAAAACGAACACTTTGGATTCCGGGGACAGACTCAGCGGCAATCGCAACGCAGGCTCGCGTAGAAAAAGATATTCAAAAAGAAGAAAAGAAAACGCGTCACGATCTTGGACGTGAAGAACTTCTTAAGCGTATTGATGCATTCGTCGAGAAAAATAAAAGTCACATGATCGGTCAGATGCGCGCAATGGGGGCATCGCTCGACTGGAGTCGCTATGCGTATACGATGGATGACGCGCGATACGACGCGGTGATGGAAGCGTTTATCCAAATGCATGCCGCAGGGCTCATTTACCGCGGGAACCGCATTGTAAACTGGGATCCAAAAGGCCAGACGACAATTTCTGACGATGAAATTGTCTATGAAGAGCGAAAAGCCACGCTCTATACATTTAAATATTCAAAGGACTTCCCTATTCCAGTTTCAACAACCCGTCTTGAAACAAAAGTTGGGGACGTCGCCGTCGCAGTACATCCAGATGACGCACGCTACAAGGAATTTGTTGGAAAGGAGTATGACGTGATGTTTTGTGATGTACCGCTTCATATAACTATTGTTGCTGATACTGAAGTTGATCCAGAATTTGGAACTGGCGCGCTCGGTGTCACTCCAGCACATAGTCATGTTGACTGGGAGATTGCCGACCGGCACGGCATCACAAATCGCCCTGCCGTTATTAATGAATACGCAAAGATGACCGTCGCAGGACATCTTGAAGGGATGAAGGTGAACGAAGCGCGGGAAGCGGTAGCAGAGTGGCTCCGTGCTGAAGATCTTCTTGAGAAAGAAGAAGAAATCACCCAAAACGTTTCTACTGCAGAACGCACAGGAGGTATCGTTGAACCACTCCCAAAGCTCCAATGGTGGATTGACGTAGATAAAACGTTCACACTTCCCCATTCTGAGATTCCAGGTATTGAAAGCGGTTCAGAGACAACACTTAAAGAAATCATGCGGAGCGCGGTAAAAAGCGGCACTATTCAGTTTGTCTCAGAGCGTCATGAACGTGTATATATGAACTGGATCGACAACCTCCGGCCGTGGTGTATCTCACGACAAATCTGGTTTGGTCACCGTATTCCTGTTTGGCACAAAGACGAAGAAATGAAAGTACAAGTTGAATCTCCAGGCGAAAGCTGGGAACAAGACCCCGATGTGCTCGATACGTGGTTCTCTTCTGGACTTTGGACGTTTAGTACACTCGGCTGGCCAAACGAGACTGACGACCTAAAAACATACCATCCAACGACACTCATTGAGAGCGGGTACGATATTCTTTTCTTTTGGATTGCACGTATGGTGCTCATGAGCGGCTTTTTCCTTGGGCAGGTACCATTTAAGACCGTCTACCTTCACGGATTGGTACGTGATGGTCAGGGACGAAAGATTTCAAAATCACTTGGCAACAATATCGATCCTATCGATATGATCGAGAAGTACGGGACTGACGCCGTTCGTCTTTCACTCGTGACCAATATGGTCCCCGGAAGCGATAGTCGAATCTCTGAAGACAAGA
This sequence comes from Candidatus Kaiserbacteria bacterium CG10_big_fil_rev_8_21_14_0_10_47_16, assembly GCA_002773395.1. Classification (GTDB taxonomy): domain Bacteria; phylum Patescibacteriota; class Minisyncoccia; order Phycocordibacterales; family UBA918; genus 1-14-0-10-47-16. The sequence continues at coordinate 46,673 of PFBI01000006.1, forward strand.
TCCGTGGCTACAAGCACTTCGCAAACAAAATTTGGAATATCTCTCGGTTTGTTCTGGAGAACCGAACGGTTGATACTGCCAAGGAAACACAGTGGGATGACGCCGACAAACGCGACCTCGCCGAACTCGATGCAACAATTACTGATGTGAACGGACATATGGAATCGCATCGTATCGACCTTGCAGTTGACGCTGTCTATCACTATGTATGGCATACGTTTGCCGATGAGGTGATTGAACGAAGTAAAGATGCGCTCAAGGGTGACGACGTATCTGCTCGTATTCGTACATCTCGCAAGCTCCAACACATCCTCACCACCTCACTTAAGCTCCTGCATCCGTTCATGCCGTTTGTGACTGAAGCTGTTTGGCAAGAACTTCCAAAAGATATGAAAGACGCCGAACTTCTCATGGTAGCGAAGTGGCCGCGCACATAGCCAAATCATCGACATTTTGTAAAAACGTGGTACTCTGAGGGCACTAACTTAGTGTTTTAGAACTGTTTACATATGAAAATTATAGGACGCCTACATCGACGTTATGGGAAACGCTTTATTTGGAGCGTTGCTGGAGCTGCACTCGTTATCATCATTATTATTGTGGTCGCTATTAAGAGTAGCGAAAATACCGCATCAATTGCTACAAATGTACCGCCAACAGTGGTGGTTTCAAGTGTTCGTGATATTTCAGGTAAAAATACTATCAATTTGATTGGTTCTGTCGAAGCTGTCGACGAAGTACGTCTTGAGACAGAGGCATCAGGCCGCATTACCAGCGTTGGTGTTGGACTTGGCGATTCAGTAGCTGCCGGACAAATCATTGCGCAAATTGAGAACGCGAGCGAATACGCTGCACTTCTCCAAGCGCAAGGATCCTACGAAGCAGCAGTTGCTTCTTCACGTTCTACAAGTGTAAGTCTGATCAACGCACAAAGCGATGCAATCAACACCTACCGAAGTAGCTACTCAAAAACAAACGACGTCATTCTTAATACAATCGATAGCCTCTTTTCAAATCCAAAAGCAATAACGCCAGGTGTCCGTATTCAGACTGGTAGTAATGTCGATATCCTCAACAGCGAACGTTACGCTTTCAATACCATGCTCTCTGAGTGGCAGAAGCAGAGTGTTACTCTCACGACAAGCAGTGATCTCCATGCAGCGCTTCGTGAAGCACGTGCAAACGTCACTCGCGTACAGAAGATGATCGATATCTTTATTCCGTATCTCGCATCAGAAGACGCGGGAACATTTACCGAAACACAACTCAGTACCATCCGCTCAAACTTCGCATCGTCAGATACCGTTATTACTTCTCTCCTCAATTCAATTAATAGCGCCGAGGATACACTTTCACGCGCAGAACTCAGTAGCTCTGGAGGCGTTGTGTCTGCAGCTGACGCCCAAGTGAAGCAAGCACTCGGAAGTCTCAAGGCCGCTGAAGCAAACTATGCAAAAACAGTCATTCGGACTTCAATTGCAGGTACGGTGAACTCCCTCTCAGTAAAAACTGGTGACTACGTATCAACATTCGCACCGGTCGCTATCGTGGCAAATAATAATGCGCTTGAAATCACCACCTACGTTGGTGCATCAGATCGTGACCGTATCGCGGTTGGACAGAAAGTTATTATTGCAAAGAAATATACTGGCGTGGTAACGCAGGTTGCACCGGCCGTTGATCCTGTAACGAAAAAAGTTGAAGTAAAAATCCAAGCAGAGACAGCCGATATCTCAAACGGCGATACTGTCGACATTAGTATTACAACAACCAACGAAACAGCCGTCACCGTCGGTCCGATTCTCGTACCTATTACTGCAGTGAAGTTTAATGCTGAAAACGGTGACGTCTTCTCTGTTGTCGAAGGTCAACTCGTTTCTCATCCGGTGGTGATTGGGGATGTTCGCGGCGCCTTTGTTGAGATTCTTGATGGTATTACCTTCGATGATACGATCGTACTCGATGCTCGTGGTCTTAATGCTGGAGAACGTGTAGAAGCAATACTCCCCTAGCCATATTCTGTATGTATAAACTCTGGCAATTTTTTATCCTCAACAACCGTTTCAGCTACCTCATGATGGTTGCGTTAACTGGTTTTGGTATTCTCTCCCTCTTTCTTATTCCGAAAGAATCAGCTCCCGAGGTACAAATTCCAATCGGCGTGGTGAGTGTCCTCCTTCCTGGAGCACCTGCAGCAGACATCGAATCCCTCGTCACAAATGAGATTGAGCGAGGTATCGCCGGCTCACTTGAGAACGTAAAATCAATTACCTCCACCTCACGAGAGAGTGTGTCTGTGGTGACCGTTGAGTTTGAAGACAGTGCAGATATTGATGTTGCGATTCAAGATCTTAAAGATAAAATCGACACCATCAAACCCAATCTTCCAACGGATGCTGAAGATCCTGTAGTGTCGGAAGTAAATTTTGTCGATCAACCAGTCATGACGGTTGCGCTTTCTGCCAATCTTACTGACGCTGAGCTCACTGCACTTACCGATACACTCGAAGTTGAAGTTGAGAACGTATCGGGCGTTTCTCGTATGGAAAAAAGCGGAGTGCGTGATCGAGAAGTAACCGTTGTGGCCGACCAAGCGTCTCTCCAACGTTATGACATGAGCGTGATTGATATTTTAAATGGTATCCGCTCTGCAAACAGCACCTTCCCTGTCGGACAAATTGAGAACGACGGTGTGAACTACAACATTGCGTTTGAAGGTGATATTGCTGATAGCACCGAAATAGCCGGCATCGTAATCGGTATTCGTGGTGGTCAACCAGTCTACGTCCGCGATGTTGCCAAGATTGATGATGGACTCGGTCCGACCGTTACCCTCTCTCGCCTCTCTGTCGACGGAAAGCCGTCAGTACACGCTGCATCCTTTAGTGTGTACAAACAGCGTGGTGGCGATATCACCCGCATCACCGGCGCAGTGAACGACCGTCTGAGTGAGCTTCAAAAGCCCGGTGAACTTCTTGATGGTATTACCGTCGTCACTGTCCTCGATAGCGGAAAGGATATCAAAACAGACCTCACAAGGCTCTCTCGATCAGGTGTACAAACGGTTATCCTCGTTATTATTGTGCTGGTTCTTGCCATTGGTTGGCGAGAAGGATTTGTTGCAGGAAGCGCAATCCCTCTTTCGTTCCTCATTGGATTCATCGGCCTTTATCTCTCAGGTAATACCATAAACTTCGTAAGCCTTTTTGCGCTCATTCTTGCCATCGGTATTCTTGTCGATTCGGCAATTGTGATGGTTGAAGGAATCAACCGCCGTATGAAGGAAGACCCCCATATTGATAAATCAAAAGCTGCACTCGAGACTATTCGTGAGTTTAGTACTCCGCTCATTTCTGGAACACTCACGACGGTTGCTATGTTCTCTGGACTCTTCCTCATCTCTGGAGTCACCGGCCAATTCATTGGAGCGATTCCGTTTACGATTAACTTTATCCTTTTTGCCTCACTTCTTGTTGCACTTGGATTTGTACCGCTCATCGCATCGACAGTGCTCAGACGACGAAGTGAGACAAACTTTGAGAAAAGACAAATTGCTTATTCTCACAAACTTGAAACGTGGTACCGCTCAAAGCTTTCGCTCATCATCGGAAATAAAAAGAACGAACGGAAGTTTCTTTGGATCATTGGTATCGCACTCATTGTTGCGCTCGCGCTTCCAATCACCGGTGTCGTAAAGGTGATCTTCTTCGAACAGTCCGATATTGATTGGATTTATGCAGAAGTAGAACTCCCACAAGGGAGCACACGCGCTGAGACTGATGTCGCCGTACGACGTGTTGAGGAGTATCTCTACCAAGAGCCTGACGTTGCATCCTTTGTAACGACAGTTGGTCAAGCTGCTGTGTATGGTGGGAACGGTGGTACCACCGATGAAAAGTTCGGCAACATGTTCATCACTCTTAAACCTGACCGCAAAGATACCAGTACCGATGTCGTGGAGCGACTTCGAGGTACCTTTTCTGAAATTCGTGATGTAACCGTTACCGTAGACCAGCCAAGCGATGGGCCACCAACAGGATCCGAACTCGGGTACCGTTTCCTCGGAGACGACCTTGCTGAACTCACTGAGCTTGCAAATAAAGGTGCGATTATTCTGAAGGATATTTCTGGCACCACCAACGTCGTCACGAGTACTAACAACAACAGTACCGAATTTGTACTCACACTCAATAAACAGAAAGCGTCCGCACTCGGTCTTTCACCGCAACTTATTTCTCAGACACTTCGTGCCGCAGTGTACGGTATGACCGCAACATCACTCACGACACTCGATTCTGATATCGACGTTATTGTAAAACTCGACCTCACACAAAGTGGCGCACTCACCTCTGATGCAACGAATATTGCAAACCTTGAGACACTCAAGAACATTCAATTCATTACACCATCTGGCGAAACCGTTCTTCTCTCTTCCTTTGCGGACGTATCGCTCCGTGAATCAAGTAACGTTATTTCACACGACGAACAACGCCGCGTCGTCTCACTTTCTGGTGGTATTACTGCTGATGGCAATATTGCGACCATCAATGCTGAATTCGAGAAGCGCTTGCGTGAAGAAATAAACATTCCAAGTGATGTCACGATTGAGATTGGTGGACAAACAGAGGAGTCCAACAAAGCATTCATGGAAATGTTCCTTGCACTTATTGTAGGAGTCATTCTCATGCTCGCTGTATTGGTATTGCAGTTCAATTCATTCCGTCACACATTCTACGTACTTTCAATTCTTCCATTCTCACTCATTGGTATCATGGCAGGACTCGCGATTACCCAACTCCCTCTTTCCTTCCCATCTATCATGGGATTCATCGCGCTCTCAGGTATTGTGGTAAATAACTCAATCCTCCTCATCGATATGATGAACGAGAATCGTCGCAAATACCCAGACCGTGACCTCCTTGAAAACATCATGAATGCCGCATCTTCACGACTCCGCCCGATTCTCCTTACCACCCTCACCACCGTGATCGGTATGATCCCGCTTACGTATGCGTCAGACCTTTGGTCACCGCTTGCGTGGGCAATTATGTTCGGACTCACCTTCTCAGTGGTCATTACCCTTGTCCTGATTCCTGTGATTTACCACCGTAACCCAGGCAAGATTTAGAGGAATTGCGTACCATATACAAATATGGTACGCTTGCAACCACATATGTCAGTAAACGTTCAGGTAGAAAAAAACAACAACGAAAGCACTGCGAACCTTATTCGTCGTTTTACGAAGCGCGTACAAGGATCAGGGATTATTAATCGTATCCGTCGTGAGCGTTACTACAAACGCGCAAAGTCACGGAACATTGGTAAGACTGCCAAACTCCTCAAGCTCGAAAAGAAGGTAAAGTACGAAACCCTTCTCAAGCTCGGTAAGATTCAAGAAACTCGCGGACGCCGACGATAATCATACAAAAACGACCGCACGGGACTCCGTGCGGTCGTTTTTAGTTTATAACCCGTCTGTAAGCCAGCCTAAGTAGCGTATACTAGCAAGAACATGAAAGCATTTGACGTTTCAGCAACAGTGGCTGAGTACCCGAAACTCCCGTACGAAAAGATAAAGAATGATATCTTGGGAAGTTCTTACAATCTGTCTCTCGTTTTTATTGGGAAGACACGCGCACAATCACTCAACAAAACGTACCGAAAGAAATCGTATGTACCGAATGTACTTTCGTTTCCAATCGAAAAGAGTGTAGGAGAAATTTTTATTACACCGGAAGTTGCGCAGCGTGAAGCAAAGAAACACGACCTCTCCTACTCAGGATATATCGGATTTTTGTTTATCCACGGTTTATTGCATTTGAAAGGACTCGCTCACGGCGATACAATGGAGAAAGCAGAAAAACGCTTCATTTCAAAGTATCGACTGAAGTAATGGTGGGAGTGTACACATAATATATGGCAGATAAAATCGTAACCGGAATAGACGTAGGAACCTTTCAAGTAAAGGTGGTTATTACGAGCTGCCCAAAGAAAGATGCGAGTCGTACACTTCCCCAGATTATTGGTACAGGATTTGCTGAATCACGAGGTCTCCGCAACGGCTACATCATCAACGAGAGCGACGTAGTGCGAAGTGTTCGTAACGCTGTCGCGCAAGCCGAGAAAGCCGCTGGTGTCTCTGTGAAGCACGCCTATATCTCAATGGGTGGTATTGGTCTCGATGAAATTCGCTCACGTGGTGAAGTGATTACCTCACGTGCTGACTCAGAAATTACGCAGACAGACTTGGACAAAGCGATGCAAGATAGCGAAGAACGCATTATTGATCAAATCCCGAACCGTCGAATACTCCACGCAATTCCCCTTTCATACGTTGTTGACGGTGACCCTGTCTTTGGCCGCCCACACGGTCTCAAGGGTACGAAGCTCGAAGTTGAGACACTCTTCATCACTGCCTTCGAACAGCACCTCAGCGACCTTGTAGGGGCCATTGAGGGCATTGGTATCGCTGTGGACGATGTTATGGCATCACCTGTTGCAGGAAGTCTCGTGATGCTCACAAAAGCTCAGAAACGAGCCGGATGCGTACTTGCCAATATCGGCGCTGAAACTGTTTCGATTGTGGTCTTTGAAAACAGCACTCCTGTCTCACTTAAAGTCTTTCCTATTGGTTCAAGTGACATCACCAACGATATTGCGCTTGGTCTCAAGATTCCTCTGGAAGAAGCAGAGAAGGTGAAGCGCGGAGGTATGACCAGTGCAGCAATTTCAAAACGAAAACTTGATGAGATCGTAGCAGCGCGCCTCACTGATATTTTTGAACTCATTGATTCACACCTTAAAAAGATTAAACGAGACGGACTCCTTCCGGCAGGAATTATTATTACCGGCGGCGGATCTGGTATTGCAACCATCCAAGATCTTGCAAAAGCATCTCTCCGACTTCCCTCTAAAATCGCAACACTCGATCCTGCACAAAACGGAAAAGTAAAGGATGCATCATGGGCAGTTGCGTACGGACTTTGTATTTGGGGAAGCTCAAGTGCAGAAGAAGACACCGGGATCATAACTGCCAAGAAAGCTGGGGGCACCCTCCTCAACTGGTTGAAACAATTTCTTCCATAATATAGTTTTTGACTAGTCCGGCATCCACTTACCCTGGATGTCTTTTATTTTCAATGTTATTTCAATATATTTTTCTATAAAATCAATCGCACGAAACAGAAGAATGTCAACGGAGTGACAGGGGAAAACAGGCACGGTATGATGTGGGTACTTCGTTCTTGGGGTTGGGATCCCGAACGTATTTTGGAATCATTAATTCAATATTCAGTTATGGAACAAATAAAAACAGACGTTGAATCATTCGCACGAATTCGCGTCGTTGGTGTTGGTGGTTCAGGCAAGAATGCAGTGAACCACATGGTGAACTCGAAGGTGAAAGGGGTTGAGTTCATCGCGATCAACAGTGATGCGCAAGATTTGCACAACTCACTTGCAAAGAAGAAGATCCACATCGGAAAAAATCTGACGCGAGGACTTGGTGCCGGCGGTGATCCTGATATGGGACGACGTGCAGCAGAAGAAACGCGTGAAGAGATTGCAAACGCAATCAAAGGATCCGACATGGTCTTCATCACAGGAGGTATGGGAGGTGGTACCGGAACAGGATCTGCACCTGTTGTTGCAAAGATTGCACGAGAGACAGGAGCACTCACTGTTGGTGTTGTCACCAAACCATTCCTCTTTGAAGGACAAGAACGTATGCGTCTTGCCCTCCAAGGTATTGCTGAACTTCAGAAAGAGGTTGATGCCCTCATTACGATTCCAAATGACCGACTCCTCGCTATTGTTGATAAAGAAACAACAGTAAAGAACGCGTTCGAGATGTGCGATAACGTCCTCAAGCAAGCGGTAGAAGGTATCTCTGACCTTATTACCATGCCAGGTATCATTAACGTCGACTTCGCCGATATCCGAAGCGTGATGGAAAACGCAGGATCAGCACTCATGGGTGTTGGACTTGCAACTGGTGAGAAGCGTGCTGAAGAAGCTGCTCGCGGATCAATCAATTCCCCACTCCTCGAAGTCTCTATTACTGGTGCAAAGGGCGTACTCTTTGCAATTGCTGGTGGTGACGATCTCGGAATGCTTGAAATTCAAGATGCAGCTCGTGTAATTACGGAATCAATTGACCCACATGCGAAGGTAATCTTCGGTGCCATCCGTGACGACAAGCTAAAGAAGAACGAGCTTAAGGTGACGGTTATTGCGACAGGGTTCCCTGATGCTGGATTCCCTACCCGTCGTATCCAAGAAGAAGTCCGTGATTTTGGTGGAACTGATGACAGTGACGAATCTGGACGAGGACGAATCTTTAATTCACTCGGTACACCGCGTACTCCTGAACGGACTGAACAAAAGCAACCAAAAGAACCGGTCGCTGCAGTTGAAATGAAACCAAAAGAATCAAAGCCTGTCGAACCTATTGATGAGGATGAAGATGAAGACTGGGGCGCGGTGCCGGCATTTTTGCGACGAAGTAAGCTAAAATAGCCGGCACTGCGGGCCGGAGCGTCGTGAGTCGCTCGTCCCAGAGCGACGAACCGCGAGGCGGGCTCGCGAGTACTTACTATTTTTAGAGCGTAGCGCTATAAAAATAGTTAGTAACTTGTGAGCCGTTCCACCTTTTTCCCACAAATCTAAGCTTAAATAATTATAGCTGCCCTCTAAGAAAAAACCCGCGAGCAGAGCTCGCGGGTTTTTTCTTTCTCTAATCTACGTTAGAATGTACTTCTATTATCGACTAAAGAATTTATGATGCACGACTTAATTATCATCGGTGGAGGCCCTGCAGGTATTGCTGCCGGCGTCTACGCATCTCGCAAGCAACTCAAGACACAATTTGTTACGAAAGAATGGGGCGGACAAAGTATTGTCTCTCCCGATATTCAAAACTGGATTGGAACACCACATATTTCTGGTGACGATCTCGCAAAAAACCTTGAGGCTCACCTTCGCGAATATGCAGCTGATATAGTTGAGATCAAAAGTGGATCACTCGCGACGGCAGTTACAAAGACCGACGCCGGCTTCTCCGTAACACTTGAAGACGGATCTACGTCAGAAGCAAAGGCAGTACTGATTGCCGCAGGTTCAAATCGTCGAAAACTCGATGTTCCAGGTGCCGAAGAATTTGATAACAAAGGACTTACCTACTGCGCATCATGCGATGGTCCCCTCTTCTCAGGACAAGATGTTGTGGTTGTCGGGGGTGGTAATGCTGGATTCGAAACCGCCGCCCAACTTCTTGCGTATACAAAGAGCGTGACCCTTCTCCACCGTGGCGATCAATTTAAAGCTGACCCTGTAACCGTAGAAAAAGTCCTCGCCCACAAAAATATGACCGCCGTATTAAACGCTACTCCAACTGAAGTCACTGGCGATAAATTTGTAAATGGTCTCACATACACCGATGCAGAAGGTACTGAACACACACTTGCCGTCAATGGCGTATTCGTCGAAATTGGAATGATTCCAAACACAGACTTCGTCGCAAATACTCTTAAGCTCGACGACTACAAACGAATTGAAATTGACCCATGGACACAACAAACATCTGTTCCTGGTATTTGGGCTGCTGGTGATTGTACAAATATTAAATACCACCAAAACAATATCTCTGCAGGAGATGCGGTTCGTGCACTCGAAGATATCTACATCAACCTACACGCCAAGTAGTCTTTCTACAGACTCCCAAAAAAGATTGCTGCCACAACAACTCCCGCAAGAATAATGCGGTACCACACAAACGGCCACAGCGTGTGTTTTCGTACAAAGCCAATCATAAAGTGAATAGCGAAGAGTCCGACAATAAAGGCTGTTGCAGCTCCTACCGCGACAAGTGGCCACGAGATATCCGCATTGAGAGCAAGGAGATCAAGGAGTTTCTTTGCTCCTGCACCAAGAAGTACTGGTATACCAAGCAAGAATGCAAAACGAGTTGATTCACTACGCGTAAGTCCGAGAATCATACCTCCAGAAATTGCTGATCCTGAACGTGACATACCTGGAATGAGGGCGAGCGTTTGGAAGAATCCAATCTTAATCGCCATAGACACTGTCATGACAGTAGATGGTACGGGTGGTTTTTTTAGATATCGATATTCCGCAAACATAAAGAGTCCTGATCCCACTACAAGAACTCCGGCGACGAGGAGCGGATTTCGAAACACGGTCTCCATCATTTTTTCAAGGAGAAGTCCGAAGATAACCGCAGGAATTGTTCCGATAATTAACGCCTTGAGGAGCGTTACATTCTTTTGATCAACCGGCTGTCTTCCGAGTACGCGGAGAAATGTTTGGAACAGCACCCAAATCTCACTATAAAAATACACAATAATCGCTGCAACAGTCGCGAGGTGGAGGATTGCATCGAACGCGAGTGCGTTCGCATCTTCACTCCCAAGAAGATTCCCAAAGAGAATCAAGTGTCCCGTAGACGAAACGGGCAAAAACTCAGTAAGTCCTTGTACGAGTCCGAGAATAATAACTGAAAAGAGATCCATAGATATAACTGAGGCTTGATAATAGTACCGAAAGAACGGCTATACAGCGCGGTTCTGTAGGATAGATACCAGTATACTACATATGGTATACTTTTCTCATACTACTTTAGAATAGTCATCACGTATGGAGAAAAATCCTTTTGCCGTCCCTATCGCAATAATCATCGCTGCCGGCCTTCTTGCGGGAGCAATCTACTTCAGTGGAAAACAAAATTCTGCGAATACTGCCAATGACGGTGATTCTTCACCGAGTGAAGAAATTACCATCCCTCCAGTGACTGAAGCGGATCACATCTTAGGAAATCCAAATGCTCCAATCATGATTGTTGAGTATTCGGATTATGATTGTCCGTTCTGTAAAAATTTCCATGAGACAATGAAAAAAATCATGGATGACTATGGAGCAGGCGGCAAGGTTGCATGGGTCTATCGCTATTTCCCACTCCAACAACTTCACCCGAATGCGCCTGAGCTTGCAGTCTCTGCCGAATGTGTCGCGGAACTCGGAGGAAACGATGCGTTCTGGAAATTCAGTGATCTCGTCTTTAGTGAACGAGATACCAACGAACAGACCGATATGACACGCGTACCTGAGTTTGTTGCAGCAGCCGGCGTCGACACTACAGCATTCCAAGAATGTCTCGATAGTGGTCGCTACAAATCTCTCGTAGAACAGCAGTTCAATGACGCTGTTGCGGCTGGCGGACGTGGTACTCCATACCCAATCGTCGTTGTCGGGGATCAGAAAGGCACGATCCAAGGAGCACAGCCATACTCAGTAGTAAAACAAATGATTGATACCCTTATCGCACAACTCGATAACTCAGGTAACTAATAAAAAAGACCGATCGCTCTGCGATCGGTCTTTTTTATTACCCTCTTATTCTCCCTCCCCCATAAAGCGTGCAGCAAGCTGGCAGTAGTTGCTCGTTTTTGGATCACACGATTCTTTAAGAAATGCGCCTGATGCAATCTCCTTTGCGACCCGAATAATGTCTCCTTTGAGCGCATCAACTTCTTCGTCAGTGATAGAGAACGTTTCCTCGTGAATGACTCCCTTACTATCAGGCTCCACAAACGAAACCGTCATCTCACGACAGAGATACCGTTCGTCGCCATAGAGCGAGAGGAGTAACGCATAAAATACGAGCTGGCGTTTGTACTTTCCATCTGAACTCTTTGTTTCTCCCGCTATGTCGCCACGCGTTTTCGGCTTCCCTGTTTTGTAATCAATAACCCGAAGCAGCTTCCCTCCTGCATCAAAATCAAGTCGATCGAGCTTCCCTGTCAGCGGAATTTCTGGCAGATCAGGGTCTCCCGTCGGAAGTACTACCCGCAGTGAGAACTCTTCTTTTGCTGACTCCGTCAATGAGTTCTTAAGATGCGTACTGTACGCATAGAGGGCTGCAAGGCCGCGTTCGAGTTGTCGTACGTATTCTTCTTTCGTAAGTGGTAAACGGCCGAGTGCTTGTTCTAGAAATTTCTTGATCTCGGTATCCGTCGGAAGCACACCGGTGCTTGTGCGCAGTTTTGTCGCCCGTTCAAGCACACTATGTACTGCAGTACCGTACTGCATTGGGACTGCCTGCACCTCCGGTATGCGGAGCATGTTACGGAAAAAGTAATTCCATGGGCTTTCCAAATAGTTATTGAGGTGCGTCGCTGAGAGTCCTCGCTCAAGCAGGAGCTTGCGAAGGAGCGCAGCATCAACCTGCGCGCCATGCATCGTCGCGCTCATATGAGCGAGTGGTTCAAAAGATTTTTCTTCAGCGTCGGTATCAACGAGCGCAACATATTCTTGACCGATACCCTCAAACAACCGCGATGGTGTCAGCTCCCTTCCGTCTGCATTTGTTTCTGCTTGTGAGAGAAATAGATATGACTTTGCGCGGGTCATTGCAACATAGAGAAGTCTCCGTTCATCATCCAGTCCATCGAGAGGCGTTGTGATGTGTTTGGTAAGTGGAATATCAAAGAGTGTTCGATGCGTACGACCGCCCCACAGATTGTCTGAGAGGTGCGGTATGTACACGACGCTAAATTCAAGACCTTTCGACTTATGTGCAGTCATCACCTCGACTGCGTGTGCGTCATTGGCAATATACGGCGCATTGAGTGGGAGGAGGTACGCACGTCGCTTCGTAAGAACCGCTTGTACTTCACGAAGCGTTCCTGCGCCATCACGACGTACCATTTCCTCCACTTCGTCGTACAGCCTGCGCACCGTGCGGACCCCTTCAAATGGGCTCTCGTTCATGACGTGTTCAATGAAACCACTTTCGGTAAGCAGACATTCGAGCACTCGATGTGGCGCTTCGGTCACCTCACGCTGCCGCGCCATCGTTAATACCTTCATGATATTTTCTGCAGCCGCAACATCGGATACGCCAATCTCTGCAAGTGTGTCTGTATCACTCAGTATCTTTGTGAGCGAACGTGAGTAACTTCGTGCACTGGCAATGCGGACTAAATCTTCTGGCGTCAGTCCCCAATACGCTCCGTGCAGAACGGTAAACAACGCTGACTCGTTCTCGGTATCAATCGCAGCATCAATGAGTGCCTGTACCGCCTGAGTAATAGGGTGGAGCAAAATATCACCTTCAGCTGATGCGTGCGCGGCAATACCCGCTCGGCGAAGTGCTTCAGCGTACTCCTCAACTTCACGGTTCGTACGTACAATGACCGCAATCTCTGAAGCGGGAACACCTTCCGTAATACGATGTTTAATATCCTTCACCACAAAGGCATCCTCAATGGCCTGATGCGAGAAATCACGACGCTCAACCTGCGCTACAGCATCCGGAAGTGCCGTAAGCGGTACACGAAGATCTTTGAGTGGGCCGTCTTCGACCGCAATCAAACTGTGCGCTGCATCGAGAATCTTCTGACCAGACCGGTAGTTTTGTGTGAGTGCAATAGTTGCTGTCTCTGAAAAGACATCTTCAAAATAAAGAAAGTTTTCAAGTGATGCGCCTTGAAAGCGAAAGATTGCCTGCTTCTCATCTCCCACTGCAAAAATATTTGGTCGCTCGTGATACGACGCAAGTAATTCTAAAATACGGTTTTGGCTGCCATTCACATCTTGGTGCTCGTCGGCGTGTATATATTGATACGTTTCCTGCAGGTCTCGGAGCATGTCTTCGTTCTTTTCAAGTGCGTCAATCGTCTCCAGAATCATGTCATCAAAGTCGTACAATCGTTTGTCAGTAAGGAGTGCCTGGTATCTCCGGTACACAAAGAGAAGCTCTTTATTTTTCCCAACTGCTTTTTCCTTCGTCGCATATTCACCGCGAACCTTTCCTTTGTGCGCACCCTTTTCATGTACTTTTTGAATATTTGCGAGATCGATTTCTTGTGACGCAATAATGGTCGCGAATGTATCGGGAGTGATGTACTCCTTTTTCATAGATTCAATCGCACTCAGTATCGGTCGTATGTAGTACGACGGATCTCCGTGGGGTCGTAGGAGGCGAATTTCACCAGATTCAATGATTGATTCCAAGATTGAGATCTTATCGAGGTCAGACGCAGGACGTCCGCCAACAACTCTATCGTATGCATCGGGATACTTCCCAATACATTCTTTTGCAAATCCATGGAAGGTTTGAATCGGTACTCGATACCCTTCACTCCCAATGTACCCACGAAGACGTTCACGCATCGCCTTTGCACCCGCATCAGTAAAGGTAAGCGCAAGAATATTTTCTGGCGCGGTATCCGTCCTCCGTAGAATATTTGCAATACGAAGGGTGAGAATCTGGGTCTTACCCGTTCCTGGACCTGCAATAACCATGACCGGACCTTCGATCGTATCCACTGCTTTTTTCTGTTCTTTGTTGAGCCGTGCGTACGCTGTTGAAAAGGCGTCCGTCGCTGTAGATTTCTCCATAATACAAGCAGTATACCAAGAAATCCGTAGAACACAGTCTGTGCTTGCAAGATATAAAAATAGGCATAGTATAGTGCCTGTGCCCTGTGGGGCATTTTGTTTTCCCACGTTTTAAAGAAGTTTTCTATGCTATCACCCCAAGTATTTCTCTCATTCTTTGTTATTCTCGCGCTTTCAAGTCTCGCGGTCTTTGTCGCACGAAAGGTTCGCCTGCCCCACACTGTATTCCTTGTTGTCGTTGGTGCGATACTTGGTTTCCTCTCATTCCTGCCCCCATTTACGTTCATTAGTCAGTTTGAATTTACGCCAGGACTCCTTTTTTACCTTCTTCTCCCAACGCTCATTTTTGAGTCTGCGTTTGCTATGCAAATCCGACGTATTCTTGCCGATATTCCAATCATCTTCCTGCTTGCGGTTGTTGGACTTCTTATATCAGCACTCGCGATCGCCGCAGGTCTCTCATTCGGTTTCGGACTCATCGGTCTTTCTGTTCCTTTCTCATTTCTTTTCCTCTTTGGCGCAATCATTTCAGCAACAGATCCAGTTGCGGTTCTCGCCCTCTTCAAAGAGTATGGCGCTCCGGAACGTCTCTCCCTCATTTTTGAAGGAGAGAGTCTTTTCAACGATGCAACGGCGGTAGCACTTTTCTTCATTGTACTCGGTGTGATTACCGAAGGATTTCACGGTTCAAGCACAGTGAGTATTGCAGTGGTGAATTTCACATTCATGATGATTGGCGGAATTCTCTTCGGTGCACTTATTGGGAATCTCTTCTCATGGCTCGTTGGAAAAGCTCGTGAAAACGAAGTGGCGAGTATTACACTCACTATCGCTCTTGCGCATATTACGTTTATTCTCTCTGAAGTTATTTCTGAACACCTCGTATTCTTCAACACGCAGTTTGCAATCTCTTCGATCGTCGCAACTACTGTGGCTTCGCTCATCATGGGTAATTACGGACGAGCAAAGATTCACCCATCTGCGGATGAATTCGTATCGAAGCTCTGGAGCCAGCTTGCCTTCATGGCAAACTCAACGATTTTTGTCCTCATCGGACTTCTTTTTGTGCGAAGTGGTGTATTCACCAACGGAATGATTGTGCCTATTCTTGTCACGATTATTGTGGTCGCTATTGCGCGCGCACTCTCTATTTACCCTGTCGCCTTTATCTATAATCTCTTTGCAAAATCAAGTCGCGACCTACCAACTGCGTGGGTACACCTCCTTTCGTGGGGCAGTCTCCGTGGTGCACTCGCCATTACGATGGTACTCCTTGTGCCTGCTGATCTTGAAATCCCTGGATGGACATTCAGTATTTCTCCACAAGCCTTCCTCCTTTCTCTCACCGCAGGTTGTATATTCGCAACACTCTTCCTTAAAGCAACGACCATTCGTCCGTTTATGCGAAAGCTTAAGCTCGACGCGCATACTGATCTTGAGGAACTTCAACTCTACGAAGCGCAGGCAATCATCCATGAACGTATTACCGAACGTCTACGGCAACACCACAAGCGCGGCTATATTGCCGACGGTGTGTTTGAAACTCTGTTGAAGGAACATGTCGATGCATTTACGAAAGCGTGTGCGGCGGTTACTTCATGCGGAGAGCGTAATGAAGAACGTGCACAGAGTGTGATTCGTATGTACGCCATCGGTATTGAATTTCTTTATCTCAAAGAACTCTATCAATACAATGAAGTGAACGAGTTTGTCTACCGTCGTATTTTTGGTAAGCTCTCAGCCCAATTTGAAGCTATTGAACACGGCAATCTTTCTGCTGACTCTGTGATGCATACCGACGGAAAGGACGTCTTTGAAAAGATGGCAGCACGCATCCATGGCGCGCTCTTCCCGAAGTCAGTTGGCACTATCGCGGAAGAGAATTACCTCTACTACCGCGCGCAGTCTATTATTTCCCGAAAGGTACTCAAGGAGCTTAATCGTCATGACGACAGCGACGCCATCAGCATCTTCTCTGAGCAAGCGTTTAGTGAAATCATCCGAATCTACGAATCGTATAAAGAACAATCAAAAGCAAAAATGCTCAAGATTGCAGAGGAACACCCTGAGACAATCGCTGCACTCTCTCAGTCGCTTGCAGTACGCGGTGTCTATAAGACAGCCTCACAGACACTCAGTGAACTCCGCAGCACACAACTCATCACTGCGAACCTTCAGATCGCCCTCAGTGACGAACTCAAAGAAGCCGACTAACACAAGGAATATAAAAACAGCGAGCCGTACCGGCTCGCTGTTTTTATATTAGTCTCGTCCGAATCGCATCATTCGTTTGATCATTGCACCGCCCCGCTTTACTAACGTCTGCTCCTTACTCTGCGCCTTCCGAATCTCGCGCTCGACCTCATTTCGCATTTGGTCAATAGATTTTTCAATCTGGTCAGTCGTTGCTTCTGCTCGATATAACTTGCCGCCAACTCGAATATTTACTTCGGCGCGGAAGATATTTCCACTGTGACTCCCTGTCATCTTCTCAAGCTCAATATCACAGGTCACGTCTGGTCGGTCGCCGATGAATTTACCCAGTTTTGCAAATTTTTGTTCAACGAGTGTCCGAAGTGTGTCGGTCACTTCGATGTTCGATCCTTGGATGTGCGTAATTGAAAATGTCATAGGTACAATATTATTTCTTTATAATATCAAAAATCTTGGTTGGGGACCGATGTCCGGCAGTGATACGTACATCCCGTACCGGTACTTCGTATATTTCAGCAAGCACTGCTTGCACCCGTCGGTTTGCAAGATTCCGCTCTGCTGGCTCACGTACTGATAGGGCAAACTCAGTATCACTTACTTTTTTTACCAATTCCTTACGCGCTCCCGCAACTACTCTTACTCTAACATACATACATTTGGTTCTGTCGTATCACCTTTTTGTGAAGCCATTCCAGAACCATAGTTCTTTTCAAGATACTCAGAAATAGGACCTGATTCGTACATGAATGTACCTGTTTCAGGGTCAATCATAAAGGGAGTCTGCCCTTTCCCGCCCTTTTCAACGAGTTCGTCCATAACACCTTCATCGGCAATATTTTTCTCGTCAATCGTAAGGTTTAAGTCTTCAACTTTTTTAAGTACCATTGCGCAAAATGGGCACCCTGTCTTTACATAAAGCGTAATCATGAAATCAAAAATCGTTATATCGTAATGTTGTGTAAGTATACTACACCCACCTATGGCCGCTTATATCGTGCAGTAAGCGTCGCACTCTCAATCATCATACCTTTTGCTGCAATCTCCACTTCATCGAGCGTTGGCGCTTTAATGAAGTTGAGCGTACCGGTCACCGCGTACAGTCGAAAGATGTATCGGTGTTCAGTCGGCTCTATATCTGTTGGCGGACACGGACCTGTATATTCTGCATTCCCTGCAGAATTAAGACCGGTTGTACCGAGGCGATCTTCTTCGTTAATTTCTCGTGTGCTCGGGACGATATTGTAGAGAACCCAATGATCAAACTTTTCTATTCCCCGCTGCTGTTTTATGCTCTCTGGAATATCAGGATCATCCATTACGAGAATGAGTGATTCTGTTCCTTCAGGAACTCCACTGATTAAGAGTGGCGGATTAAGATATCGTTTTCCATCACAGGTATATTCTGCGGGAATTGTCCCCCCATCAACAAACACCGGTGAAGTCAGTTTTAGCATAGTTGTTTCATCAGTAGATGAATAATCGGCTTCTTGAGGAGTCTCTCCCTCTTTTGTTGGAGCATCGGCATGTTCAAGTGCGAAAAATGCACCGCCAATGATAACGAGAAAGAGAATACCGAGTAAACCGTATGCTCGTCGCATAATGTATGCATTATACCATATGTCTCATCTTGTCGAAGAAGCCTCTTCACGGCATGTTCATGACACTTTAGTATAATGACTGCAGTACGATATGATTTCTTAAATGATTAGGTAGTGAAGCAAGTGTGTTCTGAACCATTTGTAGTAGCTACTCATACCGTTTTATTTTGTTCTTTAATGTTTTGTTGTACAACCCACTTTAGGCGGTGCCTTTGTGTGCCGCTTATTGTTATGACACTGCTTTTTAGCACGATACCCTGCCTCTTTGAGGCGGGGTATTCGTATAAATGACTGTATAAAAAAGCCGCCCTCTCGTTGAGACGAAAGTTTGGCTTTCTTCTCGCGTAGGGCGGTCTCATCGGTACTCCACTCGATACCAGAACCATGTAGTAAGGCGAGTCCTGTTACCAATAATTGCTTCTTGGCGCAGAATTTCTTCATGCGCCAAGCCAAGCCAGGGGCCTGAATATCGTAGACCTGATACCAAACTCTCCTGGACTAAACGGCACTCACCAGGGTCAGTGCCATTGAGGATTCGAGTAAGACTGCTGGGTAATTCTATACCGGGAACCATTTTTTACTCCTTTCTCACCACAATTGGTGCACTTCTTGAACCAGAGTTTGATTGGTACGCTGCGCTTTGCGCGCAGAAGACTTCCGCTTCCACGACACCTCTTGCACGTCTTCATTATCGTACATTCCCTTTTTGGTTTTTTGGCGAACGTGTTTGAAGTGTCTCGAGAAAACTCTTCAGCTCATCTGTCTCGAGAAGTGGCAAGAACCCCCGCACACTCGCAATGATGACGCAGTGAATGAGACTGCGTTGCGTATAGATCTTGTTGATTTCTTCGCAGACAACGACTCGGTGTTCTTTCGAAATCCTGTAGTCATCCATGAGCACATCAGCACAGTGCCCGTGGTCCCATTCCACCTGTGTCCCCTTTTTAAAAAGCGGCACAATAACCTCCTTCGGTTTGTAATGATTCCTAAGCTCCGCGGGCAGGATTCGAAGCTTACAGCCTCAGTACACCTTGTCGCTCTTTTATTTCCTTACGTCATAAAAGAGCTGGCAAGGTTTTCGAATCCTCACAAAACAGTCCACTGGACTGTCTTTGATTTTGTAATGATTTCTAGGCTCCGCGGGCAGGATTCGAACCTGCGACCAATTGATTAACAGTCAACTGCTCTACCGCTGAGCTACCGCGGAGCCTAAAAATCATTGTTTCAAGGTACATCTCCTCCGTAGAAGAGTTACAGCATTGTACAGAAAAATCACAGAGTTTCAACACATCCTTCTAAAGATGGCTATCCTGAAAAGGCACTATTGAAGAATTGCTGGATTGCTGCTCCAATATCGATCGTCCCCGCAAGGTTAAAAGCGATAGAAGTGACGACCGCAACTAAGACCGTTGCGCCGAGCGCAGTACCAAGGCCGCGTACCAACCCTTTCAAAAATACTCTCTTCGGAGAGTTCTGAATCTTCAACTGCTCATCAACTGAGGAAAGAATCTCATAGAGCTTCTCTTCGTTCTTTTTTTCCATGGTTCTATGATACCAGAGTGGATAGAAACGATGTACCGATACCTGTGTGGTATATAGTGGTGCATATGGAATCAAAACGATTGACTTGGCTACTCATGATTGTCGGCGGAGCTATCGGCGGATACGTGCCGATACTCTGGGGAGCGAGCTATTTCTCCTTCTCTTCAATCATCGGCAACGCGGTCGGCGCCATCTTCGGCATCTGGCTCGCGTTTCGTCTCACTCATTAAGAAAGAGTTCCACGTAAACATGGTTTCGGTTTAGACAAACCCATCTAGTTATTCACCGTACCCATTGTGCTTACGCCCAGATTTGCGAGAATAGAAGTATTAATAATATAAATTTCTAGGTCTTCTAGAAAACATCATGAACACAAAAAAATTAGCACAAGTGTTTGGAGTGGTCTTTCTACTCATCGGTATTCTTGGATTCGTTCCTGGAATCACCACAACAGGTCATCTCCTTGGTATCTTTGAAGTTGATATCCTTCACAACGTTATTCACATCCTCACGGGTATTCTTGCACTCGTTTTTGCAGGAAGTGCGGCGAAGATGTTTTTCAAAGTATTTGGTATCGTATACCTCATCGTAACGGTTGTCGGGTTTGTTCAAGGTGATACTGTTCTCGGTCTCATCGGCGTAAACCTTGCTGACAATGTTCTTCACCTCGTTGTAGCTGCAGTTGCGCTCTACGTTGGTTTCAAGAAGGACACTATGGTGTCATCAATGTAATCATTGACCCTACGAACATAAAAATCCCCGCACATGCGGGGATTTTTATTTATCGCCAAAAAAACCTTCTTTCTATTAAGCAGTTATTGACTTTTTATACCCTCAGTCGCATACTGCCGCTTAGATGCACCATAAAAGGGCCTGACACATGCTTATGCTCAATGCGTTAAGTGCCATAGCGTTAATGGCCGCTCTGTCGCCAACGATTGCATCAAACGACATCGATGCATGTGAGGGAAGAATATTTAACTTCCCCGTATTCATAGATATCGATTTCCACAATGCAACGACTGCCGGTGACTGCGACATTACGCTAAACTACCGAATGCCGCCAATGAGCGACGGGGCCACCATTTTTTCCGTCAGCGTCGTCATAGAAAACGGCAAGGAGGTCACTACGGGAGTACAAATCACACAGACGACACTCGTCTGTAAAGATGGGAAGATGGTTCGCAAGGAGGGTTCTACTGATGCCGTTTCTCGTTAAGTTGACTGTCGTAAAGATTTCCGCACTGTTGCTGCTCATTTATTTGGCGACGACACACGCGGAAATCCTACGCACCATCCAACGCTGGGTCGGTGCCGCCGTCGACTGGGTGGAAAGGATCTTTGAGGTCAACGCCCAGTTCATGATTTTCTTCGATCTTTTCGGAGGCAAATCAATCCTGCTCTTCATTGTTCTCTGCTTCGTCATAACGATATCCGCGATATTGATTAAACATCTTACACGTGAGACAAAGAAAAAAGCGTGAACATCCACACCCTGAAGGAAGCCCGGTCGCAGCATGCGGCGCGGGCTTTTTCTTTTACACAACACCGCCTATTTACCTATCGACGTACGATACAATAGGTCTGTATGATTTTAAAAAGTATGCGCATTCTCATTCTGAGTTTTATTGCATTTCTCCCTTCCTCTTTCGCATCTGCGCATGAAGTGTACGTGCTTCCACAAGACGTTATCGATACCGCAATTCATACCCCCGGAATGCCGCTCATGCAGATACTCCTCGAGAACCTCAATCAGTTTTTACTCTGGGGATTTATGGCAATACTGTTGGTCTTCATTATCTTCTTTACTTCAATTTCACACACCCTCGAAGAACGGCTCGACCCTTTCCTTGCAAAGCTTCCTCCCTTTGCCCCCGTGATCAGCCGTATCACGATTGGCCTCGCCTTTCTCGCGGCAGCCTACTACGGGGCTCTCTTTGGGCCAGAATTGCCTCTAGGTGCATCTTTTGGGGCATATACGCCCATTATCACTGCTTTATTGATTGTCCTCGGTTTAATGATTATTGTGGGGTTCTATACCCGCGTTGCTGCCATTATTGCCGGTCTTATTTTTCTGTGGCAAGTATCCATCTCTGGTGAATATATGTTCACCTATGCCAACTACGCTGGTGAGCTTATCCTCCTCATCATTCTCGGCGCGCATAAATTTGCCTATCACCACAAAGGACACGACGTGCGCCGTGCGCCCCGAGCCCTCCTTCGTTTGAAGGAAATCCTTACGCCTTATACCTTCCTCATTCTCCGCGTTGCCTTTGGTGCTTCCCTACTCTACGCTTCAATATATGCAAAAATAATTCACAACGAACTTGCGCTCGCAGTTGCTGCAACACCGCTCGCAGGACATGCGACCAGCCTCGCTTCTGTCTTTGGGTTCTCACCAGAGTTTCTTGTTCTCGGTGCA
This sequence comes from Candidatus Kaiserbacteria bacterium CG10_big_fil_rev_8_21_14_0_10_47_16, assembly GCA_002773395.1. Lineage (GTDB taxonomy): Bacteria > Patescibacteriota > Minisyncoccia > Phycocordibacterales > UBA918 > 1-14-0-10-47-16. Next base: position 68,867 of record PFBI01000006.1, read on the forward strand.
GCGATTGTGGAGATTGTCATCGGTACATTCTTTATTCTCGGTATCGAAATTCGGTTTACCTCACTCTTCCTCCTCTTCTGGCTCTCACTTTCACTCTGGTACTTCGGCGAAGTGGTGTGGCCACACATTGTTCTCATCGGTATTCCTATTGCATTTATTTTTTATGGATACGACAAATACTCGCTCGAAGGATTCTTTTTCAAACGAAACGGGCGTGACCCTGTGCTCTAGGAGTGCATAACCGGGAGTCCACTCAAAGATGATGGAATACAATAAGACCCATGGAATCAGATATACTCAAAAAACTATCCGAACAAGACGAGAAGCTTGATGCTATTTGGCGTTCTGCAGAAAAAACGCGCAAGATGTTCCTCTTTACTATGTGGGGCACGATTATTGCCTTTGTACTCCCGCTTCTCGCACTCGCGTTCGTTATCCCAAGCTTTATTAATTCGTACCTCTCAAGTTACCAAGGATTATTGTAATCATTGTTCGCACGGTATCAGTGGGCGAGAGACATTGACTTTTAAGGGTTTTTATATTACTATCTCCCCACCTTAAGATACTCGTGTGGGGCTCTTCAGGAGCGAAAAGCTATTTTCGGATTATTACCTGCACCCCTAAGAACATACATTCCAGTCATGGATCATACAACAAGCCGACCTAGTCGGAACTCTTCTTCTCGTAGTGGCAGTCGCCCAAGCTACGGAGGAGCAAACAAACGATCATCTTTCAGTGACCGTCGCGGTCGCGGTGGAAACGGAGGAGGATCATCATTTAGTAGCAATCGTTCACCACGTGGTGGTTCATCACGAAGTGGTGGTGGCAGTGGCTCATCACGTGGTCGCGGTGGCCGCATGCAAAAGTCTTTTGACGTATCACAATACATCAACAAGAACCCTGTTATTCAGGAAACTGCAGAGGTATACGTACCTGAACATAAATTTACTGAATTCGGCCTCGATAAGAAGCTCGCATTTACGGTAACGTCTTCAGGACTTGTGTCTCCGACACCAATTCAAGATCAGATTATTCCGCACATCCTTGAAGGACGTGACGTCATTGGTCTTGCAAACACAGGTACCGGAAAGACCGCAGCCTTCCTCATTCCACTTATTGATAAGACCCTGCGCGAATACAATCGTCAGACACTGATTCTTGCGCCAACTCGAGAACTTGCAATTCAGATTCAAGAAGAGCTTCGAAAGCTCAGTGGACAGTCTAAAATCTACTCAACCATCTGTGTTGGTGGAACGAGTATTCGACCACAGATCCAAGGTCTCCGACGAAAGAATCATTTTATCATCGGAACTCCCGGACGTGTGCTCGATCTTATTAATCAGGGATACCTCAAGCCGCAGCACATCCGTACCGTCGTTCTCGACGAAGCGGATCGTATGCTCGACATGGGATTCATCCATGATATGCGTAAGATTCTGCAAGACATTCCAAAAGATAAAGAAACACTCTTTTTCTCAGCGACTATGTCTGCCGACATCGAACGACTCGTCAGCGACTTCCTTCGAAACCCTATTACCGTATCGGTAAAGAAGAAGGATATTACTGGCAGTATTGAACAAGACGTTGTCCGTCACGGTAATCATGATAAGTTCCAAACATTGGTAACACTTCTCAAGGATACTGAGACATTCAAACGAGTGATTATCTTCGGTGCTATGAAGCACAGTGTTGAAAAACTCGGACAAGCACTCAATGCTGCAGGTATTACCGCAGAATCAATTCACGGTAATAAGTCACACCCACAGCGACAGCGCGCACTGAAAAACTTTAAAAGTGGGCAGTCACGCGTACTCGTTGCAACAGACGTCGCCGCTCGCGGTATCCACGTTGACAACGTGACTCACGTGATCAACTACGATCTCCCGAACTGTTACGAAGATTACGTACACCGTATTGGCCGTACCGGCCGCGGTGAGAAGCTTGGAAAAGCACTTACGTTCGTAGCGTAATAAAAAGCCCTCGGCACTCGCCGAGGGCTTTTTATTATTTTATGCCCCATATTGACTCTTTTTGGAAATAAGGACAGTATAGGAACTAGATTCATTGGCATGGGAGCTCAAAATGGAATTTCTCCAATCGCAGGTACCCCTCATTGCCTGCGTCGTGATAATCATACTCGGCGCAGCCTTTTTTCTGGGTTGTCTCGCCTTTCTGTCAGACAATATCTTCGTCTTCACTCTAAGGTTTACATTTTTTGTCGTCCTCGCGGCAGTCGCTGTTTTGATTGTCTATCATTCGGACGAGAGTGTGTCGACAAGTATCCGAGCAGAGCTGAAGCGGCTCACGAGCTAACATACGCCGCCCAAGGAAAGGCTTCCTCTGGGCGGCTTTTCTGTTACCTATATAGTGACAATCTCATATTTTTATGATATAAATTTGCCAGATTTCTCCCACATACGAAAGGACCCTCACGTGGAAAGAATGCATGTACCCCAATGGGTCCTTATCGGGACCATCATCAGCCTCGCGCTCGCCGACCAACTGCAGGAGAAAGGAATTCCCGCACATAAGCTCGATGTGCTTCCGCAAGACATCGAGATTCTGAGCAATCTCCTGCCGGAAGAAGACCGGCGAGCAACGATCCAATATCGGCGTACGAGAATCCGGGACGTCTTACGGAACGAAATTCCCGTTCTCGCTGGGTTCGGATCGGAAAATGTGACATACTCCGATTTCGATACCTGGGTCCAGGATGTGGCAAATGCTGTCTTCGATGGCGATGGAGGTGCCATTATCGAAAACCAACGAGGCAGAGTTCTCGTCATTTAGCATGAACAGCCTTCCCTTCAGAAAACCGCCAGTGGGTACGTATCCCACTCGGCGGTTTTGTTTTTTGTAATTATAAATTTTTCCAGATATCCGGATCCTCTTCCCCATCAATCTTAAAGAGTGCAACTCCTCGAAGCCCAAATTCTTTTGCAAGATCAATCTTTGTTTGAGCTGACGTTGCGTCTCCATATGATGCAAGGTTGAAGGTGAGTGTCTGCCCTGTTGCATTTGCATACATGAGTGCTTGTGCTGCAGCTTCATTCCCCTTTTGTGTACCTTTCGGCACAGGGAGTGCGCTCAATACCCGATACGGTGATTCCTTTGGGAAATAGGTGAAATTGAGTTCGCCGCCGAGATTGCGCCCCGGTGTCACCTTGTAGTCTTTTGCAATTTGCTCTAAGTCAGGCTTATTCAATGCCCCAAGACGTTCATAGCTTTGATACCAATCAGGAGAAACCGTCACACGGTAATGATACCCGTACGTTGGAATACCGAGCATAATTTTATCTGCAGGGATATCCTTCAGTGCAAACGCTACCACTTTACGCACCCAATCAATATCAGACACAGGGAAATACGGTGCACCTTTTCTGGCATTATTGAGTGAGAGATCGGCACGTTGCTGATCGTAGGCCATGATCACCACACGGTCGCAGTGTGTCGCGATTGCTTTATAGTCATTTGAGTAATTGATAGTCGCAGGAACAACCTTATACAGCGATTCTGGTGGTGTACGTGGTTCAATGGTACACACAAGTGTCTTACTGCCGATCGCAGCCTTTAGTTCTTTAAGAAAAAGTGAGAAGTACGGATTTGTCTCAGCAAGCTTTCCTTCATAATCAATATCAACTCCGGCGTAGCGTCCGTCTTCTACCATTTTCTTGATCTCTGCAATATGTGCGGTGCGAGATCTAGTGTTACTTAAAATACGATTGAGCACCTGCCCATCGCTCGACATGATGCTCGGGATGACATCAGTATTATCCCTGTCCGCTTGGCGAATAAGACGCTTCCATTTACTTTCATCTAACCCCGCGAGGTCTTTGAGGGTGCCGTCGCTTTTAATAGTAAATCCAAAAGGAAATATCATATCGAGACTGCTCATATGGAGTCGTGCAGATTTGGTGCCGAGTGTTTCCTGCCAATATGGCACCCACCCTGCAACCTCAAGATCACCAGTCGTAGTGGCTGCGTTTACGGTACCTACACCAAAACTGCTTACCGTGAGTAGGGAAACAACAAAAACTCCAATATATGATTTCATACTTGTGATGACGGACTAAAAATCTCTTTCTTTCATCCTATGCTACTGCCCCATCTTTTCTGCGTTTGCCAAGATGGCAAACGCAGAAAAGATACTATTTCCGCTTCAACTTTGCTCGTTCAGCCTCTTTGAGGTACTTCTTTCGGAGACGTGTACTTTCTGGAGTAATCTCGAGGTACTCATCTTCAGACATAATTTCGAGACCAAGCTCAATCGTGAGTTCTCGCGGTGGCACGAGCTGAATGTTTTCGTCAGTTCCCGATGCACGCATGTTGGTAAGTTGCTTCCCTTTAATTGGGTTTACCGACATATCCTCACCCTTTGAGGTGTTTCCAATAACCATTCCTTCATACACTTCGGTATTCACTGGAATATAGAGCTGTCCGCGATCCTGAAGGTTCGCAAGAGAAAAGCCGAGTGCCTTCCCCATTGCCATAGAAACCATTGATCCTGTTGCTCGCTTCACGATCTCTCCTGCAAACGGCTTAAAGCCCGTCACACGACTCGAGAGGATGCCTTCACCCTTCGTATCAATAATAAATTGTCCGCGATATCCGAGAAGTCCTCGAGTAGGAATTTCAAAGATGAGACGTGATGTGTTCTCGTGCTGCGTCATGTTGAGCATGATGCCTTTGCGGTTTCCAAGACGTTCAATAACCGAACCTTGGAATTCTGTCGGGACATCAATCGTTACTTCTTCATACGGCTCAAGCTTCTTACCATCCTCTTCTTTGATGATGATGCGTGGCTGCGATACTTGGAGTTCATAGCCTTCACGTCGCATGTTCTCAAGAAGCACGGCGATATGGAGTTCACCACGTCCTGCCACACTAAACGGCGCACCGGTACTGGTGTCTACATGGAGTCCAACGTTAATTTCAAGTTCTTTATCGAGACGTTCACCAATCTGTCGTCCCGTTACATACTTTCCTTCGCGACCAGCAAAAGGGGAGTCGTTTACCAAAAAGTCGAGGGTGATGGTCGGTTCATCAATTGTGATAGCGGGGAAGGGATCAACAGCATCATTTCCACAGAGTGTTTCTCCGATGAAGATATCAGGGAATCCCGCAACGAGCACAATGTCTCCCGCTTCAGCGAGTTCTGCTTCTTCTCGTGCAATACCACGGAAGGTAAAGATCTTCGTTACTTTCCCACTTCGTACTTCCCCTGTTGGCTTCTTTACAAAAATCGTACTCCCCATCTTGATCGTACCGTCATAAATACGAGCAACCGCAAGACGTCCGAGGAAGTTGTCGTATCCGAGGTTGAATACCTGCGCGCGTAGTTCAGCATTTTTATCACCTGATGCTGCTGGTACCTCTGCAAGAATAGTATCGAGGAGTGGTGTGAGGTCTGTTGATTCATCCTCAAGCTTCTTCTTCGCAATACCATCGCGGCCGATTGCGTACACAACCGTAAAGTCGAGTTGCTCATCGTTTGCACCAAGTTCCATAAAGAGTTCGAGAACCTGTTCTTCTGCAAGCTCTGGATTTGCCGCAGGCTTGTCAATTTTATTAATAACCACAATAGGCTTCAGTCCGAGCTCAAGTGACTTCTTGAGTACGAAACGTGTCTGTGGCATCGGCCCTTCCTGTGCGTCTACGATGAGAAGCACCGAGTCAATAGAACGGAGTACGCGCTCTACTTCACTACCGAAGTCCGCGTGTCCTGGAGTATCTACAATGTTGATCTTGGTATCACGGTAGTATACAGCCGTATTTTTAGCATAAATAGTAATACCACGCTCTTTTTCAAGATCGTTGGTATCCATACTCATTCCTTCGTCAAACATACCCGTCTGACGCATGATGCCGTCAGTCAGGGTCGTTTTCCCGTGGTCTACGTGCGCGATAATAGCGATATTTCTAATTTCCATTGTAGTAAGATGAAGTGCCAGAATACACTAGAAAGCCCTTAAATTCAACCGTATTTATCATGTATACTATTCGAATATGAAAACTATTGGAATCGCGGTACTACTCTTTATAGGACTACTCCTCCTCAATGCACTGGTTTCAACGCTATAAAAACTTTTTTACGCGTAGGGAAGTGCCGTACGTTTTTCTAGAAAAAGCTGTGGGCGAGACTCCCCTTGTTGCGCTTGAAAAATATCGCGCAGAGCATCCTGCGCTCACTGGTGTTCCTATGGCATACGCCGGCCGTCTTGATCCTATGGCGAGCGGGACGCTCCTTATACTCATTGGCGACGAATGCAAACAGCAGGAAAAGTATCACGCACTCGACAAAGAGTACGAATTCTCTGTGCTCTTTGGTGCTTCCTCTGATACAGGTGACGTCCTTGGGCGGATTACGGCGATGGACGCGCCGGATGTTAGCGAAGCTAACATCCGGCGCGTCCTCCCCACCCTCGTAGGTCCGATTACCCTTCCGTACCCACACTTCTCTTCAAAAACGGTCCGAGGAAAACCACTCCACGTATGGACACTCGAAAACCGCCTCGATGAAATCGATATCCCAACATACACCAGTACCATTTACACACTGACGCTTAATACTGTTATACAAAAATCCGGCGTAGATATTTCCAAGGAAGCGCTCACGAAGATTGAAACCATTCCACCCGTCACCGAAGCATCAAAAGCACTTGGAAGAGATTTTCGTAGAGACGACGTACGGAAAGACTGGAAACAATTTGAAGAAACGCACGGGAGTGAAATCTACACAATTGCAACATTTACCTGCAAAGCATCTTCCGGCATGTACATGCGTTCCCTCTCTGAAATAATCGCGCAAAAGCTGGGTACCACAGGTCTTGCGTACGCTATCCACCGTACAAAGATTTTTCTAAGTTGACAAAGAGACCATTTCTGGGGTATAATATATTTAGATATTCACCCACTTTTAGACGAAAGAGGGCTGCGATGCACATCGAAATCATCAAGTTTTCTTCCTACCACGTCACCGTCCTTATTAATGGAGTTGAGATCAATTTTATTGGATACCTCAATATCATTGAAAAGGATTCAGGCAATTGGATTTCCGACAAAGGGGCATTCTTTGCTGGAAAAAACTTGGCTCAGAAAGCCATGGGAGTTGCGCGGGAAATGAACGGTATGAAACCGTCTCGTAACAGTTTCTACGCAAAGAAAATTTTAGAGTGGCATTACGGCCCTCTTCAAGAAAAGATTTCCATCGAAGATTTGGTTTCAACATTCCTTTCTCTGCAGCCGGTATGCTCCCCTTCTCGCAAATGGGAAATACTGTCTGAAATTAAAGATCGGTCACCAAAATTTCTGAAGAAGCAAAAAAGGCTACATATTGTTTCAAAAAATAATCAAAGAGATTTATTTTCTGTAAACTGAGACGGCGGTGTCAACTTTGGCCCGCCTTTTCTTTTTATATTTGACGAGCGTTTTCTACATCAAACTCCCCCACTTTTGTGCGGCGGAGATTTTTTAATGTTGCAGGATACCCAAGACGTTTTCCAAATTCTTCTGCAAGTGAACGAATGTATGTACCGCTCGATACCGCAAATCGTACAATCACGATACACCGACCATCTTCATACCGATGTCCAAAGTATTTTGCTTCCGTCACCACCATGTCGCGAAGCGGCACATCGAGTACTTGCTTCCCCACTTTCTCTGCTTGTCGCGCACGTTTGTACATCGGCACCCCGTCCTTTTTAATTGCTGAGTATGATGAGACAGGGAGCGTGAGCGCACCGACCATTCCTGCAAGCGTTTCAAGGATTGTCTCTTGCGGTATATCGGTCACTTCCTTTTCTTCAAGAATCTTTCCCTCCATATCACCCGTGAGTCGTCGTTCTCCAACAAGAATCTCCGCCATGTATTCTTTCGGGAGTTTTACATACTGTGTCAGTTTTTTTGTACCGGGCCCAACGCCTATAAGCATGAGTCCTGAAGCAAGAGGGTCAAGCGTTCCTGCGTGACCCATCTTTTTAATACCCAGTTCACGTCGAAGTCGCCGAATCACATCAAATGACGTAATTCCTTGCGGTTTATCGATAAGGAGAAGTTCTGGAACAGTTTCTGGTTTCATTACCTCTAAGGGAACCACGCCTGCTGTACTTTCGCAAGCTAGGCGAGGATTTCCTGTGTTGCCACTACACTACTTGGGAAGCCACGCGCTGGAACATGGGTAATACGCTCAAGGTGTCGTGCGTGCTCTTTATATTCCGGAAATGATTTTGCGACTTCTGCCCAGAAGTGTTTGGAATGATTGAGCTCTGCAAGGTGACAGAGTTCATGGACCACAACATAGTCCATGAGTGCTTCAGGGAGGAAGATGATTTTGTAATTAAAATTGAGATTCTGTTTTTCAGAACAACTCCCCCAACACCTTCGTTGGTTTTTGATTGCAATACGTCCGTATGAAAATTGATACGTTTGATTCCAGTATGCGACGCGTGCGGTAATAATTTCACGCGCATGCTCTTTATACTCTGCGTAGTGTGCGTCACGTGCGGGTGCGCGGCGGCTTTGCCGCCGCGCCACTTTCTTCTTTCCACGCACAAACCACATACCTATTGCACCTCAACATCAGGTTGATTAAACCAGACGGTAATTTCAAGTGCGTCATCATGCTCAGGAAGTCCTGATGGATTATCTTTCTTCAAGATAAGTGTCCCACGGTCGCCGTAGGCAGGTTTTGTGAACGTGAGGGTTGCCACAAACGGCACAAAATCTTCGGTCATCCAATCCCCTCCTGCCTTTGCAAAGCCTTCAGCAATAATCTTGCCGTCCCAGTCAGTGAGTATGACCGGAAACGATGCTTCAAAGAACCATGTTCCTCGTGCTTCACCAACGATGTCAAGCGGACTACTAATAACCGCTTCTGGATTTGGTTTTGTCAGGTGAATTAGATCCGCATGTTCATCATCGGTCGTTGTTACCACCTCAACATCAGGACAGACAAATTCACACTGTGGTCCCGTTCGTCCTACTGCGGTACCATCAGGACAAATCATGGCGTCTGCAGTACACATAACAGCGTCTCCATCTACAGCAGAATCTTTTTTATTCAGTTGTTCGTATGCAACGTACATCGCACTAATGAGCGCAATCATGAGGATAATGTAAAGAAAAGCTTTCATAAATAATTAGTTAAGGAATGTAATAGTAAGTTGTAATACTGTAGCAAATGAAACCCATAGGAAGTACGGGATTTGTGCGTATGCCACCTTTCGTGAATGTGGCCACACTGCAACCATCATCCAAATAAGACTGAGCCATGTCCCGATAATAATAATTGAGGCGAGGAACAAATTGTGAAGTCCAAACTGGACGGGCGTAAACGCGAGGTTGAGGAAGAGGTTCACCACAAACGGAAGTGCCACGCCGGTAGGGATCTGTTTTTTAATTACCTTATAGAAAACATATCCAAACGAAAGCGCGATGATAATATAAAGCACCGACCACACTGGCCCAAAAATTTCTGCAGGCGGCGCAAAAGATGGTCGCACAAGCGACGCGTACCATCCCATTTGATCTAACGTGTTATACGGCATAGTTACTTCTGTAAAGTATATAATATTCTACCCAGACGCACGAGATCATAGTCATATTTTTCTCCACATGCTTCATAAATAGGCTTCAGCTTCTCGGTACCATACTCCTCCATTGCAGCACTCAGATCGTCATATACACGCTGCCAATTATCAGTTCTTGCGGCAAGAGTATGCAGCTGGTCTCTAGTGATAGCTCCTTCCTCCGTGAGCTTTTCAACATGCGTCCAGATAGTTGAAAGCGCCATTTCTCGCTCTTTCGCAATCTGTGGGACCGAGAGACCCTTGAGGACAAAGTCCTTCGTTGTCTCAAATGTACTCTCCTTCTTGAGGCGAAGTGCTGCACGATCATCTTTCGATGCTTTTGCTTCTCCTGGCGCAGGAATCTTTCCGCCTGACGCCGCGATGAACGCAGTGTGCATATCTGTAATTTCCTTTTCATCCATCTCAGAAAATGTATCTTCAACGTCATCGGATTCAACATGGAATTTTTGATCCATCGCAATAATCTTTGGATCAACCATGAGCGAGTTCGCATTGAGTCCCAATATTTTCATACCTGCGAGCGTACGCACACGTGAGAGTGCGACGTATCCTTGTCCATACGTAAACGCATTACGAAGATCGATCTCAGCTGCGTCGAGCGACATTCCCTGACTCTTATGGATCGTAATCGCCCATGCGAGACGAAGGGGGACCTGCGTGATTTCTGCAGTTACTTTGCCGTCTTCTTCCACACTCCATGGCGCTGGTGTCATTTTGATCTTCCGTCCATCACTGGTCTCAATAATCGGCCATCCATCAACACCATCAAAATCAACAACGCGGCCGAGTGTTCCGTTTACATACCCTACTTCAAAATTGTTCTTGGTACACATCACCATTGCTTCACGCTTCAGCCGAAGCGATTGCGGTGAGAGACAGTTTTTCATCAAGCCTTCAAGTACGGGCTTTGCTCCCCGCGATTCCATGGTAAACGTTGCAACTGAGCCTCCGAGCTCGGTGAGTCTCGATTCATTCACGGCATCCACATCTTTGTTGTGAGTGAACAGTTTTGTCGGTTCAATGTTTTCAAGTTCAATTTCTGTCTGTTCGCCAAGGAGCGTGTAGTGTTCTTCTTCAATTTCTCCCTTACGAATAGATCCGAGAAGTGAGAGGAGGAGATCGTCTTCCTGACGAAATTGTTCAGTGAGGTAACAGGTAAGAAAGCGTGCGTTTTGCCATCCGTTTGATTCAAAAGCAAAACGTGGCATATCACCACGCGCCGCAATCGGCGGCAACTGAAAGAAGTCACCAACGAGAATAATCTGAAGTCCGCCAAAAGCCTCTGGCCTTTGGCGGATTGTTCGACATACCCGCTCCACCATATCGAGCATGCGTCCATCGAGCATTGAAATCTCATCGATCACCAACACCTTTGCAGCCTTCACACGCTTTACAATCTTTTCCTTCGTCGCGATGCGATCGAGATCATACGCAGAGAGTTCATCGCGCGCGCCGATACCACTCCACGCATGAATGGTCATTCCACCGATGTGCGTTGCCGCAATACCCGTTGATGCAGTCACCGCTACGCCCACGCCACAGTCTTCAAGCCACTCAATGTATTGATTGAGCACATACGTCTTTCCTGCCCCTGGTTCTCCGGTTAAAAATACATTTCCTCCCGTCTTCAAAATATCCAAAGCTTCAGATTGAGTCATTGCCTCCCATTCTACCACGCGCCAACTATCAATAATCTACTGTTACCAATCTGGCTTCTCTTGATGCCGAAGATGATTTTTGCAATTGTCTTCGACTTCGGGATCATCCTTTCCATTGCTCTCATGGCTGGCATAGCAAACAAACGCATCGACGTCATTGCGTACACTCCGTTGTACCCACTACTTCGTTTCGTCGACAGCTATGTCTTCATCAAGGGTTTCTGGAACATCATCGTAATGCGGCGCACCAGCTCCGACTGGAATTCGGTGCGACGTTACACACAAACGGCAGGAGGAAGATAATGGTCAGGACATTCCTGGCATTACTCGTGGTACTTGGCATCTATGTCGGTATCACTCCCGCGCACGCGGAAGGAGACGATCGATCGTTCTCTTTTCCGGGAAGTGCGTGGAATTCTACTGGCAATCTCTCCCCCTTCGAACGAGGGAACGTGATCAGTCAGACCTATGCAGAACAAGGTGTGAAGGTGTGGTCTCTCACAGACTCACTCTCACTCATTCCCTACGTGTCCGGCAGCGTAACCGCTGATACCAAAGGTTACGACTGGAACAACAAACTGGTAGGGACAGGCGGCCTGAAACTTCAGCAGGATTTTGCAAACGGTATCATCGCGCTTCGTGTAGGCTACGCCTACGAATATCGCTTCAAGAGCGGTATTGATCGCGATGGTCTCGTCGGCCGTCTGGAGTACTGGTTTGGGTGGAGTCTGGATGATGAACGGAGATTCCCAGGAAGTTCCTGGGGTGTCGTTGGATTCTTGAGTCCACTCGAAAAAGGCAACCTGGTTGCCGCTGCATACGTGCAGCAAGGCTATGTTGCCTACCGCAACCCTGATATCGCACTCGTTCCATTCATCGAAGCGACGGTGTCGACAGACACCAAAGATTACGATTGGAACAACTACGTGCGCGGTGCAGCAGGCGTCAAGGCAGCTGTAACTGTGTGCTCATGCGACATCGGCGTTGCCTATGCATACGAAAAGCGGTTTCAGGGTTCTTCGAGGGACGGCGTCATGTTCTTCGTTCGATTCTGGTTCGGCTGGAATCCAAAGAGCGGAGGCTGATATGTACCTAGCCGGTGGTAGTTGCTCCACGTTCATTCATTTGATCGCGAAGCATCCTCTCGCAATGCTCGGGACAGGTGCAGTCGGTCTTGCTCTTGTAGCTTCGCCGCTTCACTGTCGTCCTGACGTCAACATCCTCAAACAACATGAGCGCGTCCTCATGACGCCCTCGCTGCAATCTGAAGTTGCGGAAGTGACGCGCACCTTTGGAGAAATTGCTGGAAGTCCTCTGTCTGACGCTTCCATCAATGCTGTTCTGATGAAATTCGACTGCGGATGTGACGACGTCACCCCCGCAAAAATCCGGGACAATCCCACTCTCTTGCGGGAAGTCGGATTCATCTATTTCATCGAGCTCGTGAATACCTACGGTCTTGATGAAGCGAAACAAAGATACAAAACCCAGCGGTAGTACCCTGCCGCAACCTCTACCTGAGGCCGCCTTAAACAGCGGCCTTTTTTATTCCATACATAAAAAGCTTTCTTGCGTTAAAAATAGATTTTGAGGTATTCTATGAAAGGTTTAGTTAATTGAGGGAGAATTAAGATGGTTGGGTTTCATCAACTTCCAAAAGAGCCAACCCAGAGCGATCTGGAAAAGATGCTTCGCGGGCATCGGCTGACGACAGCCGAAATTCTGTATCGGATGCCGGACAATCTGGATTTGTTGCAAATGTACGTCTGGCAAGACTTGGACATCGCCCCTGACTTCCCTGTTCTGCGAGACTTCCTGCATTTCTGGGAAGACAACCTCGACGGACCACTGCACGCAGTGCGTGTAGCCAGTGTTGGGATCATCAAGCCAGCAGAACTGCGTGCGTTCACGCCTGACAACATCATCCGCATCCACTGACATGTTCTTGACCAACAAATCATAAAGGCCGGTGCGCGTGCGCATCGGCCTTTACTGCATCTCATACCATTCTAGTGTGGGTATACGAGCATACGGTTGAGTGTAGGGCTGCCACTGTGGTAGTACGCGTCGTTCGTGACATAGAGCACATCATTGAGGAGTACCACTCCTTCAATCGCATCTGCACCAGTGAGTGTCGCTGTTTCTGCAATACGCGGTTCTCCACTGTAATCGGCGGTTGCTACATCGTAAAATCGGACAAGACCGTCGCTGCCACTACCGACTGTCGCAAGAATCATGTCAGTATCTTCATCGTATCCAAGTTGATCTGCTGGTGCTGAAAGTGAAAGGCTTGCGGCGCTGAGATCGCCCTTACTACGCCACGTGATCGTGTTCGTACTATCGTTACTTATGATAAGTTGGTCGCGTGTTGAATCGTACGCAATAGCGTTCGTTCCTTCTGGCACACTGAAGGTTCCGAGAAGAGAACCGGCTTTGCTTATGTGATATACCTCGGACCCTACTCCCGGATCTTTATTCACAACCCAAAGCGTATTATCGCTTGTGTCATACGCAACACCTTGCACACTTGCCGGAGTCTCTCCGAGCGACGAAATTGTAATTTCACTAATAATAGTAGTGAAATCTGCTGAGAGATGCACAACAGAAGACGCGTACGTAGGAGAAGCAGGTAATTGCTTTCCGTGGTTACCTACCCACCACGTTCCATCTGTTGAATCGTACGCAAGTCCAGTACTGGTCCATCCTTTTCCTGACGTTGCATTTGATGCACCGTCAGGAAATACCGCCACTGATGATGTTGCGTATGTTGCGCTACTCGCCGCAACAGTCACAATCGGTGCGACGCCAACAGTCGTCATATAAGTATTAAGAGCGTTATACAGTGCTGTCTGTTCGGTACTCGAAAGACTTGCGCCAGTGAACCCTGCTTGAAATTGATTCTGTGTATACGAACCTGCCACACGTCCAAAATTCATTGGATCTGACGACAGTGCAGTACTTGAAATGGCACCTGCACTTCCTGATGCTGCACCATTCTTATATGCCTGTGTCGTATTTGCAGCAGTTCGACTTATAGAAATGAGACCAAACCCATCGGATACCGTCCCAGCGTTACTCGTTGTGTTTTGGTTAATACGGTAGCGGAGGACATCACTTGTCGAGCGAGCTACGATAAGGGATTGTGAACCACTATTACCTGACCCCGCAGCACTTGACGTGGTGATGATATCGCGACGAGTCCAAATACCAAACGTGGCGTCATTTTGGGTGTAGTTCACACCATTCGTAGGAGCCCAATTCCAATTCAAATAACTCGGCGTTCCAGGGATGTAGTATCCTCGGTCAGCCACGAATACTGGGGAGCCCGACGTCGTAAGGTTGTAGGAATCATTTCCCATCCAGTTCAAACGTGCAGCTTGCGCATCGTGCGCAGCAATAATGTAAAGCGTATCGAGTTTGTCCCAAATACCTTCAGTCTTCAGACTGGTAACGAGCGTGTTGATGGTACTTTTTCGGGTGCTGTTCGGAGCAGTAGACATGCGGGCAAAGAGCGCAGTTGCATCTGCGTCATACGAAGGACTGCCGACGCTCGCTCGCGTAACAGGAACGACAATCTCTGTACGTTTCGATACTTTGTCCCCTTTCTCATTCAGTGCTGTCACTGCATACGTGTATCGCCGACCTTCGATGGGAGTGGTATCCGTATAAGCAGGGCTCGTGACACTCTCGAGTAACACAAACGAACCCCCGTCTTCACTTCTGCGAACTGTGTATGACGTCGCCCCTGAGACATTTCCCCATGAGAGTAAGATACGAGAACCGTACGAAGACGCTCGTAAACCAAAGATAATATCGAGTGCCTCGTCTAATTCTTTCTCCGTACTGGAATCGTTATTTGTCTCACGGGAAGCTTCAGTAGTGTCACCAGACGCTGCATTTTGAATCTCCAACACCTTTGTGCGAGTAAGCGGACCAAAGAACCCAACTGATGGGAGCACGCCGTGCGCTGCTTGGAATCGTGCGAGCGCATTTTGCGTTGCTCCATAGAAGAGAGTCGTCTCGTTCCCTTTTGAACCTGCGCCGTTCTCTGCAACAAGGAAACCTTGTGCATTAAGAAACTGCTGGAGATTCCGTACGTCTTCACCGCTCATACCGAACGTCAGATCACGAGTAAAGACTGTAGAGGTAACCTCCTCAGGAGGAGCCCATGGTGCATTGTTTGTATCAACCGTATTGAGTGCTGCACGTGTCGACGGACCTACGCGACCAAACCCTGTTGTTGCTGGCGTTCCTGCGGTCACAATATTTTTTGCAGTTTGGAATGCCTGTACCGCAGTTTGCGTTACTGATCCAAAGTAACCGGTGATAGTCGGGTATGAAAAAAATCCAAGTGTATCGAGCGTCTGCTGCAATGTAGATACTTCTGCTCCAGAATCGCCAAAATCAAGGTCCTGTGTAAAAACATATGCACGCGTTACTGATGGAATCAAAAAGACACCTATAAACACGAGACAGAATGCACCTCCAAATAATTTTCTATTCATACAACAGTCAAAATCAATACTAAGCATAGTCATCCTATCATCTTTGACTTTATATAAAGAACCACTTCTCACCAAAACATGAAGTTTTCATGTTTTTTCATATTTATTTTATACACTGCAAAAAGCCAGTGCGCGTGCGCACTGGCTTTTTGAGATTGACAAATACCTTTAATATTGTATTGTTCAATCAGGTGTTCATTGAAATTCTGACGAGAGAGGTGCCATCGTGCAACATTCTAAAAAATATCTGATACTCATGGTGGCGCTCCTCGTTTTTGGCGTGTCATCCCCCACTACTGCAGGGAGTCTGCTTCCTGAACGTCAGCCGGTGATACAGGTTGATCCAGCAACTGGCGAGCATTCCACGCGGATCAGCGTCCTGATATACAACGTCAAGGCGATCCCATGGCCATTCTTATGGGGACGCTCCGGCGACCTGAAGAAAATCCAAGCAACGCTCGCCTCATGGCAGCAAGCTGGAACTGCTCCTGACGTCGTCCTCTTTCAAGAGGCGTTTCGGGACAGGCCTCGCAAAATGGGCAAAAAAGTCGGGTATCCCGACTGGGCTCGCGGTCCCAAAAAGGGTGACGACGCCGAGAAACTCCCCTCGACGAATAACGAATTCGTCACAGAACGTTCGTTCATGAAGGGCGAGCGTTTGGGAAAGGTGATGTCGAGCGGACTTGCTGCATTCAGCGAATTCCGCATCGTCAAACGCATCGCCCAGCCGTTCAAGCGCCACGCATGCGCGGGGTACGACTGCTTCGCAAATAAGGGGCTTCTGCTCGTTTCGATACAGATCCCCGGCGTACCGGTTCCAATTGATATCGTCACGACACACCTGAACTCGAAGAAATCCTCAGGTGTGCCTGACACGCGTTCATTCTACGCGTATCAATTACAAGTTGATGAACTCACTACGTTCATCAACGAGCATCGGGATCCGACCCATCCGCTCATACTTGGCGGAGACTTCAACCTTCGTGAGAGCCCGAACAGGCTCAAGTACGTGCGGGAAAAAGTCACGTTCCCGTTTGTGCGTGCATGGTGTCACGTTGACCCCAGCGTATGCCGCAGCAAGGTCAAAGGTGTCGATCCGTGGCATTCACAAGATCAACAGGTCTTCAACGGAAGTCCCGTGGTCAATGTGGAGCCTATTGCCACGGACGAGGTCTTCGATTCAGAAGACGGCAAAGTCTTGTCAGATCATTCGGGATTCTTGGTCACCTACCGAATCTCATGGTTTGCCGATACTTCGTCAAACACGCAACTCGCTCAGAACTAAAACTACCCTTTTGCCGATTTCGGCACCCCTCCCAGCTTCGGCTCGGAGGGGATTTCTTTATGTATTTTTGTGGGGTCAGGTTCGTAAGCTGCTACGGAGAATCGGGGTAATCTCGTGGTCACAAGTTGCTAACTAAAATTCTTTGTTCCAAGAATTTTACTAAGCACTCGTCGACCTCGGCTCGCGGTTTTGGCATTAGGAATAGCCAAAACATCGCTCCGCCTTCACAAAACGAGAAAAGCGCCGTAGG
>PFBI01000006.1:86176-141461 GCA_002773395.1 Candidatus Kaiserbacteria bacterium CG10_big_fil_rev_8_21_14_0_10_47_16
CCAAGTGCCGATAGTTATACCAAATTTATCTGAATCTATAAAGGCACGATAAAAAGAAAGGCCTCGGCGTGGGATACCGAGGCTGCGCATGCGCGCGAAAATGAATTACTGGAAATTGGGCTGGTTGCGAGCGAGTGCAGATTCGAATGTATCGTCCTTATAGACGACAACCTTGATGTTCTTCTTACCCTTTTGAAGATAAAAGCTGAAGAATTGGACTCCCCATGCGTGAAGAATTTGAAGCCCATTCTTTACCCCTACTTCGAGGGTCTCATCGCCGATGATCTTGAGGTCGCCCATCTCCTTCTCCCGTTTTCACTTGAAATCTGATCAGTCCACATACTACAACATATTTTTTGAAATGAAAGTTTCCTCTTGCCTTCATGGTGTATTTGTAGCAAAATGCGCTCAGACACCACCCAAGGGAGATGGCGATGAAACGTATCGCGATACTACTCACGCTTTGCCTGTTAAGCAATTCTGTTCAGGCTTCAGATGACCCGAGTGAAATATACGGCTTCTGGGCTACAGAAGATAACGGGCGAATTGAAATACGTCCCTGCGCGAATAACGTCGGCACCCTCTGTGGGATCATCCACGACGCAGACACCGACGCGGCAAGCCTGAAGCGGAATGGTCACGTGCTTCTCGAAGAGTTCATTTACTCCGGCGACCGTTCTTGGAAAAAGGGCCTGATCCACGATCCAGAAGGTGGTGGCACATATAACGGAAAACTGTATCTTCTGGATAAAGATACCGTTAAGTTGAAGGGGTGCGCTTGGATCTTCTGTGGCTCAAAAATATGGACACGTATCCACGAGGAGGAGAGCCGCATGCGATAGCATGCGGCTCCTTTCATTTTATAGTGATCTCCACATCGGACTTTGTCGCACCAAGAGTTCTTTTGCCTGCTCTGGCTCAAGCATAATTTCTTCCACTACGCGTTCTGCACGGATACTTTGCGAACCTTTCACGAGAATCACATCTCCTGCTTTAATCATATTTTGCAATTCTTCACCCGCTTGTCCTGCATCGTCGTACTGCAAGATCCCAATTTCACTCATACCGTTTTCGAGTGCACCTTTCGCGATACCGCGCGCTCGCACACCAATAGTGAGGAGGAGGTCAGTCGACTTGGCTGCGAGCGCGCCAATACGTTCATGTTCTGCAATTGAATACTGTCCGAGTTCGAGCATATCTCCCAAAACGGCAATTCGGCGGCCAATCCCCTTCAGCTCCTTGAGTGTCTGCAGTGAACGCTCTACTGCAACCGGTGAGGAGTTATACGTATCATCAATGATGATTGAGTCTTTAATACCTGCAATGAGGCGCATGCGGCCTGCAGGAGGCATGTGGTCGCGGAGTGCAACTGCCGCTTCATCAATACTGATGCCAAAGACAGACCCGACGGCAGCGGCCGCTGAGTAATTGTAGACGTGCTGTACACCGAGAGACCCTGCGACGCGCATAAGCGCCGTCTCATTTCCATGCGTCAAAATAAATTCAAACCCAATGGCGCGGCCGTTCTCGTACACAATCTTGTCCGCCGAACCGGTAAACGGTGAGAGCGAGTAACGACTGTATCCAATACTATTTTGACGCAAACCTTCAGCTACCTCTACGACCTTCTGGTCGTCTTGATTATAAATAAGCACACCATCAACTTTGAGTGCATCCACCATCGTGAGCTTCTCAGCAATGACCGCTTCAGGAGAATCAAAATATTCTACATGAACTGGAATCTCAGGGAGTCGTGTGAGCACAACAACGTCAGGCTGAATCCATGCAGCGAGCGCTGCCATGTCGCCCGGCCGATCAACACCCATTTCGAGTACGAGTACGTGCGGATACTTTCCCGGAAAGAGCGCGATGATAAGTCCGTCAATAATATTCTTCAGCCACTGAAATGGATTACTCCATGCGTTCTGAAGTCCGAGAACTGAAAGTGGAACACCAATTTCAGAGTTATAACTCTTTTCACTCTTGCGTGCGAATTCATGATTCTTCAGCACTGCATATATCGCGTCTTTCACTGACGTCTTTCCAACACTCCCAATGACCGCAACAATTTTTGGTTTTGTGCGACGGAGGAGAATTTTTGCTTCAAAGGTGAGGATGGTGACGACAACTTTTTTCAAAATAGTTTTCATGCGTGGATTCAATTTATCGGTCTGGAGGGACGTCGTAGTAATTAAGCAAAAAGCGCATCAGTTCGCCATACGGTTCCGTTAGGGTCTCTGATGAGTACTGTACCCCCTGTGGTTCTACAGTATACAAGAAAATGAGGAATTGTGGGTCATAGGCCGGAAAATAGCCAAAAAACGAGTGTAAATAGCGGTCAGCGTAGTAACCACCGCCATTTGGATTAGCAATCTGTGCAGTCCCCGTCTTTGAGGCAAAGCTGTAGTGTTCCATCGAGAGAGCACCGTGCGCGAGTGCCTTGTCGGCAACAGTGATAAGCATCGATGTCACCTGATCGGTTGTTGATGTTGAGAACACTTGCTCGCCGAGGGGGAATTGAACATTGTATGTCTTCCCTGACTCATATCGAATTTCTTTCACAATATGCGGCGTTACCAGTCTTCCGTCGTTCGCAAGCGTTGCAAGCGCGCGGACGGTCTCAATTGGTGTCATTGCAATTCCTTGTCCAAAGGAAGCAGTTGCATACTCGACGTCACGGGGAGAGTTGAGGTTTTCGAGATCCCCATGAATTTCTCCCGGTAAATCAATGCCGGTCTCACTTCCGAGCTTGAGGCCAAGAAAATATTTCTTTAGTTTTTCCTTTCCCATCAAATTCACAATATGCGCCACTCCCGTATTGAGTGATTGACTGAGAACCTCCTGCATTGGTACCGTACCGCGACCTCGTTTATCAAAGTTACAAATACGATACGTATTGAGTTCAATACATCCGGGGTCGTAGTACGTTGTTGATGGCGTTACCGTGTTTGTATCAATACCCGCCGCCATCGTGAGCGGCTTAATGATAGAACCCATTTCGTAGCGGGCTTCCACCAATGGATTATCAAACATTTCAAGAGAGACTCCTGAACGGTCGTTGAGGTTAAAGGTAGGAACGACGTTCATCGCGTAGATTTCTCCTGTCCGCGGATTCATAATGATGCCGCCCGTTACCTTACTCTTCCACTTATCTTCTGTCTTCTTCAAAACTTCATCGAGCATTTTGGAAACGTTTGGTTCGAGTGTAGTGATAATATCTCCCTCATCACTATGTGAGGAGTCAAAAACGAGATTATCAAAATCACTAAAGAGTTCTGCAAAGAAATTTACTGAGAGCTTATCACTTCCGCGCGAGAGAACATCTTCGTATTGTCGCTCAAGTCCATAGAGACCGACAACATCGTTTCCTTTATATCCAACAAAGCCAACGGTGCGCGCAGCAAGGTTATCTTGCGGATAGCTTCGCCATTGACTGCGGTATAGCAATACCCCAGGGAGATCGAGTACATCGATAGCGTCCGCGTCGGTGTCTGATACTTGTGTATTAATTTCTTGATATGTACGCTTCTGATCGCTCGCTTTCTTTACAAAAGAATCATGATCAATGCTTGGCAAAATATCTACCAGAGCAGTATAAGTACCTTCGGGGTCAGTGATACGCGTTGGATCGAGCGCGAGCACGTACCCTGGCTGGATAGCCGCCGCCCACGAGAGCTCACCATCCTTTGAAGTAAAATAGATATCACCGCGACTATAAAGATCTTGCGCAGTATGAACATACTGACGTTCAGCTTGCGATTTATAGTTTTCAGAATGAATAACTTGCACGTAGTAGAGACGCACAATAAGCAGTACTGCCAAAAAGACAACGACGCCTGTAATGATTCGGATGCGGAAAATAGCGGTCTTCTTCATTACCAAAAACTATAGCATTCTTTTTATAAAGGGTTATTGACCACGTGAATACGCCAGTGACGCATCAGTACGATCAATAAAAATCTTATTCGTCGCCACCACATACCCCCCTTCTTGTGCCAACGCTGGATTTACTCCGTGTTGCAAACGCGCGTACTCTGATTCGAGCTGCCCCACATATGAGCTGGTTGAAACAATATCTCGTTCAACTTCTTTCCGCATCACCACTTCGAACACAGAATTTGCAAGAAAATATACATACAGAGCAAAGAGCGCAACGAGTATTGAAAGGAGTGTAAAGAACCATACTTGCTGGTCTTTGTAGAGCGCTACTTTGCTGTGTGTTCGTGTCATAAGCCTAATTTTTTTGAATGATGCGTAGTTTGGCGCTTCGTGCTCGAGGATTCTCTGCTAATTCCTCTTTCGATGCGGTAACTGGTTTTTTAGTAATGATGGTCATGCCGTGTTCTGCGGCGAGTGTTCGAAACGTGTGCTTGACGATGCGATCTTCGATACTGTGAAAAGTGATGATCGCAAGTCTTCCGTTCGGAGAGAGGTGCTGTACCGCTACTTGAATGAACTCTTCAAGGCTTGCGAGTTCGTCATTGACGGCGATGCGAAGTGCTTGGAAACTGCGAGTCGCAGGGTGTGTCTTCCCTGTTCGGTAGAACCCAGGAACCGCTGATGAAATAATTTCCACAAGCTGTCCTGAGGTCTCGATAGGTGCTGATTCTCGTTCTTCGACAATCTTGCGAGCGATTCGCTTCGCGAATCGCTCCTCACCGTATCCTTTGAGCACATTTGCGATTGATTCTTCGCTCCACTCATTGATGATGTCTTTTGCAGTGAACGGGTAGGAATCCTCATCTGTTGGATTCCCGAAGGTCATAGTGAGCGGTTCGTCGTGTTGGAAAGAAAATCCTTTCCCTCCACCTGCGAACTGCTCCATACGCCATCCAAGGTCTGCGAGGACGCCATCAACGTGTGGTACGTCGAGCTTGGTAAGTACTGAATCGAGCGTTCTGAAGTTTGCGGTAATGAGATGCACTGTTGCATCTCCCTTAAGCTCTCCTTCAAGCGCTTCGATTGCAGACTCGTCAGCGTCGAGTGCAATAAGCATGCCGTCTGAATTGAGTTGTGAGAGTATGTCGCGCGCGTGGCCACCTGCTCCGAGTGTTGCATCAACGATGATTGCCTCAGGTCGAAGCGACAGTCCTTCGACTGCCTCCTTCTTCAGGACGGTTACATGCGTTGTTGTCATACGGAATTTGTTTGTGGCTTTTAGAGGACTCCTATTTCTCCAAGTTTTTCAGCGAGCGCATCAGCTTGCTTTTCAATCTTGCGTTTGTAGTCAGTCCACTTCTTTTCATCCCAAATTTCTACACGGTCATGGATACCTGCAAACACCACTTTTGATGTCAGTGATGCAAATTCCTTTAAGAAATCTGGAACGAGAATGCGTCCCACACTATCAACCTCCACCTCAACCGCTCCAGAGAGAAAGAATCGGTTGAATCCTCGAGTGTCCGCTTGTCCGAATGGGAGCTGGCCGATTTTATCGGAAATGCGATTCCATTCTTTCTGCGGATAGACAAAGAGACAGTTGTCGAGCCCTCGCGTCACAATCAACTTTTTACCAAGCTCCGTTCTCCACTTACTTGGAAGTGAAAGACGTTTCTTTGCATCAATGCTGTGTGTGTATTCGCCGATGAGCATAGGCTGTCTCCATAGTTAAGTCCGATAAACGTTCGTTTGAACAGTTTACCACTCCTTCCCACTTAATTGCTAGTATACACCACTTTGTCCCACCACGCGCCACTATTCTCCCCTTTACCTGTGGACAATCCCCCGCCAAAAACCCATGCATGAGCATAAAAAAGAACAGCGGGCATTCGCCCGCTGTTCTCTCCCTATCTCTAGGTTAGTCAGACTAACCTAGATTAAGCTTTTAAGGTCAGACGTTTGATAACAAAGTCTTTATCGAGAGTACTGAGGAACCATCCTATTTTCGGACCACTTTCCTTTCCAAGAAATACTGCATAAATGGCGGCATAAAAATCCCCTGCTGAAAGTCCCGATAGTCCTTCTTTTATTTCATGTGAAAGTTTATGAAGCGATTCTCCAGTGAACTCATCTGCTAATTCTATTCTTGTCGCAAATTGTGCGAGTGCTTGTTTTTGTTCATTAGTGAGAGTTGCTGCATGTGGTGGCAATGTTTCCTGCAGCACGAAAATGAATTTCTCATCAGCATACGTCTCAAGCCAACGCTTTGCATAAGTAACACGGAGGTCAACTTCTGTACGATCCTCATCAGTCAGTGGTGAACCTTTCATTTTCTCCACCTCCTCAAAAACATCCATGTGCGGCATTTGTACAAAGAACGCGATTTGTGAAAATCGTGGGAGGAAGCGTTTATGAATATGCGATCGTTCTGCTGGAGTGTGTACGAATTGAAAGAGTACCGAATCATCATCCTCCACTCCACTCCACGTCTTTTCTGCAAGACGATCATACGTATCGAAGAGAACAGGGATAGCATCCCCATCTGGATCAAAGTCTATCTGACGATTGATTGGGGTCTTGAGGAGCAGTAACCGCAGTATGTGTGTTGGAAGAAGCTCTGCAAGCTCTACTGCCGTTGCGGCATTTCCTTTTGATGAAGACATCTTCTTACCGCCAATAAGGAAGAACTCATTGAACACTCCGTACGGTGGTTCAAACATAAAAACTTCACGTGAAATCGCTTCTGCAACCTGCCGTGCACCACCTTTTGAGTAATGATCTTTACCGCCACCTTCAAAGTGAACACCGAGCACAACGAACTTTGCTGCCCACTCTACTTTCCACGGAAGTTTTCCGTTCCCATCAAATGGCGATATCCGTCCACTATGCCCACACCCCTCCGCCCACGAAATCGTATCTGACGAACAAGTGTACGCAACTGTCTCACCATCAAAATCAGTTACTTTTGTAGAACTAAGCTTCCCGCAGTTTTCGCACACTACGTTCAGTGGATGCCAATCTTCTGGCCGCTCACTTTTAGACACCTCTGCATAAATACGTCGAATATCATTTCGCTTTTCCAGTGTAGTGCGTATCAAGTCATTCATCTTCCCTGACAGGTACAACTCACTTGCGCGATATACCTGCGCACCAAATCCTAACTGTTCAAGTACTCGTACATATTCTTGTCCATAGAGTTCTGCAAAATTATCAAACCCTGGTTCTGGCGATGGAATCTTATACAGCTGCATTCCCATGTACTTTGTATACTCTGCTTCATCAAGATACGACGGGATCCCGTCCATCGGATCGAAGTCATTAATTTCAAAATGAAACGTAACAGGGACACCTTCCGACGCGAGGACGTCAGCAACAATTGCATGGAGTGAGGCACTTCGAAGAGAGCCGACATGTACCCGTCCTGACGCTGTTTTTTCATCGCGAACAATGATTGACTCCCCCTTCTTAATACGTGCGTCATATTTGCGCACGACATCATTTGCAATTTTTTCTGCCCAAAACATATAGAATAGTAAGGCTATCGTACCGTTTAAAATGGGAAAAGAAAAGCCCCGCGTGAGCGGGGCTTTTCTTTCTATGAGATTTTGAGGATTTTATAGTTCTGCTTTCCTGTCGGAGTTTCGAAGGTAAATGCTTCACCTTTTGTCTTTCCCATGAGCGCTTCACCGAGCGGTGAGAGGTATGAGAGCTTGTGGTCTTGAATATTGGCCTCTTCTGAACCAACGATGGTGTACGTGCGACTCTCTTTGTCTTTGTCTTTTTGAATGGTCACTTCAGTTCCAAGCCCGACAACATCACCCTTGTTTGTCCCTGCGACAATCTTTGCTTCTTTGATGACTTGTTCGAGGTGAAGAATGCGTTCTTCGATAGCTGCCTGCATATCGCGAGCTTCTTGGTACTCAGCGTTTTCTGAGAGATCTCCGAGTGAACGAGCGTACTCAAGTGATTCAGCGACCTCCTTGCGGCGGACAGTCTTGAGGTTTTCAAGTTCTTTCTTTAATTCTTCAAACTTTTCAGGCGTTAGAAACGCGTCGTGTTGATCATTCATAGATATGTATTCAAATGTGTGACTCCAATTATACGCACTAATAAGGCTTGGTCAAATCTGTGGATGAAACGCATATTTTGCGTCCTACTCTTCCTCCAACAGATAGTCTGGTCGATGTATGGTCATCCAGTCGAACACTTTGTTCATCACTCGTCCCGCACTCACCGTATTTGTATATGGACCTTTTTCCATAAACAAAATGAACGCGTATCGTGGTTTTTCATACGGGAAGTATCCCGCTACCCACGTATTGAGGTAGGTGTCTGATGAGTCGAGCTCAGCAGTACCTGATTTTGCTGCAATGGTGACATCATTTCGACGGAGCACCCCGACCGTACCACCTTCACCAATAACTGTCTCACGAATACCTTGGTGAACAACAGCGAGGTCATCTTGGTTCAAACCGAGATCAGTGCCGACGAGTGATGAATCTTTTATTACTTGCGGCTGGAGCAGTGTACCATTGTTTGCGAGCGCCGCGTACGCACGAAGCATCTGCAGCGGTGTGACTGAAAATCCATACTGACCAATTGAAGTGAAGTAGGTGTCCCCGAGACGCCAATCGTCATCAAATGTTTTCCTTTTCCACTCGGGTGTTGGAATCGTGCCGGACACTTCACCGAAGAGTGGGATGCCTGTTTTTTCTCCAATACCAAAGAGTTTCATATATTCATCAATCTTTAAGATTCCCAACCCTGGCTGATCCTTAAATCCCCCACCAATTTCATAGAAATACACGTCAGATGAGAATGCGAGCGCTTTGACCATATTCATAGGACCGTGGGCACGCCAGTCATTGAAGATAGACGGGTTCGAAGGATTGTATGGATTCGGAATACTAATAGAACCGTTTGACACAATGATTTTATCCGGACTGATGACATTCTCCGCAAGTGCAGCGTATGCCACAAACGGCTTTACAATCGAACCAGGGATGTACACGCCACCGGTAATTTTATTGAGAAATGGGAAGCGTGTATCCTTGTTGAGCGCAGCGATCGCAGCGACATCATCCCCATCGGAGAGAATTTCTGGGTCATATGAGGGGAAGCTCGTCATCGCAAGAATTTCTCCCGTCTGCACATCCATAATTGCTCCCGCACCACTTCGGAAACCTGTCTCCTTTGTTGATGAGGAAATGGTTTGATACATAAACTCGGTAAGGCCTGCATCAAGAGAGAGTTCAATGTCTTTCCCTTTCTGTGGGACATCAATCACATGTTCAGAAATCACTTCACCATGCACGGTACTTTCAACAAGTTGATGTCCGTTTTTGCCAGCGAGGAGCGTATCGAATGATTCTTCGATGCCGGTACGTCCAAGATATTCCTCACGAAAATAAAATCCCGACGTATCCTTTTGCGGATAACTCACGTAGCCAATCACCTGCCCTAAGCCTTGCCGATCAGAGTACGCGCGCACCGGAAAGTTATACTCTCCCGTTTGATCGACTTCATTCCATGCGAGCAACTCTCCGTTTCGATCGCGCACCACACCACGCTCCGCAACAATGAGCGTATCGAGGAGACCATTCTGTTTACTTCGCTCAGCGAAGGCTGCTCCGTTTACAATTTGCAGAGTAAAGAGCTTCCATCCAAATACCGATACCACAATAAGAAAGAGTAGGCCGACAGCGACGATGTTTCGCTTCCCAATCGGTTGTTCAAGTTTTCCTTCCATGCGTCCGGTATTGAATGCAGGAAGGTTTGATGAATCGAGTAAAATTTCATCGAGTGAGATATCACTCTTTTTAATACGTCGTTTGCGAAATCCAAAGAAAGAAAAAATCATATGAGATCTTGATAGATACGAAGCTGCGGTTTGATCGCCGCGGCAAATAGATAGAGTCCTCCCGTTATTGCGGTGTACAACAGCCCGCTAAACGTTCCGTGCGATCCAAAGAGTGCATCGACGCACACCGCGATGACAAGCAATTCACCTCCACTCCACCGCGCAAAGTACAGGGCTGCCGCAATAACAAAGACCCAGAGTGGCATAGTAAACGCGAGCGCGAGTACCACCATGTATGCAAGTACGCGCATATTACTCGGCAGTTGTTGATGCCTCCTCGCCTGTAGTATCAACAGGATCAGTTGATGTTGCATGTTCATCGACCAGAACATCTGCAGGAACAGGAATGGTGAATAAGCTGCTCTTTGCACTCTCTAGATTGTTTTTTGCGGCGTCAAACGATACTTCAGTGACCGGACGTACTCCAACGCTCACAAGACGAAATGACTGAATTGAATTATCCGGAAGTACAAACCCGTATTGTTCTGGTTCTGACGATTCAGAACGTATCACGCCAAACCTTCCAATGAATCCCTGTTCGAGCGTCGGAGCGACAACACTATCTCCTTCTGCAATAGCGATGTTTTGTGGCACACTCACGCGCACCACACCGTTTCCAACACCACGCGCTGTTGTATAAATATTTGGACCGAACACGTACACCGTCGTCTCAAAATTTGGTGCAGAGAGAAGTGTCACAACCGCGCTGTGCCCTGACACGCTACTCACAAATCCAATGAGCTGATTATTAAAATGGTACACCGGCGCGTCGAGGAGAATTCCGTCGTCTGTTCCTCGATCAAGCATCAGTGTGTCGTATGGAATAAACGGTGGTCGTCCGATGACGCCTGCAGCAATACGCTCATGCGTCGCACCTTCTGTATCACCGAGGAGTGCTCTGAGCTCTGTATTTTCAGATTCTAAGAATTGACGCTCTTCGTCATTGAGATGTGCTTGTGCAAGTTCGTCACTAAGTCGCGTCACCTCATCACGATACGACTGTGCACTTCGAAGATAGGTTGGGATAATACCCGTTCCATCATGCATCCACGAAGTAGCCGCGTACCACGGCTTTACCAAAACTGCGGTGGCGCCACCAATGAGACCGCCGAACACATACACGAGCAGTAACGCAACAACGACAATAATCGCAGCGCGCGCAAGCGGATGCTTATATCCGCGGCGAAAGTTCTCCTTCTTTTTCAATGAGTAATCCCGCATATGCTTCAAGATTCTCTAATACCATACCACTTCCACGAATAACGGCACGCAGCGGGTCTGGTACGACAATAACCGGCACTTTGAGCACATCTTCAAGAAGTGCTGCAACCCCCGGAATGAGTGCCCCGCCGCCCGAGAGATAGATGCCTCTCTGCATCACGTCAGCAAGCACCTCGGGCGGTGTCTCTTCAACCACATCACGCACCGACTCCACGATTGCGTGGATTGAGGATGCAATCGCTTCCTTAATATCAACGTCAGTAATTACAACCTCTCGCGGAAGTCCGGTAACCACATCACGACCACGAACAATCATTTCTTTCGATTCAGCATTCTGCTCGACCGACGCAAGGAAGATTTTTGTATCTTCTGCAGTACGTTCTCCAACGAGCACCTTAAACTGGTCGCGAATGTAACTCACGATATCTTGATTGAGTTTGTCTCCCGCGACCTTAAGATTACGCGACGTTACAATACCTGACAGTGAGAGAACTGCGATGTCCGTCGTACCGCCACCGATATCGATAATCATGTTCCCTTCCGCTTTGTGAATTGGAAGCTTTGCGCCGATCGCCGCTGCGACAGGTTCTTCAATGAGAAAGACGTCACGCGCGCCTGCATTCTTCGCAACGTCACGTGCTGCACGCATTTCAACGTTTGTAATTCCAGACGGTACTCCGATGAGTACTCGTGGCGCTATGAGTGATCGTGAGCTTCCGCGGACCTTTGCGATGAGATACGCAATCATTTCTTCAGTCACCTCGAAGTCAGAGATAACCCCATCAACGAGCGGCCGCACTACTTCAATGTGAGACGGCGTGCGTCCCTGCATAGTCTTTGCTTCATTCCCCACGGCGACGAGTTGACCCGTTTTCTTGTTGATAGCAACAATCGTTGGCTCGTTGAGCACGACACCTTTCCCTTTTACATACACAAGCGTATTTGCGGTACCAAGATCAATACCAATGTCTGTCGACACTGATTCTAGTATTTTATTTATGCTGTCTTTAATCTGCTTAATCATTATCTTCTTCCGTACCAGTCGGCATAAAATCATTCAATAATTCTTCTTCGGTGAGGAATCGTACCTCACCCGTTTTCCGAGTGACGACCTCGAACCTTCCCTCTTCTTGAGTTTTCTTAGAAACGACTACACGGTACGGGATACCAATCAGATCACTGTCTGCAAATTTTTCTCCCGTACGTGCATCACGATCATCGTAGAGTACCTCAACTCCTTCTTCGGTGAGCGTTGTATACAGACCGTCTGTGTAATCGCGAACGGCGTCATCGTCACTATTGAGGCCTACGAGATGCACCGTAAACGGCGCAACGCTCTCCGGCCAGACAATCCCCTTCTCATCTGCAAATTTCTCAACAATCACTCCGAGCGCACGTGTGATACCGATACCATACGACGCGAGGAAAACAGGATCTTTTGAACCTTCTTTGCTCGCAAACGTAATTCCCATTTGTGCAGCTTTATCGGTACCAAAGTTAAAGATATTTCCAATCTCAGCACTCTTCACTTTTTCCAATTGATCTTTCTCAAGGCCGAGTTCCTTCACTGCTTCATCGAGCACTTCTTCATTCACTGCGATGTTCTTTCCGCGATGTACATACAAAACATCTTCACCGGCGTCACATACTGTTTGAAATTCATGACTGAATTTTGTAAATGCGCCACCGCTGGCAAACGTAACGTACGTATCAGCACCGAGTCCAAGACGCTTGAAAATAACGAGGTATGCCTGTTTTACCTTCTCATAGTATTCGTTGAGGTCTTCTTCTGTGGCATGGAGCGAGTACATGTCTTTCATGATAAATTCCCGACCGCGCATAATGCCGCTCTTTGCGCGGAGCTCATTACGAAGTTTTGTTTGAAATTGATAGACACTCGCAGGCAAATCTTTATAACTTGCAACGTACTGTTGCATCATATCCATAATTGGTTCTTCATGACTCCAGCCAAATCCCACTTCACCGCCAACAGCGAGTTCTGACTTAAACCATACGTCAACAGTCTCATCACTCCATCGATCGGTTTGCTCCCATAATTCTTTCCGCTGCAAACTACTCATGAGGAGTTCCTGCCCGCCCACACGATTCATTTCCTCACGGACAATGCCTTTGATTTTTTCAATCACACGGAGTCCAAGCGGGAGGAGATCATACACGCCTGCCATTTCTTTATGTACGTATCCTGCACGAATAAGAAGTTGTGCATTCTTGGACACCTCATCTGACGGTGCTTCTTTTCGTGTTTTTGTGAATAGTTGTGATTGACGCATAACGTATGTGCTACCGCAGAATAAACCTCCAAAATGAGCGTACCGAACTACCGGCGGTAGCGTACTACGCCTCTTTCTCTCATTCTACCGCTTCCTGTAGGGACGGTCAAAATTAAACCGTGGTTTCCCTACAAACTAAAGTTTTTGATCGAATACAGCTCCTCGTCCTCCGATTCTTCCTCTTTCGCAAGCTCTTCCTCTCGTGCTTCAGGCGTCTGATACATCCCCTTATCTTCAGGCTCCTCGCGCCATTCACGCGATTCAATCGGTGCGTCTTCGGGACTTTGGATGACTGGTTCTGCCTCAGATGCCATGAGTGGGGTTGCTGCGGCAATATCTGCAACACTGGCTGCAACTGCTTCGGGATGCTTTTTCGCAAGTGTTGCCAGCAGCTTCTGCAAATCTTCAGCTGAGAAATAATCGATGGTCACCTTCCCTCCATAATCAGTCTTTGCAATCTGTACGCGGGTACCGAGTGATTCGGTAAATTGCTTCTCGATTGCAATAAGTTCCGGATCAGTATCTTTCCATGTTTGCTTGCGAACCTTATCTGTCGCAATTTTTCGACTGATGCGCTCAACTTCACGTACTGATAGTTTCTTGAGGAGAATTTCGCGAAAGACAACGTCTTGTTCTTCAGGACGATCATTGAGCATTAAGAGTGTACGCGCGTGACCATCAGAAATATCACCATTTGAAAGTCCGTTGATGATAGTGTCTGGCAAGAGGAGGAGGCGAATTGAGTTTGAGACATACTCACGACTTCGTCCCACTTTCTTTGCAACATCCGCATGTGAGATTTTAAACTGCTCTGCAAGCTGCTTGAACGCCTTCGCACGATCAACCGCATTGAGGTCTTCTCGTTGCAAGTTTTCAATAATAGCGAGCTCAAGCTTCATGAGGTCACTCTCTTCCCCTGTTCGAATGATGACGGGGATTTGTGTGAGTCCTGCAATCTTTGATGCACGAAGACGGCGCTCACCCGCGATAAGTTCATACTCAGTCTTGAATGCGCCGTCTTCTAAAGAAATTTCTTTCCGAATAACCGTGACTGGCTGCAATAACCCGTACATCCGGATTGACTCTGCAAGCTCCTTAAGCTTTGACTCATCAAATTCACGCCGCGGCTGGTACGGATTGGGGACGATTTTTTCTAGTTCTACCCAAAAAATTGAATTACTCTCGTATGCCATAAAAGCCCGTGTGATTACCTCCAATAATACGCCTACCCCACTGATGGGATTTTCTTCATTCTAGCATGCTCAATCTGAAGGGTTGTGTTTATAAGTTCACTATTTTCTGCTACAGTAATGTCGCCACAAGAAGTGGCGGCCCCGGCACCAAAATCTCACAATCTCTCTTTGGTGCCTGTTTTATCTCTCGCTGATTTTGGTGCGGGGTAAAAATGGTAGTAATCAGCCCGGTAGGCTGATTACCCGTCATGAATGTATTTGATGGGCGAGTGGCGGAATGGTAGACGCGATGGATTCAAATCCCATTGGCCGAAAGGTCGTGAGAGTTCAAGTCTCTCCTCGCCCACCAAATGTATTCATGACAAATTAATGAGATTCAAATCCCATTGGCCGCAAGACCTTGAGAGTTCGATTCTCTCCACACCCACCATTTGAGTGGGAAACTGTAAACGGACTAAAAACATATCTATGAAATTCAATAAAGTAAGGGAGTTTTTTGCAATCTTATTAACAGCAATTCTCATTTCAGGTATTGTCTCATTTTGGAATGATCCTGAAAACTACTCACAGTTTATACGCTGGTCAACCTTTATTTTTGTTTTTTACTATCTCTACACCTCGGTAGAAGAGAATTTTCTGGTTCAAAAAGCTGACACCCAAGCGGAAAAACTTACAAAAACAGTAAGTCTACTTGCTGCAACAGCTGTATTTTCTGCTCTGTTAGCTGGAATAATTTTAGATATAAGCCGATTTGATCCCTGTGACGGTTGGGCAAAATCTGCAGAATATTGTCAAATAGAAAAAATAAAAGGTCCGTATCACTCCGTCGACCCATACGAAGACTACTAATGATTAGAGGACGTCTTTTTTAATCTTTGCATATAAACTCGTTGTATCGTAGTAAGTAGAAATTCCAGAGCACCTCTTGAGTATAGACTCAAATAAATAAATTGACAGGTCAGTTTTATTAATGTAATGATGGAGGTCGATATTTCATTTTGGGAGAAGAAAAATGAAGGTTCAAAAAATCAACAAGGCAAAAATACTCCTCCCAACTGCCGAGACAGTGGAGAGGTTGAGCACGATCGAGCCAGGAGTTATCCAATGTTACTACGACGGATTTCTGGCAGGAGACATCGAGTACAGACGGATAAATGCCCGTCACACCCAAGAGAAGGCACTTGACGCATACTATGCAGGGGCCGTCGAACTGGTACAGCTTTCTCTCGGATTTGGAAAGTATCTCTATTTGGCTATCGGGAAAAAATATCCCCGAAGACCAATCCCACGGCCAGTCCGTATCAAACTTTAATACTCTGAATGAGTAAGGCACGACCCTCGGGTACGGCCTTTTTCTTTTTATTGACATTCCCGAGAATGAGGACACAATTACAGTGTTAGCACTGGTGGCTGACAAGGGGCCGTAGGTACATAATTTTTATGACTGGCTTTCTTTCAGGTCTCATCACAAAACTCTACCGAGATGAGGAGGTTCTCAAAACTCCTGTGGTGGTTGATGCGTTTCGACGTATTGATCGTATTGATTTTGTCCCCGAAAAATTTAAAAAAGATGCATACGGTGATTTCCCCCTCCCTATTGGGTATGGGCAATCAACAGTCCGTCCGTACACGGCTGCCTTCATGCTTGAACACCTTTGTTTGACAAAAGGTCAAACAGTGCTCGAAGTAGGAGCCGGCTCATGCTGGATGGCAGCGCTCATGGGATACATCGTTGGAAACACAGGTCATGTCTATGCAGTCGAGCGTATTCCTGAACTCACCGCATTTGGAAAGGAAAATCTTGCAAAGTATAATCTCCCGCATGTAGAAGTACTTCCCACAGGAAATACACTCGGACTTCCTGAACATTCTCCTTACGACCGAGTTGTCGTGTCTGCAAGCACCGATGTGCTACCACAAGAACTCGTCGAACAGCTCACTGTCGGTGGAATAATGATAATTCCCATCGGCCCGTACATTTGTCGTATAACACGCACTTCAGCACAGAACCACACGACTGAGCGCTTCAAAGGATTCGCCTTTGTGCCACTCGTCGGTTCGTAACCTTAATTGACGATACGCTTTACCAACTTCTCTCCCACAACATCAAGTGTGAGTGTGGCTGGTGTATTTGGATCCTCATACATTGCCTGCCCTTCTCCATGAATCATATAATTGATCGTAATGGTAATTCCAGAAACGTCGATACTGGTAATATCGATGCGGTCACCAATCGGGAATGAACTGAGATGTTTTAGTTTTGCATCAAAGAGTCCAAGGTATAAAAATTCTCCTGAGCCGCCGGAATTATGTGCAAATGGCGCAACGGTGCGTCCATCACTCATTTTTTCTGCTTTATCCTCAAGCACCACAACGGTACCGCGTTCAGCGTCGCCGTCATTGTATTCCCCCATTGGGTAATTATTGGTTGAACTTGGTGATGTCGTATCAAGGACAACGGTAATATCTTTCGTCCCAGGGACAGTGAGCGTTGCCCCCTTAAAAGATTCTGGAGATCCAGAAAACCAGCCTTTATAATAGCCGAATCCTGCTACCGCAATAAGCGCAACGATGACAATTGCAATAATTCCTTTTTTCATACAAAAAAGTATACCACGCGATTCCTTTTACTTAATACGCCTTTATTGGCAATAACGACGAGAAGCTCGATAAGCGTGAACCCGCGACGATAACTATATGCATCCATGTATATAAAAGTGACTTTCATACACATTGTAATCCCCGGCATATGTTCTGTATATGAGAAAGTACTGGCCACTATGGAGATAAATGTATCCCTCCGTTAGAAACGGTTAAACGTTCATGAAAAATTTTTGTGTACGAAAATGTAACTCGTTAGAAACTTACGTACAGAAGATAGAAACCAACAAGTGTGATTGCCCACACGAGAAGTCGTATCATGTTGCGATTGCCTGCAAGTCGTTTCCCCCACTCTGCCGTCATGTCGGGCATAAAGAGTCGCATCACCCCCTTAAGAAGTGCTGCCCAGACGATAACCGTAACAACGACACGCCATGTTCCGTCCCAGATATTGTGCATAAGCACCAACGGTACACCTATAAAGAGTGCGACAAACCCGGTTACAAAAATAAAATCTCGTTTTGCGAGTGTCGCAATCAGTGTCTCAACCGCTCGTGGTCGAACAATCATTGCTATCCCTGTTATCACGAAATAGAGCCCAAATACTTGCGCCAAAAAAATTGAAATGTCCATAGAATACTTAGAATTAGATTAGTAACTTGCTTCATTACTACGCTCAAACTGTCTATCTATAGTATACCCCGCACCGAGACCGTCTGGGATTATGCCTGTGTTTTTACAAACTTCTTCTTAAAGCCGTTAAAACAAACGTAAAAGAAAGCAAGAAATCCTATATATATTGTTGCAATTATCCAGAGTGGTGTTTCGTTAAATGGGAGAGTCGAAACAAAGAATAGTGCGTACCAAGACCCTCCTGCAAGAATGGGACCGAACCGCATCGGCATAACGTGTTTTGTCATGAGTAATCCGTTAAGAACTACAACACCGATCAAAAACCATTGTGCGATATAGACATTCGTCACCACAAACCCTGGCTGCAGTGCAAAGCCGATGAGCGCCAAAATAAGAAGCGCCTGCCCAATGCGCAGAACGTGGTATACCGTGTGCATAAGGCGTTTTTCAGAAGGATCAATGGTGCCATCTGAAAGTGCGACCATATAAAAAGTAATCGCAAATGTAGAAGAGCCCACTGCCCACGTCAGCCCGAGACTAAATAAAACGTCGATGATGATTGGAAACATTGTTTGCATATACCCATTAGCGTAGCGTGTACGTACAAAAATACAATGCCGTCTTGGGTACTCCTGTGGGATTACTGCCCGACGATTGCAGCGATACTGATTGTTTGTGCCAGAATAAAGAGAACATAGAAGCTAAAGAGAACGATACCTTCCCGCCTTGAAAGTGTGCATTTTGAACGAACGAAGATAGCAAGGAGTACAAACCCGAAGCACATCAGTATCGCGGTAACGAGGAATTGTTCCGAAGCAATGGTAAACGTGCCGTTTGCGAGCACAAGAAATGCAAAGATTGGAGTGTTAGTCACCGCTGAACCAAGATAGTTCCCAAACGCAATCGCCTTCTGTTTTTTCCGAAGCGCCTGCACTGCCACCATAATCTCAGGCACGTTGGTCCCAATGGAAAGGAGTACGAGCCCGATAATAGATTGCGGGACAGAGAGTGCGGTTGCAAAATATACAGACTCAGTCACTAGGATATGACCCGCAAAGAATATGACGACGGCACCGATGACTGTTTTTGTTATATAAAACCATAACCGCGATGTTGTCTCTGGTTCTGGTATCTCTATTTCCACATCCTGTATCTGCGGCTGATTACGGATTGCAAAGAGAAGCGTGACGTACGCAGCGAGGAGCAGGAAACCTTCTTGCCTCGTGACACTACCATCGATAACAAAAAGTACCGGAAGGACCGATACGAGCAATGCGAGTATCAAATTTCGGTCAGTGAGCGTATTCTTAAGCTCAATCTTACCTGAAGCAACCGCAAGAAGCGGCACAATGAGAAGCAAAATAACAAACGATGCGCCAACAAGATTCCCTACCGAAACTTGCGGTACTCCTTCGAGTGAAGCATTAACGGCAACTGAAATTTCACTAATGGAGGTAAAGAACCCGAGAATAAAAAAGGCGACCACAAAGCCACTTTTATTAATATGGCGAGCGATTTGATTCACGGTCTCAATGAGACTACCGCTGAAATACCAAATAACAGCAAGCGAAGTGAGGAATAGTACGACGTGCACAATTGCGTCCATATCCACAACGATACCATACCGCTCTGTATGTGCTGAACGTATATACCAAAACAGAGGACCTTGCTAAATGCAAAATCCTCTGCGGCGGTCTCCACGGAGAAGCCTATTGGATAGTCTCCTGAAGAGACATCTGTACTAATCCCTGCCGAACAACCGGGTCAGAAATTGTTAGACCATTATTTTGAGCGATTTCAAACGCTCGTTTTCGTTCAGAGAACGATGTGTTGTGAATAGTATCTTTGTGCATACGTATGTTGCATTAGACATCTCCTGGCCTCCCACGGTAATACCTTACGAAGAGGTAACCATTTTTGTAAGCCACAATAGAATGACAGCACCGAGTACTGAGACTACCAGACTATAGAGGTTGAACCCTGTGATACCTGCGCCTCCAAAGAAGTTGAAGACGAGTCCACCGATAAATGCGCCGATTATTCCTACAACAATGTTGAGGAATATACCTTGATTTCCATCTGTGTGCATAACGAGCGACGCGATCCAACCTGCAATACCTCCAAGAATGACCCATGCTAGAATTCCCATAGTAATATAATTGATTATTGATGAGCGACGTATGCACCCTGCATATCGTCACCAACCAAATTTTAATATAATGATAATGTCGATCTTCGCTTTATATTATACGGACACTCCATGAAGAAATGATGAAAATTAGCTCGCGGCAACGTACGCAAATTTCATATATATACCAAAACAGGTGCTTCTCTACTCTTTACGCATCAATCTTTGCAGCGAGAATGAAATCGTTGTTTGAAAGTCCTAGAATAGCGTGCGTTGAGAGATCAATCCGCACGTTCTTGTAGTCCGTAAGGTGAATGTCAGGATGATGTCCTTCTGATTCAGCGATTTCGCCTACCCTATTCACAAATGCTAATGCTTCCTTAAAATCTGCAAAGGTATACGAACGACTAATAGTCTTTGTGTCTTCAGAGACACTCCAGTCTGGAATTTGAGTAAGGAGAATATCTGCTTCCACCTTATTAAGCGGAAGTACGCCACCTTCACACGCTTCACATTTTTGTTGAGTAAGTTCCATAACGTAACCGGTTATCGACTCACAACGATCGTACGGCGGATAGTGTCGAAAGCTGCAGTCAAAGCTGCTGCATCAAACTCAGTTACGGTCCCTTCTGGGTAGTTCTGGAGAACGCCATAGTGTACAAAGTATCGAACAGCCATACACGGATTGATACCAGGGAGCGCAAAGACTGTTTCCTCATATCGATTCCCTGCGCCTGCACCACTTGATGTTGCTACGGAATACGTTGTATCACCGTCATTAAGAGAGACTGCCGTATACTCACCATCGAGGAACATGCCCGCGTCACACGTTGTAGCGTCCGGAATCGTTTCAATACTGAAGTAACTGTCTGCAGAAAGGTTGGTTCCCGTCGCCATTTGCGTTGGAATTGCAAACTTCACTCCGTAAATGCTCGTATCAGGGTTCATTTGGTATACGTACGATTCATCAACGCGGTAATCCGCAGACAATCCTTCAGATGTTGACGCGACAAGACCAGGGAATCGGAGTGTTACACCGAGACCACCACTGTGGTACACCGCATCGAGATCAGATCCTTCTGATACATCCGCAATACGCACACATCCGAGGTATGTGTTCTGTTCGTTGTTTTCAAGTACGATGGCACCGTTGCCTTTTGACCAGAATACAAATGATTCATTTTCATTTGCGTACCGTACGCCATCTGCAGAAATAGTTTGATCTAAATCAAATGTCCGTCCATCACTCAACACTACATGTACAGATCCTGTAGGAACTGGCGGCTCACCCGGAGTTGAGGTTGCGGGCGCGTCACCTTGGTAGAGCGTTGCTGCAATTGTTGCACCTTCGTTACATGCGTATGCAATGTTTACACCAGTCGGAACAGTTGTTGCATCCTGTGAATCATCAACACCCTGTGACACCATGTAATACCACCAACCTGCGAAGATAATAATGAGTAAGAGGAGACTAAAAAAGACTATTTTTTTCATATACACCTAGTATAGCAATATTGGACCAACTCGGACAGCGTGCTCGAAAGTGACAAAATCGTCTATATGCGATATGCTCCAAAACGGACAGAAGGAGGGTCCTCAGTATGGCGCAGAAATCAATGCGTATGGCAGAAAGGTTCGGCCAAGACTGGGCCGAACAACATCCGACCGACAACAATATTCAAACTCGGCCGGCGTACGACCGCACGCAGAAGTGGCAACGCGAGCCGCAGAAGAAGCCGAAGGATTTCCGGAAGGGATCCACCGACGAATAAGTTCCTAAATTTGAAGGTTTTCACGGGCCGCAAGCGAATGCTTGCGGCCCAGTTGTTTTTAAGCCATATTTTCATAGTTATCCACACCTCCCTACTCTTGACTTGACAATATTTTAATATATGCGATAATATCCGCAGGTTCAACAACAACACATAGGGGGCTTTCATGCGCCGCTACATCGTTCTTCTCATCACCTATCTTTCTTTCCACACCTTCACCACAGCGGCGCAGGCACAAGAATTGGTTGTAGCGTCTCTCGACACTACAACCTCCGCTGAGGCAACCAGCCTCAACACTTCTTCCCTTTTCCTCGCACACAGCGAGGCAGCCGCCACAGACAACCACAAACCAATCATCGAGTGGATCTTGGTCCGTGGTGGATCAGATCCAGACGAGGTCAAGCGCCTCACCGAGCTTCGGCTCGCGTACGGTGTCCTCGACACCACCATTTCGGAGGCGGTCGCCGAGACCGCCAGCGAAGACGCCTACGCCTACCGGCCACGCGCCGTCGCTGGCAAACACTTCAATCCGGATCCCGATCCGGATTGGAAAAACTTTTGGAATCCCGGAATGAGAGGCAATATCGAGGGCAAGGAAACTGCCGTGCAATGGTCTCTCGAGCTCGACGAAATCGAACGCGCCGACCTAGATACCAAGGAATACGACGGCAATCCGTTCAAGTGGAATGCCGGACTGTTCCTCACCTTCGGCAAGAAATACAGAGAAGCGGTGACGCGTCTCTACTAAGAAACCCGCCTACCGGCAAAAGAAAAGATTAAGATGAGTTCCCAGTTCACGACGAACTAGCCCGAGTGTCATACCAGACACTTCGGGCTTTTTCTATGCCAAAATTTTATATAAGGATATCAATAGTGAAGGTCACCTCATCATCTTCATAAATATCTTCTGCTTTGCGCACTTTTACTTTGAGTGGGAGCAGATACGTGCCTGAACGTGAGTCCGGAAATATTGAAGTCTTCCACGATGTCTTCCCGAGTTTCACCATAACGGGCAGTGATCCAAATCCTCGACGATTCTTTCCATACAGCTCGGTGATTTCACTTGCCAGCTTCTTATCAATCCCCGCAAAATGCCACGCGGCCATATCCCCCGGCCACAGCCACACCTTTGAAGTAATAGTGAATTTCTTCTTCCGTTTCATACGATAGAGATATTCTAACAGACCCCCAAATCGAGTGCTGAAAAATAGAAATAAATATGCTACTGTACTAATCGCGCCACGGCGCTTCCTATATTGCCGGTTCGTCTAATGGTAAGCAAAGCTTCCTGTCATCGCTCGCTCGGTCATGGGAGAGTCCAACTCTCCCGCGACGCTCGCTTGCTCGACAGTAGGACTCCTCGCCCTCCCATTAGACGAACAAGCATAGAGAAAATATATAGGGATTACATTGCCGGTTCGTCTAATGGTAGGACTCTGGTTTCTGGTACCAGCTATTGGGGTTCGAGTCCCTGAC
Source organism: Candidatus Kaiserbacteria bacterium CG10_big_fil_rev_8_21_14_0_10_47_16 (assembly GCA_002773395.1). Classification (GTDB taxonomy): domain Bacteria; phylum Patescibacteriota; class Minisyncoccia; order Phycocordibacterales; family UBA918; genus 1-14-0-10-47-16. The sequence goes on from PFBI01000006.1 coordinate 109,231, forward strand.
CGGCAGCTACAACAAAAATGCACAGCTTCTGCTGTGCATTTTTGTTGTTATAGCTGCCGGTCAGGGACGAGAAAGGCGGAAGAAAACAGTCCAGTGGACTGTTTTCTGAGCCGGGGTCGAGAACACTTAGTAGATTATGAGCAAGCGATATAATTACTTAGTGATTCGTGACCGAGTCCCTGACCGACAACCTGTACTGAAGCTGTGAGAATCGAGTCCTTATAAAAACCGACAAAAGAACTTTACTTAATGAAATATTCATTATATAAGTCTTAGAAGACCCATGAGACGAAAATACCACCGCAGGCTCAAACGACGTAAACATTCCAATGCTTCAATCAGTGGAATTTTTCTTGCGATCCTCACGCTTATGGCAATTGTAGCAAGTGCTGAATCCATTAAACTCCCTAACCTACATCTTGATATTGGTTATTACCTTCTTGTCGCCCTCATTGCGCTCCTACTATTCTCTATTTCATGGCGCACTATTATGCGTGTGTTCCGCTTTATAAAAAAAGAACAGAAACGTACCCACGATAAAAAACGCTTCGAGGGATTTAAAACTGTTGCGCAAGTTCAAAACATGAATCCTTTTGAATTTGAAAAATTTGTTGCTTATATCCTCGAAAAAAGTGAGGGGTTGACTCGGATAAAGGTGACGAATCCTAGTAATGATGGTGGTATCGATATCGAGGCATATGACAAAGATAAAAAAATTCTTATCCAAGTAAAGCGGTATAAGAGAGGTAATAATGTCGGTCGGCCTGCACTTCAACAACTCGTCGGGGCATACCACCATCAAGCAAGTGAAGGGTGGTGTATCACCACGAGCGATTACACAATGGGCGGAAGAATGTATGCTGACACACAACCCTCACTTCGTCTTATTGATGGAGGGGAATTCGGTCAGATCATGGAAAAGATTTTTGAAGGAGAATTAGATACACATTTCTTTAAAGGTACCTGAACAACCATTCAAATAAATAGAGACAGAAAGACAAAAATCCCACATGCTAAAATATACGTATGAAAAAATGGTATATCGCTGTGGGTGTCATCATACTTCTTATTATTGCACTCGGTTACTACGCAATCTCTCCCCTCTTTAGAAATATAAAAGTGGATGACGCATTACCTCCAACCAATATCGGTCAAGAATCGGAATCTTCCCCGACAGCCACCGTTACCGGAACTGCAGGACACCCTGCATCAGGCACCGTGAGGATTATTGAGGCTGAGGGAGCGTCATACCTACGATACGAAAATTTTAAAACAATCAATGGACCCGATATTTACGTATACCTTGCAAAAGATCTTGATGCAAAAGAATTTATCAATATTGGTAAAGTAAAAGCTACCGAGGGAAATATCAATTACGAGATTCCTGAGGGTGTGAACCTTGATGAGTATCACTATGTACTTACGTGGTGCAAGACGTTTGGAGTCCTCTTTAATTCTGCTGACCTCACCGGCATCGAAACCGAATAAACAAAGAGAGCCGTCGATCGAGGTGATCGCGGCTCCGTTGGTTGAAAGGGCGAAGGTCATTTGTCCTCCGTAACGAGTTTTGTAACTATAACAGAGAGGCACTTACCATATTTCCTTGCGTCGAGATTAAGAGTCTCTTCACAAACAGTTTCTTTTGCCTCTCTAATGGCATCCGCTTGGGTTTTGGCAGTTACCACAATGGTACCTTTTCGGCCAAAGTTACCACCGTGGTTACCGCCGCCAAACTCCCATACACAGTAGAATTGTTGCATCCCTCGGTCACCCTTTTTTGACAGACTTGGTGACCATGAAGTACCTCCTGTGAAGGTCGTTGCCAAAGACCTCAGTGGCAGCAAGCCTCTTGGCCTCCTGTTCTGCTGAAGTTCGGTTGCTGGCAACGACAGTGACGGTTTCTTCCGTGCCCATCTTCTCGTTGTGGGTGTGCGTGTATTTGCACGTAATCTCCCACAAATGCTGATTGGCAGGAAGGGGCTGATTGTCTTGTTCGGGCGCAGGAACAATGTGCATCTAACTCTCCTTATATAGGATTACGTTCCAACCCGAATATAACCATGGAATTGGGTAAAAGTCCATAGTTTCAGTCATAGAAGTGTTATACTTCTATGTATAGTAGACTTAACATCTCATATTCTATGAAGAGCGACGACGAATTAAAGAATGAAAATCCTGAGCTCTACCGTGTCGCGCGTGAAAGCGGCACCGAAGCGCCATTTAAAGGTAAATACGTAGACGAGAAAGCTGACGGCATGTACCACTGCGCCGTGTGCAACGCTTCCCTCTTTTCTTCTGATACTAAGTTTGAAAGCAACTCTGGCTGGCCATCATTTACTGATCCTGCAAATCGCGAAGCGGTCACACTTCACGAAGATACAAGCGGTGGCATGAGTCGTGTAGAAGTACGCTGCAAAAACTGCGGTGCGCACCTAGGTCACGTCTTTTCTGATGGACCTGAGAAAGATGGTAAGACGTGCGATCGTTTCTGTATTAACAGCGTCTCGCTCGAACTAAAACCAAAAGTGTAACTATGACAAAAAAGGCATACATAGCAGGGGGATGTTTCTGGGGTGAGAAGCGAACACTTGGAGCTTCGCAAGACCTTGCCTGATATTTTAGAAGGCGGAAGCCGAACTAAAATATCGACAAGGTGTACAGCTCCTGTAGGGAGTAAGGGATAATAATATTTTCACTATGATAAAAAAGGCATATATAGCGGGAGGATGTTTCTGGGGGTTGGAAGACCTCATCCGTGACCTCCCCGGAGTCACCGCAACCGAAGCTGGGTACACCGGTGGAACAAATGAGAACCCGACGTACGAGAACCATCCTGGGCACGCAGAAGCGCTCGAGGTTGCATACGATTCTGAAAAGACATCGTACAAACAGATTCTTGATTTCTTCTTTCAAATTCATAATCCCACCACACTCAACCAGCAAGGGAATGATGTTGGTACTTCGTATCGATCAGCAATCTTTTTCCAAGATGAGGCAGAGAAAAAGATTGCTGAAGAAATGATTGAGATTGTAAATGAGTCTGGCCGGTGGCAGGACCCTGTTGTGACAACCTTGGAGCCATTTACTCGCTTCTGGCCCGCAGAAGACTACCATCAGGATTATTTACAAAAGAATCCTGATGGATACACCTGTCACTCAATCTATTTCGATAGCTACCTGAAAGAGTAATATACCTGTGTAAAGCCAGCTTTACATTTATCGACCTCCTTCCTATACTGTATGTATTGAAAGGAGGTTAATTTAATTTAATATGAATACAACACAGACAGTGATCCTTATTATCGTTCTCATTGTTATCGGTATTAGCAGTTATGCATTTCTTAAAAATGACAGTAACGATGCAATGATGGATGACGGTACGATGATGCAAGACGACAGTACGATGGAAGATACCAGCATGAAAGATGACACGGTGATGGAGGGAGACGCTATAATGAGTGATCATGGTTCATACGAAGCATACAGTCCGGAAAAGCTCGCAAAAGCTGATAACGGTGATGTGATTCTCTTTTTCCGCGCATCGTGGTGTCCAACATGTCGAGCGCTAGATGCTGATATTAAATCTCACCGGAGTGACATCCCAGCAGGCGTAACGATCCTCGATGTTGATTACGATAATTCCACCGCACTCAAACAAAAGTACGGCGTTACGTACCAACACACGCTCGTACAGGTAGACGCACAAGGTAATATGATTACAAAGTGGAGTAGTTCACCAACACTTACTTCCCTCCTCACCAACGTAATCTAGTATGACATTTCTTATTATTTCATTTATCGCGGGATTGCTCACGGTACTCGCGCCGTGCGTCCTACCACTCCTTCCAGTAGTGGTAGGTTCTGCAGCCTCTGGACGAAGTAGAAATACTCCGTATATCGTTGTCGGCTCGCTTGCTCTCTCAATTATCGCCTTCACCTACATACTGAAGGTATCGACTGCGTTCATCATGATCCCACCACAGACATGGATGTACCTCTCTGGCGGTATACTCACCATCTTTGGTCTTACACTGCTCTTTCCTGCCCTGTGGGGAAACATTCCCGGTATCGCAAAACTCTCAAGTAACTCAAACAAAGTATTGGGAGCAGGATATCAGAAGAAAAGTTTTTGGGGCGATGTGATCATCGGAGCATCGCTCGGACCAATCTTCTCAACCTGTTCACCAACATACTTTGTGATTTTGGCTTCTGTACTTCCTGCAAGTTTCCTCCTTGGAACAATCTACCTCCTTGCATATGTACTCGGGCTATCAATTGTCCTTCTCCTCATCGCAATGCTTGGAGAACGCTTTGCGAGCAAGCTTGGGGTACTCTCAGACCCTCACAGCAGCTTTAAAAAGGTCTTGGGGGCACTCTTCATCATTCTCGGACTCTTGATTGTTTTTGGTATTGAAAAGAAAATTGAAACCGCAATTCTCGACAGTGGATTCTTTGATATCACAAAGATAGAACAAAGACTCCTCCAACAGAATGATCCGAACGTATCAGAATCACAAGGAACGAATGGTAACTCCTATCAGACACAACCCTACGTTGAGATTGTAAATCCATCTGGATTTGTAAACACCGACGGCGCGCCGATCGCACTGTCTGACTACGTTGGCAAAAAGGTCATCCTCGTCGATTTCATGACCTACTCATGTATTAACTGTCAGCGTACGTTCCCATACATGGCTGCGTGGTATGAAAAGTACAAAGATGAAGGTCTCATTATTGTTGGCATCCACACGCCGGAATTTGCGTTTGAAAAGAACATTGATAATGTTCGCGCGGCAATGGAAAAATTCGGCATCACCTACCCTGTCGTCCTTGATAACGACTATGCGACATGGGGCGCATACGGAAACCAGTACTGGCCACGCAAATATCTCATTGATATTAACGGCACTATTGTGTACGACCACATCGGTGAGGGCGACTACGCTGAAACTGAAATGAAAATTCAAGAATTATTGAAGGAGCGAGCGAGCGTGCTCGGCATGGACAGCATGTCTGATAGGAGTCTCGCTGCAACAAATATTACTGAGGTAAAGACACAGTCAAATAGTCCCGAAACATATTTCGGAAGCCTCCGAAATGAATACCTTGGAAATGGGAAAGCCGGCCTCTCTGGTGAACAACAATTCACACAACCACAAACTCCTGGTCTTAATACTCTCTATCTTGGCGGAACGTGGAATATCCAAAGAGAATACGCATCGGGAGGAGCAGGTTCTTCGGTGCTTTACAAATACGCAGCGAAGGATGTGTACATCGTTGCAGAGTCAGACAGTGGTGCAGAAATAGAGGTCTGGCAAGACGGCAAACGTGTTGATGCCGCAGGTGGCGACGACGTCGTCAGCGGGTCAGTTACTGTCAAAGGAAGCCAGCTCTATAAACTCATTCACAATGCTCGCGCTGAGGGTCATACACTCGAGCTACGGGTGAAGAGTGGTACCGTTCGACTCTATGCGTTTACCTTTGGGTAAGAGTGAGATTGCATAATAAAAGGCGCGAGGACTTCGTCCTCGCGCCTTTTATTACGTGCTACTTACTCTCGTACGACGCTTTAATAAAGGCAGTGAAGAGTGGGTGCGGATCCAACGGCCTTGCATGAAATTCTGGATGAAATTGCACTCCAAGAAAAAATGGGTGTTTCGATGGTGGTAATTCTGCAATCTCCATCAAACGTCCGTCAGGTGAGGTTCCTGAGAAGATGAGCCCTCCACTACTAATCTCTGTGATGTAGTCTGGACTCACTTCGTATCGGTGGCGATGACGTTCAGAGATAGTCGTCGCTCCATACGCCTTCGCAGCGATACTTCCCTTCGCAAGAACCGCAGGATACTCACCAAGTCGCATCGTACCTCCCATATCCTTCTTTGCGAGTTTTTCTTTCTGCTCTGGCATGATATCGACAACGACATGTTTTGCCGTTGGATCAATTTCTGCAGTACTTACCTGCTTGAGTTTTAATACATTCTGGGCAAACTCAACAACCGCAAGTTGCATACCGTAGCAAATACCGAAGTATGGGATCTTATTCTCACGAACGTATTGGATGACGTTGAGCTTCCCCTGGATACCTGTTGTACCGAATCCTCCCGGAATAAGGACCCCGTCAAATTTCTTGAGTTTCTGAAGGTTCTTTTTATTTTCAAAGTCTTGAGAGGAGAGGTAGGTAATCTCTGGCTTCAGACCAAGTTTATATGCAGAGTACTTAATCGCTTCGAGTATTGAAATATACACATCCGAAAGCACAAAGTCTCCTGAACTGAAGTATTTCCCCACCACGGCGATCTGTACCGTATCATGAGTATCCTTTGAACGGTCAACGAAACGCTTCCACGTAGAGAGGTTTGATTTCTTGCATGGCAAGTTCAACACGCTGCAGATACGTTCTGAAAGTTTATCCCGTTCAAAATTAAGCGGCACGTCGTAGATACTTTTCACATCAGGTGCAGAGATGACATGATCTGGCTGCACGTTACAAAATCGTGCAATCTTTTCTTTACGTTTTTTATCAACAGCAATTGGCGCGCGGGCGAGAATGAAATCAGCGAATACCCCTGCACTATTGAGTGTTCGCGAGGCATGTTGCGTTGGTTTGGTTTTCATTTCACCAAGGGAACCTGGGACTGGAAGGTATGAAACCATGACCACAGCAACACTCCCTGGCATTTCACCCTTCATCATACGGACGGCTTCAAGGAAGAGGATATTTTCGTACTCTCCAATCGTACCGCCAATTTCAGTGATAGTAACGTCTGCGTCTGCAACTTCTGCAGCGTGTTTAATACGACGAATTACTTCCAGTGGGACATCCGGAACAACCTGTACATTTTTCCCTTTATACTCAAGATTCCGCTCCTTCTGGATTACGGTCTGGTACACACTCCCTGTGGTCATGTAGTTGATATCAGGGATATCAACACCAATGAACCGCTCGTAGTTGCCCATATCTTGATCTGTCTCGAGTCCACCTTGCAGTACAAAGACTTCTCCATGCTCAGTTGGATTCATGGTACCTGCGTCTACATTGATGTACGGATCAATCTTCAGTGCCGTTACCGTGAGTCCGCGTGCTTGGAGGATCTTTGCAATAGATGATGAGGCGACGCCTTTCCCAACGCCACTCATGACTCCACCTACAACGAAGATGTATGAGCGCTTTTTTGATCTTGTTTTTGATGCGCTCTTTGTTGTGCCTTTTGTAGCCATAACTGCTAGACCCGGAGGTACCGTGTAATTGCTAAGATACTCGCCAGTGCGCCGAGAACAATTCCTGAACCGACGATCACAAAGAAGAGATAGCCGAAGTGACCAATGTAATAACTAAAGATGTTGAACTGGAAGAATCCTTCCGTTGCAGGACCAAGCCACAGTACAATCGGATACAAGACAAGGAGCGTGAGTACTCCCGCAATGATTCCGTACACGATGCCTTGGAGAATAAACGGTCCGCGGATAAACATGTTACTCGCTCCAACGAGTCGCATAACAGAGATTTCTTCACGACTGGTGAAGATAGCAAGGCGTACAGTATTGAGCGTAATAAGGACAGTCGCAATAACGAGAATAATCATTGCAATGTAACTTCCCCGCTCAACCGCGCCGATAATAGCAGTGAGTTTCTCAATCGCTTCTTTATTTTGGAAATAGTTCACTCGATCGATGAGTGGGTTTGCAGGATCTTCATTGATTTGCTGGTCAGAAATGAAGTTTGCAATACCTTCGTACTGTGATGTTTCAGCAGCACGGATTGCGAGTGATGCTCCGAGCGGATTGTCGCCAAGTTCATCGAGAGCTTGGATCGTCAACTCGTCATCCTTGTGACGCTCTTGGAAGGCAGTAAGTGCTTCTTCACGAGAGGTATAGGTTACTTCACGGACATCCGGAAGCGCTTCGAGTGAGGTTTGAAGCTTCACAATGTCTTCTTCCTGAGCGCTTGGCACCATGTAGACATTGATGTCCACCTTATCGCGGATTTCTACGAGTGATGCATTGAGCAGCTGCCCTACAAGGAGGACGGACCCCACCACAAAGAGTGTGACAGTCATTACGAAGACTGCAGCAAGAGAGACGTACGCGTTACGCCAAAAACCGATAAATCCGGCATGCACCATACGTTTGAATCCAGTCCACATTGACATAGTATTTCCTAATTACAACTTATTATAAGACGTACTTCCCTTCGGAGTCATCGCGGATAATTTTCCCTTCGTCCATCGTAATCACCCGTCGTCCCAATGCATCAATCACGCCCTTGTTGTGCGTTGTCATGATGACGGTCGTACCGAGATCATTAATCTTCTTTAGAATTTGCACGACTTCGTACGTTGCAATTGGATCAAGGTTGCCCGTCGGTTCGTCGGCAATAATAATGTCAGGCTGATTTACAATCGCACGAGCAATTGCGACACGCTGTTTCTCCCCTCCTGAAAGTTCGTGTGGAAACTGTAGTATTTTTGCAGAGAGATCAACGAGTGCGAGTGCTTGTGGTACGTTCTCTGCAATTTCTTCATCGGTGCGACCGTTTGCCTCCATCGCAAACGCGACATTCTCCCACGCTGTTTTATGGGGAAGTAATTTAAAGTCTTGAAAGACCGTTCCTATCTTGCGACGAAAGTTTGGAAGTTGTCCGCGTGGAATACTGTGAACGTTGAGTGACTCAAAAAAGACCGTCCCGTCTGTTGGAAAATCTTCTGCAATGAGCATTTTAAGGAGCGTTGTTTTCCCTGCACCCGAGTGTCCAACAATCGATACGAATTCTTGCGGTGCGACCTGGAAGGTCACATTTTGGAGTGCTATGGAATCGCCACCGTTGTATATCTTGGAAACGTTGTCGAAATAAATCATACGATAATACGACCATTGTACTGCATATTTTTTCTAAGAGCTAGCATCGGCACTGCATAGAGGTTTATTACACAACAGGCCTGAAATCCCAAAGTGATTTCAGGCCTGTTGGCCCCTCATATTCCTACTTTTCGGCGTCTATAAACACCTGGATATCCCCATCGAGTACGGTATCAATGTTCCGAACCTCTGTATTTGTCCGATGATCCTTCACCATCTGATACGGGTGGAGGACGTATGACCGGATCTGACTACCCCATTCAATCTTTACGGTCTTCTCTACCGCAAGTCCTGCGAGTTCACGCTTCCGCTGCGCCTCGGTGAATGCAAATACTTTTCCTGCAAGGAGCGCCATCGCTTTATCGCGATTTTGCTGCTGACTGCGTTCAGACGATACGTGCACAGAAATGTGCGTCGGTGTATGTGTAATGCGAACGGCAGTCTCACGCTTGTTTACATTCTGCCCACCTGCACCTCCCGAGCGTGCAAAGGATATCTCAAGATCATCTTCATTCAGTGGCGCTTCGGTAAGGTTATCAAATTTTGGTGAAACTTCAACAAGGACAAAGGAAGTCTGTCGTTTTCCGTTTGCATTAAAGGGTGAAATACGTACGAGCCGATGAATCCCTGATTCGTTTTTTAGTTCGCCGTACGCTTCTTTCCCTACAATTTCAAATACAACATTGCGGTAGCCGTTATGGTCGTTGGGATTCTCATCGAGAATGAGTGCACTCCATCCGTGCTTCTCAGCATACTTCTGATACATCTCTGAGAGCATGCGTGCAAAGTCCTCCGCGTCGTCACCCCCTGCTCCAGCAACAATAGTAATCACTGCATTATTGCGGTCGTACTTTTCTTTCCCATCAGCTTCATCTTTTAGTTCCTGCAATTCTTTAATGAGCGTTTGCGCCTCTGTAGGATTATTCCAAAAATCCGGCAAATTCATTGCCGCTTCAATCTCTTCAATACGCATCTGGGTATGTTCTGTATCCTTCATTTTGTTTCAGTATAGCAAAAGAAAAAGCCGCCAGGAGGCTTCGCGAGAAACTTGAACGAATACAAGATTCTCCTCCTGGCGGCCACCCGACAGACCTGAAAGGAATACCGAGCTACCGAAATATACGCTTATCTATTAAAAAATCAACTGGAGCCATCTCGCAGGATCGAACTGCGGACCTTTGCGTTACGAATGCAATGCTCTGCCAACTGAGCTAAGATGGCTTGGGGAAGCACCGTCATAGTAATATAGCTAGGCTTTGTTTTCAATCATTTTTTTGCTACTCTTGTACCACCACTGAAAAAGTCGCCATTGTAGCTCAGTCGGTAGAGCGCGTCCATGGTAAGGACGAGGTCCCCAGTTCAATCCTGGGCAATGGCTCACGTACAAAAAATCCCCTGAAGGGGATTCTTTGTACGTGAACCCTAATACACCAGAAAGAGTGCGCGTTCGATCACACTACTGCCTGAGAGCGCATTACACGCAGCGTTGTATCCCCGCGCCTGTACCACGGTACATTCAACATTCGAGGGACAGTCGTACGCTGTTACACCGACCGAATCCATATCAACCGCCCCTGACGTGCTGTAAAACTTGTACACGCTCGCAATAGAGCATGTGGTATTGGTATTCCATGTCCACTGAAATCGCTGTTCTGTACCACTCCGTGCTGCGCCATTACTATTGGTTGCTGTACTTCCAAAACACGTTACCTGCGCTGTAGATCCTTGTGTACTCCCATCACCTGGTACATCGAATGTTCCGCCGTGGGCGGTTGATACATCATAAAAACGAATACACTCTGCAGCAGCAGACGCTGCTTCGAAAGAAACCTCAGATTGCCGAGAGAATCCTGCGAGCTCAAGCTGAGTCGTTGATACTCCTAAAATAGCGAGTGCAATGATTACCGTAAGCGACGAAACAATCACTGCGATAAAAAGTGTAAATCCTCTCTGCGGTTGTGTGTGTACATTATTCATACTGATTATAGATACGTGTGGTTACCGCTACACTGACGACGCCAGACACGACTCCTGCAGTCCATGACACCGTTGACGTAACATTGTACTCACCAGTCGGCGACTCCGTGACAACTGTTTTTCGGTTATAGACGGCAGTCGTCCCATTACTCGTATGCGTATAGTACGAAGATCCGCTCGTACTCGCATAAAGATCACAACTCGTCGTTGGTGAACAGGATACAAAACTACCTGTTGAGACATTGTAGCTACAGCCCGTGCTCGTCTTACACGTCGCAGGAAGACTGCTATACCACGATGTCGTCGAGCCGCCATCAAGCGCATCGTTGTCTCGGAGGCGAACGATCGCTTCGGTACTTTCTTCAGCAAGAAATACCGCGGTCATCTCTTGTCGAGAGAAAGCGGAACTCAAAATACTTTGTGATGCAATACGAAGCGGCACGATAATCACGAGTAAGAGAATGCTGATTGCCACCAGTGTTTCAACAAGTGAGAACCCGAGACTATGCTGTTGTGATATACGTGTTTTCATACTACACATCAAGTAAGCGACTGGTAACGAGTGTCTGAACATAGAACGGAGCAATCTCATTTCCTTGCGTTGACAGTGCATTTACAAGAATACGAGCCGTCGGCTGCAGTGTATCTGCAGCACTGGAACCGGTTACATAAAATGAGAGTGCCTGCACAGTGATCTCGCTTGAAGTAATGCGGACCCAGGAGCCTGAGTTGAGTTTTTGCTCAATTGATTTTGCGGTGCTGTTGTACCGAAACCCCGTACGGTCCCCCGTTCGTGAGTTGGTAAAGACAAACGCTGCGCCGCCACTTGAGCAATCGGCAGTTGTACTCGGAAGCGCTCCTGAATCTGGGAGTGACGCTGCACAATAGTACGAATATCCGGTACGGATATTGCGCGACATACTATCGAGCGCAAGAGAAAGGTTGGTCGATACCGAAAGTGATGACTCTGTTGCTGCGCCACTGTACACGAGAGTCATCAGGCCACCGACAGAAATCACCATCACAATCATAAACAGACTGACAGCAACCATCATTTCGACGAGAGAGAATCCGCTTTTTTGTTGTTGCTGAAATAATTGCATAGCTATTGCAGTACGACTGAAATTTGACCGGTGTACCCAATCTCAATTCGGCCGGTCACCGTTGTGTCACGTTGTGATTGTAACTTAATCACCCCCGTTGAAATCGCTGCGTTCTGCACTTCCGTATATGTTGGCACATAAAAGAGTGCGGAGAATTCTGGTCGTACAAATGAAATATCCAAACGACTCACATTGCAGTCTTCAACACTGTTCGCAATAACGCACACATCAGAAATGATGTAGTTGCGACCGAGTGCGAAGGTTTCAAGCGCTGTTGCAGTTCCGTCGTATTTTGGGCGTGCGCTACTCCCTCCGTATGCAAAGAGTGGATACGATGTTGCGTCCGGAGTAAATGAAACCCCATACGGTGTTTGGAAATCACCAGAGTTCCCAAGCACACTGAGTGAATACGTCTGCGCTTTTCGAACAGTGAGCGCTACATCATGCCCAAGTGTTCGAAGAAGGATCAAGCTATCAAAAGAGGTGAAGCGTACAACCACCGTACCGAGAATGAGTACCATAATGGCGATCGAGACTAAAAGCTCGACAAGAGAAAATCCCCGCGAAGAGTCTGCGACAGTGCGCAGTGTTCTCTTAGAAGACAAAGAGGTTGATGAGTGTGTAAATATCTGCATGAAATAAGACAACATACCAAAACGCCAGAATGAGAAATGGCGCAAACGGAATCTCACTCTTCATTTTAAGCGGAGTTCGCAAAAAAGGTAACTGTGTTTTCCCCGTTCCGGCCACTTTCTGAAATGCCAGTATCACAAGACTGACAATCGCACCGACCCAAAACGCACCAATGATCATAGCTGGAGCGCCGAGTGGGCCTACGATAATGCCGAGTGGGATTGCGAGTTTTGCATCCCCGAGCCCCATAGCGCGACCTTTGGAGAAGAACCAAAACGCGAAGAAAAATATTCCCGCGCCAAGTCCTGCACCGATGTGCTCAAGCGCAACCATGTATCCCCCACCTGTACTCCACGTTATGTAGCTAAGGATAACGAGTGCAACGATTCCGAGCGCAACGACGAGTGAATCGGGAATAATCATGTGTCGAAGGTCGTGCACAAAGATCACCACGAGGATCGCGCTACTTATTGCATAGAGCGCAAAGAGCGGGAGTACGTGTGAAAACGACATCCAAAATAATACAAACAAGATTCCCATCCCCACTTCCACAAATATATATCGAGCTGGGACGGAGGCATGACAATGTCTACAGTGCCCACGGAGGCCAAGGTACGACACAACCGGGATAAGCTCGTACCACGAAAGCGTGTGACCGCAGGAAAGACAGTGTGATCTTCCTTCAAGGGATTTCCCTGTGTTGAATCGGTAGATGACAACGTTAAGAAACGACCCGATAATCGCACCGAATACAAATACCATAAGGTACCAAAACCATTCCATAGAAATAGTATACCAGAGCCGCCTGCCCTACTTACACCACTTTTAGTACATCGTGCACCGTAACCGCGATCATGAGGAGAATGAGAATCGCGAATCCAACCATATTCATAATTGCCACTGCCTGCGGTTTAATTGCGGAACCTTTTACCGATTCAATAATCACAAAGAGTAACCGGCCACCATCGAGTGCGGGGAATGGGAGAATATTAATGACTGCGAGGTTGAGAGAAATAAACGCAGTAAACATAAGTAAGGAGGTGAAACCGAATGCTGACGCTTCCCCTACAAGTCCAACGATACCGATAGGACCTGCAACTTGTGAGAGGTCAGCCTTCAGTTGTACCGCGTCAACAATGAGTCTTGTGAGACCTACTGTAATGTCGCGAAGCGTTGTATAAGTCAGTACCGTTCCCTCTTTCACTGCAGTCAAGAATGGGAGCGGAATAGTATCAATGAGCGCAAGGCCGACTCCGAGGATTTTCCGATCTTCATCTTCAGGAAGGAGACCACGTTCACTCGTGAGAAGGGCCGTCTGCTCCTCATCCCCTGTACGATACGTAACCGTAATCGCTGCATCACTATGCTCTGCCGTAAACTCAGTAAATGATTCTGGAGAAAGTTCTGTAAGCGTATCCTCGCCTGATGAAACTCCTACGATTTCAGTTCCGACCGCAACACCAGCGTCTGCCGCAGGACTTTCCGGAAGTACGTTCGTAACCATGAGACGCGCCTCGTCAGTTGCTGTTTCAGGTGTGACTGCCGTCTGCACCCCAACAGTAAAGATGATAATGAAAAGCACCCACGCGAGAAGTACGTTCATCGTTACCCCTGCAAGAAGTACGACTGCCTGTATCCATCGTGGTTTTGCGGTGAAGGCTCGCGGTTCATCAGGGCTGTGTTCTGTTCCAACAGCGTCTTCACCAAATATCTTTACGTAGCCACCGATAGGAAGAAGGTTGATTGAGTACGTCGTCTCTCCCTTTGTTCGACTAAATAACCGCGGAGGAAATCCAATCGCAAATTCATCAACGCGCATCCCCGATTTTTTAGCTGCAATAAAGTGCCCGAATTCGTGTACCAGAATAAGAACAAACAATACTGCGAGAAAGAGAAGAATGCTCATTGTGTGATTTCAGATTCCTTTCGCATGAGTAGATCTGCAAGCTCTGCATTCTTTGCATCTACTTTCTTTTGAAGATCTTCTTTAACGGTAAATGTTTCATCGTCACTGAGGTCTGCCGCTTCAAGCTTTTTCATTGCGTCGTCTCGAGCAGAGCGGAGTGACACCCGCGCTTCTTCAAGCTTCCCTTTTGCTTGCTTCATAAGTTGTTCACGACGTTCACCGGTCAGTTCTGGGAAAATAACACGCACACCTTTCTCGTCACTCATCACTGAGAGTCCAAGGTTCGCATCAATAATTGCTTTTTCGACAGCCTTTACTTGGCTTGCATCCCATATTGAAACACGGAGTGTTCGAGGATCTTCTGTACCAACAGTACCGAGCTGTGCCACAGGGACACGTGCTCCATATGAGTCAACTTGTACACCATCAAGAATGGTAGGGGTCGCCCGTCCGGTTCGGATTGTTGCAAATTCTTTCTGTAGCCACGCCACAACTTCTGTAGAACGAACGTCGAATGATGAAAAATCGTATGCCATATAGCCCTATAGTAGCGAGTAAATGCCGTACTGGCAACTTTTAGATTGAAAGTGAGAGTTGTTCAAGGAGCATTTTCTTCGAAGAACCAGGTGCCGCAAAATACTCTCGGACAAAAAGTACCTCTCGCATAAGTTCATGATTACGTTCCGTATGAGCATGTATTTCAAGACCAGTAAGGACTGATTCCATCCATGCAAAATCTTTTTCTTTAATTTTTTCTGCAATATCTGCAAGTCGCTCTGCAGGTGTACGTGCAAGAAATGTTGCCGCTTCGCGCGGCACGAGTGTATCAACGGCAGCGCCGTCAAGGAGTACGAGTCTGGACCGCACGGTCGCGAGTAAGACATCCTCGCGCGGTACCACGACATACAACTGTGTTCCCTCTGCTGGTTCCTCCAATGTTTTAAGAAGTGCGTTTTGTGCTTCACCGGTAGCAGACGTAAACGCAATAACAAACGTTCGGTACGAACGATTGAATGGTCTGAGCGACGATTCGCGACGAAGGGTGCGTGCCTCATCTATACCCAGTCGGTCAACCGACATGTGTTGCACATCTGTTCCCGGAACACGGTCATCTTCAGGAAAAAACGGAAGTACATCCGTAAGAGTCCCGATACATAAAAACGCTTGTCGCATAGAGAAAATATACCGCACTGCGGAGCCTCTGGCCACTAACCGTTCTCCTGACGCTTCAATACACGCCGAATGACGCGTCGTAAGTAGTTTTCAAATGTCTCACTCGGCACATACCACATCCCCTGCTCCTGTCGCCACCCACTAATGTAATCACGCATAGAAAGAATCGCCTCTTGATCGGCACCATCCCATCGTCCTGTTGCAACCACGGACATCGGTTCATCTTTCAATTTTTGATAGAGGGAATTTTCGAGACCGGCTTTTTTGATACCAAAGATTCCTCCTCCTCGAAAGAGTTTCCATGTATTTAATATTTCACTGAGCCCTGCATCAATTTCGGGAGAATTGAGCTCCTTCTCTACAGATAGTGCATGTACTTCTAAGGTTGGGCGCTTTGGTCCACGTCGCGTCACCACACTCTGTGCTACTGCTGTTTCTGCTTCCACCTGTACCGCAGGAGTACGTTCTGGAATTGGCTCCGACTCTACTTCTTTTATATTACTCTTCTCTTCTGCATTTATTTCTTTTTTAAGAATAGGAAGATTTTCTGGAGGGACCACAACTGGTGCCGGTAACGGTTTTGGAATAGGTTTTGGTAATTCTTCCTTTTCAACGACAGTCGGTACTTCCTGCTTTACCTGAATCTGCTGCGTTGCCAACTGTTCATGGAGAGATGGGAGTACGGAAATCTTTTTAGGTTCGGGCGGTACATCTTTCACTTCTACACGAGGTGGAATAACTACCGCAACAGGCTCCGGATCCTTCTTTGGCGAAGGTGGCGGAAGCGGGATTTCTTCTGCGACGACTTCCGGTACCTCTGGCTCTACCGGCTTTTCATCACGTACTTCTGGTTCTGGTGGTTTCGATACTTCTATCGGTACTTCAGGTACAACTATTTCTTCTTTCGGTTCTTCTTCAACACGCTCAACAACGTCTACCTGCGGCGCAGGTTCAGGGATACTTTCAATATGTGGAGGCTCTTCGGGAATCGGTTCAGGCACAGGTTCTCCTACCTCCACAGGCTTCTCTACCGGAATTTCTTTCTCTACAACTGGTTCTGGCTTCGGTGGAGGTGGAGATGTTTTTTCCGTTCGATGATTTTTGGCAGCATCAAGAACTTTCGGAAATAATTCTTCCAAACGTTGCATTGAAGATGAGAGTGTTCCTGGCGCGGCACCTGCGACTGCCTTCATAGCAGCGACCAGTGCCTGCATGTACTGACGTCCCACCTCGTTGGTTTCACTTAAGAGCGCAGTTGGATTTCCAATTTCTGCGTTTATCGTGTGCTTGATTTGATCAATGCGTTCCTTGTAGTCACTAATTGTTTTCGTCTCGTCTTGTGCACGTGGTGGTGCAACCGCTTCCGGCTCTGGAGCCGGTACCACCTTGCGAATAGGAACCTCCGTATGAATAGGTAAATTTACTGGAGCTTCGTGTTGTACTTTTGGAGGTTGCGGTGGTTCTGGAGGTTCTTGCGACTGCGTTTCTTTCGGAGCAGACTCAGGTGCTGAAAATTGTGGTGAAGGGCGGCCCGAACCAAACGAAGTCCTCTGCGGAACGACCGTTTCTTTTTGAGGAACTTCCACTGCAGCGGATTTTGCTTCTACATTTGCTTCTACAGGCGGTTCGTCTGCTTTTGGAATAGTTTTTCCAAACGTAGCGAGTGTTGCTTCAATCTGAGTCCGAAGATCTTTATCGGTACCGCGGCTTTGCGCGTACTGCAACACCGTATCTCGAAATGCAGAGTAGGTATCAGCGTCCATTCCTGCATCACGACCCGCTTTCAAAACAGACGTAAGGCCTTGCCAACTACGTACGTCAAAGTTACCCGACCCTCGGGTGCCTGAAAGAACATGACGTTCTCTGTTACGAGCATTCGCCTCCGTCATAATGTAATCATTGTACCACCATCACTTTTGTAGACGGTGTTTTCAAACGTTGATAAGCGTCTAACGTTTCGAAGTAATCGTACGTTTGTAGGTATCGAGGTGTTCGAGTGCGACACCTGTCCCCTTCACCACACAAAAGAGTGCTTGATCCGCGAGTTTTGCTTTCACGCCCGTTCGTCTACGGATGAGTTCGGTAAAGTTGCGAAGCTGTGACGTACCACCGGTCATAATAATGCCGTGATCAATGATGTCAGATGCAATTTCTGGCGGCGTTTCCTGAAAGACATCCTTAATTGCCTTCACCATGTCGCGAAGTTCTTTTGCGATTGCGCGAACGATTTCGTTGGTTCGTATTTCTGCCGTACGTGGTAGACCCGTTACAATATCTCGCCCCTTAATTGCCATAACTAACTCTTCTTCTAGTGGAAGCGCCGAGCCAATGGTAATTTTTACATCTTCTGCAGTCTTTTCTCCGATTGAAAGGTTGTGATTCTTTTTTACAAAATCGATAATCGCCGCGTCAATGCGGTTCCCTGCGCACTTCACTGAGTTGGCAGCCACAATACCGCCGAGCGAAATCACCGCAACGTCAATCGTTCCCCCGCCGCAGTCAACAATCATGTGTCCTTGCGGTTCATAGATAGGAAGGCCGGCGCCAATCGCTGCGAGAATCGGCTCCTTCACTACGTACGCACTTTTGGCGCCGGCCTTGATCGCTGCTTCCACCACCGCACGCTTCTCTGTCGAGGTGACACCCGCCGGTACTGAGATCATTACTTCAGGACGAAAAATATTCCACGAACCGAGCGCCTTCTTAAGAAAGTATCTGAGCATCGCTTCGGTCACACGGTAGTCTGCAATCACACCATCCTTCATTGGACGGTACGCGCGAATATTGTCGGGAGTGCGACCAATCATTTGTTTTGCTTCTTCTCCAACAGCGAGAATTTGGTTGTCATCTGAGACAGCAACCACCGATGGCTCATTGAGCACAATGCCGCGGCCAGGAACATACACCAGTACACTTGTGGTACCAAGATCAATACCTACCTTTGGAGAAAAGCGTTCCATCATAGTGACTCTATGGTATAGGGTTCAAGCAAAAGTGCAATGCCCGAAAAATCAGCCGCACCGCGGCAGGATTTTTCGGGCCCCATATACCCATGGTATGATGCTTTTTATGAAGACAGTCAATCTTTCTATAACTGGCGGGAAAAAGCTCAAAGGTACCGTTGTTACCAATACATCGAAGAATGGTGCGGTCGGACTTCTCTGCGCCTCACTCCTGAATAAAGGAACAACAACGCTGAAAAGCATGCCTCGCATCGAAGAGGTATACCGTATTATCGAAGTACTCGAGAGTATCGGTGTGCATGTTGTATGGAATGGTAGTGACGTTACGATAACGGTTCCAAAAAAGATTGACCTGACAAAGATTAACGTCGATGCTGCACGAAAGACACGGAGCATCATCATGTTTATCGGACCACTCATCCACCAGATGAAGAAATTCTCACTTCCACAATCTGGAGGCTGCAAACTCGGCAGTCGTACGGTACGTCCTCACTTTTATGGACTCGAACATTTTGGTGTGGCAATCGATACGACAGACGACGCATTCAAAATTAAAGTTGCACCACAAACACCAACCGAAATCATTCTCTATGAATCAGGCGACACCGTAACCGAGAACGTGCTCATGGCTGCAGCACTCAGCGAGGGTACGACAGTCATCAAGTACGCGTCGGCAAACTACATGGTGCAAGAGATGTGTGCCTTCCTTACCCTCTGCGGCGTCCACATTGAAGGTGTTGGCACAACAACGCTCACCGTAACAGGCGTAAAGAGTATTGATGCTGATATTACGTACACTCTCTCAGAAGATCCTACCGACAGCATGTTCTTCCTTGCTGCTGCAGTGATTACGAAGTCTGCAATTACTATCACTCGGTGTCCGATTGAATTTCTTGAACTCGAACTTTTAACGCTCACGAAGATGGGCTTTGTATACACCGCATCAAAACCGTACCTCGCTGAGAATGGAGTGACAAAACTTGTCGATATCAAAACAAAAGCATCCTCACTCACTGCACCTGAAGATAAAGTTCACTCTCGTCCATACCCAGGACTCAATGCAGACAATCTTCCATTTTTTGCAGTCATCGCGACGCAAGCCGAAGGACAAACACTCATTCATGATTGGATGTATGAGAAGCGTGCAATCTACTTTACCGAACTCGACAAACTTGGTGCAGACACTGTTCTTGCCGACCCACACCGTATTTATATAAATGGCCCAACCAAACTCCGTCCAAACGAACTTGTGTGTCCTCCCGCACTTCGCCCTGCAACGATTCTCCTCATTGCTATGCTCGGCGCCGAGGGTCACTCAGTACTCCGCAATATCTACTCAATCAACCGCGGCTACGAGGGCCTCGTTGAACGACTCACTGCCCTCGGCGCCGATGTCGCATACCTGAAGGATTAGGACTCTTTTTCTGTGGATAGGCTCAATTTGCTACAATGGGTCTACATATGTTTGTTATTGAGGTTATTCCCCTAAAGCGTTCTGTTCAAATTGAATCGCTTTCGTATTTTTCGAGCGTTGCCTACACACGAGGCACCATCATCACCATTCCCGTACGCAACCAACAGATCCGCGGCGTTGTCGTCGAAACAAAGCCTGTCTCAGGAGCAAAGACTGCGCTGCGTGCTGCCACATTTTCACTCCGCAAACTTCCTGCACAAGAAAATACCGACACGCTTTCACCTATCTACATAGAAACCGCGGCTGAACTTGCGGAATACTACGCATGCCACATTGGTTCAATCATTTACCAACTCCTTCCGCCAGAAATACGAGACGGCAATATCCCCCTTCCCCATACGCATCACACAAACGCACACACTGCGGTTGCTCCTGAAGTACTCCAAGGTACGTCCCCAGAACGATTCCTTGCCTACCGAGCATTGGTACGAGAAACATTCGCGCACGCAGGTTCAGTACTCCTCGTCACCCCATCATCGGTCGAAGCGGCTGCTGCCTACGAGGAACTTTCTGCCGGTATTGAAGACCGCGTTGTCTTGCTCACCAGCACCATGACCACAAAGTCAGCACGCGCAGCATACACGCTTCTTGATGACTTTAGTAAACCAAAGCTCATTATCGCCACTCCCGCGCACAGCGTTATCGAGCGACACGATATTACAACCGTCATTATCGATAGCGCACGTTCCGGAAACTACCGCGAACGTGTACGACCGTACCTCGATACTCGCACTGTACTCACACTACACGCGAAAAAGAGTGGGCGTAGACTTATTTTTGCTGACCTTCTTCCCCGCACCGAAGAAGAAATCAAACGACGAGAAGACGTGTACGGAACAATAGGTGAAACTCCGAAGCGCATCATTCTCCCTGGGAAAGTTTCTATTGTAAAAATGAACGACAAGCCAGACGGTGCGACGCCTTTTAAACTGTTTTCGCCGAAGGTCCTCTCTGCCATCGAAGCGACCTGTGCAGAGAAA
This sequence comes from Candidatus Kaiserbacteria bacterium CG10_big_fil_rev_8_21_14_0_10_47_16, assembly GCA_002773395.1. Lineage (GTDB taxonomy): Bacteria > Patescibacteriota > Minisyncoccia > Phycocordibacterales > UBA918 > 1-14-0-10-47-16. The sequence goes on from PFBI01000006.1 coordinate 130,299, forward strand.
GGAAAGGTCTTTCTCTTTGCGGCGCGGCGCGGCCTTTCGCCCGTTGTCGCCTGTATTGATTGCGGGCACATTTTCCGCTGTCCTGAATCCGGTGCACCATACTCACTTGTACGACTCACGATAGGTGGCGAAGAAAAACGATTCTTCGTGTGCGGTGTATCAGGAAAACGTGAACGCGCTGCAGACGTCTGCCCAGAATGTGGTGGTTGGAGACTCCGTGAGCGCGGCATCGGTATCCAACATGTCTATGACGAGCTTAGCAGTTTGCTTCCCGGTCATCCTATTGTGATGTTTGATCACACAACAGCAAACACATTCAAGAAGGCATCGTTTCTTGCAGAGAAATTTTATAAAACAAAAGGAGCTATCTTAATCGGTACCCCAATGGTGCTCCCCTACCTCATCAAAGGAATTACCACGAGCGTGATTGTAAATATGGACGCACTCCGCGCGACACCTACATGGCGTCAGCAAGAAGAGACGCTCGGTACCCTTCTCCATATTCGAGAACACACGACCGAAACCGTCTACATCCAAACACGAACCGATACAGACGAACTCCTCGAACAAGCGCGGACCGGTTCTGTTGAAAAATTCTATGACGATGAAATCGCGCTTCGTGAAGGACTGCAATATCCTCCCTATGCGCACTTCATCCACCTCACGTGGCAAGGAACCCGTGACGCAGTTGAGAAAACCGAGCAACTCGTAAGTACACTGCTCGAATCATACAAACCAATGCTTTATAGCGCTCCACCATCACCCAAAGGCGCCCTCATTCGCTACGCTCTTATTCGTGTCGGACAAAGCTCGTGGCCGAACAAAAAGATGGCAGACGCACTTCGCGCGCTTCCCCCAACGGTCCGTGTATTTATTGATCCTGACCGGATTGTATAGACAGCTGAAAATCACTCCGTGATTTTCAGCCCATTTTCTGCTACAGTGTTTTTATACAACTTATGGCGAAACTCGTAGACCAAGATCACGTGGCGCTTCACCAGATTGCTGAGGAAGTCCCCCTTGAAGATATCGAATCACCAAAAATCAAAAAGGTGATTAAAGACATGCGCGATGCGCTCCTCTCGTATAATGCGCAGGGGTTTGTTGGCGTTGCCATAGCAGCCCCCCAAATCGGCATTCCGCTCCGTATCTTTATCGTGCATGACACGAGCAAGGATCGTGATGCCGAACACACCATTCCTGATATTGTGGCCATCAATCCATCTATCGTGAAGCTCTCAAAAAAGAAGTCTCTGCTCGGTGAAGGTTGCCTCTCTGTTCCAAATCACTACGGCGCAGTCGAACGTGCAGCAAACGCAACCCTCCGTGCGTACGACGAACACGGTAACGAATTCGAGCGCGGCGCAGGCGGTCTTCTCGCACAGATTTTTCAACACGAATGTGACCACCTCGACGGAACACTCTTCATCGATCGAGCAGAGAAGATTTGGAGTAAAGACGACATGGAAGACCACGAAGAACGTGAGGCTGCGGTAGAATAACACTATCTATGAAATTTGCTTTTTTTGGTACGCCGTACGTTGCGCGAGATACACTCGCGATTCTTTTACAAAATGATCTTGTACCCAAAGTAGTCATCACCAATCCCGACGCACCACGCGGGCGTGGGCACGAGCTCACTCCGTGTGAGACGAAGGTATTCGCACAAGAGAAGGGACTTCCGGTACTCACTCCGGCAAAAATCACCCCCGAGGTTATCGACAAGATCAAGAGCCTCGGTTGCGACTACGCACTCGTCGTGGCCTACGGCAAGATTCTTCCTGAAGCACTTATTAATATATTTCCAAAAGGCGTACTCAATGTGCACTACTCATTGCTGCCAAAGTATCGCGGTGCCTCTCCCGTTGAAAGTGCACTTCTCTGTGGTGAAACAACTACCGGAGTAACGATTCAAAAGATGGTACACGAGCTTGATGCGGGAGATATTGTCGCCACAAAAGAAACCGACATTCTTCCAACAGAAACCACCAAAGAACTCCGCCCGCGCCTCGTTACACTCGGCGCGCAGCTTCTTGTAGAAACACTTCCTGCATTTCTCTCTGGCGAAATTGTACCCGTAGCGCAAGACCACACTGCCGCAACACACTTTGGGAAGATTAAAAAAGAAGAAGGAAAACTTGATCTTTCTGCACCCGATAAAAAAAACTGGAATAAATACCGCGCCTACGCCGAAGGCCCGGGCACATACTTTTTCACTGAAAAAGACGGCAACCGCATCCGCGTCAAAATAACGAGCGCGCACCTAACCGACTCCGACACCTTCGAAATCCTCCGCATCATCCCCGAAGGTAAGAAAGAAATGAACTACTCTGCGTTTACACAGTAACCCCAAGAAATCGAGGCGGCTATTTTTCAAGATCTTCTAAAAATTGATGAGATACGCGGAGCACAAGAAAAAAAACCCGAGACGTACTCTGTCGTACGATGAGGGTCTTTTTTGAAGGAGCGACAAAGTAGGTCGCTATTTTTAGAAGATCTTATTTACTCCGTTGTCTCCCCATCAAAGTGTTCCTCCCCTTTCAATGCATCTGCTTTTGTTTTGTGAATCGTACCGTCTTTATGTTCTGGGGGTGAGTAGAGTGAGTAGAGTTTCAGAGGTTCTGTGCTGCTCGTGTTTATAAAATTGTGTCGTGTCCCAGCAGGAACAACAATCGCGCAGCCGTCACCAATTTTTGTTTCTTCACCATTTAATACCGCAAGTCCTTCCCCTGCTTCAATACGAATAAACTGAGCGTGCCCTTCGTGTACTTCTGCTCCAATGTCGTCATTTGGTGCAATACTCATGAGGACAAGCTGTGTGTTCTTTGAAGTATAGAGAACCTTCCGAAAATTTTCATTTTCAAGAGTATCCTTCTCAATATTTGTGATGTATCCGTGCATATAAATATATTTTAACATACTCCTGTTCTACGGTATGATGTCACCACTTCGTGAAGCGATTAGGGAGGGTTCGCATAGTGGTCTAGTGCGCCGCCTTGGAAAGGCGGTAAGGGAGCAATCCCTTCGAGGGTTCAAATCCCTCACCCTCCGCAAAAATATAATTAAGAAAACCCCGTCTGGTGTGACGGGGCTTCTCCTAAATGCGCGGCGGCAAGAACTGTTATTCTGGCGGACCCCAACCGGAGCCTTTGAAGGGGTTGTCGTCGGCCGACGACTTGGGGGACTTCCCTATCACGATCTTGGCTGCAATGGCGACAACCACCACAGCCGCAATGATCGCGCCGATAATGAGCGGGTCCATGGTTTTTCTCCTTTCCACGGCTGTTCAACAGCCCCTAGAGTACCACCACTACACATCCATGTCACGCAGGATGCGGATGCGGTCTTGAGCAGGTGGATGCGTCTTTTTAAACTTCCTTTGTTGCCTCCTTTTTTAAACTAAATAGAGAAAGTAACTTTGAACTCTTCTCTTTTCTTGGCTGAATATCGTATAGTCTGTAATCCGCTGAACTGCCAACAAACTCATGTGCAACTATGGACACATCATATTTTTTCGTGAGTTTGTCCAAATGTGTTAATGAGTTTTTGTCTTTATTTGAGAACCCGAGATATATCCTTCCCTGCGGTTTTAAGTATTCTTCAACATTTTCAAAGAAACGATCTAGTACATTGAACCCATCAGTCGAAACACTGTTCATGAGCCGTGTATGGTTATCTTTAATTTTTTCTTGGTGGAATGGCGGGTGAAAAAATATTACATTGGCTTTTTCCTGACCTACCGCTGTGAATACCGATCCTTCTCGCACATCAACATTTTTGAGTTTAAATCGTGCAACATTTTCTTTAGTGTTTGCAACTGCGGCAGGGTTGATATCTACGCTAATGACTTTCTTTGCTCCATTCAAAGCACCTAGAATTCCAAGATTCCCCGGACCGCAGCCGATATCAAAAATGACCTTATCTTTACAAAGATCTTTTGTAATATGTTTTGCAAACGTCAGGGAGCTTCTGAAGCGATTGGGCGGGTACACGTCGGGGTACACAACCCATTCACGATCTGCATAGAGAATATTAAACTTTTCATCGTACTGCTTCATATTTTCATAAATACCCTCCGAGCTAAGTGCCGGGTAATAGCTTTTATTGATATATCCAACCTCGTCGTACTCAGCGGTTATCTTATCGAGCATACTCAGTGCTTCTTCTGCGTCTTTTGCATAGTAGATATGCTCAGGGAGTTTGTCCCAGTACAATCCTTCTTCTTTCACTCGATTGCATAGATCTTTATACAGCTCCGCCATAGGCGAAACAATAATGACCGGTCGATTTTCTTTACCCAAAAATTGATTGATATGTACATCGAGGACTTCATGTAGTGTCCCAAGGCCCCCTGCCAAAGCAATAAAAACATCCGCCAAATCAGTTAAGCGGCGAATGCGCAGATTGTATGAACTGAAGCCTTCCCAGTTTGAAAACCAAGGATATATCTCTGCTTCATAGTCCTTCAGTCCAACCCCATAGACTTCTCCCCCAGCCTCATAGGCGACCCTTCCTGTCACACCCATTAGACCTGCCTTAGAAGCTCCGTTTACAAGCACAAAGTCTCTTTGTGCGATTCCTTTTGCGATCGATGTTGCATCTCTTAAGTATTTCTCGTTCTCAGTATCATTACCTGAACACATGAGTGTCACATGATATTTAAATCCGAGTTTCTTTTTTTCTTCTACACTAATCATTGTATGCACAATTATATCTACTCATGCAGATTACTCCATCCCTCGCAGGATGCGGATGCGGTCTTGTGCGGGTGGGTGCGTTTGGAAAAGGCCGGAAATCTTCTGCCCAATTCCCTTTTTATCTTTTCCAAATGGGTCTGCGATGAAGAGGTGCGCGGTTGCGTTGTTGGCACGCTTCATGGGACGTGCATATGCAGAAATCTTTTCAAGTGCTGAAGCAAGCCCTTCTGGGTATCGCGTTAAGAGTGCACCTGACGCATCCGCAAGGTACTCGCGCTTTCGTGAAATTGCGAGTTTGATGAGCTGCGCCGCAATCGGTGCGAGTACAATACCGACGATACCAATAATAAGAAAAACGGGGTTACGGTCGCGATTGTCGCCACCGCCGAACATGGTCATACGTAAAAAGATATCGGCGACAATCGCGACAAACCCTGCGAGTACGACCGCAACTGTTGAAACAAGCATATCTCGGTTTCCCACGTGTGAGAGTTCGTGAGCAATCACTCCTTCAAGCTCACTCCGGTCAAGAATCTGGAGAATACCACTCGTCACCGCAACAACAGCATGTTCTGGGTCTCGTCCTGTTGCAAAAGCGTTTGGTGCAGGGTCTTCTACGATATATACCTTCGGCATCGGAAGGCCGGCGGTAATCGCGAGATTCTCAACAACATTCCAAAGCTCACGATGCGTATCACGATCAATCGGCTTTGCACCGGTCATCTTCACCACAATCGTGTCCGAAAACCAGTAGCTTGTGACGTTCATGATAATCGCAAACGCAACTGCGATATAGAGAATGAACGGATTTCCGATATACCACGCGATAAAGTACCCAATCGCAATAACGATAATAAGAAAGACCGTCATGAGAAGCCATGTCTTCCGAATATTTGCACCTTGTTGTGTATAGAGTGTTGCCATACTTATTCAACTCCTTCTAAAAAAATCTTTTTGGTAAATCCTCCTCGCGCTTCGCGCTTCTGCTCTGCAGACTCTATAACGTCACGTTCAGTAATCTCGTACGCATTATAGAGTGCGTGAAGTACTTCGTGAACATCAGCTAATTCAGCAACAAGCTCATCCTTCTCTTGCGCCGTCGTTACTTCAGTCGCTTCTTCGACTAGCTTATCTTTGAGGGCGCGACGAAACTCATCATCGGTTAACTCTCGTACAATTGGTCGTTCTCCGTTTCCTTCAATAATCTCGGGAATGCGGTCACGTACCAATTTTTTCATAGTGCTAGAAGCTTACTGCAACTGGTTCACGAGCTGCTTGTTCATCTTCTGCAAGCTCGAAGTATTCGTTCGCTTGGAAGCCAAATGCTTTCCCAACCATGTTTCCAGGGAATGATTGCAAGCCAATCGTGAGGTCTCGTACGTTTGTATTGTAGAAACGTCGCGCTGCCTGAATTTTGTTTTCAGTATCAGCAAGTTCACGTTGGAGCTCAAGGAAGTTCTGGTTTGCTTTAAGGTCTGGATAGTTTTCTGATACTGCAAAAAGCGTCTTGAGGGCGCCGGTTAGCATATTGTCTGCATCAGCCTTTGCTTGTGGACCTTCTGCGTTCATAGCGCGGGTGCGCATTTCTGTTACTTTGGCAAACGTTTCTTGTTCATGTGCCGCGTATCCCTTCACTGTTTCTACGAGGTTTGGAATAAGGTCAAAACGACGCTTCATTTGAACATCAATGTCTGCAAGCGCTTCTTTCGTACGCTGGATAAGACGAACGAAATTATTGTAGGCATACATAACCCACAGTGCGATAACAACAACGATAGCGATAATAATATAAAGAGTGCTCATAGGTACTAAATTACTATATATAAAAGTAATAAGATTATACCATAATTTGACACCCTAGCCCAGTGTTGTACCATCAAATTAAAGACATGTTCATTGGGAGGATAGGATGATCATTCTGACACAAGAAGAGGCCCTCAAGACCTTGAACAAACATGGCTACAAGTTCACGGCTCAACTGCTCGAATGGGCAGTTGAGACTGGCGTGAAAGAACTCGGTTCTGCAACTATCAATGGTAAGTATGCAGTTGGGCTCTCCGAGATTCGAGACCTGATGCTGAAAGAATTCAGAATTACTATGAATGCCATTGATTTCCATAAAGCTCTGGAAGCCATGGGAGATCCTGATACCTACTTTTATTTTGGCGGGAAACAGCATTTCAGTAACGCACAATCAGAAGGAATTAGTGTTTACGAGTATCTGCTTTATCTCTCAACGGCAGTACACAAACTTTCGAACATTGCCCGTCATGATCTGGAAAAAATCACCGAGCAATTGGTGAAATCGTTGACACGGATGGTCTAAACCGCCTCTTGAAGTAACGGATGGTTGCAAAAACGGCCCGCGCAAGCGAGCCGTTTTCTTTTTAAGCGTCAGGTTCGTAACGGCCTCCTACCCGGGCTCGCGGTTGTGGCATTAGAAATACCGCAACATCGCTCCGCCTTACGAACGCTAAACTCCTGACGCAGGTCAGGAGTTTTTGATGCGTTAGTACATCCCTCCTCCCATGCCGCCCATATCAGACATTCCGCCTGTTGGCTTTTCTTCTTCCGGTTCGTCTGCAATCGCGGCTTCACTGGTGAGCAAGATGCCCGCAGCTGAAACAGCGTTCTGTACGCCGACTCGTTCTACCTTCACTGGGTCAATGATTCCTGCAACAATCATGTCCTCTACCATACTTCCTGTTGCAGCATCATATCCTGCGTTACCACCTGCTTGTTTTACCTTTTCGACGATGACTGCACCGTCTTCCTTCCCAGCATTGTTTACAATCTGCTTGAGTGGCATCTCGAGCGCACGCAAGACAATACTATATCCAATGAGTTCCTCACGATCGAGTTTCTTTTCAATAATTCGCTTCTCCACAACCGCTGCTGCTTTTGCAAGAGACGTTCCGCCGCCTGGCACAATACCTTCCTCAATAGCCGCCCTCGTTGCGTTTACCGCGTCCTCAATCTTGAGCTTGAGGTACTTCATCTCTGTTTCTGTTGCAGCGCCAACACGAATGACCGCAACACCACCTGCAAGTTTTGCAATGCGTTCCTCGAGCTTCTCGGTATCAAACTTTGATTCGGCACCTTCACGTTGCGCGCGAAGCTGTTCTACACGTGCGTCAATTGCTGTCTTTTCTCCCTTCCCGCCAACAATGACCGTTGAATCCTTCGACGCAACGACACGCTCAGCGCTCCCGAGGTGTGTAAGCTCAACATTCTCAAGTGTGAGACCTATTTCTTCCGTTACCACCTGCCCGCCAGTTGTGATCGCAATGTCTTGCAACATTTCCTTCTTTCGATCTCCGTACCCCGGTGCTTTAATAGCGAGGACAGAAAATCCTCCGCGGAGCTTGTTGAGTACCAGTGTCGCAAGTGCTTCACCATCAACATCATCCGCGATGATAACCAATTCTTTCTTGCCCGTCTGTGCAACCTTCTCAAGAATCGGAACAATATCTTTCGCGCTTGAAATCTTTGCGTCAGTAATGAGGATGTGAGCATCTTTATACTCCGCCTCCATACGCTCATTATTGTTCACCATGTAGTGTGAGATGTATCCTTTGTCGAACTGCATTCCTTCAGTGAGTTCAGTCTCAATACCAAAGGTCTGTGACTCTTCGACCGTTACCACACCGTCTTTCCCTACCTTTTCAATAGCGTCCGCGATACGTGTCCCGATTTCTTCACTCTCTGCAGAAATGGTTGCCACCTGCTTAATTTCAGCAGTAGTCGAAATCTGTATAGCCATTGCGCGCAGCGCTTCCACGACATCCTTCGATGCATGCTCCATACCATTGCGAACCGCCATTGCATTCAATCCCATCGTCGTCTGCTTGAGACCTTCACTCACGAGCGCTTGCATGAGTACGGTCGCAGTCGTTGTTCCGTCTCCGGCGATTTCGTTCGTCTTTGTTGCAACTTCTTTTACAATCTCTGCGCCCATATTCTCAAACTTGTCTTTGAGCACAATGTCACGCGCAATAGTAACTCCATCGTTTGTAATGGTCGGACTTCCGTATCCTTTATCAATAACCACGTTGCGACCGCGGGGGCCGAGCGTCACCTTTACCGCGTCAGCGACTGTATCAACTCCCTTCTTCAACTTTTTCTTAACCTCTTCTCCAAAAATCACTTGCTTTGCCATACTGTGTATCAAGTCTTACGTAATAATTCCGAGAATATTTGATTCCGCTACGATACAATACGTTTCACCACCCACTTTTACTTCATCAAATCCATATTTTGAAAAGAGTACGCGGTCTCCTTCTTTCACGGTCAGTGGTACGAGCGTACCGTCATCATACTTTCCAGGGCCCGCCGCTACTACGATTCCTTGTTCTGGTTTCTCTTTACTCACCGTATCCGGGATAATGATTCCCGACGCCGATACAGTTCCCGCTTCTTCAGGCGAAAGTGGTCGGACCACAACACGATCGTAGAGCGGTGTAATTGTTGTTTTTTCAGACATACGTCCTGTGGATTATTCCAAATTACCTTATAATTGCTGGGCCATTATACTCCAAATCACACTCTTTCCAAATCGCCGGCATCATGCTACTATCGTCTACGACATGGACATTATACGTACTATTCTTCCGTACGTGCAGATTATCCTCTCCATCTTACTCGTTGCCGCAATCCTATTGCAACAACGCGGTTCGAGCCTTGGTGGCGCTTTTGGAGGTGATAATTTTAGCGCAACATACCACAAGCGACGAGGCGCAGAACTCTTTCTCTTTCGACTATCTATTGTTCTCGGTATTCTCTTCGCGCTTTCTGCATTTCTGAATCTCGTTATTTAACGACGGTATTGTGTAGTGTACCCATTGTACTTATCATTTTTAGTATTTTCTGATTTTCCTCTTCCATGAAGCTCTCTCTACGAGGTACGGCACGTCGTACACTTATTGACCGGTTTTTTAGCTACTTCTATAGCCTGAAGACAAGTGATCGATTCCTTATGGGAATCGCCTTTGCCGCATTCGCTGCATGTATCGTATGGTTTGGCATATCGCTCAGTGAGCGGTATCTCGTCGAAACATCCGGTCAAGGTGGTGTCCTTACTGAAGGTGTTCTCGGTACACCACGGTTTATCAACCCAGTACTTGCAGTCACCCGCGCGGACAAAGATATGTCAGCACTCATTTACTCAGGGCTCATGCAACTTGGTCCCGACGGCACTCTTGTGCCTGACATCGCAAAATCCCTCACCGTTTCTGATGACGGCCTTGTGTACAACGTCATTTTCCGTGACGATGTCACCTTTCACGATGGTGCAGCGCTCACGTCAGACGATGTTGCTTACACCATCAGTCAAATTCAGAACCCATCCCTCAATAGTCCACTCCGCGCAAGTTGGGATGGAGTATCGGTTGAAGTCATCAATGAACATGAACTCAACTTCGTCCTTTCTGCAGCATACGCTCCGTTTATCGAAAACCTCACCGTCGGTATTCTCCCCCACTATATTTGGAAGGAAGCATCCACTGAGGAATTCCCATTTAGCCAATTCAATAGCGAACCAACAGGAAGTGGTCCATACGCGATAACAAAAGTTCTTCGTGATCAATCAGGAATTCCTGAATCATACGTGCTCACTGCATATAAAGATTTCTACGGAACAGATCCGAAGATCGATACCTTGAACGTTCTCTTTTTCACTAATGAATCCAAGATTGTAACTGCCTTTAACGAGAAGACTATCGATAGTGTCGCCGGTCTCTCACCAGAAGCAATCGGGGCGCTCGCACTCAATGACGGTGAACACACTGTTATCACTGCCACGCTTCCTCGCACATTTGCCGTTTTCTTTAACCAAAATAAATCAACAGCACTCCGCGACAGCACTGCTCGCAAGGCGCTCGACGCAGCTATCGATCGCGATGAGCTGGTATCTACTATTCTTGCTGGTTACGGTACACCGATTACCACACCGATTCCTCCAGGATTTGGTATTGATCTCGAAGAAGAAAACGCACCAAAAACCGACTCTCTCGAAGATGCTCGTGAAATGCTCCGTGCCGGAGGGTGGAACATTAATCAAAGTACGGGTATTCTCGAAAAGAAAGTTGATGGTGGAGTAGTGCCGCTCAGTATTAGTATTGCGACAGCAAATACTCCCGTCTTCACCGCGACCGCAGGCTACATCGAACAAAAGTGGCGAGCGCTCGGCGTAGACGTAACGGTCAAACAATTCGAACAATCAGATCTCACGCAAGCAGTTATCCGTCCTCGAAATTATGAAGCACTGCTCTTCGGGACAGCGCTTGGACGACCGCTTGATTTTTATTCATTCTGGCATTCGTCACAACGAAGTGATCCCGGTCTCAATGTTGCGCTCTATGCCAACATCACCACCGATTCAATTCTGACGAAGGCACGAACCGATACAGACCTAGACGCACGCAAAGACGCACTCATACGGTTCATGGCGGAGATAGAGAAGGAAACG
>PFBI01000006.1:141474-226626 GCA_002773395.1 Candidatus Kaiserbacteria bacterium CG10_big_fil_rev_8_21_14_0_10_47_16
ACGGTATGGCCTCTTTTTACACAGTAATGACAAACCACTAACAATAATTTAGTAATCAAAATATTATGAACGACACAACACATAAAACACCAGAACACAAAACACCGGGTAAGCCACAGGGCGGACGCGGTCATCGTGGACCTCGCACAAGCGCACATAGCGCAGCAAAGAAAACTGCAGGCGGACGAAGCGGTGGAAACAACCGAAACGGAGGTGGGCGCGGAAGCCGAAACCGAAGTAACGACAAGCGTCGTCGAAGCACGACAGCACCTGTTCTCCGTCACCGTATGGCAGGACCTGAATCACACACTCCGTCGAGTATCCCCCCACTGACTGACGAAGATACGGTTCGTATCGTACCGCTCGGAGGACTCGAGGAAGTAGGAAAGAACATGATCGCCGTCGAAACAAAAGACGACATCCTTATCTTTGATGCAGGATTCCAGTTCGTTTCTATGGAAGCGGGCGCACCGGGAGTAAACTACATCCTTCCAAACACGCAGTATCTTGAAGAACGCAAGGATAAAATTCGCGGAATCGTCATTACGCACGGCCACCTCGACCACATTGGTGGTATTCCTTTTATCCTTGAACGTATTGGCAACCCGCCAATCTACACACGGTACCTTACCTCACTCATGATTCTTAAGCGTCAGGAAGAGTTCCCTCATCTTGACCCTGTCGACATGCGCGTTGTAGAACCGCATCAACGTATCCAAGTTGGAAGTACGTTTATTAAGCCCTTCCCCGTAACGCACTCAATTCCTGATTCAATGGGAATCGCTGTTGAAACAAAGCACGGAAATATCGTTATTTCCGGAGACCTTAAACTCGAACACAATGGTACCGAACCAGCTGATCACGAAAAGGAAGTCTGGGGCGCCGTCGGAAAAGAGAAGAATATTCTCTTCATCGGTGACTCAACTAACTCTGAACGTGATGGATTTTCAATTCCTGAATCTCGCGTCTACACCAACATTGAAGAAATTGTCCGCAACGTAAAAGGACGACTCATCATTGGTACATTCGCATCACAGTTTGATCGTATGATTCACATCATCATGATCTGTCAGAAACTTGGGAAAAAAGTTGCGATCGAAGGACGCAGTATGAAAACCAACCTCGAGATAGCAGAGATTTCAGGTCTCATGAAAGTTGAAAAAGGTACACTCATTCCTGTACAAGAAATCAGTAATTACCCATCTGACCGCATTGTTATTCTCGCAACAGGTGCGCAAGGTGAGGAATTTGCGGCACTCATGCGTGTAGCAACCGGTAAGCACAATTTCATTACCCTTACCGAACGAGACACGATCATGCTCTCATCATCCGTGATTCCAGGGAACGAGCTCTCTGTACAGAAGCTCAAAGACAACCTCTACCGAAAAGGCGTTCGCCTCATCCACTATCGTTCATCTGATGTCCACTCAACAGGACACGGTAACTCAGGTGAGCTTGTATGGATTCGTGAGCAAGTGAAGCCAACATTCGTCATGCCAGCGTACGGATACCACTCAATGATCCGTTCACAAGCGTACGCACACATCGAAGCTGGATTCCCACGTGAAAATATCATTCTTGCTGACAACGGTTCTGTTATCGAAATCAAGAATGGTACTGAACTCTTCATACACAAAGAGAAGGCACCGTCAGAAATTATGATGGTTGATGGATTTACCGTTGGAACCAAACAGGAAGTTGTCCTTCGTGACCGTCAGTCACTCGCGGAAGACGGCATGTTTGTCATCATTGCGACCGTGAACCTCAAAAACGGAAAGCTCCGCAAATCACCCGACATTATTTCTCGAGGATTTGTGTATCTCAGAGAGAACCAACAACTTCTTTCTGAAGCACGCGTGCTCATTAAAAAGACGGTTGAAAAAAATACCGAAAATGCACATCCTATTGACCTCGATATCGTGAAAGATCAACTCACTGATACCGTTTCAGCATTCTTGATGCAAAAAACCAACAAGACACCGATGGTGATTCCGGTACTGATCGGAATATAACGTACAACGTACACACATAAAACCCGACACGTGAAGCGTGTCGGGTTTTATGGTATTCTCCAAAAGGACATTGTAAGGGGGTTCACATGGGTAAATCGATCACGATCTATATCCTGATCACCTGCATGGTTATACTTTCGATCATGCAGGGTCGAAAAATTGTATTCGCATACCGTGAGTATGCCATGTGGATTATGGTCATACTTCTTTTCGCTGGAGTCTTTCTATTCCTTATTGTCGGTGCAGTGCTGACTTCATGGAATAAGAAACTGCACAGAAAATACTTTCATGCGTTCTGGCTACCACTGATGCTCACCGTCTCGCCATGCCTTGGCATCGCAAGCGGTATTGGCTTCACGCTTGTTGGCCAGCCTGCACACATATTGGTCGCTCTCACCTTTCTTCCTATTTTTGGATCGATTGTTGCAGAATGAACGCAACCCGTACTTCGCCCTCGGCTCATCCCCGAGGGCATTTCTTATCCACGGAACACGGGCTCTGGAGCTGATACAATACGTCGTATGCAAGCACCAATCACCGCCGAGTGCGCACGCTTCTTCAGGAGACGCAATTTTGGATCTCTCTACATAGCGGTCACCTTATTTAGCTTTCACTGGGCACTCGTTCTCTATATAAACTCTTCGTACATCGCACAGTTTCTTACGGATGCTGCAATCGGTACTATATACACGGTGTGCGCCGCGTTCACGATTTTCTCCTTTCTGTTTATTTCGCGGGTGTTGCGGAAAGTTGGTAATTTCAATCTTTCTATTACCTTCACTCTCCTTGAGCTCGTTGCGCTTATTGGAATGGCGAGTAGTAACAGTCTTCGTACTTCAATACCATTCTTCATGCTTCACCAAACACTGGTGCCGCTCATTCTCTTCAATCTTGATATCTACATGGAACGCTTTATCGGAACCGAAGAAGGAACAACCGGAGGACGTCGGGGGCTCTTTCTTGGGCTCATGAGTTTTGCTGGCGCTATCGCGCCACTTGCAGCAGGATTTCTTGTGGCAGACGACGGATCTTCGTTCACGCTCGCATATGTGGCCAGTAGCATCTTCCTCGTTCTCTTTCTCATAGTCATGATACGGTCATTCCGAAGATTTGAAGACTCTTCGTACTCTGAAATTAAAATCTTTGAAGCCATACGCTCATTCTGGCAAATTAAAGATCTCCGCCGCGTCTTCTTTGCACACTTTACGCTCCAACTCTTCTTCGCATGGATGGTTATTTACGTACCAATCTATCTTGCAACCGTCGTTGGCTTTACGTGGCCACAAATCGGCATCGTCCTCTTCGCAGGACTTATGGCATATGTTTTCTTTGAGTACCCCATCGGTCTCATTGCCGACCGTTACCTCGGTGAAAAAGAAATGATGCTCTTTGGTTTTTTAATTATGGGAATGGCTACCGCCAGCTTTGCATACTTAGGGACAGCGTCTCTCGGTGTATGGATATTCGCAGCTTTCTGTTCTCGTTTTGGTGCAAGCTTTGTCGAAACAACAACAGAAAGTTATTTCTTTAAACACACCCGCAGTGACGATACACACCTCATCGGATTCTTCCGCATTACCCGTCCGCTTTCGTACCTCGTCGGTGCACTGCTTGGAAGCTTTACGCTCCTTTATGCCCCACTTGGCGGCGTATTTATTCTCCTTGCGCTCCTTATGATTGTCGGGTTTGTAAACGCACTCCTACTGAAAGACACAAAGTAACCCTACCGATGTTGGTAGTACATGTAGGCAACAATTTTGGTAAAGATCATGATTGCAAGCGCAGTACACGTCCACGGTTCAACAACGTTTAATATGAGGCTGTTGTAGACGACCGCAACAAGCAGTACCGTTGCTCCGGTTAAAAAGGCAAGTCTATCCGAACGGTGGAGGATTGCTACTTCACGCTCATCACCCCCTACTTCACGCACCACGAATACCGCAAACGCAGCAAAGAGCACAATGAGTACTGAGATGACCGTGAGCTGCATTCCCATCGGCATCCAATATGGATTGAAAGCGGAGAACGTCAGTACGCCAAGGACAATGAGTAGGAGGACTTCTATGATGAACGATCGCATACGTGAATTATATCTTAAAGAGTTTCTCAACGGGTAATGTAAAGTACGTGGCAAGTTTGAGGGCAAGGAGTACTGACGGAACGTAACTCCCTTTCTCAATAGCAATAATTGTCTGTCTTGAAACACCGACAGCCTCCGCAAGTTCCTCTTGCGTTATTCCTTTATTTGTACGGTGCTCTCGCACACAATTCATTACCGTTTCCATCACCGTCATCCTACCCCACTTTACTCTGGAAGGCCATATAGAGGCCCATTTTTGACCACCAGACCCTCTTCAAGTAACTTTATGAGCTGTTTCTCCATCTGCTCTTTTTGGCCTTCTAGCTCACGAAAAAGCCTAGGTTTTGAAAGAGGACTTGCGCCGAGCAATCGGAGTATTGCTCCTCGTGTTTGTCGGTCAGATCCGGCGAACGCAGATTGCTTTGTGTAATGTTTACTTCGAGTGTTTTGATTACCATACTCTTTTTTCAAATAGGTACCGTAGTCCATGAGTGCTGCGTACCACAGCCGCGCACTACCTTCAGGGAGGGTACGGGTGATTATCGGTAAGATTTCTGCATCAGATACATACTCTTTATTTTTAAAGAAATGGTGCAAGTAGACCGTACGAATATTAGTTTCAATAATAGGAAGTGCTTTGTTGTATGCAAATGCCATGATTGCTCCAGCAGTATACGGGCCCACACCGGGAAGACTCTTGAGTTCCTCGTACGTACGGGGGAATACTCCGTTTTGATTATCGACAATGTCACGGGCTGCAGCATGCAACATTTTTGCACGGCGGTTATAACCAAGACCCTGCCATGCGCGCAGCACATTGCCGAGTGACGCCTTTGCGAGCGTCTCGAGCGTCGGAAACGTATCGAGAAATTCTGTATATTTTGGTATAACTCGTTCAACTTGTGTCTGTTGCAACATAATCTCTGACACAAGAATGTGGTAGGGATCACGCGATACGCGCCACGGAAGACTTCGTCTTCCGTGGCGCGTATAAAACGTCCGTACTATTTCTACAAACTGTGCTTCTCGTTTATTCATACTCACTCCTACTCCTGCCTCGTTCTTGGACGTTGTGGAATAACAATGGCGGCGAGAAGGTACATGAGCGCAAACGGTATAATGCCCGTAATGATGGCAATGAAGAGGCCAAGTAATCGTATGAGTATTGGATCAACTTCGTAATACTCACTAATACCACCAAGTACACCTGCGCCAATCTTGTTTGTTTCACTCTTATACAATCGTTTCATATATCTATTGTAATTGTTTACCTAAAATACTCAAATACTGAGCGTGCTATTCATAAATAACATCCTTTCGCTCAACAACAATCTTCCATCCCATCTGTGTGGCGTAGTCGTGTAACTTTTTATTTGGATTGAAACAAATAGGGTTCTCGACCGATTCAAGGAGGGGTATGTCGCCATCCGTATCACCGACACCGATTGATCCTTGGAGCGTAATACCATCCTGCTCCCCTACTCGCTTTATGATATTTGCTTTGTTTTCAATGAGATGTTCGTCACTTACCACGCCGGTAAATCGATCCTGCGGGCCAAGTTCATAAATACGACCGTACACTTTATCAAATCCATGTGCCATGCAAAATTCATCCAACACCGTTTTTGGTGATTGCGAAATAGCTACCACGTAGTACCCATCACGCTGAAGCGATGCAATCAGATCTCGCGTATAGCGGTATACACGCTTCCCTTGTGCAGCTACCACCTTGCGACCAATGTCAGCAAAGTCACCGTAAAATACTCCTTTGATATGCTGGAGGAATGATGCTACGACCGCGTGCGCATATGCTTCATAACTTCCTTCTCGATTTCTCCATGCATGAAATTCTTTTTGGTACGCAGTGCGTGCAGTCTCAGGAAATATTTCAGCATCTACCAACGCTTCAATAAGTTCAATAAGGAGACTCGAACGAAATACGGTTCCATCAATATCAAAAAAGGCGACCTTCTGCATAACATTCGTAGTGTATCACTTATGTGACGCTTATAAACACTGGCCGTAATTCTCTCCACTCTTCTCTGGTAAGTACGCGCTCGTTGTACGCACCGTTATCGGGGTAGTTTGCTTCCGAGATACTAATTGTCTCGTCGGGGAAAACTGCATCGACGTACGCAAGATGTCCGACACTGTCTTCACGCACATATTCCATAACCGCACCTTGCGATGGTGACACGCTCCCATAGACGCCGCTCACCCCGCCGAGTATCGTGTGCCATGTTCCTTCTGTTCGCGGTCGCACATCTGGCCACGCGACGGAGAGGTTCTTCCGATACAGACGATACAGTACGTACTCAGATGACTGCAGCGGCAATTCAATAAGGCCTCCTGAGAATTCATCACTAATGACTGCTCGCAGGCGTAATGTATTTGGATCGTCAGTAAAATTGGTTGCGCCGATGATAAAGTCCGGATACACGTATGCAGCTCGATCAATCAATTCATCACGGAGAACCCATCCAGCCGTTTCTCGATAGACAATCCGAGACCATCGTCCCCGCTGCTCGAGCGTCATCACAAATGCTCCGTATGGGAGTCGTGCAATGACGCCATCAAAAGACGCGGTCGGTTCAGTGAACACCGGAGTATTCTCGCGACCCGTATACATCACCGTGTTCTTTTCCGGATGGGTACTTGCAGAAAAAATTTCTGCAGTAGAGCGAAAGGTAATAGGTTCATCGTCTTGCAACTCTTCTTCAAAAATAGTGACAACGGTTTCTTCGATTCCTTCTCCATAATCATCAACAACATGTTCTGCTGAGGTGAGCAAAAATGTTTCTGTGGTGGATTGCTCGCGATCACGAAAGAGTGCGGCAATGTCGTGAGCAAGATATCGAAGGAAGAGGTAAAGGTCCCGCGCGACTGCAAGAAGAGTGTTCATGGTAGAAAACAGGCTATCGGTAAAGGTATATACCTATTGTATCATCTCTGATTTTTCCTGCTTCCATTGACAATACCCCGCTCCTAATGCGCTCGAGGCCACAGGGTAAGGGCTTTCGGGAAAATGGGAGTTAAGGGGTGATCTGCGCACTCATGCTTCCCTGCCTTGCAATAGTCTCGCCCGTAGTGCACCAACCGGTGATTAAATCCCCACCAATCTTTTTTCGGCATAATATCCATAAGGTCACGCTCAATACGAATAGGGTCTTTATAATCAGAGAGGTCAAAGCGAATGGCGAACCGCCGCACGTGCGTATCAACGGCAATTCCTTCACATACACCAAAGAGCGTCGTCAACACCACGTTGGCAGTCTTTCTCGCCACACCAGGAATCTTGAGCATTTCTTTCATCGTGTGCGGCAACTTTCCGTCAAACTCATCGCGCACCATACGTGCTGCTGCAATAATATTTTTTGATTTGTTTCTATAAAACCCAGTCTGAAAGATATCCTTTTCAAATTCTAACTGCTTTGCATCTGCATAGTCATCGAGTGTTCGATACTTTTTAAACAGTTTCTCGGTAACTTTATTTACCATAGCGTCCGTACACTGCGCAGAAAGTTGGACCGCAACCATACACTCCCATTCGGTAGTGTAATTGAGCGCAATCGCAACTTCAGGATAGAGCGTTCGCAATATGCGATTCATTTTTTGTATACGTTCTTTTCGTTCTTTCTTTTTTTGTGGAGTCATACTAAGCTTCCCGATTGTAACAGGGGTGTTCCCGACGTGCAAAAACCGCCCGAAGGGGGCGGTTTTTGCACGTCTCTCCCGTCCTTACATTCCTCCTCCCGTCTGACCACTCGCGCACATCTTACATGTTGACTTATGGATCACCACTTCATAGATAGCGGAAATACCAACAAGTATGTAAATCACCTTTGTGAGTGTTGGAGAAATTGCATCCGTCAGTGATGCGAGTTCCCATACACCGAGTCCGATCAAAAGCCAATTGAGGCCTCCGATGACAAGAAGGATGAAGGCGATCATGTGTAGTGTCTTGTTATGCATAGAATATATATCGTTTATATGTCTAATATACGACCCTTCTTTGTAGTATACGCCTTTTTGAATGCCTATCGGGGAGAGGGGGTGCGTATTGTGGATTTGTTATCGAGTATGCACTCGGTTGTAGAGCATGTGACTCATACTTCCAAGAACGACCAAGAACGTAGCAATCGCGAGGAGTGGTCCAATGAACGGAATCAGTATGAGTACTTGGAATGCTAATGTGCCCACAAGGACAGAGCGGAGAGATACTTCATTCTCTTTCTTTAGTATGTATTCCATACAGAGCGTACCGAGGAAGATTCCCGACATAACCCATGCAGCAATGAGAAGCGCGACGTAACACAACAGAATAAAGATACCGACATATATACCCAGAATACTGAGGGAGAGTATGAGAGATACAAACGGCACCACAATGAGGGCAGCGAGCCCAATGAGACCGTGTACTCCGTATTTACCGCGTGTTCGTACCACCGTCGTAACTTGCTTTCGGAATACTAAGAATGCAGTGAGCGCAGCAAACATAGCGATGAGAATTGGTACAACGAATCCTGCTCCTGAGAAGGCCGGCGTTTCCTGTTCTCGGTGTTGAATATTTCCTACCACTACCGCGTTCTGTGCACGCACCATTTCAGCGCCACCAGTGTACGCAATGTCTCCGAGGACTTCAGCGCGGTCACCGAGAGTGAGGGCACGTGCAGTCTTTATATCAATGCTTCCTCCAATCGACGTATCAATACGTGCACTATCAGCCGATCCAAAAATCGACCCTGCGACAGGACCCTCTACAATCAGCTCACCACCAAAAAAGATAATGTCGCCGGTAATCTTTGCCGTTGAAAGAATGCGGAGTACTCCGCCGATCACAAATACGTCACCTCCAACCGTGTCAGCGATAACCACTTCACCACCCCCAACACGTACGTCATCAGAAACAGGTGCGTGTACTTGGACAGTACCGCCGGCAACAACGAGGTCAGAGGAAATCGGTGCATTAATAACGACCGTTCCACCTGCAAGGTATGCGTCCCCCATCACGGATCCAGAAATTGAAACCGTACCCCCTGCTCCATAAAGGTCATCGGAAACCTCTTGTGCATTTGTAATCGTTACTGACTCTCCTGTCCGAATAACTGGCCCTGCGAGTACAACAACCGGAAGTGCGACGAGCATTCCAATTGCAGCCACGCGAGAGAAAAATGATTTCATAGAATAATATTATGTGTTAGATGACGCTCGTTCCTCCTGCTTTTCCACCATTGTTTCAACAGCCTTCGTTTCTTGTTCCATTTTTTTATCTGCTTTTTCCATCGCTCCCTGTGCAACATGCTGCTTCTGGTAGAGGTTCATCATCATGAAACTTGCTGCAGCACTTCCAATAATACCAAGGAGGTTGAGGAGGAGAATGACTGATGATCCTTTGATGATTGCAAAATCGAGTGCTGCAATACCAATACCGATAGTTGCAAGTGGCGGAATAAGTGCAACTGAAATAGCGATACCCGGAATCGCTTCACTCCACTCAGGCTGCGCAAGCGCAAAGGCTACCGCTGCTCCTGCGGCAACAGCGACAAGGAGATGCAGATAGGTAGGCTCAGTGCGATTCAAGATCTCAAAACTATGATACATCCCCTCTTGTCCAAAGAAGAATGCCGCTGCACATGAAAGTATCAGACCGATACCAAGTGCTTTGAGTAATGTTGAGAATGATCGTTTCAGAATCTTGCCATTACTCATTACAAGTCCGAGTGCCACACCGAGAATCGGGTACATGAGTGGCGCAATGAGCATACTCCCGATAATGATAGACGCACTATCAAGAAGAAGGCCGAGTGTCGCCATGATGACAGACAAACCAGTTAAATAAAAGAAATCGAAGTTCGGCGTACCGTTCTCCATTAACTTTCGCACGAGTGCAGATTTATCGTTGTCACTAATAGCTTGGAACCGAGCGAGAAGACTATTCATAAATGTATATTAAAAGACTACAACCCTATTATTTCATAAACAGCCCATAAACGAAACCGTTATTTATAGGCAAAAAGCTATTTGGCAGATCCAGAAGATGTGTCAAAAAGCTCTTTTGCATGATCCCACATGTCGTTTTCTCCCTGTAACTTCAACCAATACCACCACTCCCCGCCCCAGAGATACTGGGTATCGTAGCGCGTTGAGCGAGCGTACGCGATGATCTCATCAAATTTCTGAGGATTCATACGCTCAAACTGCGTTGTAAGCGGTACATCGGTGACCGGGCTCAAGAGCCACGGTTCTGCAGAGAGCTCAATGAGGAATGTTGGTTTTGCCCCGTAGACGAGTTTCATAACTCCCTCTTTCAGTCGATATGTCCATGGGGGTAAGACTGTGCGGATAGGACCAAGATCAGGATTCCAAAGATATACGTACACGCTCGTACCGAACGCATCACCATGACTGTATGCTCCTGCCCACGTTCCGAGATTTCCGCTATCAGTCACGAATACCTTACGTGTTGGATCGAGCTGATGCACGAGCGCTATTTCTTCCTCAAGAAATGATTCGTCGAGGTCACCACAATGCTCAGACGCAAATACGGTAAGGTACGGCTCATTCTCAACTTGCCAATAGGTAATCGCTGAACTATCTTTGTACCGATTCACGGTCTCTGTAATGTACGCAAGGATATCTTTCTTTTGATCATCCCATGACATATCCTGTGCCCAATCAGGGATATGACACTCCGGCCACCGTGGCAACCGCCGTCCCACTGCAAACACCACGTCCGCATCAACCTCCTCCGCGCGCGCTATTTGATAATCAAGTTCAGAAAAATTATAGACCCCTTCTTGTGGTTCAACCATGTTCCAATGTGCGGCGAGTCGCAAATGCCGTACACCTAAATCATCTAATAGCGCGTCATACGTTTCTTTCCAATTAAGCCCGAGTTCACGTGCGTATACCGTATTAAAAGAGATGCCGTAGGTAATCTGCTCAGGAACCGGTTTACGCGCAAGCAGATACGTTGCAATCAAAAGTATCCCCACAAGAATGAGGATTCCTACAATTATTTTTTTAGTAGTACTCATACTATATAAAGAGGATCACAAATCCCAACGAAATGACGCCGACAAAGAGTGCTTTCTGAATAACCTCCCGGCGACGACAACTTACTTCACGACATGCCGACGGCATCTTTTGCCCAATCACGATCGCGATGAGGAGAATAAATACAAACTTGAGACCGTCGAGCGACTGCACGACCGTTACTTCACCCAGCGATGCTGCCTTCAGGAGCATGATTCCCGCAACTCCTGCAATGACCTTGTTCCCCATAATGAGCACGCCAGCCTTTTTTGTAGCTGCCTTCGTACCGCTGTGAATAAGTTCATAATACCCAGGAACAAGAAGTAGAGTGAGCGCGAAGATGACAAGTGCAATTCGAGACCAAAAAAATCCATTATCGAAACTGGTGATATTGAAGAGTCCCTTCATTGCAATAAAGTTAAGTGCAAAGAAAATACCTGCGTGTACCGCACTGAGTGCAATAGATTTTGAGAATCGGTATCGAGAAACAAGAAATGTACCGATTGCAAGGAGTGCAATCCCGTACATGAAATTCGGAGAGAGTCGTTGGTTGAGAAGCTCGTACGCAAGTCCGAATGATGCAACCGCCGCAACCGCTCCCACTACCGGCATCACGTCCGAAGCATCCGCCTTCTTGAGTGCCGAGTAGAGTGATACGAGACCAATGAAGAACGTGTACGCCGCGAGAAATGAAAGCGCCACCACCGCAAGCGTTGGCCGCTCAATATGTGCGTAGGATGGTATTCCCGAAATATTGAACGGAATCAACCCAATGAGATAAACGAGGAGCCATACTCCCGCAAAGAGACACGAGTAAAAAGCATAGACAAACGGCTTCGGGAGCAGTTTCTCATCCGTAACAATATATTTATCAAGAATCGCAACAATAGCATTGAGAAATTGTGCGATCGCTGCGAGGACTAACCAACTCATTACTTCTCTATTCTATCCCATTGTTCTCACATATTTTTTGATAGATGTGGGCAGACGGACGAACGGTACGTTCCAGTGTCTCATAATTTATTTCCACAAGGCCAAATCGCTTCTCGTACCCAAGTGCCCACTCGTAGTTATCGAGGAGCGACCAATACATATGACCCCGTACATCTGCTCCATCTGTAATCGCTTTATAGGTAGCACGGACCTGACGAGTGATGTAATCAGCGCGGTATTTGTCCGCAGCATCAGCGAGCCCCGCCTCCGAAACAAAGAGTGGCTTCTTATATTTCCACAACATCATAAGCGCAGCATGCATACCTTCAGGATAAATGTCCCAGTCCATATCAGTCTTTTCGTATACAGCTCGATCACCAAACTTCTTATGGAAGTAGTAGTTTAGACCAATCGAGTCACAATTTTTGTACACTCGTCGCATAAAGGTGTGCGTCCAGAAATGATTCGCAATATACGCAATAATTTTATTTATCGGATTCCAATTCGCATGAAAGAGAATGACGTGCTTTACCACACTCACACTACAAGCATCATGTTTCTTTTTAATCTCTTCGTACGCCCTGTTATGTGCACGTGCAAGATTCTTCATAACGCGCCGATAGAGAAAGAACGGGCGGAGGCCTTTTGATGCTTTCGATTCGTATGTTCTTCCAGAGTTTGTAATTGAGACGAGATCAGTCAGCGTAAACCGTTTAAACGGTGGCCACGATCCGCGGAGCCACCCGTTTGAGCCGTATACATTCGGTTCATTCATTGTTGCAAAATCGCAACACAGATCCCCGAGCTTCTCTGCCACGTACGCGCAGTACCGTGCAAAAATTTCTGGTGAGTCCTTCTGTTCAAATCCTCCGCGCTCTGAAAACCAGAATGGAAGCGTAAAGTGCCAGAGTGTAATGAACGGAGTAATGTTTCGTTCCTTCAGTGCCAACAGAACCTCTCGATAATGCTCAATTTCTTTCTCATCAAACTTCCCTTCTTCTGGTTCAATACGCGCCCATTCAATTGAGAATCGATGAGCATTGTGACCAAGAGATTTTGCAATATCAAAATCCTCTCGAAAACGATTGTAATGATCGCACGCCTTCCCCGCTACCGGCACACGTCCTTCTTCTGCAGCCTTCGCCCAATCAGTATTAAAAATATTTCCTTCAACTTGGTACGATGCTGTTGCGGCTCCCCAATAAAATCCTGCTGGAAATTTCTTTATCACGTGCGTTTCTGTCTGTTCTTTCATTCAAATATCTTAGCATGGAGGGACTCGGCGTCCGCTTGTAATTCGCTTACGCTCATAACAATACCAGTCGTTCAAGGGACTTGTCCTGACGGTCACTAAGCTCATTCCATTCGCTAAGTGCCGCGGGACACGACTCGGCTACGCTCTCCCTTCGGTCGAGCGGCTTTGCAGCCTCCGTCGTTCGAGTCCCTTCACTCGCTGAAAAATGCAACAAGCCCAACACGAATGTGTTGGGCTTGGCGTTTTGCGCGAGCGAAGGGACTCGAACCCTCGACCTTCCGCGTGACAGGCGGACGCTCTAACCAGCTGAGCTACGCCCGCAGATACAAAGTAATCTGCAGTGCCGTACTACAGTACTCTATACAGTCGTCTTTTTCAAGACTGGTGTCGACGGGAGGAATCGAAACCTACAGTTTCAGTACCCGTTGAGGCCACTTTTCTTCCTTTCAGTCGAAAAGATGGCTCTCAACAGCTTCGATTCCTCCCACTCAATCATACAAAAACCGGCACAAGACCGGCTCTTTCTATGATTGTGTCGACGGGAGGAATCGAACCTCCGACCTTGGGTTTATGAGTCCCACGCTCTAACCGTCTGAGCTACGCCGACAAATGAAGAGGCGAATGAAAGTGTACTTTCATTCGGGCTCCGAATGCAGTCGGCGCAAGCCCGTAAGGGATTACACCGACATGGATCTGCTTGCAAGGCAAGCGAGCATCACAATACCAGAATTACAGCCATTATTCCAGCTTATTTTTACCCCTCCGACTTTCAAGGTATCTGCGAGATGCCCA
This sequence comes from Candidatus Kaiserbacteria bacterium CG10_big_fil_rev_8_21_14_0_10_47_16, assembly GCA_002773395.1. GTDB lineage: Bacteria > Patescibacteriota > Minisyncoccia > Phycocordibacterales > UBA918 > 1-14-0-10-47-16. The sequence continues at coordinate 155,582 of PFBI01000006.1, forward strand.
ATTGAAATATCGGATTCCTCCGAGTGCTACAACCTCCTAAAAAACGTTATTCACTCAATATATACTTCTTAAATTTTTTAGGTGCAAAGGGTAACCGCTGCCGCCGTTTCATCCATACAAATGCAACGACCGCAACAATGAGTGCGCCGACTCCATTCACAATCAGATCTCCCATGGTGTCAGGGAGACCGCTTTCTTGCATAGTATATCCAAACCAAGAATCGGCCGCATATTCATATACTTCCCACACAACTGCGAGCGCAAGTGAAAAACATACTGAAAATAGTGAGATGAATATCGGACTCATCACGAGCTTCGTCGGACTCTTCTCATTGAGGATATACACCATAACGAATCCGACAATTCCCAAAAGAATTCCTGACTGAAAATGAAGGATGCTATCCCATAAAGAAAATCGTTCGTAGAAATTACGTAAACTACCTAAGAACAATGACAAAAAAATAAAGCTGACAATTGCTAAATCAAGTTCAAAGGGTAAATATAATTTATAACGATGCTTCAATAGCGACGGCAAAAGCATAAGTCCTAAAATGAGTGTTGCGTTTACCGCATCAAGCCAATCTCTAAAAAGTACGAAAGCGGCAATCGAAAGTACTACCAATACACGCATCCCAATATAGACATAGACCGCGACTTTATTTCTCTCTTTTGATGGTACGTTACTTTCCATATGTATACTTCTGAACGCTTCGGAGCGGGCTCAACACACCGTATCAGCGTTATAGTATCACAATGATGTTTTTTTCGATTCCGACGAGAACAAGGGGGTTTGCTCTCTGACCACCGAACGTAACACAAAACCGCCTCTTCGGCGGTTTTGTTAACATGTTGCGGGGCCCGGAATCGAACCGGGGTCTGGAGGTTATGAGCCTCCCGAGGTACCTCTCCTCTACCCCGCTGTCTACCTCTTTGAGTGTGTAGAATATACGCCATTTCGTGCAATGACGCAAATTATAATATTCCAAATTCTTTGAAGACCCGTTCGTATTTTATGATTGCTTCCTGCGCAATACGCTGAGTGAGAACAAAATCACTTCCTGAGTGTGCGATCTGATTACGAATTTTATGTGCATCCCATGCATCTTGGAGCGTTGTGAAAGAGGTCGGGTTTGCTGACTTCAACTTTTCGCCAATTGTTGCGCCAGGGAACCCAGCGCCTTCAAGTGTATCCTCAAGAAGAATGTCCGCTTCAATAATTGCAAGTCGCCAATCGTTTGGATTCTGTGATGCAACATGCGTCATCACTTCTTGCCATCGCACATTCGTACCTGTCTTCGAACCACCTCCATGAAGTTCATCCCATCGTTTTTCTCCTTCCTCAATTTGCGCATCCAAAATTTCACCAAGTTGGCCGTATCGAATCTTTGCATAAATAAATCCTGCGAAAAAGAGGAGCGCGAGTGCAATAGCAATAATCGAATAGACTTGCCAAAAGTGACCAAGGAAAGTCAAAAATGACGAAAATCCGCCGGCGCTTGAAAGCGTATCGCCTCGGAAAAACGCAGTGACGCGCTCTACAATACCCACGATATCGAGTCCGCGGGTTTGATAGATGATGTCGTTGTCATCAGGAACCATACTGGATAAGTTGAGGACCTACAGCTCTCCATTCATCTTTTTACCAAAATCGAAGAGACGCGCGTCGCCCGCGTGCGGTCCAATACATTGTACCCCAACCGGTAGGAGAACACCGTCACGATCTACTGTGCCTGCGGGGATAGAGAGCGCAGGAACACCAGTCAGGTTTGCGGGTACCGTGAAGATGTCTGCAAGGTACATCGAGAGTGGGTCACTCTTCTCGCCAATTTTAAATGCAGGTACCGGAGACGTTGGTGTGAGAAGAATATCGACATCTTTAAATACCGCATCGAGTTCATCACGCATCATCTCACGCACTTGTTCTGCTTTGCCATAGTATGAATCGTAGTATCCCGCGGAGAGCACGTACGTACCGAGCAAGATGCGACGCTTCACTTCTTCACCAAACCCTTGCGCACGCGTTAGCATGTAGTCATCGAGTAAATCAGCGCCGTCAACATGGAGGCCATACCGCACGCCGTCAAATCGTCCGAGGTTCGAAGATACTTCTGCTGGCATCACGATGTAATACGCAGCAAGCCCTTTTTCCATAAGTGGAAGTGTTACATCAACAATTTCATGACCAGCTTCTTTTAGTTTTGTGAGCGTTGATTCAAATACCGCAGAGACATCCGCATCAATACCTGTACCGAGAAAGTCTCGGGGTACTCCAATACGGTACGTATCCTTAAGCGGTACAAGTGGGTATGTGTCAGCGTTAATTGTCGTTGCATCGAGAGGATCTTTCCCGGAAATGATGTTGTGAATTATTTCAGCATCAGCGACTGTGTTTGTGAGCGGACCTGCTTGATCGAGTGATGAGCCCATCGCGATAAGGCCCGAACGCGAGACACTTCCGTACGTCGGCTTATACCCCACAACACCGCAGAAGCTTGCCGGCTGTCGCACCGAACCACCTGTGTCAGTACCGAGCGCAGCGACCGCAGCACCCATCGCAACAGCAGCTGCCGATCCTCCTGATGATCCGCCGGGTACTCGAGATTCATCGACAGGATTTCGGGTAATACCAAACGCAGAACTCTCTGTTGAAGAACCCATGGCGAACTCATCCATATTGGTAGCTCCTACAAAGAGTGCGCCTGCTTCCTTTAGTTTCGTAATAACAGTTGCATCGTATGTCGCGACATAATGTTCAAGCATCTTTGATGACGCAGTTGCTCGCTTCCCTTCAATTAAAATATTTGTCTTAATCGCAATCGGCATACCAAGGAGGGCTGGCGCATTTTCACCTTCTGTCTTGTAGCGCGCAGTCGCTTCTTCCGCAGACGCCATTGCATCGTCAAACACATCGACGAATGCGTTGATCGTTCCGTCACGTTCATCAATAACTTTTTGTATATCAGTAAGAGCGTCTACTGGTGTGTAGCTCCCCTCAACAAATTTCTTTCGTAATTCTGAAATCGTCATACTATTATTTTCGCTCTCCCAAAATTTTCTTTACCTCTACATACTGCCCCTTCCGGACCGGCGCAGCTGCAAGGATACGTTCAGTGTATTCCCCCGGCTCATGATTTGGCACATCCTCTCGCATCACGTTATACAACGCACCAATTTCCTTTGGCTTTTCGGTTGCCGTGATGTCACCAATGGCACTCACGTATCCAAGAATATCAGTAATATTTTCTGCAAGATGGTCCTGCTCAGACTCCGTAAGTTTGATGCGCGCGAGGGTCGCGAGATGTGCGATATCTTCTCGTTTCATATGATGGCTATACTAGCATACACAGGCTATCGCACCAGTTTTCGGAAGGCTGCTTCATCCAAAATGGTGACGCCAAGTTCTCGTGCTTTTTTCTCTTTCGATCCCGCCTCTTCCCCAACCACAACGTAGTCAGTCGCTTTCGAAACCGAGTTGGTGACGTGTGCACCGGCCTTTCGGGCAATATTCTGACCCTCGCTCCGCGAAAGTGTCGGCATGGTTCCGGTAAAGACAATCGTCTTCCCTGCGAGTGGTCCTTTGTGCGCCGCACGCTCTGGGGCCGCAATCGTAATGTGTGGCAACAGTGCATCAAGTGTTTCTCTGTGGAGTGGTTCACAAAGCCAGTGATGCAGCGACTGCGCAACGATCTCACCAACCCCATGGACCGCCGCAAGTTCTTCAACTGATGCCGTTCGTACTGCTTCGAGACTACCAAAATGTTCAGCGATGAGTCGCGCAGTCTCTTCACCAACATGATCAACAGAGAGCGCCACGAGTAGCCGGTGGAGTGGTACTTCGCGCGATGCGTTAATTGCCTCAATCACATTCTGTGCTGCTTTTTCTTTAAAGCTTGGAAGGTCGATCAAATCACCGACTTCAAGTGTGAAGATATCGACGTAGGTATTTATTAAATTATGATCAAGGAGAAGATCAATGATGCGCGGACCGACGCCGTCAATATTGAATGCAGCTTTTGAAACGAAGTAGTAGAGGCGGCGGCGATGAAGTGTGGCAGAGTCTTTTGCAACACACCGATACGCAGCTTCGCCGGGAACACGCTCAATACTCCCATCGCCGCCGCACTCCGCAACCTTTTTTGGGAATCGATATGCCTTCGCATTTTTTGGTCGTAGCGGAAGCATCACCGAAAGAATCTCAGGAATCACATCTCCTGCCTTCTGCAAAATCACCGTGTCACCAACACGAATATCGAGCCGCTTAATTTGGTCTTCATTGTGGAGTGTTGCGCGAGACACTGTCGACCCCGCAATACGCACCGCCCGAAGATGCGCCACCGGAGTGAGTACGCCAGTACGTCCGACTTGCAGTTGAATATCTTCCACCACTGTCGTCGCCTGCTCTGAGGGAAATTTATACGCAATACCAAAACGTGGAGACTTCGCCGTGTACCCAAGTGCACGTTGCAACGCAATATCGTTCACCTTAAGAACAATCCCGTCCATGCCGTACTGCTCGGTGTATTTCTTCGGAGACCATGCATTGTAATATTTCATTACGTCAGCAAATGTCGTGCAGAGCGCGTAGTGTGCATTCACCACAAAGCCAAGCTTCTTGAGAAGTTTGAGTTCATCAATCTGTGTTTCTGGTATAGCGAGTGACGCACTACCTGCGTCAAAAAGGTCAATGTCGTATGCAAAGAAAGAAAGTTTTCGATCTTTCGTTACTTCCGGATCAAGTTGACGGAGTGAACCTGCTGCAGCATTGCGCGGATTTGCAAACAGCGGTTCCTCTGCTTTTTCTCGAGCCGCATTGATACGCGAAAATTCTTTCTCTGAAAGCCACGCTTCCCCCACCACAGTAATGTCGACAGGTTGCGTAAGGTTCTCTGGAATATCTTCCACCATGCGCGCTGTGTGGGTAATGTCTTCTCCGATCGTCCCATTCCCTCGCGTTGCCGCTCGGACGAGTACACCCTTTCGATACTCAAGAATAACCTTGAGCCCATCAATTTTATGCTCCACCACATACGTAAGCTTAGTATCTTTCACCCCTTCTTTCTCAAGGAATCGATACAACCGCGCATCCCACTCACGTAGTTCCTCTTCCGAAAAAATATTATCAAATGACCACTGACGCACGCCGTGCGTCACTTTTGTAAACGCGTCACTCACATCACCCCCCACCGTTTCAGTGGGCGTAACTTTCTGCTTCAATTCTGGATAGGTTGTTTCAAGCTCTTTAAGTTCAGCAACGAGTGAATCGTAGGCTTCGTCACTAATTTCAGGCGCATCGTCGGTATGATACTTCCCTCCGTGGTAGGCAATTAACCGCGCGAGTTCCTTCGCGCGGTTTTTTGTTTTTTGTGGAGGAGTTGCCATATCTCTATTATAAAACGTCTCGTCATCAAGGTCACCCTTTACTTCGCCTGAAACTTCTTCATAGCCTGCACATGCTCCTTCAGAATATCGACTGCGTGTCTCACGTCAGCCTGCGTCGTCTCTTCTCCGAGCGTGAATCGAACCGTCGACGTAGCCCGCGCTTCATCGGCAATCTCCCGTACAACATACGAACCACTTCCATCTGCGCCACTGCAAGCACTTCTGGTTGATGTAGCGACACCATGCGTATCAAGCACAATAACGGCAAACTCACTGTCCAAACCAGGAAGTGAAATGTTTAGATTATTTGCGACTCGATGTTCCTGCGATCCATTTACGACTGCGTCTGGAATTTCACGCTCAATGTACGCAAGCATTGCATCCCGAACCTTCTGTACATTTTCTACTCGCACTTCCACACCTTCTTGTGCTCGCTTGAGCGCCGCTGCACATCCGACAATGAGCGAGACATTTTCTGTTCCTGCACGAAGTCCGCTTTCTTGTGACCCACCAAAAGTTTGTGGGGAAAGTGAACCCTCTCCGCGGTGTACCAATACTCCTACTCCCTTCGGTCCATAACACTTGCCACTATCAAGCGTAAGGAGATCAACGCCGAGCGCATCTACTTGGCATGGAAGCCAAAGCGGCGCCTGCGCAGCATCAACGAGTGTTCGTATGTGTACCTCATGCTCTTCATTAAATTTTCGCACCGTACGCGAAATCTTTTTTATATCCTGTACTACTCCAATTTCACTGTTCACATACGAAACAACCACGAGTACTGTCTTTTTTGAAAGCACTTCTTCAAAATCTTTTTGTAGGATGCGACCATCTTCATCAACAGGTACATACACCACACGAACGCCACGATCAGCCAGTACGCGCATTGTCTCAATAATAGATGGGTGCTCAATGCGCGTACTGACCACTTCCATATGATCATGCGCAAGACCCCCGCTGTGAAGTGCATCAACGGTCCCAAGTATTGCGAGATTGTTTGCTTCTGTCCCTCCCGAGGTGAAGGTGACGTCTCCTGCCCGGACGCGAAGCGTCCGGGCAGTATCAGCCCGTGCTCCCTCTACAACATTCCGTGCACGAACACCCTCTTGATGTATCGCGCTCGGGTTTCCATATTCTTCAGTGAAGTATGGTTCCATGGCACGAAATACGTCAGGATGAACCGGTGTTGCCGCGGCAAAGTCGAGATATATCCGTTTGGATTTCTTTTTAAATAAACCTGAAAACATTATGCGCCCATAGTGGCATAAATGGCCGAATAGGTAAATGTGTGGTATATTCATCGCACTACACCAACCGCCCACACAGGGCGTTTTCCACTTTTGACCTATGGCAAAGAAAGCAACCCCACAACCGCATATTACGAAGCGCCCACCCGTAGTAGTTATCATGGGACACATCGATCACGGCAAATCGACGCTCCTTGACTACATCCGTAAATCAAACGTCGTAGCAGGCGAAGCAGGCGGTATTACCCAACACCTCTCAGCCTACGTTGTAGAGCACACCCCAAAGGAAGGTGAGCCTGAAACCATCACATTCCTCGATACCCCAGGACATGAAGCATTCCAAAAGATGCGTCTTCGTGGTGCCGACGTCGCCGATATCGCAATTCTCATTGTATCTGCAGAAGATGGCGTAAAGCCGCAAACACTCGAAGCCCTCGAGAGTATCAAGCAAGCAGAGATTCCATATGTCGTTGCAATAAATAAAATCGACCTCCCGAATGCAAACCTCGTCCGTACCCAATCATCACTCATCGAAAACGAAATCTATATTGAAGGTATGGGTGGTGATATCCCATGGGTTGCCCTCTCTGCAAAGAGCGGTGAAGGCGTAGACGAGCTTCTCGATCTTGTGCTCCTCTCTGCAGAACTCGCAGAGCTGAAGGGCGATACCAATGCACCTGCAGAAGGTACCGTCATTGAAGGGCACCTCGATACCAAGCGCGGAACAACTGCAACACTCATCATTAAAAACGGAACATTGAAGTCTGGTTCGTTTGCAGTTTCTGGAAAAACATTTGCACCAGTGCGCATCATGGAGAATTTCCTCGGAAAGACCATCAAAGAAGCAAGCCTCTCAGAACCAATCGGAATCGTAGGATGGAACGAAGTCCCTGAAGTGGGTGCATCTTTTTATACTGTAGGATCAAAGAAGGAAGCTGAAGTCGTTATTGCGGAAGCGTTGCTTAAAGAAACGATCCCTACACCAACACGATCAAGCCTTCCTACTATCCCACTCCTCATCAAGGCAGACGTGCTCGGTACACTCGACGCTATTGAACACGAACTCGATAAATTTACATCGGACCGAATCGCGGTACGTATTATTGATTCCGGTGTCGGTGACGTCACAGCGAGCGACGTACAAAACGTAAGCGCGACGAAGGATGCCATTATTGTTGGATTCAACGTAAAGATTGAACGCGCTGCGCAAGATCTTGCAGAACGACTCGGTGTTGAGATTGATACATTTGATATTATTTACGAACTTTCTGAGTGGCTCAACACCGCACTCAAGAATCGAACTCCAAAGCAAGAAGAGGAGCAAGTGACCGGACGCGCAAAAATCCTCAAGCACTTCAGTAGTCAAAAGAATGCTCACGTACTCGGTGGTCGTGCTGAAGAAGGAAGTCTCTCACGTGGACAACATGTACGTATACTCCGTCGTGATCTAGAAATTGGTCGAGGTGTCCTCAAGAACCTCCAGCAGCAGAAGTCTGACGTCCCTAAGGTGGAGACAGGAGAGTTTGGTATGCAGCTTGATTCACGAACTGAAGTTGCTGCCGGTGATTATATCGAGGCCTATACGACGGTTGTAACCTAAACATTTTCATGCCCGATTTTGACCGACATGATCGTATCAATTCAATTCTCGCAACGCTTGCTGCTGAGTTTATTCGAGTTGAGGCAAACAGTAATCCTCTCATTACGGTAACCCACGTAACTATTTCTCCTGACTATCGCCGCACCACTATTGGCTTCACGACCATTCCTGAAGATAAACAGGACGACGCCCTGATTTTTCTAAAGCGAAATGCATCTGAGTTCAGAAATTATATTAAAAAACACGCTCACCTGAAGTTTATCCCCCACATTGAATTTGCGATTGATTACGGAGAACGCCACCGCCAACACATAGACGATGTGGTGAGAGATATTGAAGAGGGTAAAAAATAATAATACAATCCTACGCCACAGGCGTAGGATTGTATTATTATTTTTGTGCGCGGGAGAGGACTTGATTCTTACAGAATCTGTTCAGGCTGCACCACAAGAGTACTTTGATTTTCTAAAACGCAAGCGTTAAGAAAATCTGGTCGTATGATATTTTTCATACCTCAAAATATCGACAACCTTTTCAAGTCCTCTCCATACAAAGAAACACCAGAGAGACTCTGGTGTTTCTTTACTTTGTGCGCGGGAGAGGACTTGAACCTCCACGGATTACTCCACCAGTTCCTAAGACTGGCGCGGCTACCAATTACGCCACCCGCGCATATTTGTGACCGGTGCAGAATATCATGATATGCGAGTATCGTCACGGGTTTTGTGTATGTCATCACGAGTCACTAAGTCGCTACGCTCATAAGTGCTGGCGATCCCGCCTCGTCTGTGGCAAAGCCGCATGACTCCGGCTCGGACAAGCTAAAATCCTGACGCAGGTCAGGATTTTAAACGCTTGTCCGCCCACTAGGACTCGAACCTAGGACCGTCTCGTTAAGAGCGAGCTGCTCTACCAACTGAGCTATGGGCGGGACTGTACCATTGTGACTGCACTGTGCAGTCTGAGGAGTGCTCTTAATGTTAAGAGCGGTAGATGAGTCTAGTAGACTCATCTACCTCCACCACCTCCGCTATGGGCGGATGTAGGTCAGAGTGTACTAAATTACACCACCGAAAACAAGCTATATAGTGTGTCTGGGGCGGGGATCGAACCCGCACGGTCTTGCGACCACGAAATTTTAAGTCTCGCGCGGCTACCAATTACGCCACCCAGACATGCCGAGCATCATATCATATTTCACTTGGTTATGACTCCAATGGATGATAAAGTAATCCTTGTCACAAACGGCCAGGTGGCGAAGTGGTAACGCTTCGGTTTGCAAAACCGACATGCACGGGTTCGAACCCCGTCCTGGCCTCAAACGAAACGGAGTGAAGTGCAGAGGTCAGGACAAAAGCGACAACAGTCGCTTTTGTTGAGGTTCGAACGGCGGAGCGATGTTTTGGCTATTTCTAATGCCAAAACCGCGAGCCGCGTCCAGCATTCTTATGAACGTAGTGAATTAGAAAAAGCGGGACGAACCCCGTCCTGGCCTCAAACGAAAAACTGCCAGTATACTGGCAGTTTTTTGTTATCTTTTTATTGAAAGCCGATTCTTTTTGAATTGCTCTAATTTCTTCTTATGATTGTTCTTAATCAAACGCTTTTTTACAACCTGTGGAAGTGCATCAAACGTCATACATGTGTATGAACAATACCCTTTCTTCTTTTCGATACATGCGGAACATCCGATAAACAAGACGTGGCACGCCTGATTTTTGCAGTGGTGATGCGTATCACACTTCTCCTTCTTGCAAAGATGGCACGTTGCAATAATGTCATTCCCTATCCGTTCCCCAAGTCGCTCATCGAAAACAAAGTTTTTCCCGAGAAACTTATTTGACAATCCTTCCCGCTGTACTTGGTGCGCGTAGTCGATGATTCCGCCGCGGAGGTGCCGTACGTTTTCAAATCCATTATGCTTCAGCCACGCACTTGCCTTCTCGCATCGTATCCCGCCAGTACAATACAGTGCAATCTTTTTATTTTTATGAATCCTGAGTAACTCTGGAGCAATACTGAGTTCCTCACGGAAAGTGTCCACATCAGGAGTAATCGCATTCTCAAAATGTCCGATCTCGCTTTCGTACGCATTACGCATATCGACAACGACTGCATCAGGATCTTCAATATACGCATTCATCTCACGAGCGGTGAGATAGTCGCCCGTGTTTGTCACATCAAACGAACGGTCGTCGAGTCCATCAGCCACGATCTTATTTCGGACTTTGATAGTGAGTTTATAGAACGAAATAATATCCGCCTCTTCCACTGCAATCTTATAGGGCATGCCGCGGAGTTCTGGGCGGGATTGTACAAACGCATCAAACTGATCCCAGTGCTCAGTTGGTACGTTCATTTGGGCGTTAATGCCTTCGTGCGCCACATAAATACGCCCCAAGCAGCCAAGTGCCTCGAACCGCTCATAAAGCTCGTCTCGAAACGCTACAGGGTCTGCAATGTGTACATACCGGTAAAACGAGAGTGTGGTACGAGAAATAGCTTCACGAATGGCTCGCTCTTTTCGTTCTTTCCGAGAAAGAAACCGTTGTGGGTTATGATCTATTTTTATATCCATTCTTCTGTGACAGCCATCATACCGCACAGCGGTACTTGTGCAACACAAAACGGCCCTTGCGGGCCGTTTTGTGTTCTAGCTCTTTAGAGTGATTGTTGTGAACCACTAATCGGTATACCGAAGGTTCCAGCTGCAATCATGAGAATGGTATATGCCGAAACCATGATGAGTAGACCGATAACACCGTAGAGCATATGCTGCCGCCCTTTACTCTGCGCGCCGTCATTACCAGCATTGGCAATGAATTCAAATGCGCCCCACAGAAAAACGAGTAGTGCGACCGCGAGCATGAGTGTCATGAGCGGAAACAATATAACGTCGTTTATTTTTGCAAGGATCGACTGTGCAGCGGCTGTTGCCGATGCACTGTCAGCATACGCGATCATAGGCGTTTAGTTGTTCGTGAGGTTTACGTTTGGAATACCTTGGATGTCTTGTTGGTTAAGACCGAGACCAGATGAGAGAAGGTTTACAATTCCCCATACTGATACCATGATCACGAAACCTGCAATACCCCAAATCATGTAATCGCGTCCTTTTTCTTTTGCTGTTTCAGAATCACGTGAAAAGATAAAGTATGTTGCAACTCCCCAAATGAAGAGAAGGAATGCAATTGCGAAGATGAGCGGTACAAGCGTGAAGTTAATGAAGGTTACAATGTTTGTAAAAAACACCGTTACTCCATTAAAGTTTCCTGGGCTTGTCTGCGCAAACGCAGCTACCGCTGGGAAAAAACTGGCGAATGGAAGGGCTCGAGCTAAAAATTTCATATATCGTTACAATTATTAATTAACTTCCTCTAATTATAGCTAAATTAGGCCTTTACAGTATAGCATCTGTGGATTACGGCCTTCCTCTTTCGGATATACGCCGTATATTGACTTTTTGACATATAAATGCTATAATATATACAGAGTCGGGGGTGGGTGAATCCACAAAAATTCCCCACTTCTCCTACATCATCAACCATTCGGACGCGGTAATAACCGCGCTCTGCGCGGTTCCCCGTCCTTTGACAAGAGGTACAAAGATCATGGACACGTTCACAGATGTTCTCTCGTTTATCGTCACTTTGCTGACGATACTCGTCGCAATACCGATCGGGGTATTTATACCCCTGTTTCTCTTCCCACTCATTCCGGGTGCGGTTGCATCGTTGGCAAACAACCCCAACAGGTTCCAACCGGAGAAAAACCCTAGTGTGCGTAATTACGAACCGAGCACATTCGGGTTCTTCACCACTCTGGCACCTGGCCAAGTGAAGCTCATCGAGCGCGGCAAGCGATTCATCGGCGGCATTATGCGGTTCGAAGGTCACAGCTTCGCTGGAGAGCAAGACAAAAAACTTGCTCGAAACACTCATGGGTATTGGGAGGTTACGAAAACAAATGGGGACGGAGAAGACACCCACCCCATTCCCAAGCCGAGCTGGGAAAAAGCCAAAAAAGACGGTGTGATTGGGGTCTTGCTTTACCCAGTCAAATGGATTTGGTGGAAATGGAAACGTTGGGTATACGAACTCACTGGGTACGTATTCACTGGCTTCTATCCGTTCCAACAGGTCCGCGTGGAAACGATCGACCGATACAAAAAAATCAAGCATGCTGATGGTTCTGAAGAAATCGTGTACATTGCCGACTATACAGACCATTTCCGTGTTGCCGATTTTCAGTTTCCGGTCATCATTCCGGATGCTGACACCCAAGACAAGATCCCGGTCAGAATGATCGTGGATACTGTTATGCGGTGTTTCAATCCGTACCTTGCCGCATATGCAACAGATGACTGGTCGTCACGATCTACTACTTCAATAGGAGATGCGGTGACTCACTATACGCGGCCACGCAAACTTGACGTCGTCCTTTCAGCCGAAAGCACTGGTGACGTTCGCAAGATGGGAGAGGAAATATCCCAAATCGGTAATCGAACAATCCCAGAAGAGACTCAGACACCAAACAACATCGTCGCTTTCGGCTTCGAGGTTCGCCAGGTTCTGATACCTGACATATCTCTGGCAAACAAAGCTGATGCCAGACGACTGGGCGATGTTGCATTTGCCCGAGTTGACCGTGACGCCCAAGTGATACGTTCCGAGGGCACTGCCCAAGGTATCGCCTTACAAGCAAAGGCGGTCACCGAAGGTGGGGCTGCCGGCATGGCGGTACTCCTCTCAGAGCGGAATATAAAAACCGCAGATGTTGCGGGAGATAAGGCCATCGTGGTCATAGGTGGTGGGGCAGATCCTTTTGCAGCTGCCACATTCAAGGAGATCAAGCAAATCAACGACAATACCAAGGGGACCAGTGATGGAAATACCTAGTATATCTGTCCCTATCTTCTTGTGGACGATAGGGGTGGTAGCAGCGCTCATTGCTGCTGCCATAATCTTCTTCCTCTCATGGGGAGCACGTCAAGGGAGAAAGGCTGTGGAGAAACCTCAGAAAGAGAAGGATTCGGCAACCGAGTCTACAAAAGAAGTCAGCGAACCCGTCAACAAGAAGAAGGCTGGCAGCAGATGGGAGAAATTGAGGGTTCCTCGAAAGTATCTGATCTTTTTCCCGATTGTGCTGCTCTTCATCCTTCTGACAATATGGGGAGTAACCAGTCTCTTCGGCAGTTCCGACAAGGAAACAACAACCGCTTCCAACGTCGTCGCAGAAGAAACCACGAGTCCTCCAGCAGTGTCACCAAGTGAACCGAAAGCACCTACGGTGCAAAAAGAACACAAGGTGACACCGCAGGCGGCCCCAACAAGTACGGACGATGGAAAGGGGTGGCCACTGCTTCTTGCTGCGGTATTGTTTGCGGCAGGTATTTGGCTCATCAGCCTTGGAGCAAGGGCCAGAACACTATTCGGCTTCCTCCTCTGCATTCCTCTTCTCTGGCTATCTTTACCCCTCGTTGGTATATCCTTCGATTCATGGGGTGGAATAACTCGCTGGGGAGGTCTTGGCCTACTCGCCTTACTCGGTGGGTTCATGGCTTGGAAATCCAACTCATGGATCGTGCGAGTGATTGGAGGCATTCTTGTATTGCCGATAATCATCGCCGCGCTATCCGGACCATCCGCTGGTGACCGTTTCGCCGACAACCTCGGCAAGACTGTCATTGACGCAAGTGATGGCGTCGGCGAAAAACTCGGCGGGCTTACGAGTGGTGAAGGGTCGACAACTGGCACCATCAAGCTCAAGGGCGAGATAACGACAGTCTGGCTCGACGGCCATTGGCGCAATATGCCAATTCCTTCGGGCACCTGCACGCTCACGAGCCCTGGGAGTCTCATTGAATTTGAGTTCCCAAACCAAACTCTGACACGCATGCGTAGTCAGAGTGGTGAAAAGATCCAGGCGACGGTCACCATGAAGCCTTACGGCACGTGTTGATCAGAGCCTTTGTACCTCTTGAATACAAACTGGACCCCCGCTGCTTCGGCAGTGTGTGGGTCCTTTTTCTTTTTATATACCAAATATTCCGCCGCGAAGAAGCGCGATGATCCCCCAAATACCAACCATGACCACGAGTACGAGTACTCCTGTTGTGATGATTTTCTTTCCTTTTTCAACTTGCGCTTCCTCTGCCCCACCAATTACCCATGTTCGAATGATTGCCCATACGAGTACGATGAAAGTGAGAGCGAAAATGAACGTAATCAACAAATTTATGATACTGAGGAAGAGATCCACAAGTGAACCGAAACTCTTTGGTGTTGCAACAGCTGCAGACGTCAGCATCGGTGTCATTACTATGAGAAGTGAGAGGAAGTATTTCATTTTGTAATTGCCGTAATAGTACCTTGTATAACTTCAAGGATTGCCCATGCGCCGAGTACAATGACGCCGCCAATAACCGCCCACGTAAGGGCTGCACGCGCTTTCTGGATTTGTGCTGGTTCACCACGTGCTGTTACAAAGAGGAATCCTGCGTACATGATAAAGAGCACGATAATAGGTATTGCAAAGACGAGAATAATCGCAATGACCGACTTGAGGAAATCAGTGAGATTGTAGTTTTCGCTTGAACTGAGTGGATTGGTAAGTTTTACTGTACCTCCTGAACCAGACCCAGGGTTTGCACCCGAAGGTACATTATCAGTTGGATTTGAACCTGAAGGAACTGAGTTACCCGAGTTGGAACCAGATGGAACAGTGTCCGCTGCAAATACCACCCCCTGTACAGGCACTATCATCATTGTAGTTACTACCGCTCCGATAAAAAAGTTTTTCATAGTCTCATTAAAATAATTGTTGCAATCTTCCAACTGCGTCTGTTATCGATTCGCTCACTCGCTTGCGGCCACTCGTTACATCTTCGATCATCGTCTTAAAGACATTCTCACTGCCGAGCGCACTTGGGTCAAGCCACGCATGTGCAGTGAGTGCGGCGCGGTACAACACTTGTCTGTACGCACTCCCTGTTCCTAAAGCAATTTCAGCACGGACAACTGGTGCGAGGTTGAGTGCTTCGGTGAGCATCAATGCGTTTGGCTGACTTGCAAGGACTTGTGCGGCTGCAAATCCGCCCTGCGGATTTGCAGCCGCACTTGGAATCGCAAACGCATAGAACGTACCAAAGTCACGCACCACATTTGCTCCCGCTCCTTGTGGCACCTGCGCAATATCGAAGTTTAAGTTTGGATTCGCACTTTGGAGTTCTTTGTATTCACTTCCCTTTCCAAAGTAGAGTGCAAGATCTTCTGAGAGGAATGCTTGCCGATCTTCCCTAAGCGAACGGTTCCATGAGTATGTCGTCCCCGAACTTTGTGAAAACTGCGTATAGAAAGAGAGTGCCGCCTGTCCTGGGGGAATATTATTGTTTGCTGATTTCCCAAGCGTAATCTCAATCCCTTGTGCGCCCGTTGAGACGATGTCTGTCCCCGCTTGCATAAAGAGCATCGAGAGAATGCTTTTTGCGTTTCTGATATTACTGTATTCACCGAGACCAACAGCGCTCTGGATAATCTCACGATTTGCAGCAACCTTGGTAACCGCAGGTGTCGTAACATTTACAAGCTCTTCCCATGTCGCCGGTGGCTGTGCTATCCCATTCTTCGCAAGGAGGTCGCGGTTCCAGTACATGACGAGCGGATCCACCGCAAACGGAATTCCGTAGACGCCATCATTAAGCAAGAAGATGTCCGCACCATCAATATAAGAGTCTCTGAAGGTTCTCTCAGGGATTGTGGTAAACGATATTTTACTAAGTCGGTTTTGGTAGGTAAGTAAATCTTCACTTGAGAGGACGACGAGGTCTGGAGAACGCCCTGCCGCGATGGCGTTGAGTAATTCATAATCAAAAGTGTCTTTGTTTTTTTGTATGTAGTGCACTGCTTGAAACGCACTGTCACCACGACTGATTTCGTCGAGTACAACACTGAACGCAGAAGCTGAGAATGTTCCCCACACCTCTACCGATTCCCCGTACAGTTGGCTCGTGCTTGAGCTCGATCCTCGAAACGTAATAAAAAAGATGAGCGCAACAATCGCGAGAAAACCGAACCCTCCTAAAAGAATGATTTGAAATGGTCGTATTGATGTCATACGCGTCTAAACATTAATCCATAATGATGCTCCCCTGCAGGAAAGTCGTGTTCAAGACGAAATCCATGTGCTTCTGCCATACTCGTTACTGCTTTTTGATCAACGACATGATCCGGTCGTGGGCCAAGTCCTCCAAAGCTTTCTGTCCACTCGATGATAGCGAGCTTTCCGCCTGGGCGGATCACACGTGCAGCTTCAGTGAGTGCAACGCCTTTATCATCAACTTGGAA
Organism: Candidatus Kaiserbacteria bacterium CG10_big_fil_rev_8_21_14_0_10_47_16; assembly: GCA_002773395.1. GTDB lineage: Bacteria > Patescibacteriota > Minisyncoccia > Phycocordibacterales > UBA918 > 1-14-0-10-47-16. The sequence goes on from PFBI01000006.1 coordinate 172,153, forward strand.
GAGCGTGTTGATGAATACCCCCATATCAAGCGTATTATCGGCAAGTCGAACTCCTTTTGGAGTTTCGAGATCGCACCACAGTGGCTCAACATTCGGGAGTCGTTCTGTCTGCGCTACTAGGGCGAGTGTTTCAACAAGATTCTTCTGGATCTCACACGCATACACGCGACCATCGAGACCTGCCGCGGTTGAGAGCGCACGGAGAAAGTATCCCGATCCCGCACCAAAGTCTGCCACACGGTCTCCCGGCCGCAGATGAAAGTGCGAAGTTACAACATCGGGTTTTACAAACCGAGAACCGCCTTCTGAATTCATGCACATAGTATAGCACTCCGTATAGTTAATAGCGGGCACCAAGACGTGGAAAGGCCCGAGAGATGCTTCGCATCTCTCGGGCCTTTCCTACCCCACATTTCAACAATCTTAACTAATGACGGTCGTCGCAATCGCATCCCCTGGGCGCAATTTCATAATGCGTACTCCCTGTGTCTGACGGCCGAGTGATGGCACATCTTTGAGTGGCAGTTTGATAACTTGCCCCTTCTTACTCATGACCACGAGCTCACCTTCTTTCTTGTCTTCATCACCGAGTACCGCAGCGCCCACCACCTTACCGGTCTTTGTGGTGATTTTTGCTGTCTTAATACCTGAGCCACCACGCTTTTGTACCTTGTATTCTTTCGCTGGAGTCATCTTTCCGTATCCATTTTCCATGACGACGAGAATGTCGCGATCCTTCTCACCATTTTTCAGTACATCAGCAGAGACAATGATATCTCCTTTCTTGAGCTTCATCGCCGTTACTCCTGCCGCTGTACGACCCATTTCACGTACATCACTTTCCTTAAATCGAATTGCTTGTCCTTCAGTAGAGATGAGTGACACTTCGTCACCCTTACCAACAAAGCGTGCAGAGATGAGCGCGTCGTCGTCTTTGAGCTTGATTGCAATAAGGCCGCTGCGACGAACATCCTTAAACGATGCTGCATCTGACTTCTTCGCAACACCATTCTTTGTGACCATCATAAGACTCCAGTCGCCTGCCCACGCATCCTTTTTGACCGCGAGTACTGACGTCACATGCTCCTCGGGAGTAAGCGGAAGGAAGTTCATGATTGACTTACCTTTCGTTGCGCGCCGCCCTTCTGGAATTTCATACATCTTTGACTGATACACCTTACCCATATCAGTAAAGAAGAGGAGATCACTGTGTGCTGATGTCGTGAGTAACATCGTTACTACGTCTTCTTCTTTAGTATTTAAATCAACAACACCAACGCCACCGCGCTTTTGTACCTTGTATTCACTTGGGTTTGTACGCTTTACGTATCCACCTTGTGTGAGAACGAGAACACTTTCATCATCAGGGACCAAGTCCTCTTGACTGAGCTGCTTCACGCCGCCTTTGATGATCTTTGTACGACGATCATCTCCGTATTTTTCTGCAGCTTCTGCAAGCTCTGTTTTCACAATACTTTGCATCTTCGCCTTGCTCTTCAAAATTCCTTCAAGTTCCTTAATGAGTGCCTGCACTTCTTTGAGTTCATCCTCGATCTTCTTACGTTCAAGGCCTGCGAGCTTTTGCAGACGCATATCAAGAATTGCCTGCGCTTGTCGCTCAGAGAATTTGAACTCCTTCATGAGCGCAGCGTGCGCAGAAGGGACATCTTTCGCTGCACGAATCAGCTTGATGATTGCATCAATGTGGTCGAGCGCCTTCTTGAGTCCAAGGAGAATGTGTTCTCGGTCTTTTGCTTTTGCAAGATCGTACTCAGTACGACGACGGACAACCTCAACACGGTGCTTCACGTACTCTTCGAGAATACTCTTCAGTGACAATGTCTGCGGAATACCGTCAACAAGCGCCACCATGTTGTAGTGGAAGGTATCTTCAAGCTGTGTGTGCTTGTAGAGTTTGTTAAGTACTGTCTGTGGTTGTGCTGATGCCTTGAGTTCGATAACGACACGAATGTCAGACGTCGACTCATCACGCATTTCTTTAATACCTTCAATTTTTTTATCACGTACCAAACCTGCGATCTTTTCAAGCATGTCCGCCTTGTTTACGCGGAATGGAATAGAGGTAATGATAATAATAAAGTTGCCTTTCTTGTCTTCAGTAATTTCTGCTTCACCACGAACCACGACGCCACCCTTCCCGTTTGCGTAGGCGTGAGCGATATCTTTTTGATTGAATGCAACTGCGCCCATCGGAAAGTCTGGGCCTTTCACAAATTGCAGGAGGTCGTTTGTCGTCGCTGCTGGTGTATCGATAAGATGGGCAATAGCAGCTGCAATTTCTCGCAGGTTGTGTGGCGGGATATTCGTCGCCATACCTACCGCAATACCGAGTGTTCCATTGAGGAGGAGGTTTGGAAGTCCGGCAGGGAGTACCGACGGCTCTTTCTTCGTACCGTCAAAGTTTGGTCGCCACGCAACGGTATCTTTTTCAAGATCACGGAGCATTTCTTCTGCAACCTTCGACATCTTTGCTTCGGTGTAACGATACGCAGCAGCACTATCTCCATCGATTGAGCCGAAGTTTCCTTGTCCGATGACGAGTGGGTATCGTGTATTAAATTGCTGCGCAAGTTTTACCATCGCTTCATACACAGAAATATCACCATGCGGGTGGAAACTACCGAGTACGTCTCCCACTACTGTTGCAGACTTTTTGAATCGGGCGGTGGACGTGAGTCCATTGAGACGCATCGAATAGAGAATGCGTCGATGTACTGGCTTAAGTCCATCGCGCACATCAGGAAGTGCGCGCGAGGTAATCACGCTCATTGCGTAGTCAAGGTATGCGGCTTGCATCTCTCCCGTAATACTCTGTGCTTGCACACCGATAGCCGTACGGGTACCCATTTCTAATGCGGCATCACTGCCTTTTTTCTTTGGTTCGTTTTCAGAATTATCGTTCTTTTTTGCCGCCATACTATGTTATTTCGTGTGGTCTATTATACCAGAAATCGCCTGTAAAACCTAGTTTATTCCACTACTCCATCGTGCTTTTTGCGGAGCTCGTGCCGATGAGAACGACGTTGGCAGGAGCTGCTTTCGGAGTAGTTGTTGTTGCCGCATTAAAATTAAGTACGGGGACCAGTCCTTGGTCTTTTGTCGCACCACTCGGCGTAGGTTGCTCTGTGTTTTTACCCGACTCCGTTGACGAAGCGGCACCGAATGCTGCACCGAGTTGTGTGCGAACGTTGCCAAAAAATGAACTGAACGGCCCGACTGTTTCTTTTGCCGTCTCTGCAATCGGTGCGTTTTGTGTAAATTGTGATGGGAGCGTTGCAGTCCACATAAGCGCAATAATACCGACAATCGCAAAGGCCGACCAAAATGAAATGTGGGCTTTCATTGTCGGTGACTGTGATTTTATTTTTTCGAGGAAGCTCATAGTGTCTCAAGTATACTACGTGGCGCGCACATACAAAACGTGGCCGGAAGCGAAGCTTCCGGCCACGTTTTGTATACACTCCCCCGCCCTACCCTTTCAGGACAATCACTTCCCCTTCCATCGTCAAAAGTTCTTTCTTCTTTATCGTGAGTTTTTCTTCAGGCTTCCCATTTGTTGAACCTTCCTCTTTCAGAAACGCTTCGAGCGATTTTGCATCGTAGTGCATTGGAATAATAACGCGTGCCTCAAGCTTCGCACCGAGCTTCGCTGCGGCCGGAACATCAAGCACATCCCCGCCACCAATAGGAACAAAGAGGATATCAATATCACCAAATTCACTCAGAATCTTAGAATCAATGTCAGAGCTAGAGAGCGCGCCGAGGAACACCATATTGATTCCTTCGAGCGTGATTTGGTAAATCGTATTAAATCGTTCTTGTTTGTCGTACGTTGTCTGTACGCCGTATCCACGAGCGGTCACTTCACCTACTTCATACTCTCCGGGACCATCAACAACGAATGGTTGCTTTGCGCCAAACGCAACCTCATCAGCACCATCAAAGTCAGGGTGGTGCATTGAGATAAATGCAACGTCTGCACCAAACTTCACCGGAGTGAGATCTGACTTCTTTGAAATAGGGTTAAGGGCGAGCGTGGTGTTTCCAAATGCCACTTTAAAACACTCGCCGCCGTGATGTGTGATTACCATAGTGCAGCAAGTATACCAGACTCCTTCTCTGTTTGACAAAGCAAGAGAATATTCGTATATTACGTGTCCCTGTGGAGCGTTGTACGTCCCTTGTCCTTCACGGGGTGCAGGACAGGCGGCCAGTCGATCGACCATGTTTTCCAACATAGTCCAGCTCCAACTAGACTATGCGATGAAGACGAAATCCTTCGGCTGGCCGCCGCACCTACGTTCTTGGTTTCCTTCCGGAAACACAATCCTGCTGGACCTTCGGTCCGGCTTTTTTAATATTGACAAAATGATTCATTGTAGTAGAGTAATGATGGTTTGCGCGCACAGGCCAAACAGCAGCGAAGCCGATCGGCAAAGTTCGTTTTAGAGCTTTATGGTTCACCACATCCCCTCCCTTGGTGGTAATCATACCTTTCATTGCGGAATCTCCCGCCTGTCGGACCCCCCTCCTGACAGAAAAGATGAGAGAGTGCCGGTCGGCCAGCCGCCGACCTTATCTGTACGCAATTAAGTACGCCCCATGCCCGAGTATGCTTCATACTCGGCTTTTTTATTATCCACAGGCATTCTTGACGCTTGGTAAAGACAGGGGTAGACTACTTGTATTGGTCTTCATCGGGGAGTTATCCAATCGCGGAATCACACAGATTCCACAAAGGTCAGCTCCTTCAAAAAAACCAATCTCTGCAAAGCGCAGATTCGTTCTTTAGAAGCTTCGGCTTCCACCACATTTGAGACATTAGTCTCATTCCATCGTCCACAAACGCCTATCTCCGATACGGCGTTTTTTGTTGTCAAAACAGATGTTTTATAGTATTATCTCGCCACCTGAAAAGGTTTATTAATTTCTAGCGGGGTGTGCTAACCCTGTCCTCACGAACACGGCCAGAGAAACGCTTGGACAGAAACATACCGCCGGATACAAATACATAGTTTTATATGCCAGAAGAAAAAGCATCGGTCCTCGACCGCATTGTTTCTGCAGTAACCTCAAAGAATGAGAGTGACGCAGACGTAGCACCCGCTACACCAAAAGCATCTGAAGATGAAGAACCCGAAGATGCAGCAGACAAGAAGCTCAGTCTCATGCAAACATTGCTTGTAGACAGCCCGACACCTCCAAAGGAAGGTGACATTATTGAAGGTACCGTATCAGCAATTGGTCGCGCTCGTGTATACATCGACTTGCCACCATTTGGTACTGGTCTCTTGTACGGACGTGAATTCATGAACGCTCGAGATATCCTCCGTAAGGTAGGTATCGGTGATAGTATCGCAGCGAAAGTTGTTGATGCTGGAAACGAAGATGGCTACATTGAGCTTTCACTCAAGGAAGCTCGACAAGCACTCATCTGGAGTGATGCTGAAGCAGGTGCAAAGAATCAGACTGTCATGAGTCTTGAGGTCAAAGAAGCAAACAAGGGTGGTCTCATCCTTGATTGGCAAGGTATCCAAGGATTCCTCCCAGCGTCACAGCTTGCAGCTGAACACTACCCACGTGTTGAAGACGGTGATAAGGATAAAATCCTTTACGAACTTCAAAATCTCGTTGGTCAATTCCTTTCAGTAATTATCATTACTGCGGATCAGAAAGAAGGTAAGCTCATCTTCTCTGAAAAGGGGCCACAAGAAAAAGAAGAGAAGGAAGAGAAAGTACGAAACTACGAAGTTGGTGATACGCTCTCAGGAGAGATCACTGGTGTTGTAGACTTCGGTGTCTTCGTCAAGCTTGAGGAAGGACTTGAAGGTCTCGTACACATCTCAGAACTCGACTGGGGACTCGTTGAAGATACTCGCAGTATGTACAAGGTTGGTGATCGCGTACAGGTGAAAGTGATTGAAGTAAAGGATGACAAGATTTCTCTCTCAATCAAACAGCTCCGCGAGAACCCTTGGGTATCTGCAGGAAACAAATACAAGAAAGAACAGGAAGTACAGGGTGTTATCATCAAGTACAACAAGCACGGTGCGCTCGCATCTATCGAGGAAGGTGTTGCTGGTCTCGTACACATCTCAGAATTTGAGAGTGAAGAAGATCTTAAGAACAAGCTTTCACTCGGACAGAGCTATCCGTTTACCATTACACTCTTTGAACCAAAGGAACAGCGTATGACGCTTTCGTTTAAGAAAGAGGAGGAAGTGAAGAAGTAAGGTACAGGAGAATACAAAAAGCCCCGCGCCTTTGGCGCGGGGCTTTTTGTATTCCTACGCGTTATACGCATTCATCGTTTTTGCAACACCCTCTTCCACAATCATCTTGAGCGCCGCAACCATGTCTGGCATGCGTGCCTCTAATCTCGAGCGTTCTCGCTTCGTGAAGTCCTTTAACACAAAATCAGCAATACGATCCCCTTTTGGTCGATGCGCGTTCCCAAAGAGTGAAACGGGGCAAATACCAACTCGCAGTCTGATGAATTCCTGTGAACCCAGTGAACGAACAACTGACTCAACACCATTATGTCCCCCACTTCCACGCCCAACACTTACCTTAAATGCGCCAATGGGAATATCGAGATCATCGTGTACCACAATAATACTATCTGCGTCAGATACTGCCTTTTTTACCGATGCGCCACTCGCATTCATAAAAGTATTCGGAAGAAGTACTCGAACGTTCGTACCTGAGAGAGTCCCCTCGGACATATCCGCGACGAGCGCGCTCGAAGGCACAAAGTTTGGGAGACCGACAGTTTCCACAAAACTGGCTACGACGAGCGCACCAGCATTGTGTCGTGTGTTTGCGTACGGAGGAGTAGGGTTTCGAAGTCCAACAATTGTGTACATATGTGTACTTGTATTGTACACGATTTGCATAAACTTGCTCCTATCAGAGCAAGCGACTATAATGGTCTACATTCAACTATGGAACAGCCACTACACAGTACCGTTGAAGCAAAAGACAGTGCTGTTACCCCTGTATCCAGTCCCCTATCACCTAAAGAAAAGAAAGAACCGTCATTTCTCGGCGAATTCTTTCGTTTCTCTCTTATTGCAATCATCATTGTGGTACCCATCCGTTTCTTTGTTGCACAACCATTTATTGTTTCTGGCGCATCAATGGAAAACACGTTTGAAACCGGCGAATACCTCATCGTTGATCAAGTGACCTACAAGCTCTCTGAGCCAAGTCGCGGTGACGTCATTGTATTTCACTACCCGAAAGATCCTTCAAAGTTCTACATCAAGCGTGTTATTGGTCTTCCGGGCGACACCGTATCTATAGTCGATGCGCAGGTAACCATCACGAACACCGAACACCCTGAAGGAGTGGTTCTCGATGAACCATACATCAAGCATATGTCCCCCGCAGCACCCTCATCAGTCACACTCGGTACCGACGAATACTTCGTTATGGGTGACAATCGCGACAAGAGTTCTGACTCCCGCATATGGGGAGTGCTCACACGTGAGGGCATTGTCGGTCGCGCATACCTCAGACTCTTCCCGATCACAAACGCTGCATACCTCCCCGGAACATACGATATCAATAGCGAAGTTAATCAATAAATCTATGTCACTCATTTCTTCAGTTGATTTTCTCAAGCACGGCGTAAACACGATTAGACATTTTGGATTTAAATCAGTCGATGAACTCAAAAACGACCCGCTCTGCAGAGAATGTAAAAAAAGAGTTGATGACAAAACATCCGCTGTCGACAAACGTGTAGACGGTCTTCATGGCATGCTCACGGGCGGCGCTGCAACATACTTCGGCAGTCGATTGAATGCAATTGAAGGACCAGTACTTTTCTATACAACAGAAACCGTTCCGCGCACCGGAGACGCTGCCCTCTCTCTCCACATATTTGGTGTAGAAAAGAGCATCGCTGAAGCGCTCCTTATTCAAACAATGCGCGCACTCGCAAATGAAAGCGGTTTCCCGAACCACAGTGTCCGCATCAATTCCCTTGGAGACGATGACTCCGTAGCGCGCTACACGCGTGAACTCACAAACTATCTTCGAAAGCGTGCCGACGTATTGCCTCCTGCTGCGCGTGAACTCATGAAGGAACATGCATTCTCAGCACTCATGCACCTTATCGAACGTGATGACGAACTCGCACGCAAGAGTCCAAACTCTCTTGAGTATCTCAGTGACCCAAGTCGAAAACATTTTCGCGAGATTATCGAATACCTCGATATGAGTCAAACCCCATACGAAATTGATTCATCACTCATCGGACACCACCAGTGTTACTCAGATGCACTCTTTGCATTTGACCTCTTTGATGAAGAATCAAACAAACTCAAAGAACAACCACTCTACATCCGCGGTGGCCGATACGGCACCTTTGTAAAACGAATGAGCGGACTCACGGTACCCGCAGTATCTGCAGTCGCAGTCCTTCGTGATAAGAAAGCTCCGACCCACCTTCCGAAGATGAAGATACCTACACCATCAGTCTTTGTGGTACAGCTTGGCTTTGGACCAAAAATAAAAAGTCTCCTTCTCATCAACGAACTCCGTGAAGCAGGTATTCCAGTATTCCAAAATCTCACCAGCGACTCACTTTCAGGACAACTCCTTGAAGCTGCAGAACGCAATACACGCTTTGCACTCATTGTCGGACAGAAAGAATTTATTGACGACAGTGTTATACTGCGAGATCTCCACGCACAATCACAAGAAAGCGTCCCTATCAGTGGCATCGTACGGCGTCTCCAGCGCGTTCTCTAGAGAGAAAAGCCTCGTGATATACTAAAAACAAGGGTGGGTTATCACCTTTTATACATAGTTATATTTATAGTATGAACAAGTTTTTTCAGCATATGCTTTGGGATACACACGCACTTCTCGTTGCACGTGTACTCATGGGAGGTATGTTTTTGCTCGCAGGTATCGATAAACTACAAAACATCGACGGCATCGCCCTCATGATTGCGGGCGCAGGTCTTCCTGCTGCCGGTCTCCTTGCATGGCTTTCAGGGATTTTTGAAGTACTTGCAGGAGCAGCAATTATCGTTGGGTATCACTTCCGCGAAGCTGCTGTGCTTCTCGCCCTCTTCACATTGGTGGTAGCGTTTCTCTTTCATACCCCAACCTCATGGACAGAGAGTCCAATCCAGAAAGTATTCTTTATGAAAGACATGGCGATCTTTGCAGGTCTCCTCTTTATGGCCGCACACGGATCAGGAAATACGTGGAAGGTACGAAAGTAACCGATATGTATATAAAAGGCCGAGAGCGAAGCTCTCGGCCTTTTATAATACGTTTCTATATTATCCTTTGTCTTCTGATGCGTTGTACTTTCCTTGTTGTGCGAGACTGTTCATTTTTGTGCGATAGAGCAATGCTTGTTGTGCTTTCTCGATGTTTCCATCTTTTCCCTGCCATGCGGTCAAGACCGGTTCCTCAAGTGCGCGAGAAAACGATGACGAGATTGGCCATGGCTGCTTCCCCATTTTTGCAATCGCATGTAAATTTTCGGTTGCACGTTTTGGTGCCTGCCCACCGGACAGAAATACGATACCCCCGACGTCATGCGGAACCCCGAGCCGTAGTGTGCGGAGCGTACTATCAGCAACCTCTTCTGGTGTAGACGGTGTCTTGTACATATCTCCCGCAAGTACCATCGATGTTTTGAGAATAAGACCTTTGAAGTCAACACGGTACATACGAAGTTTCGTAAACAATATTTGTAGCGCACGTGTTGTTACTTCTTCGGCACGTTGTAGGGAATGGTTGCCTGCAAAGATAACTTCCGGCTCAACCATTGGAACAATACCTGCAGCCTGCGCGAGCGCAGCATAGCGTGCAAGCATGATTGCGTTTATCTCCAAACACTCGTCCGATGGGAGTGTGTCTCCGTCGATAGTAATGACCGCCCGCCACTTGGCAAACCGTGCACCGAGCGTGTAATACTCCTTAAATCGGTCGGCGAGACCATCGAGTCCTTCGGTCACCACTTCTCCATCAAATCCTTCAAGTGGTACCGTGCCGGTATCAACCTTTATTCCTGGAATAATACCGCGAGCGGCAAGTACGTCAGCAAACGGCACTCCACCTTTTGTTTCTCCTCGTATGGTTGAGTCGTATAAAATAACACCCGAGAGATACTCCTCAATGCCTGGTGCAGTAAAAAGGAGTTCACGAAACGCACGACGATGTTCAATTTCATTTGGAAGATGGACCATTTCGAGTCGCTTTCCTGCAGTCCCATCACTCTCATCTGCAGCAAGAATTCCCTTACCGCTCTCCATCATCTGTGCAACAATTTTATAAAGATCGTTTTGATTCATACAAAAATAATATCATGCTTACTGCACTCGCTACGCGCGGATTTTCCACCCGATCTTAAAGAGGTATGTCACGAGTGCTGCGAGACCTACAAGCAGACCCCCAATAACGAGTAGTCCAACCCCCGGATTTGCTTCACTCACACCAATCATTGAACTACGGATACCATCCACAAAATAGAAGAACGGATTGATGTGTGTCAGAAGCTGTGCAGATTGCGGAAGCATCGTCACTGAATAGAAGATACCGCCGAGATACGTAAACGGGGTGATGATAAAGGTATTGAGAATAGTAAGTTGTTCAAAGCCGTCTGCCCACAATGCCACCAACATACCAAGCAGTGAAAAGATTCCAGAAACGGCAATCACGTACAGTACAAATCCAATAGGATTAACGAGCGTCACTGCGCCGAAGAAGAGTCCGACAACGAGAATAAGGAACGCAACAATAAGTGCTCGAAGGACTGCACCGAACATATATCCAAAAATCATTTCCACATACGAGAACGGTGCGAGAAGAATTTCTTCAATACCTTTTACAAAGCGTGCGAAGTAAAGTGATGAAGAACTACTCGAGAATGACGCATTGATAATACTGAGCATCAAAATACCCGGAAACACGAACGTGATGTACGGAACCCCTACAATATTTTCAATACGTGAACCAACCACAAACCCGAAGATGAATATGTATAGTGTCGCCGAAATAACCGGTGCGAGTACCGTCTGTACAACAACGCGCATCGTTCGTTCAACTTCACGTCGTACCATCGTATAGACTCCTATCCAGTTTACCCCGTTAGAAATTATTGAGCGGTTTCTTTTGTTTTCAATATTTTGTGTGTTGTTCATACTTATGTACATTGACGCTTTTGATAATTTCTAACGGGGTTAATTCCCATACGCTAAAATGTTTCTCCTTTAGTAATTTCTAAATACCGTTGTTCAAGCGACTTTCCACCTGCAATAAACTCATTTTTTGTCCCTTCTGCAATAATCTTTCCATTGTTAATGATAGCAATGTCATTACAAAGCATCTCAATCTCTTCAAGATAGTGTGACGTCAAAATGATAGTCTTGCCTCGCTGCTCATTGAGCTCACGGAGATACGCCCAGAGTTCATGACGCTGCTCTACATCCACTCCTGCCGTTGGTTCATCAAGGATAAGGAGATCTGGCGCATGCACGAGTCCGCGCGCAAGCATGACACGACGCTTCAATCCTCCTGAGAGGTGCTGAAACTTTTTGTTGCGGTGTGCTTCTAAATCAAAGCGTGCAATGAGTTCATCAATGCGAGATTGCCGTTCACGCTTCGGCATACCGTAGTAGCCACCAACATAATCGAGGAGCTGATCAGGTGTTGAGAAGATATCTACATTGAACTCCTGTGGTGAGAGACCGACTTTTTTACGGGCAGTCTTGTACTCTTTCACTACATCAGTACCATCAATCATAATTGAACCGCTTGTTATCTTTGCAATTCCGGTAATGCAGTGAATCGTACTTGATTTCCCTGCACCATTTGGACCAAGTAAACCAAAAAATGCACCCCGTGGGATACGGAGTGAAAGGTCTGCGACCGCGGTCTTATCGCCATACTTCTTTACAAGGTGATCGATCACCAAAATATCATCTGTTGCCTTTTGCATGGCTATAGCATAGCATGGCGATGCATGACAGACGAAGAAACGTGGATACTCCGAGATAAATATAACGGCCAGAAATGCGAAGCATTTCTGGCCGACGTAAAACGCCTCAACGGAGGCGAGCCATTAGGGTATATCATCGGGTATGTCCCCTTTCTTGATACAAAGATATTCCTTGATTCAAAACCACTCATTCCACGTTCCGAAACAGAATTCTGGACACATACCGTCATCCAAGATATCGAAACAAAAGCCCCGCATATCCTCGATTTGTGCGCAGGCTCGGGATGCATTGGTATTGCACTTGCGAAGCATTTCGACCACGCACTCGTTGAGTTTGCAGAAATTGAACAAACGCATCACAAAACCATCAGACGCAATCTGGAAGAAAATGGAATTGATAGCACCACCGTACCTATATACGGAGGGAGCTTATTTGAGGAAATACCCACAACGAAACAATACGATCTGATCGTGAGTAATCCGCCCTACATAGATCCTGCACTTGATCGCACGGAGTCATCTGTACGTAATTTTGAGCCACAGGTTGCACTCTACGGTGGTGAGCGTGGTTTGGTGCTCATTGAGCAAATTATCGCCGAGAGTCCGCAACACCTCACCGTTGGCGGTGTCCTTTATATCGAACATGAACCTGAGCACGTAGAAGACATTGAACGCCTCGGTGCCACGTTCGGTTTTACTGTAGAAGTACACCCCGACCAGTACGGGGTAAAAAGATATTCAAAACTCACGTACACGAGTTCCCTTTAGTATGGCAAAATAGTCATATGCAGACAGATGCTTCCCTCACGACCCTCATACAACTCGGCGCGCAGGGAATTTTTTATATTCTCTTACTTATCTTTGCGATCCATCTTCTCATTCTGAGCTATCACTGGTTTACGTACGGAACGAGTCGTGCGTCAGGTCTCACGGCACTCTTTATATATCTCGGCGGTTCCGTACTCTGTTTCAGCATCATGTTGGTAAGCCTCAGCGCCCTTTAATTTCTCCGTCATGATTTTCGACAAAATACAATTTGAATCCGATGAAAAGATACTCGTTTCGACCCGCAGACATTGGTTTGTGCTTTTTGTTGACTTCTTCGGTCTCGTTCTCATGGCAGTCACTCCACTGATTCTCCTTCTTGTCATAAACATTTCAACGCTCCCTATTGGGAACCTCCTTACAACGTACACTCCGATACTTAGTTTTCTCTATGCGGTATGGATCTTACTACTCTGGATCAGTGCATTTAACGCATGGACCAACTATTACCTCGACCTTGTCACCATCACCAATCGTCGCGTTATCGTCATAAATCAAAAAGGATTTTTTCGACGAAGTCTCTCGAGCTTCAGACTCGAACGCCTGCAAGATATGAACGTTGAAATCAATGGTCTTATTGAAACCATGCTTGATTTCGGAGAGCTCCACGCAGAAACCGCTGGTGCCGATGATGATGAATTCCGTATTACGGGAATGCCAAACCCTCGCAACCTTAAATCAATCATTGTAAAAGCATCAGACGACATGCTCGACAAGTACCGTGTTCCAACGAGCGTTATCGACGGAGTGTAATCCTGAAGCAAGAAGTGAGTGCTACAATATGCATATTATTCTATGCCGGTCTTTCTCATAGCATTTCTCGGTGGTCTCATTCCAGCTCTCTTCTGGCTGTGGTTCTGGTTGCGAGAAGATAAAGCTCGTCCAGAACCGCGCCTCCTTATCTTTTCATCGTTCGTTGCCGGCATGCTCGTGGTACCACTTGTACTTCCGCTTCAACAATTTGCTGTCGAACGCTTTGTCGGTGACAACCTCATCTTTGTCTGGGTGGTTATTGAGGAAGTCCTCAAGTACAGCGCGGCGCTCCTCGTTGTACTTTGGAACAAAGAAGTGGATGAACCCATTGATTGCATCATTTACATGATCACCATTGCACTCGGTTTCTCTGCAGTGGAGAACGCTCTCTTTCTCTTCGCACCACTCACACACGGCGATACAATCAACTCTCTCCTCACGAGTAACTTCCGTTTCTTAGGTGCAACACTCCTGCATATTCTTGCATCAGGTACTGTAGGAGTCGCGATGGCACTCTCATTTTATAAGCGAGACATCACAAGAATCATCTATGCTACAGTAGGGTTATGCATAGCCATCGTATTGCATGCTCTTTTTAACTTTTTTATAATGAGAGCAAGCGGAGGATCAATCCTCAGCGTCTTCTTTTTTGTCTGGATTGGAATTATTGTTCTATTCTTCCTCTTTGAAAAAGTAAAATTCCTCGAACGGTACAAACATATCATTTAATTTGTTCATTATGAAAAAGCCATCATTCCTCGAACGCCTCACCGGTTCAACGCACACAGATCCGTACGAAGACGAGGATTTTGATGCTGTCGAAACATTCGAGGATGACGTAACAGAGGAAGGAGCCGCCCATAGTACGTGGCAAGAAGAATCAATTCCCCAGCCAGAGGGGGAACTCCCTATTGATATGTACCAGACTGGTGACGCGATCATCATCCGTGCGCTCGTCGCCGGAGTAAACCCAAGCGATCTCGATATCGCTATCACACGAGATATGGTAACGCTTCGCGGCAGTCGTGAAGAGATTCAAGAAGCACCAGACGAAAACTATTTCCACCGTGAACTCTTCTGGGGATCATTCTCACGAACCATTCTCCTTCCCGACGAAGTGGTTATCGACGAAGCTGAAGCTCGCGAGAAACATGGACTCCTCGAAATCATCTTGCCGAAGGTTGATAAGGACAGAAGTACGAAACTCAAAGTAGCAGTGAAGTAGAACAAAGGCCTCCCTTCGGGAGGCCTTTGTTCTTATATAAAAAAATATCCCGCCGCAGCGCTGGTGCGCTGGGCGGGGAATTTTGGTGGGCGGTATATGATTTTATTCATTGCCGCTCACCCTGATGGGTATTTGCTGGGTGAACTTACTGTTCTTCTTCTCCAGCTTTTTGCAGATCTTCCTCTGGAGGAAGTCTCCAGGACGAGAGCAAACTTCGCTCTTGACCTGATGTCCAAGTTTCGGTCGGTGTTCCGGCTGCATTGACCAACCGACAAAGACTGCTACGGCGACAAGGGCCATGGCGGTCATCACCGCTTTGAGGTTACCAAAGCCCGCTTGTGTGTTCATTCTCCTTCCTTTCTTCACGAATCGAAACCACCATGGTCCGATTTCCTATATACAGTGACATCTCAAGCCATTTGTGTCAATGGACCTTATTGGATCCAATTCGCCACCTCTCCTCCTTTAGGATTCAATGGGGGCCAGGACGTCGTACTGGCACCTAATATCCCCTTCTTCCGTCACACCTACCGCATGCCCTTTTATTCCTGCATGTACGCAGAAGTGGTCAAATTCGGAATACGGTGATCCTGTGAAGAACACCGCGTATACCGTACCAGCAATAATGCTGAGCACCGCACCAATCAAAAGTTGCTTTCGCATGGAATAATCTCCTTCTTTTCCAATGTTTTTATAGCATATTTGGATAGTTTGTCAATATACGGTGCTTGGGGCCGGGCTCGGTCACGAATCACTAAGTATATTTTTGCTACGCTAAAATATACTTAGTGTTCTCGACCCGTGAAAAGCAATTCAATATTGCTTTTCACCACGCCTCCCTCGTCCACAGGACGCGGCGCTCCGGCTTTCGAGCCGAGGCTCGGCGTCTAACTCTAGTTCACTACGTTCACAAGAGTTACCTGCCCGAGCATTTGAATTCTTGCATTAGAAATAGCAAAAATATACAAATGCTTTTCGAGCCCGACCGTAGGACGCGCCTGCGTCCTACTCCCCAAGCACACATACACAAAAACCGCCCTGAGGCGGTTTTTGTGTATGTGTGCTTGGGGCCGGGCTCGAACCGGCGACCCCTTCCTCTTCAGGGAAATGCTCTACCAACTGAGCTACCCAAGCATTTGGTTTCCGAACGCTGCTTGGGCAAGCTGTGCTTACCCAAGCAAGTGAGTACTAGAATACCAAAAAAAGTCTTATTCTCCAACTTCCCCACCAAAGAACTCCTGAAAGGCTCTCACCCCAGGAATCTCGTTAAGACCAACCTGAAACGTATCATACGAAGACCCGAACGCGTTGAAGTATGGTTCCAACACATAGAAGTAGAGTGCGAACGGAAGTCCAATGAGCACAACGTACCACAGTACACGGAGAATACCGTTAAAGATACTCCAGTGGTAGAGACGCTTGAGTATCTTATTGTTGTCTTCAAGGACTCGGTTGTTTCGCTCAATGAGTTGACGTAGGAGTGTATGGTCATCTTGTTCTGACATAGGAACAGTATATCAAAGGGTTTTAAAGAGATCTGGAGTTATCCTATCAGTTTCCCGAATGCAACAATGTCTTGTTCGAGTGACTCCAAACTTTCGAGGAATGTTTTTGTTTTTGTTGCGTCAATCCCAATAGACCCGAAAATATTCTCAACCGTGTCGCTCCCGCCAGCGCAGAGAAACGCATCAATGTTTGTAATGTATGAAGAATCTGCCTTAAAACGCCGCGCCATGATACTACTCATGAGAATGCCGTACGCGTACGAGTACACGTAGAAACCATAACGGAAGTGTGGGATGTAGACGTACGACGCTCCATCACGATACGTCACATCAACTGCGGGGCCGAGATACGCCTGCAGGTGCTTCTGCATCATCTTTTGCAATTCTTCTTTGGTAACTGCGCCGTGTTCACGAATCGTCCGATGTACATCGAGTTCATAATTGAAGAATGCAATCTGTCGTTGAATCGTTGCAATGTCCCGTCCGATGCGATCATGAAGAAACACACGTGCATCTTCCGCAGTTGCTTGCGCAAGAATAGCGTCACCCACAAGCTGCTCGAAGAGTGTACTCGCTGTTTCTGCCGTCACCGTAGAGAAGTCTTGGTAAATGGTCGGTTGCCCCTTGCTTCGTTCTGCATGAATCGCATGTCCCATTTCATGAGCGAGCGTTTCAAGCGATTTAAAGTTATTGGTGTGATTGAGGAACACAAATGTTGGCATGTTTACTGCTGCTGACATAAATGCCCCACCCCGCTTCCCAGATTTTGGATACACATCAATACTTCCGTCAGTGAGCATACGATCGAAGATTTCTCCGTACTCTTTCTTCAGTCCATAGAAGACATCCCGACAAATCTCTACCGCCTTCTCAAAGGGTATTGCGGGCGTTACACCGATACTGTCGTACTTATTGATGTACGGGATCTTTGCTTTTTTGTGGTACTTCGCCTTGAGTTTGTAGAACTTCTTACTCAAATCAAAACCTTTTGTGCTGATTGCATTCACCAGTGCCATCACTGACTTCTCGTTATTTTCATATCCTTCAATCGTTGCTGAATACGGTTCTTTGTATGCACGCAATTCATCAGACACTTTCTTGTGTGTCACGATAGCGTTAAATTCGTTCTCTGCGACTTCTCCAATTTGTTCCATTTCATTCAGAATCAACTCCCAGAGTTTTTGCTTTTCTTCTGGAGCAACCATTTCAATTTCTTCCAACGCTTCAGGAATCGCAATAGTATTCTTCTTCCACACGATGGTGCGGTTACTCAAAATCTTTGATGTCCCTGACACCCACATACCATAGGACGTACTTGAACGAAGACTCATGATTCGTTCCTCTGCTTCTGTGAGCGTATGCTTCGCTTCAAGAAATACACGTGAGAGAAAGTATCGATATTTTGCAAGGGTTGGTTCAGCGAGGTATTTCTTCTGCAACGCTGTTGGGATCTTTCCAAGAACAAGCGTAAAGAAAATGATTTCATTTCCCACTTTCGTCAATCGGTCATCGAGGAGGTTACCCCGCTTTTCTGCGACATGATCTTTTGCATTAACCTCATGACGGAATGCAAAATAGCGACTCGCGCGCGCTGCCTCAGGCATTGCCGCAAGTGTTTCGTACTCTTTGAGTGCAGGAAGGAGCTTCTTCGCAGTACTGGTAAAATCCTTTCCTTTATACTTTTTTGCAAATGCGTGATACGTCTTCTCTGTCATCGCAACGTCTTTTTCAATCTTCGGATCCTTTTCAGAACGATAGTAGTGGTGTGCGAGATTCCACGATGTTTGCACTTTGCCGAGCGTTGGCAACTTCTGTGTTGGTGTGTATGCAAATGTTTTCTTAGCTGTGCTGTGCTTCTTTTTGGACATAGGTTATAAATTTTTTATATTCGTCAAAGACGTGGTTAAACTCGTGGATGATGTCATTTTGAAGGCGACGATTTAATACGTTGCTGATTTCCTGATACATACGCACACGATCTTCAAGAGAACCGCCAAACTCCTCCATAAATCGTTCGTGCTCGGTGTAGTATTCCTCAATGATTGACCGCATGTTATGGATCTTATCCGCGGCAGACACAATAAGTGATCCTTCCGGTGCTTTATCAAGCAATTTTGCGTATTGTTCTTTGCGTTCCTTCCAATCTGCCACCACTGCTTCACTCCCATCCTGCTCAGAAACATGGAGTACATACTCCGTAACAGTGTTTCCAAAGTCTGCACGTAATTCTCTTTCCGTGTAGTCAGTATCCTCAAGTGTGTCGTGGAGGAGCGCGGCAATAATCACATCTTCTTCATTCGTATAATCCGACACAATGAGCATTACTGACACAAGGTGTGTAAGGTACGGGAACGGCACTTTTCCCTTCCGAACCTGCCCCTCATGGAGCACGGCAGCAGCTCTAATTGCCTGTTCTATACGGTAGGAATAAATCATGAAAAGTATGTAAATGGAGATCGTCGGTACTGTACTTGGTTATACCGTACATAGGCTATTTTACACGATTTTAGGGCTTTGGGGAGGCACTGGGAGCCCTATAGCCAGTCTATAGGGTCTTTCCCCTGTTTTATCAAATAGTCGTTGGTTTGACTGAAGTGTGTATTCCCAAAAAAGCCCCCATATGCAGAAAAGGGTGATGGGTGTGCCGATTCAAGAACAAGGTGCTTTTCGCGATCAA
Source organism: Candidatus Kaiserbacteria bacterium CG10_big_fil_rev_8_21_14_0_10_47_16 (assembly GCA_002773395.1). Lineage (GTDB taxonomy): Bacteria > Patescibacteriota > Minisyncoccia > Phycocordibacterales > UBA918 > 1-14-0-10-47-16. Next base: position 191,127 of record PFBI01000006.1, read on the forward strand.
TATGTGCTCCTTTTGCCTTTGCATAGTTCCCCCAGAGCAGAAAAACGAGATTCTCTCGTTTTTCTGAGAGCACCTTGACGACTGCGTCGGTAAATTGCTCCCACCCTTTTCCCTGATGTGATCCGGGAAGGTGTGCACGGACCGTGAGCGTAGCGTTTAGCAGAAGGACTCCCTGTTCTGCCCAGCGCGCCAAATCGCCGCTTCGGTTTGCAAGTGGCTTCCCAAAATCACTTTCAATTTCTTTAAAAATATTTTTCAGCGACGGAGGAAGTTTCTGATCCTCACCGACCGCAAAACAGAGTCCGTTCGCCTGCCCTTCTCCATGATAGGGATCTTGTCCAAGAATGACCACCTTCACATTCTCAAACGGACACAGTTCAAACGCACGAAAGATATGTGCCGGCGCTGGATAGACAACTTCGTTCTGATACGCCCCTTTTATAAAATCAGTAAGCTCCTTGAAATACGGCTTCTCAAATTCATCCGAAAGCTGCTCTTTCCACGATGGATGAATTTTTATATCCATGGTTACGCTGCCTTCTTATCATTCCAATGATCCTCTTTATGATCTTTTTTATCTCGCTCAATTCGTTCTTGAATTTGTCGCTGCATTCGCTCAAGAGCTGCCTTATGTTCTCTGATTTGAGTTTCTAGGTCTTGTTCTTTGTCTGACATTTTTTCAGCTTCCTTTGCCGCATCCTCAAACTCTTTTTTTTCTTTCTCTTCCTTTCGTTGCGCTCGAGCGTCTTGACTCTTTGCTTCACGGAGCCTGTTCTCAAGATCATCAAGTTTCTTTTCAGCGGCTTTGAATTCTTGTTCTAAATCCATATATTTATTTGCATATTACTCCTTCTGCTTCTAATATTTTACGCTTTTGGCTCACCCCTCCTCGGTTATATCCACCGAGAGAGCCATCACTCCTAATCACACGGTGGCACGGGATTTCAGGATCATAATTTGCTGCCATAACCTTGGCAACAGCGCGTGCTGCCTGCGGGTTCCCTGCGGCTATTGCCACCTCCTTGTATGTACGCACAGATCCTTTCGGGATCTCTCTCACGACTGCGCGTACCTTTTCTTGGAAATGACTCATACGTAATTATGATAGCTTTTTGTGTAACGCCTGCAACTTCTTTCCAGACGCTTCACGGTACGGACAGTACTCGCACTTTTCACCTGATGGCGGAATGTGCTCCTTTTCGAGACATTCCTTGATATCCCCAAGGACCGGCTCAATCCAGTCAGCAGTTCCGACGCACGGTACGAGCGTTGTCTCAAAGATAAGTTTATTATCGAACGCATCCTCCTCACTTGAGGCATTTGCATACACGAAGTACGCAGTATCGAGTACCGTAAATCCTTTCTGACGAAGGAGCCATTGGTACACACCAACCTGTCGCTTGTACTGATCCTCCCATGAAGAATCTGAAAGTGTTTCAATCGTCCCTATCTTTGATGTTGCCTTATAGTCAACAACGATGAGTTCATCGTTCGGTGTTATCCAAATGTCGTCTACTGCACCCGACACCATAAGCCCTGTCGGTTCATGGAGAAACTGAACACCGTCAAAGTTATCACGCCAACGATCCATGTCTTTGTGTACAAACGGCACTGCATCGACGTGGTACTGCTCCATAATTGGGTGCTTCGTGCCAGCTTTGCGATGCACATCAAACTCTTTTTTGAAGAGTGCATCAACAGCGATATTGAGATTGAACGATGGCATTCCTGGACGCTTTGTGCCGAGTTTATTATCCAAATAAAAACAGCGTGGGCATTCAATGAAAAGATCTATCTTGGAACGAGATAATTTCCATTTTTCACCACCATAATTCCATTCACTACTTCGGTTCGGGTTATATCTTTTCGTATACTCTGCCATATAGAGACTAGTATATCATGCACAAAAAAGCCCCTCTGCGGGGCTTTTTTGTGCATGAGCATGCTCTCTTAACCGACTTATTGTGCAACGAATGTTCCTGAAACACCCGCGACCTCGAGGTCAACTGATGTATCAAATACTTTATCGCCGTTATCAGTGAAGAATACAACATCATAACTTGTTCCTACTTCTGTTGAACGGAGAAGCTCAACAGATTGTGGGATAAGTCCGATTGTTGTATCAAAGCGTGCTGCACCGAGAATTGATCCTTCAGATTCTCGAACAACAACCCATCCACTTGAGATTGGGTAGGTTGCTCCATCAAGAACAACGACTTCCCCTGCAACTTGGTTACCAACCTGCAGTGAAGCATCCGCCGGCGCAGTGACGTCTGCCATAGCTGGCGCACTTGGCGCTGCTGGTGAATTTACGTCACTCTTTTTCGAATCATCTTTTGAAACTGCCATTGCAGAATCATCTGATGATTCTTTCATTGCACTATCATCTGTATCTGTTGGGGATGAAAATACCCATACAAGGAGACCTCCGATAAGGAGACCGGCAACGAACGCAACTACGGTCTTCTGACTTTCTTGTTTTTCTGTCGTATTCATACGCAACGAATATCTGAATTATTATGTAATATGCCTCCAGAGCAGATATAGTATCTGACCCTACTCTAGGCATTGTACCATCTTCATTTTTGAGCACAAAGTTTCCTCGCTTCTTCGAGTGCCTCACCCATTTTAGACGATGAAATCCCCTTTCCTTCAAGCATTTCTGGCCGCGCGACGATATCACGACACAGAATCACACCTGACGCAAGCAAACGTTCTTTCTGGCTACTTGAGAGGCTTGCAAGTACCGTAATCGGATACATGCCGGCTCGTTCGATGCGATTTTGTAGTGAGTTTCCTTTTGGCGCATTCCATCCAATAAGTTCGATGCCACTGCAGCGTGCGTAGTCGATTGCTGCTTTGGTGAATTTTGTATTCGTGACCACGTAGAGTGACACGACACCACATACATCATCCCGACACACTGCCGTTGATTTCAAATCGAGGTACCGTGCGTATGAGTACATTGCGACCTGTAGATCAGATTTAATACCAGGATGACCATGAAACTTTGCTTCCGCTACAAAGCTGTGATCTGCGCGATATCCTGCAACATCAATTTCATGTGTTGCGCACTTTCCTCGGAGTGTGAGGCGTGTTTTTGTTTTATATCCTTCTGCTTCAAAGAGACGCGCAAGAAAGTCTTCAAAGGGAAACCCTGTCGGACCAAGTCCAAAGAGCGCACGGCGAAGCGAGTACTTTGCGGCAACCGGTCGCGTACTCTCACGAAGGAGCGCAAACGCAGCACGATAGATTTCGTCAGTCTTCATCCCTTCACTTAATGAAGCTTCTATCTGTCCTACAATACTTTCTACCTCCGCTTTCGCAGCTCCCGCGCGCCGGAGTGAGCGGCGTAATTTATTTGAATCAAACAGCTCTCTCGTCCCATCCGCTTTTGTAATAACTACGTTTTTCATTCTGTAATGATACCTCCCCCGAGACACTCTGTGCCTACGTAGAGCACGCACGACTGTCCTGGCGACGGTGTTTCAATATCTACTAACACTTCTAGCGTACCATGGGACCCCTCACCTGCCATAAAACGTACGGGGAATGGTGTTTGCCGATAACGTATCTGTGCCTCGTACGTTTCACCGATCGTGAGCGGGGTAAGAATATTCATATCAGTAAGTGAAAGCGTTTTGGTCTGTCCCCGCTGCGGCATATTTCCCACCGTGATCGTGTTCTTTTTCAAATCCTTTCCAATAACATAATGTGGCATCTCGTCTCTCCCTCTCACCGTCACCGTAAATCCATGTCGCTGTCCGAGCGTGTAATAGAGCGCGCCATCGTGTGTACCGATACATTCTCCGCTCTCATTTAACACATCTCCCGCTTCAGTGGTGATGTAATGTGAGAGAAAATCTTTCATATCTACCTGTCCAAGGAAACAAATTCCCTGACTGTCATGTTTTGTGGCAGTCGGCAGTCGCGCACGAAGCGCCTCATCTCGAATCACTGACTTTGGCGAGTCACCCACCGGAAACAGAATGTGATTAAGCTGGTCATTCGTGAGCGTCCACAGAAAATAACTCTGATCTTTTTCAGAATCGTTTCCACGGAGGAGATGTCTCCCGTGCTCATCGGTACTATTCTGCGCGTAGTGACCCGTTGCAACAAAATTTGCACCCTCAGCTTTTGCAAAAGTGAGAAATGCACCAAACTTTACCTCTTTGTTACACATAACATCAGGATTCGGGGTTCTCCCCGCTTCATACTCAGCAATCATATAGTCGGCAACTCCTTTCTTATACGCTTCTTCTGCATCAAATGTGAGGAATGGAATGCCAAGGTGTGCCGCAACGCGCATTGCATCGAGTCGTTCTGCTTCCCAATTACACGAAATGAAATCCGGCTGCCACGTTTTAATAAATACACCCACAACCTCGTGACCAGCATGAAGGAGTCGCAATGCTGCGACTGAAGAATCTACTCCCCCTGAAAGGCCGACAAATACTTTCGCCATATGGTCAAGACCATACCACAGAGAAGTCGTTACGGTAAGTGTCTCGCTTTGTTTCGCTTATGCTCTGCGAAAGTCTCCGCATAATAGAAGACGCCGTCGGGTGCAGTCAGATAGAAGAAGTCCTTTGATTCAATTGGATCAAGTACCGCCTCAATGGAGTCGAGTCCCGGGTTTGAAATTGCTGTCGGTGGCAACCCTTTATACAGATAGGTGTTGTATGGAGAATCAAATGCAAGGTCTGCTTTTGTGAGTTCTGAACTCGCCTTCCCAAAGAGATAGTAGAACGATGCATCAACCTGCAGTGCCATGCCCATATTGAGACGGTTGAGTATGATGCCGGCAATGCGTCGTTTCGACTCCACTGTAGATCCCTCACGCTCAATGATGGACGCAATGATAATCACTTCGTCTTCGGTAAGTCCTGAGGCTGCCATAGCCGGACGGAGTGGCCCCACTTTGTTTTCGTAGGTTCTGAGCATCAACTGAATAAAGTCTTCTTCGGTGTAGTCGCGTGGAATGTAGTACGTATCAGGAAAGAGATATCCAATATGTTCATCAAAGGGTTCCGCTGAGAGTCGTGGGGCTTCGTCATACAAGAACGTGTCTTGAAGTATTTTCACAATCTGTGCACCAACAAGTCCTTCTGGAATAAGAACTCTCGTCGGCGGAACAACATATGTACCTGACGTGATCGCAGACGCAATTTCACCGACAGAGAGTGCCTTATCGAAACGGTATTCTCCTGCCTGAATGTATTCATCCTTATGAAAGATTGCGAGTATAAAGTTAAGAAGACCACTTGAACGAACAACGTGTGCTTCTTCCAAATGACGCACCGCGTCAGGTACCGACATACCTGTTTCAAGATTCACGATAACGTACCGCGGAAATTTCTGAGGCGGGAGCGACAAAAAAGCGACGAGCGCAAACACGCCAAAAATAAATACTGCTACGCCAAAGAGTATGTGGTGCCGTGTGTATTTTCTCCTCCACAGTGCCTCAATAGGCATCGTAAGCGTGGCCCAGAGCGCACGGAGAGATTGGGTGATAGATTTTTGTTCCATACTAAGATGCAATTGGAAGATTCGGTGGTGCTTCGCTTCGTGTTGACGGAATACGACCGACAGTCGGTGTGGTAACGACCTTGCCTGGAATATGGAATATTGTCGCAAGCTCCTCTGTCGTCATTATTTTCTTTCCATCCTTCGCTCCTCGCTGGGAGTATGACCGAAGTTTATACTCACGAAGCTCATCCTTCTTCCACGCCTGCTTCTTGCGACCACTCGGATCTTGCCACCAGTTCCAGTCATAGTCAGTGCGCCACCGCACGCCAAGCGCGTTGCGATTAATGTCGTCATATCCACGCCACGAAGTAATGAGCGAACCAATACGCTCCCCTGGCGTATACGCTTCGTTGGTCGCAATGTACATACCTCGAATAGCCACGTTAAACGCGTTCTTACCAAGACTTCGCTCCACTGCCTTAATAGTGTCTTTTTCGGTATCGGTAAGCTGCTGCATCACATTGCCTCCCGCATTTTCACCTGCACGCTTCTGAGCATCTGCAATCATCTTTTGAATAAAGGCATTCGCGGCAGGCTTCCAGTCTGATTGCTTCGTAAGCGACCCTTCCTTGAAACCGACATCTCGGTTTGCATCGATGAGAATCTGCGCCCAAAAATATTCGCCAGGACCAATCGCAGCAAACGGCTCGAGCATAGTGGTGATTGGATCAATTTTTTCTTCTTCCTTCGGCATAGTGTGCATGCCGTATTCAATATATGTTTTGAGCGGCAATGCATCATCTTTCTTAAGATTGAAGTGGAGTGAGAAGTAGCTAAATCGACTCGGGTCCCACGGAATTTCTGACGTGTAATCCACATCAAGTTCAATCATTTCAACACCCGGATACTGCGAATAGAAACCTGCCTCTGCAATATTCTTAAATTTCTTCCGTGGGACATTAATATAGAAACGTACATCGCCACCTCGTGAAACAATTTCAAGACTGGTGACCGGAGGATGTTTTCCGTCCCAATACGTCTGGATATGGTTGTCCGGTGCAGCCGTTTGGTGGAGCTGATTGAGAATAAGCTCCATTACTTCTGGTGATTTAAATACTTCCTGCGGAATACGAATTTCGAGCGTAACTCTCCCCTGCTTCAGGTCAAACTCTCGTCGCACAAATTCAAGCCAGTACTCATAAAAAAGACCGAATGTAATGACGGGAAGCCATACTGGTGACGTAATGAGTATGATCTTTACGGTCGCACTCGAAGATACATCGAGTGTAAAAAAAGCTGCACCGATCGCAATAATACCCAGCACCACCAATATGATGCCGCCGTTTGCTCCGAGATCCTCTAGTTTACTGAGCATGTGTACACATTGTATCGTAAAATCCCCGTGGATGCGCAAAAACGTCGGGAATAACGACACCTGACCTTTGCGCACAACAAAAAACCAGCAGTGTGACTGCTGGTTTTTTGTTTATGTCTTACTCCAATACAATGTATGACCCGTCAGGGAGACGCTTGAACAGCGCTGGATCCTGTAGATTGACCACAATCGTATTGTCCTTTACATATCGTTCTTTCCGAACCTTATCGATGATTTCTTCACGCGTCAGTGGACCGTGTTTCTGAAGAATATCCTGAAGCACATCCTTTACCACTCCTGCTGAGTATCCCCATTCTGTGAGCGCGTAGAGTCCGCGTCCAACAAGGACGAAGCGCTCATCTTTAATAAGTTCATTGTGCGTTGTCGCAGTATGCGCCTTCTTATCAAAGAGTTCGCCAATTGCTCCTGCAACTTCCTTAAAGTGCATTGGTGAACCGTGTCGCTTTACCGCGAGGTATGCATAATCACGAATTCCCTTTGCACGCACATTTGGACTCTGGGCAGGTCCCCATTCACCGAGCGGATTGCATCCAATGTTCTTTGAAAGACGGAGCCAACGACGAAGCACTTCTTCTTTTCGGTATCGCTCTTCTACATCACCAAGTTCTTTTTGGAGACGTGCGATAATTTCATCTTCTGGCACAAGTTCATCTTCAGAGAGTGAAGAAAATACTTTTTCAAGTGCTCGTTCTACGGTATTAGAAACTTTCTGTTCGATATACCACCGATGATGGAATTCGTTGTTTTCTTTATTTCGGTAAAATGGACTACCGAGTACGAGAAGGAAATAGAGATGATTACGGGTTACTTCGTCTTTCGCAAGTTCTGAGAGGAGGTCTTCCTCAGAAACAACGGCACCGAGGCCATCAATCGCAGCACGCATTTCATCAAACACCACCTGGAACTCATCGTAGGCTGGTGACTTCTGAATTGACTGGATAGCGTAGTTCTCAATCTGACGAACACGCTCACGGGTGATCCCGTATGTCTGCCCAATTGATTCAAGGGTCTGCGCCTTTGTGTTCTTGCCGAGTCCGTAGCGCTTTTCAAGCACATCACGAGCACGGTCAGGAAGCACTGCAAGCAGCTTCTTTGTGACCTGTTTTGGTGCAAATGTAACCATATTTATTAATATTATTTCCTCCTGTAATACATCGATTTCCGAGAAAATCAACTATTGATAGATCTATTTTTATCACGCCTTTCAAGATAAGTCAAGGCATCCAGATACCTCCCTCCCCGTATGTAGCGGTAGTTGACAATGTACCTATATATGCTATAATGCATTCAATATGACAGAAGAAGGAAAAGGGCGCCTTGTCACAGGGCTTACCATACTTGGCTTTATAGCGGTGCTGGCACTGTGTGTTTTTGCTGCAGTTAAGCTCGTTCAACTTACTCCTAACATCTTCTCTTCCCTTGCGAACGTAACCGTCGGTACACAGGATGAATCCGACAGTACAGTAGCTACTACCGACACCACTAACGGTCCCTCTACCGTTACTATTATTCGGAATCCTGCGACAAGTACGCCCCCAACAGTAACTCCTGCAACAAGCACGCCGCAGCAACGACCGCCAGTTACACCACCGACGACACCGCAGCAACCTCCTGTGACGCCACAGCCACAACCCGAAACCTATACATACAATTACACATATCTTCCAACGTCAGATCCAAACGGGTACACCGACCTCGTCGCGCGTGTATACGCAACAGGGTACGTGCGTAATCACACCTTCGTTGAAAGTCCGTACGTTGATACGAATGATACCGCCGCGGTGCAGATATCAGTGAAAAATACGGGTACCAAAACATCTGACCGTTTCGATGTTGATATCACACTTCCAACCGGCGATGACTTCTCGCTTGATAACCAGGCAGGTATTCAGCCAAATGAAGAAGTGATCATCACCTTCTCGTTTGATCCACGAAGCCTCTCAGGTACCCGATCATTTGATGGACGAGTCTCTGTATCGAACGATGTAAATGTTTCAAGCAACTCATTCTACGGAACCGTACAATTTCGAAACTAAATAAGAAAAGCCCCGCGGCAGAGCCGCGGGGCTTTTCTTATTTAAAAACAGTTCTAAACGTCGACGTTCGCAAGACGAGCATTGGACTGGATAAACGACTTCCGGTTTGATACGTCTGTCCCCATCAAGATATCAAATACCTTATCTGCTTCCTGTGCATCTTCAACGTGAACCTGCTTAAGTAAGCGGTTTCCTGGATTCATAGTCGTTTCCCAAAGCTCATCGGGGTTCATTTCCCCCAGTCCCTTATATCGTTGGATACGAACACGCGACGCCTTCTTTGTTGACTCTACTTCTTCATCTTCCTCTGGAAGCGGTTCTGGTTCCTCACCATCTTCACTCACGACCTCAACTTCAACAACCTCTTCCCCGAGACTCTTGAGTATCGCAACCTTCTCTTCATCGGTATATGCGTAGTGGGTTTCTTTACCCTTTTGAATCTTATAGAGTGGCGGTTGCGCAATGTAGAGATACCCACCATCAATAATCGGACGGAAATATCGGAAAAAGAGTGTGAGGAGCAGCGTACGAATGTGGGCTCCATCGACGTCCGCATCCGTTGCAATGATGATTTTGTGGTATCGAAGTTTTGTAATATCGAATACGTCACCAATAGCAGTGCCGAGCGCAACGACGAGATTCTTAATCTGTTCAGAGCCAAGCATGCGGTCAATACGTGCACGTTCAACGTTGAGAATTTTTCCACGGAGCGGAAGGATTGCCTGTGTACGACGATCACGTCCCATCTTTGCAGAACCACCCGCAGAGTCTCCCTCTACAATGAAGAGCTCTGACTCTTCAGCACTCTTTGTCTGACAGTCTGCGAGCTTACCTGGCAGCGTCATTCCTTCGAGAACTCCCTTACGGAGTACCGAGTCTTTCGCTGCCTTCGCTGCCTTACGCGCCTTTACCGCAATAACCACCTTGTTGATGACTGCCTTTGCGTCATCAGGGTTCTCTTCGAGGAACATTGAAAATGCTTCACCAAAGACTGACTCCACCGCACTGCGCGCTTCTACAGAACCAAGCTTCGCTTTCGTTTGGCCTTCAAACTGAATCTCGGGCATCTTTACCGATACCACCACCGTGAGACCTTCGAGCACGTCGTCACCGGTAAATCCATCGTCTTTATCTTTAATCAGATTGTTCTTCTTTCCGTACGTATTGAGTGTTCGCGTGAGTGCCGTCTTGAATCCAGTGATATGAGTCCCGTGTTCACTGTTATAGATATTGTTTGCAAACGCAGAAATGCGTGCAGAAATATCGTCTACGTACTGAAGCGCTATTTCTACCGACTGTACGTCCGAATCATACGGCTCATCAATTGTTCCCTTTTCAACATAAAAAATATTCTTGTGTACCGGTTTCTGATAGTGGTTATTGAATGCCACGAGTGACTTCAGTCCTCCTTCAAAATAGAAGGTTTCACTTGGCACCTCGTGTTTTTCATCCGCAAGATAAATAACATCTTCGAGTGACTCGGGGTCAAGCTTTGCATCAGATTCGCGTGCGTCGATTACAGAAAGGCGCATTCCTTTTACGAGATATGCTTGCTGCCGCAAGTGAGCAACGATTCGCTTCCATTCATATTTAATCTCTGTAAAGATAACAGGGTCAGCTTGGAACATGACAATCGAACCATTGAATTTTGTGGCAGATAGTTTCTTCACTCGAGCCTTCGCCTTACCAATGTTGTACTCCTGCATGTGGTGCCCACCATCCTTGTGCACATCAACGCGCATGTGCGTAGAGAGTGCATTTACTACAGAAGAGCCCACACCGTGAAGACCTCCTGATACTTTGTATCCTGTGTCCTCCCCACCGAACTTACCTCCGGCATGGAGCGTTGTCATAATCGTCTCGAGTGCAGACACTTTTGTCTGCTTGTGAATATCAACAGGAATGCCGCGCCCGTTGTCGACGACACGAATGTAGTTATCAGGGAGAAGTGCAACTTCTACTCGGTCAGCAAAACCACCCATCGCTTCATCGCGTGAGTTATCAAAGATCTCCCAAATAAGGTGATGGAGTCCATCGGGCCCTGTAGTACCGATGTACATACCCGGTCGCTTTCGCACTGGTTCGAGACCTTCTAGGATTTGGATTGATGAAGCACTGTACCCTCCTTTTTCAGATTTTTTTGCCATAGTATAAAAAATGAGCAAACTGCTCAGACCCTTAGATTATAGCAAATAATACATAAAAAGCATACCGAAAAATGATGAAAAAGCCCTGAAATTGCAAGGCAATTTCAGGGCTTTTTCTAGTACGATTTGAGCGTCGTCGAGCTTGGAGAAACAATGAGCTATGATAATAGCGATTATGTTTCTCCAGTCGTCGAGCCAAAAGAAATTAAGGAAATGCCAATGGCATTGACTATAATTTCTCTGTGCCAGACCTTTTGAATTTTTGACAAATTCCCTGTCAAAAATTCAAAAGCAAATCGTACCTTAGTACGATTTGAGACGTCTGGCCTTCTCGTGTTGCCGAATCTTCTCGAGGGCTTTTGCCTCAATCTGACGAATACGCTCTCGCGTTACACCGAACTCTTTCCCTACCTCTTCGAGTGTATGGTAAGTACCATCAATGAGTCCGTGACGCATTTCAAGAATCTTCCGCTCCTTCTCTGACAATGTGTCGAGAATTTCCTGCATCTGATCCGCAAGAATACGGTGTGCAACTTCTTGGTCTGGAGAGATGATTTTGTCGTCTGAGATAAAGTCAGAGAGACGTGAACGATCATCATCGTCAGCTCCCACCGGCAGCTCGAGTGAGATGGTATCCTGACTAATCTTTTCAATTTGGTAAATCTTTTCTACTTCAACGTTCATTTCAGTTGCGATCTCTTCTGGCATTGGATCACGCCCAAGATCTTGTGCTAACCGTCGTGACACCTGCTTGTACTTCGCCATTGTTTCCACCATGTGCACCGGAATACGAATCGTACGCGATTGGTCAGCGAGCGCTCGGGTAATTGCCTGACGAATCCACCATGTTGCATAGGTCGAGAACTTGAATCCCTTTTCATGATCAAATTTATCAACAGCCTTAAAGAGACCGAGGTTCCCTTCCTGAATAAGGTCGAGGAGTGTTAAGTCGGGAGACCGACCAACATACTTCTTTGCAATCGAAACCACGAGACGGAGGTTTGCGCGCGCAAGCAAGTTGCGAGCCTCTTCATCCTCCTCAATAATACGCTTCGCAAGATCTCGCTCTTCCTGTGCTGAGAGGAGTGGGTACTGTCCAATTTCTCGGAGGTACATTTGAATAGAGTCGTGTCCGTTATCAGAACGTTTGTAGACGTTGCGCTTATCGTGCAACATGTCGCTCACGTCATCCCCAAGCATTCCTCCGCTTTCAAGAATATCAACACTTGCCGTCGCGAGACGTTCGTAGAGATCTTCAAGAAATGGTACGTCGCGCTCAATCTGTGGAAACGCTTTGAGAATTTCGTCGTATGTGACATATCCACGATCACGCCCTGCTTGCAGGAGCTGCTGCGCTTTACTTTCGTTTTCTTTTTCGAGCTTTGTGCGTTTCTTCGGCTTCGCAGGTACGACGCGCTTTGCCGCTTTCTTTGCAGTTTTCTTAGGTGCTGTCTTCTTTACTGGCTTCTTGGTAGCTTTCTTCACTACCTTCTGAGTCTTCTTTTTGGCTACTTTTTTAGTAGTTTTCTTCGTTGTTTTTTTGGCAGTTGTGTTTTTAGCTTTCTTTGAAGCCACTTTTTTTGTTGCCTTTTTTACGGTTTTTTTGACCGCTTTTTTTACTACTTTTTTTGTTGCCTTTTTGGCAGCCATAGTGAAGCCCACTATACCTTACACCAGAGAAAAGTCCAGAGCCCCGAGGATTCTCTTAAAGGGTAATCGTAATATGTAACTGATGTTGCGAATCCGTCATTTCACCAATCAAGGCTGGGATATCGTCCGAGTCTCCTCGTCGCTCCGCTTCTTGGATGCGTGAGCGGATGTCTGCAGCACGTCTTCGTGCCATAAGTCTCGCACACTCGGTCAGTCGATCTGAAAGTTCTTCACGCAATTGCCGATCACTATAAGCACTAAACTCCTCTTCGAGTGTGAAGGCGAGTTTATTACGTCGTCCAATATCTGAATGTATTTCTTCGGTGATACCGAGTGTTTGTAAATGTTTCTCAAGTGCTTCCCCGAGTGTTTTTCGGTCGGAGGACAAGAGCAGGTCGCGCATGACAAGGAAATAGGTGACCAAATCCTCGTACCGTGTGTTTGTCTGGACTGGCTCTTGCGCCATCGCGCGATACTCATCTGCCGGTTCTCCTTTTCCTTCCTCATTCAATCGCTCCACTTCAAAATGTATCCCCTCTTTTGTTGTCTCGAGTGCTTTGGCAATAACGTTTTCAAAATGTTCACGGTCAATGCGATTTGGCATTCGTGCAAGGATCGGAAGAATTTCTTCTCGCACCTGTAGTTTATAGGTACGATCATCCTTCAAATCTCGCTTCAGTACACTAAGCAAGAACTCAACAACATGGAGTGCTTCCCCCACCATGTGTTTAAAGCGCTGCGAATCTTCTTTAATAATATCTGCCGGATCTTTCCCATCTTCAATATTCACTACCTTCACGTCCATACCGCGCGCAAGCATCATACCCGACGCACGCTTCACTGCTGCAATGCCTGCTCTATCTGAATCAAGCGCAAGTACCGCTCTATTTGAGAGTCGCTGTAGTAGCTCAATATGATGCGCTGTAAGCGCAGTGCCTGAAACCGCAACCGTATTGCTATAGCCTGCTTGGTGCGCGAGCACAAGATCAAACTGTCCCTCCACAAGGATAGAAAAATCGAACTTACGAATGCTCTGCTTCGCCTTATCGTACCCAAAAAGAATATCTGACTTTTGATAAAATTCTGTCTCTGGAGAGTTTACGTACTTTGGTGTTTCTTTATCTTGCGAAAGCGTTCGTCCTGAGAAGGCAACGATGCGCCCACTGTTGTCGGCAATCGGAAACATAATGCGGTTTCGAAATACATCATAGGGCTCTTTGCCTCCGTCGGCTGTTTTGATAAGGCCTGCACTCTGTATCTGCGCATCCGTATACCCCTTCTCTTGCAAGTGCTCACGGAGTGAACGCCATGCATCAGGCGCAAAGCCAATGCGCCACGTGTGTATCGTCTTACCAGAGACACCGCGATCCAAGACGTAATCCTGTGCACCTTTGGTATTTACTCCCTGCTGAAAGAAGAATTTCGTTGCGTCTTCAATGAGTACATACTGCGTATCACGCGCATCACGCTTTTGCGGATCTTCTTGTACGAGTTCCACTCCCGCCTTTTCTGCAAGAATAGCGAGCGCTCCTTTGAAATCGACTCCCTCCATCTTTTCTATAAACGTAAAGACATCTCCCCCTTGATTCGATGAAAAACAATAGTACATCCCGCGGTCCGGAGAAACATAAAATGAGGGTGTCTTCTCAGTCGTAAACGGTGACTTCCCTTTATAATTCTTCCCCGCTTTGTGAAGCTCGACATATGACGAAACCACATCGAGAATGGAGAGTCTCTCTTTGATTTTCGTTACATTGTCATTCATATACGTTGTCTAACTTACGTCACTGAGTACTTCACCTGCGTGTACTGCAGGTTTTACCTTTTCGTATATCTTTGCAATCTTCCCTGCTTCATCAATTAAAAAACTTCTGCGTACAATACCTTCGTACTCCCGGCCGTACATTTTCTTCTTCTGCCACACACCGTAGGCTTGTACCACCTTTTTATCTTCATCTGCAAGGAGTGGGAACGGGAGTGTAAACTTCTCTGCAAATCTTTTGTGACTTGCAACCGAGTCAGCACTCACCCCAAAAATAACGAGTCCGTTCTTTTTAAAGTCTTTGTACCCATCACGAAAATTGCAGGCTTCGGTGGTGCATCCCGATGTGTCGTCCTTTGGATAGAAGTAGAGTAAAACCTTTTTTCCTGCGTAGTCTTTCAAAGAATGGACCGTCCCATTCTGGTCCTTAAGTTTAAATGCTGGAGCTTTTTTCCCAATCTGTATCATAAATATTTTCTACCTCGCGCGTACAATCAGTGACATACGAGGAGCACAAGAAAAATAAAACGAGACGTACTTTGATGGTACGATGATTTTTATGTTTCGTAGTGCGACAAAATAGGTCGCGATTGTATGTGCGCTGTTACTATAGTAGCACAGTCACTAAACCCCTACTTACCTCGAGCATTCCGCCATTTGCTTCAAAGAAAAGCTCTGTTCCCTCGGGAGTGCGGACCGTAATAGCCCCCTTTTTCAGTGGTGAAATGAGGGGTGTATGCTCTGCAAGAATCGTCATTTCCCCTTCAACGCCAGGTACGATCATAGACGCCGCATCTCCGCGAAAGAGCGCTTCATCTACTTTTGCAATGGTGAGTGGAAATGTTTTCATGTAATTACTTTTCTGAAGACGTCACCTCATTAATACCGCCCTTCATATAGAAGTCCTGCTCACCCTTCTCATCATGCTTTCCGTCGAGAATTTCCCCGAAGGCACGGACGGTCTCTTCAAGTGGTACGTACTTTCCAGGAGCGCCGGTAAATACTTCCGCCACACTAAATGGCTGGCTGAGGAATTTCTGAATCTTACGTGCACGGTACACGATTTTCTTATCTTCTTCTGAGAGTTCTTCAATACCGAGAATCGCAATAATATCTTGAAGATCTTTGTATCGTTGTAGTACCTGCTTCACCCCTTGTGCAACACGGTAATGCTCTTCACCGACAATTGCAGGATCGAGCGCTGATGAGTTACTTTCAAGTGGATCGATTGCAGGATAAATACCAAGTGACGCGAGCTGACGCGAGAGCGCAACCGTAGAGTCGAGGTGAGAGAAGGTTGTCGCTGGCGCAGGGTCCGTCATGTCGTCGGCTGGTACGTACACCGCCTGAATAGAAGTGATTGAACCACTCTTCGTTGAGGTAATACGTTCCTGCATCTTACCCATTTCTTCTGCGAGAGTTGGCTGGTATCCCACCGCAGACGATACACGTCCAAGGAGTGAGGACACTTCCTGACCTGCCTGTGTAAAGCGGAACACGTTGTCCATAAAGAAGAGTACGTCCTTCCCTCCTTCATCACGGAGTGCTTCCGCCATGGTAAGACCCGTGAGTCCCACACGCGCGCGCGCACCTGGAACCTCATTCATCTGTCCGAACACGAGCGCTGTTTTATCAAGCACGCCTGAATCTTTCATTTCGTGATAAAGGTCGTTTCCTTCACGCACACGTTCACCAACTCCTGCGAATACAGAGTACCCACCGTGTTCTGAAGCCACGTTGTGGATGAGCTCTTGGATGAGCACTGTCTTTCCTACTCCCGCTCCTCCAAAGAGTCCTACCTTCCCACCTTTAATGAACGGTGCGAGAAGGTCTACAGACTTAATACCTGTCTCGAACACTTCCATCTTTGTTGACTGATCAGCAAATGCTGGTGGCTTCTGGTGAATCGAGCGATTCTTTTCTTTTGAGAGTTCTGATCCTCCATCAAGAGTTTCTCCGAGTACGTTGAAGAGACGTCCGAGTGATTGTTCACCTACAGGAACGGAGATTG
The DNA here is from genome assembly GCA_002773395.1 of Candidatus Kaiserbacteria bacterium CG10_big_fil_rev_8_21_14_0_10_47_16. Taxonomy (GTDB): domain Bacteria; phylum Patescibacteriota; class Minisyncoccia; order Phycocordibacterales; family UBA918; genus 1-14-0-10-47-16. Next base: position 207,598 of record PFBI01000006.1, read on the forward strand.
GCGCTCCGGTATCTTCCACAGACATACCGCGTGTAAGTCCTTGCGTGTCCTGCATCGCAATCGTGCGCACACGATCAAGACCCACATGCTGCGCAACCTCAAGCGTAATGGTGTTTCCATTTTCTTGCTTGATGAGAAGCGCGTTTTGCAGTGCAGGCACACCGTCCTTGAAGTGCACGTCAACCACTGGGCCAATAATTTGTGTAATAGTTCCTGTATTCATACGTTTAATAATATTATCTCTTCACTCTGTTCTCTATTAATACTCTTGAGAACTGTAACCAAAGCACCTCGTGAGGCGCGCTCGTTACAGCACTCAAACTTCCTTCATCGCCTCCATACCACCACTGATCTCTGATACTTCAGCAGTAATAACCGCCTGACGTTCCTTATTGAACTTCAGCGTCAGCGACTTAATCATTTCTTTTGTCTTATCGGTTGCGTTCTTCATTGCGATCATACGCGCAGAATGTTCGCAGGCCTTACTCTCGATCAACATATGGAAAATCATAATGTTGATGAGCTGCGGCATGAGACTCTTAAGAACCGTCTCAGCGTCCGGCTCATACGTGTAATCACTCCCCCGCATAAGCTCGCTTTCATCTCCCGCAAACATTCCTTCCTTTGGACGAATACCGGCAACGATATCGCGCAGTACTGACGGCTTCAGTGGAAGAAGTTGCTGTGACGTTGGCCGCTGTTCAAAGGTTGAGACAAATGTTTGATAATTCACATGTACCTCTTTATACACACCACTTGCAAACGCATCCGAAATTTTTGTTGCGATATCTTCAACATCAGCAAGTGTGAAGTCGTCGGCAACACCGACATACTCCGCGATGACCTTTCCTTTTAGTTGGCGCCGCGCAAACTCAACAGCTTTGCGTCCAATACAAATCGAGTCGCACGCATCCATACCAATGTACTGCTCAGCTTGTTTCAATACCGCACTGTTGACGCTTCCTGCGAGCCCTTTATCACTGGTGACAAGCACAAGAAGAATACGTCCTTCAGGACGACTCTCAATATACGGAAGGAGCGCGCGATCACCCGTCACCGATAGGTGCTCAAGCATACGTGCAGCGGCATGTGCGTACGAACGACTGGCAAGCGCACGTTCCTGACTCTTGCGCATTTTCACTGCAGACACAGCCTCCATAGCCTTGGTCACTTGGCCGGTTTTCTTTGTCGCAACTATTTTGTTTTTAATGTTTTTGAGTGCCATAACGTACTGCGTGTGTGCTTACTTTGATGTGTAGAGGTCGCTGTGTGTGTCCTTAAAATCTGCAATCGCTACATCCATCTTCGCTGCGTCTTCATCGGTGAATGACTGTTCCTTTTCGATTGTATCGAGGAGGTTCTTTCGGTCACGTTCAACGAAGGCAACATACTTCTCTTCAATTGCAGAAACATTCTCTACTGGTGCTCCGTCCATGATGCCGTTGTTTGCTGCATAGAGCATGAGTACTTGCTTATGGAACGCAATCGGTTGATTACGACGCTGTTTGAGAAGTTCGGTAAACTTGCGGCCGTTCTCAATACGCTTCTTCGTATCATCGTCGAGGTCTGCAGCAAACTGCATGAATGCTTCAAGCTCTCGGAACTGTGCGAGCTCGAGACGAATCTTTCCTGCCACCTTCTTCATCGCCTTTGTCTGCGCTGAAGATCCCACACGTGATACCGAAATACCTACGTTGAGTGCTGGACGCACACCTTTGTTGAAGAGATCCATTTCAAGGAAAATCTGTCCGTCAGTAATTGAAATCACGTTTGTTGGAATGTACGCAGATACGTCACCTTCCTGTGTTTCAATAATTGGAAGTGCGGTAATAGAACCGCCGCCAAGCTCTTTTGAAAGCTTTGCAGAACGCTCAAGAAGACGTGAGTGAAGGTAGAAAATATCTCCAGGATACGCTTCACGTCCTGGTGGTCGACGAAGAAGGAGTGACATCTGGCGGTACGCAACCGCATGCTTTGAAAGGTCATCAAATACCACCACGACGTCACGCCCCTTCAACATGAAGTACTCAGCAATCGCAACTCCTGCAAACGGTGCAAGGAAGAGAATCGGTGATGCTTCTGATGCTGATGTTGAAACGACAACGGTGTACTCCATCGCACCTGCTTCTTCAAGCGTTCGCACAATGTTTGCGGTCTTTGATTGCTTCTGACCAATTGCAACGTAAATACAAATTGGACGCTTTTCCTTTGGCTCGTATTTCTGATTGATGATCGTGTCGATTGCAATCGTTGTCTTTCCGGTGCCACGGTCACCAATGATGAGCTCTCGCTGTCCGCGACCGATTGGGATCATTGAATCAATTGCTTTGATACCGGTGTGTATCGGCTCATTCACACTACTGCGTTCCATAACACCAAACGCGACACGCTCAATCGGCATATCCTCGTCTGCTTTAATAGCACCACGGTCATCGAGTGGTTCCCCGAGAGGATTCACTACACGTCCGACGATGTCTTCACCTACAGGAATAGAGAGTAGCTTTCCGGTACGCTTCACCGTCATTCCCTCTTTCACGGAATCACCACCTCCGAGAATTACCACCTTCACCGTCTCTTCCTCGAGATTGAGAATGAGTCCGAGCGGTGATTCACCCGATTCGATTGCGTCTTTCAGGCTTTGACCACCTGCAGTATCGAACGCCACCATCTCCATCATCTGCGCTGATTGAAGACCTTCGATTTCAGCAATACCATCAGCCACGCTGATGACGGTACCAATTTCTTTTGCTTCATTCCCTACTTCAAGAGATGCGATCTCTTTTTTTATTCGTTCGATAACTGCTGTGCTCATAGTGTGTAATTAATAACTAATGCTCTTCTGATAAAGTGAAAGTAATTTTGTTCGGTAGCTCGCGTCAACTTCTGTGTTTTTGTGTCGTACGATAAATCCGCCGGTGAGGCGTTCATCAACAACATCCTTTGTGTGTCCTTCCCCTGCTCCCGTCGTATCAAGTGCTGCCGAGATGGCGGTCTTGAGGCGTTTGAAGTCTCCCTCTTTCGCAACAGTCACCACTGGCGTCTCTGACGATTCACGAAGTGCCTCGTACTTACGAAGTTGTGCGTAGATTGAGGTGCGAAGCTTCTGGTGTCCTCGTTTTTCAAGAACCGTATCAAGTCGCGCAAGAACATCCTTCGGCTGAAGGCCATCAAGCATTGCGTCGTATGTTGCTATTGCGTACGATTTTGACAACATAGGTATTATTTTTCTGCGAGCACTCGCTCTGCAGCAAGGACTGCGAGCTTGGCGATTTCTGCCTCACTCTCCTTCTCGGCTTTCGCTTTTATCTCTACTCCCTTTTTCTCAGCATCCACAATAAGCGCCTGTGCCTTTGCTTCCGCGACACCTACGAGTTCAACAGACTTTTCTGCAGCGTGTGCCTTTGCCTTTTCGGCAACGACCTCAGCTTCCTTTTGTGCTTTCGTGAGGAGACTGATTCGTTCTGCTTCTGCGTTCTCCTTCAGTGCCTTCGCATCTTCAGCATCCTGCAGCCCTTCATCGATGGTCTTCTTTCGATCATCGAGAAGCTTCAGTACTGGTGTGTAAAGGAAGTACCACAACGCACCTGCAAGCACGGCGAAGTTAAGGATCTGAATTGCGACAAGTCGCGTATCAAGTCCAAATGCATTAATGAGATCTTCCATGATGTGTGATGCTTATGAGTAAGAGATTGGGCTTCGAGTGGGATAAAACGAGTTAGATGGCGTTTAAAGCTTTTCAGATTGCTTCGCATGCTAGGCGGACAAGGAAAATGATGTAAAACGTACTTGTCGTACGGTGAACATTATTTTACCGCAGTCCAACAACGCAGACGAAGTAAGCCTGAAAAGGCTTTACGCGAACTTGATGATGAACGCGATAACAATCGCGAAAATAGCAAGTGCTTCTGTAAAGGCGATACCGATGAACATCGTTGCCTGTACTTTACCTGCAGCTTCTGGATTACGTCCGATTGCTTCAAGTGCACGTGCAACGAGAATACCGATACCGATACCTGGACCGAGTACACCGATACCTGCGGCAATTGCCATTGCAACAGCCTTCATTGCTTCTGCGTTAATGTTTGCTAATTGTAATGCGAGCTCTGCTTCCATAATGTGTTTAATTAAACTAACAACGTGACAAAATTACTTTATTCACCGTAGCGAATAAATGAGAACGCACCGTGCGCGCTCTCATTTACCAACTACTAATGGGGCTCTTCTACTGCAAGTTTGATGAAGAACAACGTCAAAATTGCAAAGATAAAGGCCTGAATGAACCCAACGAAGATCTCAAAGGCCATGAGCGGCACAGGTAGGAAGTACGGTAAGAAAAACAGTACCACGAGAATGAGGGTCTTTCCAGCAAAAATGTTTCCGAAGAGACGGAATGAAAAAGAGATAAGACGGGCCAATTCACTGATGAACTCAATGATTCCAATAGCGAACGCGAGCGGTGAGGAGAAGTTGAAGAACTTTCGGAAGTATTTAAAGAATCCAATCGTTACGACGCCGGCAATCTCAATGGCGAAGAACGCAATGAGCGCAAATGCGAGCGTGATGTTGAGGTCAGCTGCTGCGGGGTGGAAAAGTGTAATGGTGTCCTTTGCACTCTCACTGCCGTGCTCTACCACGGTCGTAAATGTGATTGCTTCAAGTCCTGGGACCTGCGCCACCCAGTTGATAGCGAGAATAAAGATAAAGATCGTCATAATCAGCGGAAAGTACTGTCGCGCAAGCTTCTTACTTTCAAGTACTTCTGCAATGTAATTGAACGAGAACCCGATAAGTTCTTCAACAATCAATTGGAACCGTCCCGGACGGAGCGCAAGCTTTGACCGAAGGATAATGACGAGAATAATAACGATTGCCATCGCAAGCCACGCCGTGAGGAGGGTGTTGGTGATAGGTAGCCCGAAAAAGTGTCCGAGTATCTCTGGAGATAGATGGATAGGAAGCGCTGCTCCCTCTGATGCCGTATTTTCTGCTGCGTGTGCTACTGCTATAAATCCCATATTTTGCGCGCGTATTCTAACAGATTTAGAGTATTAAATAAAGCCGATGTTGTGGGCAGAATAATAAGAAAACGTTGCATTGCATTACCCTACGCAAAATACTATAATCGGAGGCACTGTTTCGGAGTATTTCTCTAAAACCTGCGGCCATGGTTAAGTGGTATAACGAGTCCTTGCCAAGGATTAGTCGGGAGTTCGATTCTCCCTGGCCGCACAAACGCGTTAAAAAGACCTCCCCTGCGGGAGGTCTTTAGCGTTTGTGAGCCGGAGCGATGTTTCGGCTATTCCTAATGCCGAAACCGCGAGGCCGGGGAGGAAGTGCTTATGAGCGTAAGCGAATTAGCAACTTGACCCCAATATAGAAAACGTGTGACCCATCCTTCTAAATATTTTTCAACGTTTTTTCTCTCAGCTCTTCGTTTTTTCTCTCTAAAGTAGAATACTTTTCTTTAAAGTCACTACATAATGTAACTAAAGGGTAGTCCTCTACAGCACGATTTACTAAACCCAAAATACCAATTCCTAGATTTGCAGTCATCCAAAGATCGGCTTTGTAGTATTTCTCATCTACTACCTCAAAAAATGACACGCTGAATTTACCCTCATTAGTTACCTTCACACCTCTCCACGCATCGATGATATTTGCATGAACAGATTGAAGCGACGCCCTTTCTTTAAACCCCTTGAGAGAAGAGCTTCCAACTGGATACTGCGCACTCAGCCAGTTGAACATTTTTGTCCTTAATTTATCGGACGCTTCAAAAACCCCATTTTTACTCTTTTTTGCAAATTTTCCATGCTCATCAGGGTGAGCTAGGGCAAAAATAGCCCACGCACCAGCTTCTGAAGCTTGGCGTATATTGAACGCCGTTTGAGATCGATGACGACGGATACTCGAGAGCGCAGCCAACATCAAGTGTTTCTGAGCGAACGAAAAGAAGGTGATGAAAATATGAGCATTCTTTCCAGTGTCAACTATTGAAGAGTTCATAAAATTAAAAACTTCCTGAGTATGGATATATAACTCAGTATTTCTAACATCAGTCTGCATTAATATTTTATTTTCAGTCTCTGCCATCAAAAGTATGTGGTCTGGACTTGAAATAAATAATCTTTTAATTCTGTTCCACATAGTATTCTAATATTACCAAAAAACCGGCTCTCGCCGGTTTTTTATTTACACTGCCACCTTACTCTTTGAATCCTTTTTCTTTAGACTCTTTCGATCTCCTTTCTTCTTTATATCGAAGTCTACTTCACCCTTCTTCATTGAGACTGAAACACTTCCCCCTTGGAGCATTCCTTCTCCAACCATCATTGAAGCAACAGGAGTGAGGATCTTTGACTGAATCACACGCTTGAGTGGACGCGCACCAAACTTTGGATCGTATCCTTCCTTGGCGATGTAATCGAGCACATCGCGCGTGACGGTAAGTTTAATATCTTTGTTGTGTAGACGCTTCTGAATGATTTCAATCTGCATCTCAACAATACTGCGAATCGTTTCTGGACTGAGGAGATCAAAGACAATGATCTCATCGAGACGGTTGAGGAACTCTGGTCGGAAGTAGGTCTTGAGACTTTCAAGCACCTTGCCTTTCGCCTGTCCATATTGTTCGCCCTCATCGCTGTTTGAGAATCCAAACTTCGACATACGGTCAATGTGCTCTGCGCCGATGTTTGAAGTCATGATGACAACTGTGTTTTTGAAGTTTACGCGGCGACCCTTTGCGTCAGTTAAATGTCCTGAATCAAGTACCTGCAAGAGAATGTTAAAGACTTCAGGGTGCGCCTTTTCAATTTCGTCAAAGAGAATGACTGAGTACGGTCGGTGTCGTACAATTTCTGTTATCACTCCGCCCTCCTCATGACCAACGTACCCTGGAGGTGATCCAATGATTTTAGACACAGAGTGCTTCTCCATGTACTCACTCATGTCGATCCGGATGAGTGCTTTCTCATCATCAAACATAAACTCAGCAAGTGCACGTGAAAGCTCTGTCTTCCCCACACCTGTTGGACCAAGGAAAAGGAATGAACCAATCGGACGGTTCGGGTCTGCAATACCTGCTCGTGAGCGCTTCACGGCGTCTGCAACAAGCTTTACGGCGTGACCTTGTCCCACAACACGCTTCGTGAGTTCTTCTTCCATACGAGAGAGTTTCTTCGCTTCTTCTTCGAGCATGCGGGCTACCGGTACACCTGTCCAACGTGATACGACGAGCGCGATGTCTTCTTCAGTCACCTCTTCTTTAAGAAGACGACGTGTACGATGGAGCTTCTTCATACGCGCAATCTTATCTTCGAGTTCTTTCTCAAGTTTTGGAATGCGATCGTATCGAATTTCTGCAGCACGCGTAAGATCGGCAATTGCTTCTGCCTGCTCTGCTTCAACACGAAGTTCCTCAAGTGTCTTTTTCATTTCACGAATCTCGTTGAGTACGTCGCGTTCGTTATTCCACTTTGTTTCAAGCGCTTTGGTCATTTCACGAAGTTCACCAATTTCCTTATCGATTTCTCGAAGTCGCTTCCGGAGTTGTGTTTTCTTTTCAGTGATTTCTTCTTCTTTCTTAAGTGCTTCCTTTTCAATTTCAAGACGACGAACCTTACGATCAGAGACCACAAGTTCCTCTGGCTTATTCTCAAGTGAGATACGGAGTGCTGATCCAGCTTCATCAATAAGGTCAACTGCCTTGTCAGGAAGGAATCGGTCGGTGATATAGCGTGCAGATAGATTTACCGCTGCCACAATAGCGTCGTCAGTAATACGGACGCCGTGGAAGAGCTCATACTTCTCCGCAACACCTCGCATAATCGCGATTGCATCTTCGATAGATGGTTCATTTACATGGACAGGTTGGAAACGACGGGTAAGTGCTGGGTCTCGTTCAATATATTTTTGATATTCCTTCAGTGTTGTCGCGCCAATAACACGAAGCTCACCACGCGCGAGCGCTGGCTTCAGCATGTTTGATGCGTCCATTGTTCCTTCCGCCTGCCCTGCACCGACAATAGTGTGGAGCTCGTCGATAAAGAGAATTACATGTCCAGCAGACTGTTCCACTTCTTTCATCACTGCCTTGAGGCGCTCTTCAAATTCTCCGCGGAACTTTGTTCCTGCAACGAGGAGTCCGAGATCGAGTGAAAGAATTTCTTTATCCTTCACTGATTCTGGAACGTTGCCCTGTACGATTGAAAGTGCGAGACCTTCTGCAATAGCAGTCTTCCCGACACCCGCTTCACCGATGAGTACGGGGTTGTTCTTCGTTCGGCGAGAGAGAATCTGTACGACGCGTTGGATTTCAACATCACGCCCAATGACGGGGTCGAGTTTATTTTCTTGTGCAAGCTTTGTGAGGTTGCGTGAGTATTTGCCGAGTGCACGGTATTTCTTCGGTTGTGTTGCATCGTCAATACCACCTTCACGAATTTCAGTGAGTGCGTTTTCAACCTGCTTCTTATTTACACCCGATTGCTCGAGCGCTTCGATAGCGGGACCTGGGTACTCGAGGAGTGCGAGGAAGAGGTGTTCAACCCCAACGTATGCATCATGGAATCCTTCCGCAATGCGGCCTGATTTCTCAATGGCGCTCGCAAGGTCTGGTGTGAGATAGAGTTGGTATGATTGTGAAATAGCACCTCCCATCTCTGGACCATCAAGTGCTTCGAGGAGCAGGTCGGTGAGAGCGATGACGTCGATGTCGAGTCGGTCCAAAATAGCAATAACGGTGTTCTCTTCCTGCATCACCAAAGCAGCCAACAGGTGGGTTGGACTGACGTGATTTTGACCGCGTTCAATAGCGATTTCATGGGCTTTTCGGATTGCCTCTTTCGCGCGGGATGTGAAGTTGTTGAAATTTGGCATAACTACAAATAGAAGCTAATAACTCCATGATGCAACAGAATGGCGAGTGAGTCAACTTTTAGATTTGCTCAACTCCCTCTAATTCTCTAAACGAGATGAGATGCGCGGCGTCGACGAACGAAGCTTCGAGGCGTACTTTGTCGTACGACGAGAAACTTCGTGAGGAAGACAACAAAGCAGGTCGCTCGTTTAGAGAATTAGATTTAGGATTTTGCCCGGCTTATAAATGATTTTCTTAATCTCCTCTTTTTCAAGACGCTCTACGAGTGATTTACTTTCACGAACTGCAGCGAGCGCTTCTTCTTCGGTTGCGTCTGGTGCAATCGTGATATCACCACGTGATTTTCCGTTTATCTGCACACCAATGGTGACGACATCATCTTTTGCAAGCGCCGCATCGTACTCTGGGAATGACTGACGGTGAATCAATTCGCTCTCTCCTGCCTCGTGCCACAACTCTTCGGTGAGATGCGGTGCAAACGGCGCAAGGAGCGTGAGGAATATTTTGTACGTTGTCTCTGTAACTCCTTCTTTCTCCGCAACGTTGAGGAAGATCATCATGCTGCTGATTGCGGTATTGAATTTGAAGGCTTCGATATCGTCACGGACTTTCTTGATTGTCTTGTGGAGTGTGCGGGTTACCTCTTCAGAATCAGAGTCGACAATATGACCCCCAAGACCATTCACTCTCTCGAGGAATCGTTGCGCACCCACAATACCATCTGAGCTCCATGCGATCGTATTCTCAAAAGGACCCATGAACATTTCGTATACACGAAGTGCATCGGCACCATTTCGTTTTACGATATCGTCTGGATTGATGACGTTCCCCCATCGCTTCGACATCTTCTTTCCATCTTCTGCAAGAATGAATCCGAGGAATTCAAGTCGCTGAAATGGTTCAATCGTATGCACAACGCCGAGGTCGTAAAGGAACTTGTGCCAAAATCGCGCGTAGATAAGGTGGCGTACCGCATGATCTCCTCCAACGTACACATCGACGGGCGCCCACTTCTTTTCTTTTTCTGGGTCAATGAGTGCTGCATCGTTTTTCGGATCAATGAAACGGAGGTAGTACCACGATGAACCTGCCCACTGCGGCATCGTGTTTGTTTCTCGCTTCCCTGCGCCGCCACACTTCGGACACTCAACGTTCACCCACGCATCAATATTCGCGAGTGGTGATTCGCCTGTTCCTGTTGGCTCATAGTGCTCTACGTCAGGAAGAGTAACCGGAAGTTGATCTTCTGGCACAGGTACCACACCGCACTTCTCACAGTGAATCACTGGAATTGGTTCCCCCCAGTAACGCTGGCGTGAAAACACCCAGTCATTGAGACGATACGTACTCGTCATCTTTCCACCAACCTTTGCGGTGATTGCAGCCTTCGCTTCTTCAGAATTCATGCCATTGAATTCACTAGACTCAACCAGTGTGCCTGCTTCATCCACTACTGTCTTAATCGATAGATTAAATTTTTCTGCAAATTCATGGTCGCGCTCGTCATGCGCTGGGACTGCCATAATCGCGCCCGTACCATACCCAGCAAGAACGTAATCGGCGATGAACACGGGAATCTCTTCTCCGTTTGCAGGATTCGTTGCGGTTATTCCCTCAAGCTTCACACCTGTCTTTTCTTTCGTCGCGTTGAGACGGTCTTGTTCACTCTTTTCTTTACTTAGTACGATATATCGTACTACCTCGTCCCAATTTTGGATTGTATCCTTCAGTTCTGTAATAAGTTCATGTTCTGGAGCAAGTACAAGATATGTAGCACCAAAGAGCGTGTCGGGGCGTGTAGTAAATACTTTTACCTCTTCTCCTGTAGAGAGTTTGAATGTTATTTCAGCACCTTCACTCCGTCCAATCCAATTGCGCTGTGCTTCTTTGATATGTTCTGGCCACTGTGTAAGTGTGTCTAGGTCAGCAAGCATTCGGTCTGCGTAGTCGGTAATCTTAAGTACCCACTGGCGCATCGGCTTCTTTTCTACTGCACTTCCACAACGCTCGCACGTACCATCGCTCTCAAGGTCTTCGTTTGCAAGACCTGTCTGACATGATGGGCACCAGTTGATTGGTTCATGCGATTCATATGCAAGACCTTTTTCAAGGAGCTTCAGAAAAATCCACTGCGTCCACTTATAGTACGCAGGGTCAGTCGTATTTATTTCACGTGTCCAATCGTAGTTGAAGCCGAGGTGTGCAAGCTGCGCTTTGAAGTTTGCAATGTTTTTCTCTACGGCATCGCGTGGATGGATTTTGTTTTTGATCGCAAAGTTCTCTGCAGGAAGTCCGAACGCATCCCAACCCATCGGATGCAAAACCTCATAGCCCGACATTTTCTTAAAGCGAGAGTAGACGTCGGTTGCGATGTAGCCCTTCGGGTGCCCAACATGGAGCCCTTCCCCTGATGGGTACGGGAACATATCGAGAACGTAGACCTTTTCTTTATTAGAGGAGTCGTCTGTCGTATACAAGTCACTGTCGCGCCATGCTTCCTGCCATTTCTGTTCTATTTCAGCGTGATTAAATTTCTTATGCATACGAGTATAGGTGAAGGTTCATTATAAAGAAAAGAGCCGCGAGAATCAAAGATTCTCGCGGCTCTTTTCTCATCCTACGGATCAGTCCTGAAATCATCTACCGGGGCACACTCGAGCACATCGTCACCATCATCGTACTGAACGCAGAGCGTAAAGTAGTATCGTTCATTGTTGTCGAGACCATTAAGGGTCATCGTGTAGCTTCGACTTCCATCGAGACTGCTGTCGACACGCTCTTTCTGAAGATCATCTCCATCCTCGTCTAGATCGTTGTACGTATCATAATCTTGCGCAATATCTTCAACCTGACTTTGATCTTGTCCATACACGAAGAAGACGATGCCGTTATCAAAATCGTTCATATCCACACGTCCCCGCAATTCTGCTCGTCGATCAGTCACATTACGCGCAGACTCAATCGTTACATCTGGATCATCGTTCCGACTACTTCCACTGCCGTCGGTTTGGAAGTTTCGTATAGCACCGTAATCGAGTCGTCCTGACTCATCTTCACCTATAGCGCGGAAGTAGTATCGCTCGTTGCGATCAAGATTTGTAATACGAACACTGTATGTGTCGTCGTTATCGTTATACCGAATATGTGACGTGGTTCGATTTAAATTATTTTGGTTTGTCCCCCACTCAAACCACGCGTATGCATATCGGTCTGAATTGAAATCAATACTCCCGCGAAGTCTCGCCTCATCACGATCAATATTCGTTGCCGAGAGTGTGGTAACGTCGATGTCCGAATACCCACTGTACGTAACTCCTGCCACTTGGCCGCAGAGCCCTGCACTGCAGAGTGACGCAAGCTGTGCCTGCAACTGCCGCAATACGGCGAGAAGATACTCAACCTGCGATTGATTCGTATACTGATTCTGCGGTACATACTGATATTGGTAGTACGTTTGTACCGGCGTAGTGTATGGCGATGTATACCCTGGCGTCGTGTAGTAATAGTAGTACGGCGTCTCTACCGCCGCATGAACGGGAACACTGCCAAAAAAGACTGCTGCGACAAGTGCTCCAACAACGCTTATAACCACCTTTTGTACTGAGAGTGTATCCATATATACATCATACCCCCGCATGAAGTGCGGGGGTATTGACATACACTGCTTTAAAAAGCCTGTTTTCTAAGCGGAGAGACTATAGCGGCGCTACTGTTCGTTCAAAGCATGTCTCTCCTACACCGTGATCCCAGTTGTATGGATTGACGATACCGCCCTTTTCCATCATTGGTGATGCAATTGAACGAGACTGATCCGTAGATTCTGCGGCAAACGTTGCGCATAACTCAAACGTTGTATTACTCATACGTTCATAGGTGTACGCAGCACGTCCCTCAGGCGCTACCGGCGCACTCACCTCGGTATACACCTCAGTAAGTGAGACTGGAAGAGCTGCGTTCACTCGGTAATAATCCTCTATACGCCACTGTATCTCAGAAAGGTTCTGTACTTGCTGATCATCGATACGCGAGTCACGCACCTGTGATGGAGCATCGATCTGATAAAACCCAAGGACGATAGCAGCAATCGCAACAACTACTGATGCCGCACCGAACATCTTTGAAGCACTCTCGTGCGTATTCCAGTACCCTCGTACATCGAGTATGTAGTATTCAAGTGCTGCACCGATAACGACAAGGAGTGTGAGTGCCTTAAGGATGAATCGAGTCGTAATTTCTCCATTAAGGAACGTGAGAATGACGGTAACAAGGTCTCCGAGGAGAATTCCTCCTCCTACAAGGAGTGAGAGATACACGAGCCATCGAGTAAGCCCGAGATATTTCCCTTCAGACTGTCGGCGCGTTTGATTTACCATACGCGTCAAGACGATATACGTTGGGAAGAAAACGAGGACCATTGCGATACCGTAGCGAATACTGCTTTGTGCACTGTCGTATGCCCAATACCCTTCTGCGGCGTCAGGAAACGAAATATTAATAATGCCGAACGCGACAAGAATGACTGCCGTGAGTGACACATAGAGTGTAATGAGTGACCCGAGCTGTAGAACGAAATTTTTTGCTGTATGTTCCATATTTAGGTGGCTAATATTATTTCTGATATAGTAACTCTATTATACCTCACCTAAATAACACCATGAAGCCAGAAGACCTCCAAAAAGCTCCAAAGATGTTTTGCGAAAATGTGATGACTGCATTCACGCCAGAATACTTCGTGATGGGACTCTCATCGGGGAATCAAGCCAACATATACTCATTTAGTCCTGCACATATGAAACGCCTCGTGCAAAAGCTCACACACGACCTCGCAGAGTTTGAACAAAAGCATGGTGAAATCACCGCAACATGGGACCCAAACATCATAAGCCCTGTCCAACAGATCAATCCACCAAGCAAAGATAGTTAATTAAAAAAACCGCCGCTGCCTCTTGGCGGCGGTGGTTTTTTAAACCTTATACCTTCCGCATGTACCAATAGAGTGCAATGAGGAATACAAACATGGACGCTGAGAGGAGTGGGAATGTCATGAATCCAAATTCAAATAGAATACGCTGCGCGCAATCACCACCCGCTGAAGGGCAGCCAACCACTTCCGTACCGCCCATTTGCAAGTAATGCTGGTAGAGCGCAATGATAATTCCTGGAACCGACAATACGATGCCGTATAGTGCAGCTGTTTTGTCTTTAATGAAGACCGCCGTTGTCGTAATGAGTGCTTGCGGGTAAAGGAAGATACGTTGTAACCAACATAACCCACACGGCACAAACCCAAATACGTCTGAGTAGAGGAGTGTCATACCTGCACCACCAATCGTGAGGAACGCAGCAATCGTCATGCCAAACCGTGAGACAAGCGACGCGAGCGAACGGTTTGTATAGAGATCAAAGAGAAGGATTGCTGCGCCAAGGAAGAGGCCTACCCCACCGAGAGCGAGAAAGAAATTGAGTTGTTCAACGAGTGGACTCATAGACTAGAGGGTATCTGTCGGCAGTTCGCAACCTGTCTTCTCTGCAATTACACTGAGCTCTTGCGTACCAATAACGCGTTCGCCACCTGGGAACTCCCATGTTGGATACGTTTTGATATCTGCATCAATACATTCTTGCGTCTGACCGTTCCCGCTTGCAAGTGAACATTCAGTGTACGGGAGGAGTGCGGCTGAATTACCAAACTTTTCTTTCTGCTCCTTGCAGTGTGGGCACCAGAACGCACCGTAGAAGATGGTGTCTGTATCTGCAACACATTGTGCAAAATCATCGTACACACCTGGCTTCTGCGCATCGTACACACGAAACGCGATAAGGGATCCAAAAATAATAACGACGAGAATAATAACGTAGTGGGTTGATGTAAGTTTCATATGTGTCTGATTATACCAATATTTAAAAAGATACCAGCGTTAGCTATGTAAAAACTCCATCACATCACCGTCTTGCACAACATACTCCTTCCCTTCCGTGCGAAGCTTCCCTGAATCACGTGCTGCAGAGAGACTCCCCGCACGTACCAAATCTTCAAACGCGACCACCTGCGCGCGAATAAATTTCTGCTCGAAATCAGTATGAATAACTCCGGCAGCTTCTGGAGCAGTTGCGCCAATCTTCACCGTCCACGCACGAGTCTCCTTTTCACCGGTGGTGAAATATGACATCAGCCCGAGTCCTCGATAACACGCGCGGATAAGTGACTCCACGCCGGAATCTTGCCCACCGTATTCACGACGAAACTCAATCTTTTCATCTTCCTCCATATCTTTGAGTTCATGCTCCATACCTGCGTCCACGACAACGTACTCGCTTCCTGTTTCTTCAAAGAATGCGAGTAGCTCGTGCCACCGATCCTCATTTTGATCATCAAGGTTAAAAGCTCCTTGCTTTTTGTTACACACATAGAGAAATGTCTTCATCGTCAGAAGGTGGATGCCTTGAACGACTTTTCGTTCTTCTTTCGTGAGCGGAAGTGTGTTGGCAAGTTTTCCTGATTCGAGTACTTGCATGAGACGAGTGAGTACGTCTTTTTCGAGTACAGCTGTTTTATTTCCACTTCGTACATCACGTTCGACGTTCCCCAAACGCTTCGATACCGTCTCGGTGTCCGCCATGACAAGTTCGAGGTTAATAACCTCGATGTCACTGAGCGGATCGATTGCTCCTGCGACATGGTGTACGTCAGCATCTTCAAAGATACGGACCACTTCCGCGATCATATCGACTTCTCGGATGTTTGCGAGGAACTTGTTTCCAAGACCTTCTCCGGTAGAAGCTCCTTTCACAAGGCCAGCAATATCTACGAATTCCACCGCGGCTGGAATAAGCTTCTCAGAACCTGAGATTCCAGAAAGTGTTGCGAGGCGCGCGTCAGGTACGGCAACCACACCCACAGATGGGTCGATGGTGCAGAACGGATAGTTTTCTGCAGGCACACTACTTCGAGTGAGTGCATTAAAGAGCGTTGATTTACCAACGTTCGGGAGCCCAACAATTCCAACACTTAATGACATACCGCGCTAGCGTAGCATACTTTATTACCTCGCGGAAATATAAATCTCATCCGCTTCTATGCACCCTTCGATCCAAGCTTCTCCACCTCCTTACACCACTTCGCTCGCTGCACATCATCGACACGTTCTGTAGGACCAAATGCAGTTACCTTTGTTTTGATTCCTGAGAATTCGAGGATGCCGTGCTGAATTTCATTGGTGTAGTCACCGTACTTCCACCATGTTGAAAATGGAGAGTGTGTACCCGCAACAATAATGACGCGCGCGGTCTTCCCTTTCAGACGTTGAATGAGTTTCTTCGTTACCTTATCAAAGTTAAAGGCAAATCCTGGAAGCCACATGCGGTCGAAGAGTCCTTTAAGAATGGCCGGCATCGTATTCCACCAGTTTGGATACACAATAACGACGTGGTCAGCCCACTTCCACGCTTCTTGCAAGGTTACCAGATCTTGCTCAAGCGCTTGAATCTCTTTGTATCCCTTATGCAAAATAGGATCAAACTGTAATTCACCGATATTAAAACGCTGTACCTCATTCCCCGCTTCTCGAGCACTGCGCTCGTAGGTGTCTGCAATCACACCGGTGTATGTTGCAGTGTCTGGATTCCCAAGCAGAATCAAAATCTTTTTTGTCTTTGTCATAGGGCTATTGTACACAAAGCGCGCGGCTTTGCCGCGCGCTTTGTGTGGATGGTAATTATTTCCGTCTATCTCTGTATACGTCCGTCAGGTCGGAACCCCTTTGCTCCACCCTGCATTCCTCCCTTTCCTCCCATAAGCGCCTGCAGTTGCCCTTGATACTTTGGCATTACCTTCATTGCTGCCTGCATTTGACTCAAGCCCTTCTTCTGCTCTACTTGAATTTCTTTTGCAATCTTTTCAAGCAACTCTGGATCCTTCTCAAACATCGTCATGATCATTTCTTGCTGATCCTTCGGCACATCTTTAAGTTGTGATTCGAGCAACTTTCGTGCTCCCCACTGTTTTACTTTTCCAAACATAGACATGCAGTATAGCAAACAAGCCCTGAGTATAAAAACCCGCCTTTCATTTTTGGGCTTTTTCCCATACAATCAATGGAATATGTTTGGAAAAAAGCCGCAACTCTCTACCGACGCATACAAAGGCGTACGCGATTTCTATCCCGAGGATATGGCAATCCAGCGATACATCTTCGATGTGTGGAGCATGACTGCAGAATCATTCGGCTATGAGCGCTACGATGCATCAGTACTTGAACCCTCAGAACTCTATCGCAGTAAGTCGAGTGAAGAGATTGTGAACGAACAGACCTACACCTTCATTGACCGCGGTGAGCGCGAGGTAACGCTTCGTCCGGAGATGACGCCGACAGTGGCGCGTATGGTCGCAGGAAAGCGTCGTGAGCTTACCTTCCCGCTTCGCTGGTACTCTATTCCAAATCTCTTTCGCTACGAGCGGCCACAACGCGGACGACTCCGAGAACACTGGCAACTCAACTGCGATATCTTCGGTGCAGACGACTACACCGCAGACGTAGAGATAATTGCACTCGCAAATCAAATGCTCCTCAATACAGGCGCTGAGTCTGATACGTTTGAAATCCGTCTCAACGACCGCTCTTTCCTCAATGAAGTCTTTGCGTCACAAGGTCTGTCAGAAGAACAATCAGCGGCAATGCTCGCCCTCCTCGACCGAAAGGAGAAAATAAACAACTTTGACGAAGAAGCAGCAAAAATTGCTGGTAAGCCATTCATACTCCCAACGGAAGTACCTAGAGGAAGCACGCTCGCGCGCGTGATAGCAGGCCTTCGTGAGCTTAATATCACCAACGTCACCTTCTCACCATCAACGGTACGCGGATTTACCTACTACACCGGCACCGTATTTGAATTCTTCGATACATCGAGCGAAAACAACCGTTCCCTACTCGGTGGCGGTCGCTACGACAATCTCACTAGCCACTTTGGCGGTGACGCTATCTCGGGTGTTGGGTTCGGTATGGGCGACGTGACCATGCGCGATTTCCTCAAGACACACGATCTTCTCACCTCAGACATTACTGCTCCCGAACTCATGGTTATCCCAACAGATGGAGTTCACGCACTTGAAGCCCAGAAAGTCGCACTCGCCTTCCGTGTCGCAGGTGTTTCAACTGCTGTTGATATGAGTGAGAAAAAACTCGGCAAGAAAATTTCTCTTGCTGCAGATACATTCGTTTCGTACGTACTCATTCTCGGAGACGACGAGGTCAAAAATAAAACCTACGCACTGAAGAACCTTGAAACGAAGGAAGAAACGTCTGGTACACTTGAAGACTTGGTCGCTAATCTCTCTGAATAAAAACAATTTCTCTCATGCGCTATATTGTTTTCGATCTCGAAACACAAAACTTATTTCAAGACGCTGGGAGCAATAACCCTGCTGATCTTGATATCTCTGTCGCCTCACTCTACGACAGTGAAACGGATTCATACACCACGGTCACCGTTGATGAACTCTCAGTGCTCTGGCCTATTATCGAGAAAGCTGATGCACTCGTTGGATACAACAGTAATCACTTCGATATTCCCCTTCTCAACAAGTACTACCCTGGCGATCTCACCCACATAAAGAGCATCGACCTTCTTGAAGACATCAAGAACTCGCTTGGACGCCGCCTCAAGCTCGATACCGTCGCTGAGGCGACGGTGGGCGCAAAGAAGAGCGCCTCAGGCATTCAAGCGGTACGATGGTGGCGTGAGGGAAAGATAAAAGAAATCAAAAAGTACTGCGAACAAGATGTAAAAGTCACAAAGAAAGTGTTCGAGTACGCGCGTGCAAACGGTAAGGTATTTTATAAAGAAGGCCGTCGCAAGATTGAAATACCACTCGACATCGCGCACTGGGAAGACAAAGAAGATTCTGCCATGACCCACTCAATGCTCTTTTGAGTGGTAACTGGTATTTTTTGCCATTTTTGTTACTATGTGGCGCACGTTGTAGTCTATAATAGACAGTGCGGACAGAGGACAATCACATACATTCGGCCCTATCGTCTAACGGTTAGGACATCAGGTTTTCATCCTGGAAATCGGAGTTCGATTCTCCGTAGGGTCACAAAACGAGAAAGAAAAGCGCCCCTACGGCGCTTTTCTCGTTTTGTGAAGGC
>PFBI01000006.1:226656-330007 GCA_002773395.1 Candidatus Kaiserbacteria bacterium CG10_big_fil_rev_8_21_14_0_10_47_16
TTTTCGATCAACATCACCAATGTGCGTATGCGGTGTATGAAACACCGCAGGACAAACGTACAGGTTCCGCTGCCTTCCAAGAACTTCGCGATCTCGCGGGACCAAACGTGTCCGACTCGGAACTCCTCACTGCTGTGGAGGGGCGCTTCGAACGCTACAAGCAGAAGCTACCGTAGGATCTACGTTCACTGGGCGCCGTCAAAGACGGCGCCTACCATTTTTTATATACAAACAAAAAACGCCCCAAAGGGTCGTTTTTTGTTTAGGAGAGCACTTGATTAACAAGTGTAGTCGGTTGAACCACTGATGGTATCAGTAGCAGTAGTTGTTGCAGCACCTGTACTGTCTACACAGTAGAATCCTGCACCTGTACTCTTAAGCTGGGCATTTAATCCCCATGCTGTTGCAGAGTTTGTACACTCAACGTTAGTACCACCTGCATTCGTAGCTCCGGTTACCATCGGTGCGACACCGCCAGTACCGGTACACACTGCTGTGTAGTTGTTGTTGTTACTGTAGTACAACTCTGCTTGTGCACGTGCATTGTTAACACTTGACTTGATCGCAGCGTCAGCGCCCTTATCACGTGCACTGTTGAGTGACGCAAGAACAACTGAAGCGAGAATACCGATGATCGCGATTACAACGAGAAGCTCGATGAGGGTGAAACCACGGTTTTTGAGAATAGACATCTTCATATATTGTTAAATAAATTAATTTATTAACTACATTGTAATCGTAGTTAATCTCATTATACGCTTCAGTACTGCCAATAATGCTACCGCTGTGGATAGTATCGCGGATTAGATCGCGGACGTAAGGTTGTAAATCGGCATCAATACCGATGCGAGCAGTGTTCCTACACCGAGACCGAGGAGTACAATCATGGCCGGTTCAATGAGACCAATGAGTGTATCCACTGAGTTGTTTACTTCACGGTTATAAAACTTAGAGAGTGTCGTGAGAATGTTTCCAAGACTTCCTGTTTCCTCCCCCACCTTACTCATCTGCGCGAGCACACCAGGAATTTCTGGGTATTCAGAAATGGTATCAGCAAATGAGCGTCCTCCCTTCACTGCAACGACGGTGGACTCGAGTACTTCACGGTAAATGATGTTGTCTACCACTTCAGCCGTTACTTCGAGCGCCTGCACCATAGACACACCACTCCCGAGCATTGTCGCAAGGTTGTCACAGATACGGGTGAGGTAGAGCTTTTGATACAAGTCACCGATAAATGGAATATCGAGCTTCAGACTATCAATCGTACGCGCACCAGCATCTGTTTTCTTGAACTGCCACAGGAGTGTCCCTGCAACACCCAAGAAGACGGCGATGAGCCCGATGTAGTGGGTCATAAAGTTTGAGAGCCCGATCACAATACGTGTATAGATTGGAAGTTGCTGTCCTGATTCGGTCAAAATCTCAGCAATACGTGGGATCACGAGCGTAAGCATGAGCACCATGACCGCAATAAAGATACTGATAACGAACGCTGGGTAGATAAGCGCGTTCTTTGCCTTCGATACCACCTCATACATACGATCGAGATAATCGGCGAGATACATGAATACTTCATTGAGTTTTCCGGACTCTTCTCCCGACTTCACCATACTCACGTAAAACGGTGTAAACACTTCTGGATACCGCGCGAGCGCGCGTGAGATAGTACTTCCCCCCTGCAGCTCATCTGAAATACCGTTGAGAATATTTTGTAACTTTGGATTCTCTGCTTCTGTTGCAAGTAATCGGAAGATACGGAGTGCAGACACCTGCGCTTCAAAGAGTGTTGCAATCTGACGAGAGAGAATCACCACTTCTTTGTTTGAGACACGTTGGAACCAATCAATTTCAAGATTGAGAAGAGACTTCTTTTCTTTGAGCGGTACGACTGAGATTACCGTGTAACCACGCTGTTCAACCGCGCGAATTGCGGCGTCCATATTCTGGGCGTCAACAACACCTTCGCGGGTCATTTTTGTTGCGTCGGTTGCTTTGTAAGAAAATAACATACGGGCAGTATTACATCAGTCGTTCGAGACCTTTTGGATTAATTGAGTGCGCGAATGCGTTTTCGACAGTGATCTCACCCTTTTGTACCAACTCTGCAAGCGAGCGGTTCATATCAATCATACCTTGCTCGAGGCCCGTTTCGATAACAGTTTGGATTTCGTGGGTGCGACGCTCACGAATGAGGTTTGAGACTGCGGCATTGTTGATGAGGAGCTCATACGCAGGAATAAACCCTCCCGACACGCGCGGTACCAATCGTTGTGAGAAGATCCCTGCAAGCGATGAAGAGAGCTGTAAGCGAATCTGATCTTGCTGCCCTTCAGGGAAAGCATCGATAATACGGTCGATAGACTGCGCAGCGTTGTTGGTGTGGAGTGTTGAGAATACCAAGTGACCTGTTTCAGCAGCGGTTACCGCCGTTGCAATGGTATCGGCGTTACGCATCTCACCTACGAGAATCACATCAACGTCCTGACGAAAGACTGAATTGAGTGCAATATGGAAATCTTCGGTATCGACACGTACCTCTCGCTGTTCAATGAGTGCCTTCTCAGGGGTGTAAATAAACTCAATTGGATCTTCTACCGTTACGATATGCTCCGCGCGAGTACGGTTGATGAATTGCACCATGGATGCAAGTGTCGTTGATTTACCGTGCCCGGTCGGTCCTACACAGAGAAAGAATCCTTGCGGACGCTCTGCGAACGTTTGAAGGACTGGTGGGAGATTGAGTTCTTCGAATGTATGGATGACGTTTGGAATATATCGAAGCGCAATTGCTACGGTTCCCTTTTGGATAAAGCAGTTTCCACGAAATCGTGACCCGTCTTTAAGTGCATATGAAAAATCAATCTCATTCTTTCGTGCAAAGACTTCTTCTTGTTCCTTATTGAGGAGTGCCGCAGCGAAACCTTTTGTATCCTCTTCGGTGAGTGCTGGTTTCTTTACGAGCGGGATAAGTGAACCGGTAACACGAATAATCGGATTAAGGCCAGCAGAAAGGTGCAGGTCGGAACCTTTTTCGGTGATCACAATATCGAGCAAATCGAGAAGCTCTTGTTCGTAATTAACTGCTGACATATAAACGTTTATTTTTTAACCAATTTTTCAACTTCTTCAACGACCCCACTTGGCATAAGTTCTGCCTTCACGATGTACCCTACTGCTCCCGCCTCTGCTGCCGCTTGTTTATCAGACTCTTCACTCTGATTTGAAAGAATAATGAATGTTGGCGGTGTCTTTTGTGCGACCGCCTGTGCCTCTTTCATCTTTGTTAAGAGTTGTACTCCTGTCATTCCCGGCATAATCATGTCGAGTAATACGACATCAACCTCATTGGAATCTAAGTATGCAAGCGCACTCTCTGCATTGTGTGCCTGTTCAACCTCGTGCCCCTTTTCGGAAAACTTGGTAGCGTACATATCACACAGAAATAGGTCATCATCGACGAGTAATATTTTCATACTCTCTTATTATACCTACTTACGGCAGTCTGCTTAATTAGTTATCGACAGACGCGTTCGCGTTGCCGGCTTCCGGAGCTTCTTTCGGAGCAGCTCCCTCACCGAGGCTCTCATTGAGCTCTTCACTAAACTTCTCTGCAGCACCTACCTCTTCTTCGGTGATATTTTCTGCAGCAAGCTCCTCATCAACTACCTCTTCACCGACAAATGTTCCGCCGAGGGTATCAACTTCTTCAAATGGAATACGGTGTTCAAGCGCCTTCATGAGGGCGTCTTCCTTCATTGAAATAAAGCCACTTTTACGCGCCACCGGATAGAGTTCATCCTCCCCTGCGCCATTAAGAATGAGTCGTTCCATATCATGATCAACCTGTACCGCCTCAACAACCGCAACACGCCCCTTCGTACCACTGGCACACTTCGGACTCGGCTCAGCACGCAAGAGGTAATCAGATTTTGGAATAGCTGAACGATACTTTGGATCAATATCTTTGAGCTCGTGCTCAACCATGGCAGCAATACTGCTTTCAATTGGCACTTTCTTGCCCGTTCCCTCACAGATGCGGCGAAGCAGGCGCTGGGCGAGCGCGAGGCGGAGTGTTGGCGCAATGAGGTACGGGTCGACACCCATGTCGAGAAGACGCGGGACAACGCCGAGCGCGTTGTTGGTGTGAATGGTTGAAAGTACGAGGTGACCGGTAAGCGCCGCCTGAATGGCGAGCTGCGCCGTCTCCTTATCGCGGATCTCTCCCACCATGATCACGTCAGGGTCTTGACGGAGTGCGGTACGAAGTCCTTTTGCAAACGTGTACCCAATCTCAGGACGCACCTGCGACTGACTCACTCCCTCGATGTCATACTCAACCGGATCTTCGAGCGAGAGTACGTTCTTCCCTTCACGGTCAATCTCAGAGAGCATCGCGTAGAGCGTAGTTGATTTACCAGATCCGGTTGGACCAGAGATGAGAATAATACCGAATGGCTGCGCAATCGCATTGCGAATAAGTTTGAGGTTATGTTCTGATACGCCGAGTTCTTCCAGCGTACGAACGCCTTTTTGTGTATCAAGAATACGAAGTACTACCTTTTCACCATGGTTTGTTGGAAAAACGGAGACACGGAAATCAATTTTTCGCTTGTCTATCGTTGCTGAAAAGCGACCATCTTGCGGACGGCGACGTTCGTCGAGACGAAGTGACGAAAGAATTTTAATACGTGCAACCACTGATGAATGTGCTTTCTTTGGGAGTTCAAGACTTCGAACTAAAATACCATCAACTCGGAATCGAACGTTTACCCTACTTTCATATGGTTCAATGTGGATGTCTGACGCATCCCCATCGACGGCGTACCGAAGAATTGTCGCCACAATTTTGGTAACTGGTGCGTCTTCTTTAATATTCTCAATATCTTCTTCGGTGACCTTCTCGTCCTTATCGTTATCGTCGTCTTCACTAAATTCAAGATTGAGCGCATCGAGCACCGTGTCTACTTCCCCTGTAAGGTTGCCGTATGCTTTCAGTCCTACCTGCAAATCACGCTCAAGCAATATCGCCAATCGGTACGGCATGTGATATTTCGTCGTCAAGAACGCGAGTGCGTCCGTAAGTCCGTATATATCGGGATCAACAACACCGACGATGAGCACATCGTCTTCAACAGCGAGCGGGAGCATGCGGTAGTGTTCTGCAGACTCTTCTGGAATGTAGCGAATAATATCAGCGTCAATTGACGCTTCTTCGCTGAGTTCGCGTGACGGGAGCGCGTAGTACTCACCAATGGCGTTCCGCAGCGTATCTGCGGGGACGCCAGACGCTAAAAGTGCCGCTTCTTCTGAAAGCGACTCTTTCTCAACACGTTCCTTCGCTTTTGCAAGCGTACTCGCGTCTACAATATTTTTCTCTTGTAATAATGAAAGTAGATTCATTCGATATGCAGATTACCGTCTCACGCACTGATTGTAGCGATCAAATCCACAGGCACGAAACGAGATGATTTTACTATCGGACTGGTGCAAACGGGTTTGTTCGCCCCGTTGCTTCGTCTTCAATCGTTTGGCGCCTATCTTCAAGTGAAAGAAAACGATCGTCTCGAAAGAGTGATGTATCCGCCTCCTCAACTGCTTTCAGTTTATTGAGACGAATGAGGAATTGTTGTGTTTCAGGGCTTACTGTTTCAGAGGTGAGTACACCCGAGCTTGCATCATCTCCCCCAAATAAAAATGAGTACGCATAGAAAATAACGATGAGTGCTGCGATTCCTATTGCAATTTTTTTAAGTGTTGGTGACATAGCGTGTAAATAGATTATAGTGCCTCTCCTCCAGTTCCCGGATCAAATACTTCGGTACCACTTAGTGTATTTGGGTCCCACTCTGGCAGATAGAGCTCCATTGTGTATTTGGTGAGATCACCGTCAGCAACTTTGAAGTTCACACTTCCAACCTCGACGAGCGGTAGACTCTGTTCAAGGTCAATGAGGAATGCTTTAAATTGATCGTACGTACCGAGGATTTCGAGTGATACTTTCTCCGCGTTTACACCGGCAACACCAATCGGTGAAACCACTTTCTCTATCGACGCGCCATTTCCTTCAGAGCTCGCGGTCGCAGCGGACGCAACTACCATGCCGTGCACACTGGCAAGTGCTTGAATATCAACGAGAGACGTTACGGGGTCGAGTGTTGTGGGCAATAGTGCGTTGAGGCGATCCCGGTTCAATGGACTAATGTTTGATTGCTCTGACACAATACGTGAAAGCAGCTGATTAAATTCTGATGCTTGCGCAACCGCTGTTTTATAGCTATCGAGTTCTTTCTGTACAGCACGGATATCGACGAACAGTGGTCGCGTCAAGAATGCAAACACGAAGAACGCAATGACTGCGAGGATGATGACTTGTGCTGTACGAAACATATTCATATATAAATGCTATTGCGTCCCGTTATTAGACGATGTTGCCGTCGTACTTGCCGGAATCGTGCTTTCTGTCGTACTTGCAGTCGTCGTTGCGGCAGCAGACTCCTCGATAACAATCGGCGCGACGTACGGAGCGTCGTATGCAACATCAGCCCCACTGAGCGTTGCTGTAAGTGAGAAGTGTATCGGCATGTTCTTCACTGCGTCTTCTGCACCTCCTGATACATCGAGAGATACCTTCGTGACCACAACACCCGCCAAGAGCGGCGAGCTTGCATACTGAAGCTTCTGGAGTGCCACTTTCCCAAAGTCGTCAGTGACCCCATCAATAGTGATTGACGGTACTCCTTCTGAAGATCGTATGTAATCAAACGATGTGTACTGGATACTCGCTTTTGTCTTTTCTTCAAGTGCGGTGAAAATCTTTGAAGGTGAAAGGTGTGCATCGAGGAGCGATTGTGCGATGTTGAGCTTTTCATCAAAGGCGACGACGCCATCGAGTTGTGCTTGATTGAATTTTTGACTTGCGTCTGAGAGTGCCTGTTGTGTGGCGCTTAAGTCGCGCTCAAGGTAGTACTTGTACCCAAACGCAGCGACAGCACTCACGATAGCGGCAACAAAAAGCACACGCACTGCAACACTGACGAGATTGAACGAGCGGTGACTCCGAACCTTTTTCGGTATTGCGCTCGCCATAGCTTGCTTCGGTATAAACGAAGAACGTGGCGTACTTTCCATAATACTTATTATTATACGCGCGCGCACCGCGTGCGCGCGTAATCACCTGTGGACAGGGAGTGTCCTACTCCAGTGTCGTCAGACCGCGAAGTGCAACGCCGAGCGCAACAGCGAATGATGGGCCGGCGGTTGCGAGGGTATCTTCGAGAAATGCAGGGTACGCTACCTTTGAAAACGGATCGGCGAACTGCATCGGTCGTTGCAGAATATTTTGTGCAAACGGTATCAAACCCGGAAGAAATGCTCCGCCACCGAGTACGTACACATGTGACACCTGCTTTCCACTCTCTTTTTCAGAATCAGTAATGCGCTTCCCTACCTCACGAAGCCCACGTTCGAGATGTACTCGCATTTGGGTAACAGCATTCTTATGATCCGTATTCTGAGTAATCCCAATTGAACGTTTCAGTTCTTCGGCTTTTCCAAATTCAATTCCTGATGTTTCCGCAAAGACCCGCGTTAATTCACTTCCCGACAGACGAAGTATGTGTACATCCTGCACCATGCCGTCTTGCACCACGTACACCTTCGTAGAAGAGGCGCCGAGATCAAGAAGCGCGACGCTTGCGTCCTTTGTCGCGATCGTACCGCGCACCGCACCGAATGGCTCGAGTTCTGATACCAATGTTGAGAGACCTGCTCCTTCAAGCACACGCTCGGACTCTTGAAATGCTTCATTGAAAATTGCAGCGAGGAGAATGTGTGTCTGTGTTTTTTCTTTATTGGTGTTGAGCACAAACCAATCGAGCGTAACCTCATTGGTTGGGATAGGTACATACTTACGTGCCTCGATAGGAATACGCGACTGTATGTCGGCTTCACTCATTGTATCGAGCGTGAGTGTCGTGAGGAAGCTTGAACGATTCGGTACCGAGAACGCAGCGTGCGTGCCATTCATAGACGACTCACGCATGATATCGACAAGCGCTTCCTTCTGCCGTTCTGCAGGAAGCTCCACCACTTCACCAATAGTGCCTCGGGCATAGGGGCCGAGTTGCAATTCACCATAGGTATCGAGTGTTGGGACGCCGTCTACATTATGGAGTGCAACGACTTTAATTGCAGACGCACCGATATCAACTCCGATCACTTGACCACGTACAGCAGAATTTCCAAACTGAAAGAGTGCCGCAAGTTTTCCAATATCAAAAGCCATAACGAATATGTTTGATTTATTTTATCATGTACCATACGTTCTACACACATGCTTGCGCACATAGCCCAGACATTTTTCGATACCGTCTTCCCTCCGACCGAGGACATGCTGTTGGTGCGAGGTCTTACCCCCGATACATTCCGCGCATTAGCACACTCGCGTACGCACGAGGGCGTAGGTAGTCTCCTCTCTTTTCGGGATGCGCGCGTACGTGCATGTATTCATGAAGCGAAGTTTCATCATAGTAAAAAGGCAATTGAACTGCTCGGAGCCGTACTTGCGGAGTATCTCTCGTCGCTTCCTCAAAAGCCATACGTACTCATTCCTATCCCACTTTCCGCTCCTCGATACCGTGAGCGCGGGTATAACCAGGTCACCGAGATTATTCGTGCAGCGCTTCCGCTCATAAGCGGCACCCTAACACTCAATGAAACAACGCTTATCCGAGAGCGAAATACAAAACCACAGACCGACCTGCCAAAGGAGCTGCGGGTAGCAAATGTCGCGGACGCCTTTGGCGTCCGCGACAGTACCCTCCTCCCGAACACGCATATTATTCTTATCGATGATGTGCTCACCACCGGAGCGACGATGAGTGCGGCAAAAGCTGCGCTTTTGCCGCACTCATCCACCCCAATCACCCGCCTCACCCTCGCGCATTGACATCGCTCTCAAATATTGACAGTATGCTGACAGAAAGAGAGGTGGAATATGAAATACTCTGTCATCGCGCGAACGAGGTTACTTCATGATGGTGTCGTCATTGCTGATTTCAACACTGACGCCATCCCATCGCTGGCCATCAATGTGGATACGTTTCTACATCACGGCCTCACTGAAGTACTAGAACATGTCCAAGATGCACTGTGGCCAAATCAGCCACTGAGAGCCTGCTTGGCACATCTACGCTCTGCACCAGACGGCGGCGTAGAGACTGTTCTCATCTTTACCCTCGCTTGGAGAACAGGCGTCTCTCTAACGGGTTTCGACTTCACTGTCGAGCCGCATGCAGATGAGAACTTCTCCACGGAGCATTCTCTGAGCAGAGCATACACTTAATGTTTTCGTTCTCACTCTATGGAGCGCATCATGAGTCGATACCCCATCAAGGCGCAAGTCAAGGTTATCTGGACTCACGGCGACGAAGAGCGGCGCATCGTCACATTCGAGGGCAAACCCATACCGCTCATTGTACTGAGTGCAAACAAGTTCTTCTTCATTCACATCGCCCGACACATTTACCGTAATCTGGGATATCCCGGATCAATTGATTTCGATCATTTCATTGCTGCGATTGATGACATCTCGGACGAGGTCTTTGAAATTAAATTTTCATTTCCTATCACGCTAAGAAGCGTCAGAACATGAGCATCTTCCTATTTTCGGACGGTGCTCATTTTGATTTTGAGGTATTAAAAAAGGCTCATACAAAAATTTGCATGAACCTTTTCCTCATGGTCGACTGCCATCTCAGTTACCCCCTCAGGCAACGTCATCGATCAGCAGTCGACCCCTCCATGAAGCTCACTTGTAGCCGCGTTTGGCTTGCAAGTAGGCTGCGTGGTTGCGATATACGCAACCATGCGAATCCACATACATGGAACCCTCCACAATTGGAGATACAGTAGACTTAGGGCGCTACTGCATAACCCCCTCGTCTACTCTTAAGACTGTATATAGTATATCATAACCATGATATTTTGTCAAGTACCTCTCGCTCAATACTGTCTTCGCCTTTGTATATACGTCATATTTTTGGTATTCTAGCGACACTTCTATGAAGTACCGTTTGGAGACGTGTCAGAGTGGTCGATTGTGCCTCCTTGCTAAGGAGGTAGGGTGAAAGCCCTCCAGGGTTCGAATCCCTGCGTCTCCGCACAAAAAAGAGGCCGTCGACGAATTTTGCGTTAGAATATACAAACTGGAGGATTGGATGAGTGGTTGAAATCAGCAGTTTACTAAACTGCCGACGGGTAAAACTGTCCGTGGGTTCGAATCCCACATCCTCCGCACCTAACAGCTAGCGCGAGAAAGCTTGTTGGCAGATTTACTATAAAAATTAACTGGTTACGTTAACGTAAAAATATGATTAATTTTCTGAACAAAAAAGCTGAGCGGGACATAATTTATGTGTTAGATTTTCTCTTACAAATCTCGGTGAATGGAAAAGCCATTGCTGAAGCAAGAAATATTGATTTAGAATTTTATAATTTACTGAATAAACCAGAAGTAAATCAGAATATCTTTCATGTTGGTTGCTTGCCAACCTCCCGAGAAGACAAATCCGTTGATCGCCGATTTGCAGAATTTGTTAAAAACCTAACTTTGTTTATTGAGTACGATGTGAGAACAGATTTTATATGGGCAAATGTTGCTGAAGATGATAATAAACAGAAAGAAATCCACCAAAAGGTTGTAACATTTAAGAAGAATATTCTTGACTATCTTTTAAATAAAGAAACTATCTCTAGTGAAGAATATTCCCGGTTGCTTAGCGTTGGTGTTAAAAAACTAAATGAGTAATTATTTTAAAGACTGGCGGGTTAACGATGTTATGGCTGTTGGGGCTATTTCAAGAGCACAAACAGGTTTTGGTTTTGTTGGTAGGTGTCTGAAGGAAGATTCACCCGGGACCTTACGCGCAGAAGCGGTGTCACCGCCTTATTCGCGACAAATCAACATTCTAATTGCTTATAATTTCGAGCTGATTCTAAACTCGTTAATGTTTATGGAGTCATTAAGCAACACGGAGATTGATTTGATAGAAGAAGCAAAAGTAGGACACCGATTGGATGTGTTGTGGAATAAAATAAAAAGTACTAGCACAAAGGATTTGTTTGGTATTAAAAATATTCAATTGAAGAATAAGGCTGTCTTTAAATTTTATGAAGTTGAGTTCGAAGATAAAAAACTCGTAACCATTCATGATTTAAATAACATAAGATACGATATAAATGATTTTAGGAACAAAGAAACAACAAAACTAAGACCGTCTGTATCAGACGAAGAAAATATAGTTAATGCCGTAGAAACACTTGAAAAGCTTAGTAAGAACATAATGGATTACATATATAAAAAATCTAAAATCTAAGGTGCTGTTAGAACCTTAGATTGATATAGTTAAATTATTAGAAATAATCTTACTGGGCTTGACCGGCCACGATTCGAATCCCACATCCTCCGCACAAGTGTCCTAAATCAATTACTATTGATTATTCTGAAGAAAACGATACTGTTACTTTCATCGACAGCGTCCTTAGCGGAAAGGCTGTCTTGTTCGTCAATAATTCGCTTGGAGAAAGTAGATGGAAAAAGTCACTAGACCTTCCTACCAATGGGCATGGGAGCATGTCACCGCACATGCGCTCATTACCCTCCTCGGCCTTGCTGGCATCGTGTATGTCGGCGTACGTATTGCCGAAGGATATGTGTGGCCGAGTATTGCCACCATCCTTCTGGGGTTGATCTACTGGCGTATAGGGCTCTACGCCATCACCTTCATGCACCGCTACTATGTGCATGAACAGTTCAAGGTGAAAAGCGCCTGGGTCCAGGTTGTATCGACTCTTGCCTTCTATTCAACCCTCCAGTCACCTATTCGTATATGGAGAGGTTGGCATCGTCAACATCACGATGAGGTGGACACGTACAAGGACCGTACGAGTCCCGTTGTCCACGGCGCCATGCATGCACATATGTTGGTATGGATGCGTAAGCAGTTCATCAAGCCGGCGCCCGCACGGTACAGCAAAAACCTCGGCGGCCCTGAGTACACGGTCGCAATGAAGTTTGAGCCCTACTACCTCCCGCTTGCGCTTATGCTTGCGTTCGGCCTTCCGACACTCATCGCGTGGATCGGCTGGAATGATCCGATTGGAGGCCTCGGTTTCGGAGGATTCACACGGCTGTTGATTCTGCTACATACGACATGGACCATCAACTCCCTGATGCATATGAAGGGAGAGAAAATGGAAGGAGTGCGGAGCGCAACAAATTCCCATTCCCGTCTGTTCACGTGGCTCATCGTCGGTGAGCCCAACCATGCTCGCCACCACAAGTGGCCCGACAGCTACCGCTTCGGGACGTTCGACCCCGGCGCGCGGATGATCGAATGGATGGAAAAGCGAGGCCTCGTGTACGACCTTAAAAAGGCGCGCGACCTCGCGTAACTTCGACCTCCAAGCGGACAGCACTGCAAAAGGCGGACCCTCGGGCCCGCCTTTTTTCTTTGTCTTCTTCTTTTTACTTAATCACACTTGCGACCGCTTTCGCGAGTCCTGGAGTCATCACTGATGGAATGATGTTGTCTGCCGTCGGCTTCTGTACCAGTGATGCAATTTTCTTCGCGGCTGCAAGTTTCATACCTTCGGTAATCGTCTTCACATTGCGGTCGAGGGCACCGCGAAAAATACCTGGAAACGCGAGTGCGTTATTGACTTGATTTGGAAAATCAGAACGTCCGGTCGCGACAACTACGGCTCCTGCACGCTTTGCAATGTCAGGCATAATTTCTGGTATTGGATTTGCGAGTGCAAACACAATTGCGTCCTGTGCCATTTTTTCAACATGCACCGCAGCAACGCGCCCCGGACCTGATACACCGATGATGACATCCGCACCAACAATCACATCATCAAGCTCGCCTGTTTCACCATGCGGATTTGTAACCTTTGCAAGGTCTCTCTTGTATCCTGCAATCCCTTTCCGACGCTCGTGAATAACTCCCGCTCGATCGAGGATGACCACATTCTTAATACCGTACTGCACAAGGAGGAGTGCAATAGCGCGTCCCGCAGCGCCTGCCCCCACAATGACCACTTTCATGTTTGCTGTTTTTTTCTTCACCACTTTTGCAGCGTTGATAAGACCTGCGAGGACCACAATCGCCGTACCGTGCTGGTCGTCGTGCATCACAGGGATAGAAAGTTTTTCTTTCAGCCGTGCTTCAATTTCAAAACAGTGCGGTGCAGCAAAGTCTTCAAGGTTAATACCCCCGAACCCTGGTGCAATATGCATAATCGTATTCACAACTTCGTCAGGATCCTGCGTATCGAGCACAATCGGAAACGCGTCCACTCCCGCCATCTCTTTAAAAATTGCACACTTCCCCTCCATCACCGGAAGTGCACCAATGGGGCCGAGATTGCCGAGTCCAAGCACTGCGGATCCGTCAGAAATAACCGCGACCGTGTTGCGCTTTATCGTATAGAGTCGTGCGTCCTTCGGATGCTTTGCAAGATGGCACGAGACATCACCAACCCCTGGCGTGTACATCGTGCTCCAGTCTTCTTTGGTGAGTAGTTTGCCCTTACTCACCACTTCGAGCTTGCCGCCCATCTTCTTATGTCGAGCAAGTGCGATCTTTCCCCAATCTTTTTTCACCGCTTTCTTCTGTGTGACTTTTTTTGCCATATTTTTTAGAATGCTCCTAGTATACCCCAACACTAATTTTTAGTCTGTCGGCACATGCCGACGTTCTCCCTCACCTCTATACATGCTGCGCGGACACTATATTTCTGCATAAAATATAGTTCTAGGAGAAAAAACTGACTAAAAATTAGTCGTGGGGTATACCAGTAATCTGGTATTATTGCGGGATGCATCCACAGGATCCACTCAGTACCCATTTCCGCATTGATGAAATTCACAAGAAAGCCCTGAAGCGCCTTCGTATTGAGACGGTAGGAGACCTTCTTCTCCACCTCCCGCAGCGATACGAGGATATTTCTGACATCCAATCGGTTAGCGGTCTCTCGAAAGGGCAAGACGCTGTTGTCTTTGGACAAATCGGAGGACTGAAAGCACGCAAAGCATGGAAGAGTCGAAAACCGATTGCGGAAGGTTGGATTGAGGACGGCTCTGCGCGCATCAAGGTGATGTGGTTCAACCAGCCCTACCTTGCGAAGATGCTCACCGACGGTACGTATGTGAAGCTCGCAGGAAAAGTCACCGGTACCGGCGACAAACTCTACATCGCTAATCCTGAGATTGAGAAGCTCGACTCCCTTCCAGTTGATCGCCATGATTCTATTTTTAAAAATACTGAAAACCTCGACGACACAATTTATCCTGTGTACCGCGAGAGTAAAGGTGTGACGAGTAAGTGGTTTTACCACACCGTACTGAAGTGTTTTGAGAAAGGCATCCTCGAGAAGATGGTTGATCCAATTCCCGAAACAATTTTAAACGAATACAACCTTCCGAAACTTCCGACTGCACTCCAATGGATTCATACGCCAAAGAAAGCCGAGCATGCTGAGAGTGCACGCAAACGTTTTGCCTTTGAAGAAGTATTTTATATTCAAGTGCAGAAAGCGATTGAGCGCGAAGCCGTGTCTGCAGCAACGACGTACCAGTTCAAGACTGAGAAAGAACACATCGATGCATTCATCAACCGCTTCCCCTTCCCGCTCACCGGCGCGCAGCAGAAAGCGATCGATGCAATCCTCAAAGATTTCAATGGCAAACATGCAATGTCGCGTCTTCTTGAAGGAGATGTAGGGAGTGGAAAGACTGCAGTTGCCGCCTCAACCGCGTACGCAGTAGTGACGAGTCGACCTCCGGAAGGGCTCGGGAAGAAAATCGAATTTGGGAACCTGCAGGTCGCTTATATGGCCCCAACTGAAATCCTTGCCAAGCAACACTTCGAGAGCTTCATTGAATACTTTCATCACCTCCCGATTCAAATCGGTCTCATTACCGGAAGTGGGTGTATGAAATTCCCGTCAAAGGTTGATGCAACAAAACCGACAAAGATTTCCCGAGCGCAGCTTCTCAAATGGGTAAAGAGCGGCGAGATTCCTATTCTCATTGGTACGCACGCGCTCATTTATAAATCAGTGGAATTTAAACATCTTGCGCACGTCATCATCGATGAGCAGCACCGCTTTGGCACCAATCAGCGTAAGGCACTCGCAAAAAAAGACGCGCGTATGCCACACCTCCTCTCAATGACCGCAACGCCAATCCCCCGCACACTTGCCCTCACCGTCTACGGTGACCTCGATATCACCCTTCTCGATGAGATGCCGGCCGGTCGCAAGCCGGTGATCACGAAGATCGTAACTCCCGACAAGCAAGACGAGATGTACGAGCATGTGCGCGCAGAGCTTGCGACCGGCCGGCAAGCATACGTCATCTGTCCGCGCATCAACGAACCTGATCCCGATAAAGAAGTGACGCTCCAACTCAAGAGCGTCGAGGCGGAAGCTGCGCGTCTTAAGAAAGATGTATTTAAAACTTCGCGTATTGGGATTCTTCATGGAAAAATGAAACCAGCGGACAAAGACAAAATCATGCTGCAGTTCGCAAACCATGACATTGATGTGTTGGTCGCAACATCTGTGGTGGAGGTTGGCGTCAACGTACCAAACGCAACAAACATCATCATTGAAGGTGCAGAACGCTTTGGTCTCGCGCAACTTCACCAACTCCGCGGGCGCGTCATTCGCGGAACGCACCAAGCGTACTGCTTTGCCGTAACAGAGAGTAAATCAGATAAAACAAAAGAACGCCTCAAGGCGCTCTCGACTGCAAAGAATGGGTTCGAACTTGCGGAACACGATCTCACCTTCCGCGGATCAGGAGAATTGTATGGAAGTAAACAGTCTGGTCTTACCGACCTCGGTATGGAAGCACTGAAAAACTTGAAACTCGTAGAAGCTGCGCGAAACGAAGCACGCGCACTCGTGGCAAAAGACGTTGATCTTAAAAAACATCCGCTCATTAAACTACGCATTGCGCACACTTCTGAAAATCTGCATATGGAGTAGGTGCAAGCGAGGCCGGCGACATCCGTCGCCGGCCTTGTTTCACTGCAATCGATGGAGTACTACTCCGTGACGGGAAGCATCCCGTTCTGCGTACTCCAGTGTTGAAGTTGCCCCTTGAAACGCGCCACCGCCATCACGTATGACGAACCTGTCACTGTCTTCGAAATGGTACCCTTGCATATCAGCCTCATCGCATGGCCGGCGCTCTCTAACGTAGAAATGCTTAGCCAGTATTGCTTCCTGTTCGGGAGTTATCGACATGGTCGCCTCCTTCTGCCAATCTATCCTTGTTATAGACCTATATCGACATTATCGCAAGTCAGATTGTGAGACCACCACTTCTGCGTTATAGTCTTCTCATCCCATCCGTAGCTCAGTTGGTTAGAGCGCAAGGCTTACAATGAGCCGAGGGAAGTGAGTAGTGTCCGTGTGTAGCTCAGTTGGTTAGAGCGCAGAGCTTATACCTCTGTGGTCCTTGGTTCGAATCCAAGCACACGGACACTGGGCATTTCCGAACGAGGCGAAACTGTATCGAAGATATACCTCTGTGGTCATTGGTTCGCACCACACGAGTATTTCCATTTTTATAGTCGCTCTGCGTCTTAAAAATTAGGTCAATCCAAGCGGCCGGACAAGTATATTCTAGGTTAGTCTGACTAACCTAGATATTGAATTATGCACTTGCGTACTCTTCACAAGTATTGTGCACTGCTATACTAAACGCATCGAAGGTTTCTTCGTTATTAGTTTACTTTATCGTTCTTATTTATGCGTCATAAAACCCTTCACGAAATTGCAAAGTTCTGTGCAGGTCTTGTTGCTGCAGATTTCATCATACTCGTATGGATGGCAAATGCAGGAATTCTACCAATCGAATTTCTCGGTCGTATGTTTACCGTAGACATACTTCTCCCAGGACTTGTATTTGATGCGGCACTCTTTTTGATCCTCGTACACTACGGATGGAATATCGGAAAAATCCCAGCGCTCCGTGAGCGTACATACCTCTTTATTGCAGGTATTGTGTTTGCAATCGTTGCGATTGCCCACCTTTTCCGTATTTTTGTTGGAGCTGACCTCATTATTGGAGGTTGGGATGCCCCACTCTGGCTCTCATGGCTCGGCACTGCGGTGACCACGTACCTTGCGTACATGAGTCTCCGTCTTGCCCTTCGGATGAAGAAGTAAGGACACGGACAGAATTCAAAAGGCCGGCGCAAAGCGCCGGCCTTTTGTATTCTTTCCACATCATCCATTTCCTGCTACACTCTCGCCGAAACAGTTCACAAGGGAGTACATTGAAATGCCCATAGAATCACCCATCAGCCTCGCGGCCGGCATGATCAAGTCTGCTTCGCATCTCCTCGATGCAAACAACCACAACCTCCTCGGTCTCATGAACACCATTACGCTGGGTTCCTTTACCTTGGAACCACGAGAAGGCAACAAGGAACCTGTTTTTTGGTTCAATGAGGAAACAAACGGCTCCATCAATGCCATTGGTCTCACAAATCCGGGTCTTCAACACTTTCTCGAGCGGGATTTGCGGATGCTCATGCATATCGTGGATCGGGGAGACCTTCTCCTTGGAGTCAGCCTTGCTCCGCTTGCAGCTGGACACCTGTCGATCATGTTCGACTGGATCCTCTCCTATCGAGGAACCGATAGGCTCTCACACATCGAGGTGAATGCCGCCTGTCCCAATCATCGAAACGAGAATGGACTCAGTCCCGTGCTCGCGTATGATGCTGAAGCCGTAGACCAACTCGTGAAAGAAATTCCTGAAGGGCCGGTGCGTAAATATACGTTCCTCAAGATCGCACCGGAAACACCGTACCGAACGCTCGAGGATATCGTGGACATCTGTCTCAAGGCAGGTCTTGGCGGTATCGTGAGCGGCAATACGCTTCGCGGTAGCTCGATCATCGACGGCGAGCAGCGTCTCAGCGTCGACATGGGCGGTTATGCAGGTCTCCCGCTTCTCCCGTCCGCCGTAACGCAGGCAGAACTGCTTCGTCAGTTCATCGATGATCGTGACGCTCGGGACCGACTGCAGCTCATCGGCTGCGGTGGAGTGATGAAGGCTGATGGTCTTCGTCAGTACTACGACAACGCCGCTGTTGCTGAAGTCCAGGTTGCTACACTCTTCTACCAATTCGGTACGCGGGGTGTGCAAGATCTTCTGACCGAACTTCACAATTCGTAGCAAGCGATGGAGGCGGGCTCACGCCCGCCTCCATCAACCCCTTCCTTTGGACGGGGTTTTTTGTTACTGTGCAGGCGGAACGTCATTCGACAACAACCCATTCTGGGATTGGAAAGGAAAGTTCTCATGGATACGATGAAAATCCTGAAGCCATTCGATGCTCATGTGCATCTACGTGATGGTGAACTCTTGCGAGCCGTCGTTCCTTTTACGGCGCGGCAGTGTTGGGGCGCTATCGCAGAACCGAACCTCAAGCCACCGATCACCACACGTGCGCAGGCACGTTCATACGCTGATCGAATTACCGCTGCGGCCGGTCCTGATTTCGTACCGTTCGTGCTCGCCTACTTCACTGACACCCTCGACCCACAGGAGTTCGTCGACGGACTCACCGAAGGTGATTTTTTTGGAGTGAAGTTTTATCCGAGAGGAGCAACGACCAATTCCGAGAACGGCATCGAGGATGTCAGTTTGCTCTGGACTCGCGGCACCCGGCAGTTCGACATTATCGAAGCGACAAAAACAACAAGGGGTGTCGTGCAACTTCATGGTGAAGCAAACTTTACCAAAGGAGGTGAAGAGCTTGACCCCTATGATAAGGAGACGTATTTCTACACAGAGATCATGCCCCGCCTCCAGGATGCCCATCCTCAGGTGAAGTTCTCAGGCGAACATATCACCACCTCTGAAGCGGCAGCCTATGCTCGAAAGAATGGTGGCGAATATTTTGGGGTAAGTGTCACCGCACATCATCTTCTCATCGACCGGCGGGATGTGTACCGCGGTGGATATCACCCCCACTCGTTCTGTCTCCCTGTCGTAAAGCGGGTACGGCACACCGAAGCGCTTCATGAGCTACTTTACGGCGATCATTCTTTCGTGTGGGCAGGAAGCGATTCTGCTCCACACGATTGGAAGAACAAAGAGAGCGAATGCTGCTCGGGCGGCGTCTTTTCCGCTCCGGCGATGGTGGAGCTTTACGCACAAGCTGCAGAAAATATCGGATTGCAGAAGTTGGCATTAGAACGTTTCCTTTCAAGAAACGCCCCAGCGTTCTACACGCTTACACCACCACAGGAATACATCACTCTCGAAAAAACCCTATGGGACTTTTTGGGTCACATCGAGTATGGGGACAGCCCCACCGATTATGTGCGCTACTGGGATTATCCTGAGCTCAAGTGGCGCATGAAGTACGACTAAACTTTGACATGTAACCAACATGCAAAAACCCCCGGCACGGAAACGTGTCGGGGATTTTTCTTTTTCTATTTTATTTCCTACTTCCCACCTTCCTTCATGTGATCTGCGTCGAACTCAATCGCTTTTGTTGGGTCGCCGATTCTCTCTTCCTCAAGACGCATATCGCGGTACACATCATTGATTGGTACACCTTCTTGTTTCAAGATTGCTTCGTACTCTTCGCGTTCAAGTGTCTCTACCTCCACAAGCTTCTTTGCAATAGCATCGAGCGCACTGCGGTACTTCGTGAGAATATCTCGCGCTGTTTGTTTTCCGTTTTCAATAAGGAGAGAAACCTCTTCATCAATAGCTCGTGCAACTTCAGGCGAGTATCCACGGTCATCTCCATGACCACCTCCAATAAGACTTCCCCTGCTTCCTTCAAGAGCGACCGGGCCAAGCTTCTCACTCATGCCGTACTTTGTCACCATGTCGCGTGCAAGATTCGCAATCACTTGAAGGTCGTTTGATGGGCCAGTCGTAAGATCGTCAAAAATCATTTGTTCGGTGACGTATCCGCCAAGCGTCATTGCAATGTCATCGATAAATTCTTTCTTCGAGTGCATGCGGCGATCTTCATCAGGAAGTTTGAGCGTATAGCCAGCTGCACGTCCGCGAGAAATGATCGAAATCTTCTGTACAGGATCCGCGTATGGAAGGACCGACGCAACGAGTGCGTGCCCTGCTTCATGGTACGCCGTAACCTCGCGCTCGCGCTTTGAGAGTACATGACTCTTTCGTTCTGGGCCGAGCATTACCTTTTCAATAGAGCGGATCATATCGAACTGCGCAACTTTCTTCCGCGCTTCACGTGCTGCAAGGATAGCTGCCTCGTTCATCAGTGAGTAGAGATCTGCTCCAGAGAATCCCGGAGTTCGCTGTGCAATGACTTCAAGATTCACATCTTCTGCAAGCGGCTTCTTACGCGCATGAATAGCGAGAATCTCTTTACGATCATCACGATCGGGAAGATCAATCGTCACCCGACGATCGAATCGTCCGGGACGAAGGAGTGCTGGGTCGAGTACGTCAGGTCGGTTCGTCGCTGCCATCACAATCACCTTCTGCGTTGGTTCAAAGCCGTCCATCTCAACGAGAATCTGGTTGAGTGTTTGTTCTCGCTCATCGTTTCCACCGCCGACGCCGGTGCCGCGCACGCGCCCGACAGCGTCGATTTCGTCCACGAAGATAATCGCGGGCGCGGCCTTCTTCGCCATCTGGAAGAGATCACGCACACGACTTGCTCCAACGCCGACAAACATTTCTACGAATTCAGAACCAGAGATTGAGAAAAACGGTACACCCGCTTCACCTGCAACCGCGCGTGCGAGCAGTGTCTTTCCTGTTCCCGGTGCTCCCATCATCATCACCCCTTTTGGAATCTCTGCGCCAATATCAAGAAACTTCTTCGGATTGCGAAGGAAGTCTACAATTTCTTCGAGTTCTTGCTTCGCTTCCTTTGCTCCTGCAACATCTTTGAATGTTACTTTCTGCGTAGCGTCATTTGGATCAATCACCCGAGCTTTCGATGAACCGAAGTTGAGTGCCTGCATACCTGCTCCCTTCACTGAACGTGAGAAGAAATACACAATGAATCCGAGGAGGAGGAGTGGGAAAAGAAACGGTGCAAGATTGCCAAGCCAGTATGCAAAGCCAGTTTGGTTTTGAACATCAATAGTGACGCCGCTTATTTGATCAGTACTTACCCCAAGGTTCGCAAGGGTTTCTGTGATAGATGCATCAGTCTCTTTCTTCGCTTCACCTGCTGTGCGTGTCACATCAGTGTATGAAACCTCGAGCGTATCACCACGTACAATAATCTCTTTAATCTCTCCTGCTTTCACCTGCGTTGCAATCTCAGAGATTGAAAGCTGATCTGGTTTCGCCTGACGCTCTACAAGATATGAGTAGACAAACGTAAGGAGGATGAGGAGAAATACCGTTGAAAGTATATTGTTCCAAAAATTCCCCGGACCAGGGCCAACAGGCATTTTCCGTATGACATCCTTGCCATGTACCCCCCGTTCTGGCTTATTCTTCTTCGTTTCTTCTTTTTTCGGTGTTTCTTTTTCCTGTGTATCCATAATGCG
This sequence comes from Candidatus Kaiserbacteria bacterium CG10_big_fil_rev_8_21_14_0_10_47_16, assembly GCA_002773395.1. Taxonomy (GTDB): domain Bacteria; phylum Patescibacteriota; class Minisyncoccia; order Phycocordibacterales; family UBA918; genus 1-14-0-10-47-16. The sequence continues at coordinate 248,254 of PFBI01000006.1, forward strand.
ACTCATTATACAAAAAGACACCACAAAAGCGAGTTATTTGCTATAGTAGATCGCATGAAGCCATACATTTCACACAAACGCGTCACGTTTGATTTTGATATCCTCGACACCTTCGAGGCGGGTATTTCCCTATTGGGTACTGAGGTGAAGTCAGTGCGGAATGGCCAAGGCAAACTCGAAGGCGCGCACGTGGTCATTCGTGGCGGTGAAGCCTTCCTCGTAGGTGCATCTATCCCCCCATTTCAGAAGGCAAACGCTCCAAAAACCTACGATCCAGAACGAACCCGCACACTCCTCCTCTCTCAAAAAGAGCTTGCGCGCCTCGGTACCGAGGGCGAAAAGGCTGGCTTGACAATAGTGCCAATTAAGTTGTATAATAAAAACAACAAATTGAAGCTTGAAATCGCTATCGCGCGTGGAAAGAAGAAGTACGACAAGCGCGAATCCATAAAGGCTCGTGACACGAAGCGCGACATTGATCGCGAGATCAAGCGCGCAGTGTAGTCTGCCCTCCGCTCAAAGCCTACGTGGTGAGTTCTGAAAACTCGCCCCGCGAGTTTTCAGGGGATGACAGGCATCGACGGTTAGTCCCGGTAGTATGTGCAGTGTCGAAGCTGATCGTAACTTCGTTAAAATGCGATCATTCGTACGTGCTAAGAATAGCGTACCAAGTCCTTACGCGAACGCGTTTGGATTCGCATTTGCTCGAGCGTAAGTAATTACTGCTCGCTCATGCGACATCACCCTTTCTGGTATCCGATACAGATTTGGTGGTGAAATAAAAATCGGACTCGAACACGTTACCCCGTTTCCATAATGTGTTTTAAATTCTAAGGAGACTCGGGGATGTATGATTTTGTGTGTCTTACACATACATCACTTAAATCAAAGGACACTCTACGCACTGTAGAGTCATGCTAACGACCTAGCTCGGACCCGGGTTCAACTCCCGGCATCTCCACATATGAAAATGCTCCCGTCAGGGAGTTTTTTCATATGTGGAGACGTAGAAAAGCACCTGCGTGCTTTTCGTCGGGAGTTGAACGGCGGAACATGTTGCAACGCAACGGCGAGCCGCGACCAGCGTTCTTAACGAGCGAATGCGAGTTTAGAAAAAGCGGGTCACGACGGCATCTCCACAGAATATGGAAATATATAGAACAATATGGAAGTTTGCTCAGACTGAGTAAGCTTCTTTATTTTGGTATACTCAATTGATGAATAAGGAAACTGCTCTAAATCTGATCTGGGAATACATGCACTTAAATCACCGACTTGAGAAAGCTGACGCTATTTTGGTGTTGGGAAATCGTGATACAAGAGTTGGTGAATATGCTGCCAAACTCTGGCTGGATGGCTGGGCGCCTTACCTTATCTGTGCTGGCTCTGGTGATATCCATAATAATAAACCGGGCAGAGAAAAGTTTAAGGGAACCACTGAAGCCGAAGTGTTCGCACAGCTAGCAATGGAAATGGGTGTTCCAGAGGAATATATTATTGTAGAAAATAAATCACAAAACACAGGTCAAAATTACGAATTCTCAATTGAGCTACTCCAGAAGAAAGGTATCGAAGCAAAAAAACTGATTGCTGTTCAAAAACCGTACATGGAGCGCAGGACATATGCGACAGGAAAAGTTTGGCTACCAGAAGTGGACTTGATAGTGACATCGCCACCCATCTCTATAGAGGATTATCCAAACAAATCAAACAGTGTTGGTGAGCATTGGATTCACGCTCTTGTTGGAGACCTGCAACGAATAAAAGAATATCCTGCGAAGGGTTTTCAAGTTGAACAAGAGATTCCTGAAGAAGTGTGGGGAGCATATGAGTATCTAGTTGAACAAGGCTATACAAATCGTTTGATTAAAGATTAGTTAGAGTCACCACAAATCAACCACCTTTAAAAAGTTAGAACACTCCATCTCAATCAAAGAGGTTCTAACTTGATACAAAGATCTCCACATATGAAAATGCTCCCGTCAGGGAGTTTTTTCATAAATACACCCTGCTTTTCAACGCTACACGTAGAGAGATACTCCAAATAGTATATAATGCAAAACTAAATACCATATATATGCATCAAGGAAATTGGAAATGTAGTTCATGCGGAGGAGCGATAACAGAACTCCCGTTTCAGCCACGCAGTGAATCGGGACTTACCTGTCGCGCGTGTTATAGCAAACAAAAAGGCGGCGGGAGCGGAGCGGCTCCCGAAGCATCCGGGATACCAGAAACGCCCGGAGCACCTGAAGTACTCGACATACCCGATCATGCTGAATTAGCAGGAGAACCTGCACCTGCTCCTGAAGATGACTTTGACGGGGCCGTTCCGGCGACGAATGAACGTCCTAAATTTGAAGGTAACTGGACCTGCGCTGGATGCGGAGGAGCAATCACCTCACTACCTTTCACTCCACGTGATACGAGCAATCTAAAATGTCTTGATTGTTTCAAAAGCAGTAAGCGATAATTACTACCTACTCACACACATGAAAAAACTCCCGTACGGGAGTTTTTTCATGTGTCTTGTTATGTAATTGTCTGAGGTGCAATAAGTAATTTCAATGTTTCTCGATTCTTCCAGATCAGATACAGGTTGAGCAGTAACATGAGGTCAGCGAGGACGGCGCCTGCTGTGAATAATCCCCCATCAAGCACGAGGTGGAACGCGACAATGTTGAACACAATAGGTAGTTCGAGTAAGGCAGCGAGAGCTTCTCGCTTCGTCCAAAGCGCTATCAAAGCAATAATGTGAACCGCGGCCATCATATAGCTAATGTACACAGCAAGGCCATCAATCAATTGGATAAATGCAAATGCTTCATCAGTGTTATAAAGGTCACGCGTTGCTTCACCAAGTAATCCTGTTGCGCCGACAACTGGTAAGAGGATAACGAGCGAAAAGAGAACTTTGGCCACAATATGTAGATATTTTTTCATATACCAAAATCTTATCATAAATCAACAAACCCCTGCGGCCAAGGCCGCAGGGGTTTGTTGATTCTCTTTCAACCGACTAATTACTCGAGTAGCAACCGGCCAATTTCACCCCCTCGGTGAAGGATGGCGTTGCACCGTCTGTAATCTCTTGTATACGCGCACTTCCAACAGCGGTTTCTGCACACACCATCATTTCTTGTGTGACCGTTATTGAATCTGCATCAATACCAAGTGATGTGAGGAGCTTTCGCTGCCCATCAGTGAGCATGGACGCATCGATGGTTGTACCACTGGTACTCCCTGTATCATCTGTTGTTGTCCCGGTTTCAAGCTGTGAACCCGTACTCGATGATCCACTATAGAACGTTGCGGTCGTACGCCCCATCCAGAACCCGAGTGCAAACAGTGCAATGCCTAAAAAGATCAAAAGTATTATATGTGTTGTTTTCATAACATCCTCAGTATACTCCTCTTTTGACTCGTGCGTTATGGCTGTGTTTCTTTTTTGCTCTGCCTTTATATACAAAAAACACTCCCGGATTGGGAGCGGTGTGGGCTTTTGGACGACGCGCACGTGCGCGTCGTCCAACAAACCTACTTCTTGATCGAAAGAGCGTCACGGACTGCCTCGTACCGCCAAAGGAGATCCTGGATGACCTCAGGCGGCGGCTCTGCAGAATACGGAGGCCAACCCGACTTATCGTATGGAGCTTTTGCTTTCGCTTCACCAAGCTCCTTAACCCAGTCAGCGCAGCACTCTTCGTACCACCTCCGAACAGGGTCCTTGTCATAGCTCCGCCCCCCCGAATCGGTGAGACGGAGCTCATCAGGAGAAATAGAGTCGGCGATAACAAACATGCCTTCCTCCGTCAGAGCACCCTCGATCTTCCCATCACAAAGATCGAACCCGACGCTCCGGAAGAGCGTCTTGAGGTAGATGGCCGCGCGAGCCACCACCTTGTAGATATCCTGCAGCTGACCGAGAGTGAGCCCAGCAAGACGAGCTGCCTCCTCATCAGAGACATACGTATCGGCCGCCTGGTGCTTAGTGCTGCACTCGACGAATGGGTGCTGAAAACGCATCCCCGGAACGAGGTCTTCGTCCAAAGACAGTAGGCACTCGATTGCAGCACGGTCGACCGCGCCACCTTCAACACGACTACAGAACTTCTTTGTCGCCACGAAGCGAAAAAGAAACTCCAGTGGCAACAGTCGCCCGAACGCCTGCGGATAGTAGACATCGAGCTCAGGGATGTTGAATGGCGTTACTGCAATGCGCTGTTCATCAAGGCGTTCGCGGAAGTGTGTCCTGAAATCGGCTGCATCAAGCTTCTCGAATAGAATCGCTGCAATGCTGCACCGCACTGCCCCGAGACCAGTAAACGTTACCGGGATAGGTCCTCGGTCGAAGACCGAGACGCGGTCCGAAAAGTTGAATTCCATTCCCTTTACATCGCTGTAGAAGACGTCTTTCGAAGATCCTACTCGTGATATTTGCACTGTTCCCTCCTCAGGGTTGTCACCCGACTCTTTTGAGCCAGGTGGGGGTTCATTTCCGCACGTGTTATACCTTAAAATTTCAAGAAATGCACGTTTGGTAACCATAACGAAAAACACGGTATTTCTCCGCGGATCTTTTCTTTTATAAATGTCTGTTATACTTTTTCCTGTTATGTCAAAAAAGAAACCGCCTTCAGTAAAGGTTAAGAAGTCGTCAGCAGGGCTCGGACTCTACGCGATGGAAGATATTAAGAAAGAAGCATTCATTATTGAATACATCGGCGAGAAAATTACAACCGACGAGAGCGACCGCCGTGGCGGAAAGTACCTCTTCACGCTCAGTAAGGACTACGTCATCGATGGAAAAGGTCGCACCAATATCGCGAGATACATCAACCATTCATGCCGTCCCAACAGCGAAGTTGAAATTGACGAAGATAAGTGGACCATTAGCGTCTACGCAAAGAAAAATATCAAGGCAGGCGACGAACTCACCTATGACTACGGGAAAGAGTACTGGAATGAACACATCAAGCCATATGGCTGTAAATGTGCGAAATGTACTGAAAAGAAATAAAGAAATGGCCGCGTAATGCGGCTATTTTAAAAGAAGGCCACTTATCCACTCTTTCCACATGCGTCCCCATTTTGGGGTAAAAACCGAAAAATATGCTGCGTGATACAATGGGGATTACCTATGGCGGACACGAGACAAAATATACAAAAAACAGCTTCAGCTTCGAGTCCTGAAGGGACTCGAAGCCGCCTCTTGCGTACTCCCCCGCACAACACTGACGCTGAACGCGCACTCATTGGTGCCATCATTCTCAAACCAGAAGTGATGCACGATGTATCGGTCACGGTATATCCGGAAAGTTTTTACGCAGACAAACACCGCGAAATTTTCCGCGCGATTCTCGATCTCTTTATGAAGGGAGATCCAATTGATATTCTCTCAATCACCAACAAGCTCAAGAGCCGTGAACTCCTCGAACGAACCGGCGGTGCCAGTTACCTCACCGAACTTGTGGAAACGGTCCCTGCTGCGGGTAACGGTCTCTACTACGCGGAGCTTGTACAAAACAAATCAATTCTACGCGGACTCATCAACGCAGCGAACGACATTGCAGAACTCGGCTACTCAGACCCTGAGAACGTAGAGGAAGCGATGGATACTGCGGAGAAAAAAGTCTACCAAGTCACCAACGCACCGACGACACAGAAGTTCACTCCAATTGGTTCTTCTCTCACCGAAGCGTGGCAGCGCTTTGAAGAGTTGAACTCTGGGAAAGAAGTACACCGTGGTATTCCAACCGGATTTAAAGCGCTCGATGACTTCCTCTCAGGACTCCAACGTTCTGACCTCGTCATTCTTGCTGCACGTCCCTCTATGGGTAAGACGACCTTCGCGCTCGACATTGCGCGCAACGCCGCGCTTCGTTATGGAAAGTCAGTGGGTATTTTCTCTCTCGAAATGAGTGACCAGCAGCTCGTCGATCGTATGCTCGCTGCAGAAGCGCAGGTGGATTCATGGAAACTCCGCACCGGAAAGCTTTCAAATGACCAAGAATACGAAGCGGTGCAGAGTGCTATGGCGCGTCTCGCGGAAGCACCGATTCACATCGATGACCAACCGGGAAACAATATTCTTAAGATGCGTTCTTCAGCGCGACGTCTCAAGAACGAGAGCGGACTCGACCTTCTCATTGTCGACTACCTTCAGCTCATGAGTCCAACGAGTACCAAGGCGAGTGATTCAATGGTGCAGCAGGTGACTGAGATTTCTCGTTCACTCAAAATCCTCGCGCGTGAACTCGATGTACCGGTACTCGCCCTCTCACAGCTCTCGCGTGCGGTGGAACAACGTGGCGGAAAACCACGACTCTCTGACCTTCGTGACTCTGGTTCTATTGAGCAGGATGCCGACGTGGTGATGTTCATCCACCGAGAAGACAAGATGAACAAAGACCAAGAATCAGACCGTCCAAACATTGCCGAAATTCTTGTTGAGAAACACCGTAACGGACCAATTGGAAGTGCGGAACTCTACTTCGACAGCAAGCACGTTCGCTTCCTCAGTCTCGACACCCATCACCAAGGTATGGATTCAAATGCTTCTGCTGATGATGATTTTTAACATACGTCCATGACCGCACTTGAGAAACTGATAAAACACTTTGAACGATTCCCCGGTATTGGGAGCCGCCAAGCGCGGCGTTTTGCGCATCACCTTCTCACTGAACCGAGTGAAAACGTGCAAGAACTTTCAGAACTTATCGCAGGCATTAAGTCGACGATGACTGAGTGTAGCGAGTGTTACCGGTTCTTTGCGCGAAATGGCGGTGGAAGCGTATGTGGAATTTGCAGTGATACAATGCGCGACCGAAGTAAACTCACGGTTGTAGAGCGTGACTCTGATATTCAATCTATTGAACGCTCTGGCAGCTATGACGGGCTCTACTTTGTACTCGGCGGGACAGTTCCTCTCCTCGATTCTGAAGATAGTAAAAAGCTCCGAGGTGGAGCTTTGAAACGCATTGTCCTAGAACGCCAAGATGATCTGGAAGAAATTATTCTCGGCTTCTCGGTGAACCCCGATGGAGAAAATACCGGACGCTTTGTCGAATCAATACTGAAAGACATTCTTGCAGAGAAGACCATCAAACTTTCGCAACTCGGTCGCGGACTCTCGACTGGTTCTGAACTTGAGTATGCGGATCCCGAAACTATTAAAAACGCGCTCGAAAACCGACACTAAAAACATCCTCCTTTACTTCATCTACTTTGTCGCGCGACGAAAAACAAAACTCATCGTACAGTGATGTACGCCTCATTTTCTTTTTCTTGCGCTTCGCGTATCTAAAGCAAAAGCGGGTGTTTTTAAGAAAATATTGAAAAAAGAAAAAGAGCGCCCCGACCGAAGTCGTTGCGCTCTTGTCTAATCGAAGAGCCGTTGATCGTTAGACGATCTTTAGGCTCTCCGCGTTGATGTGGAAGTTGGTTTGATTTCGACCGCCTTCTTTTGAGCGGCGGAGTGCGACATCGGCATCCTTGAAGATCATCTGCGGATCCTTTTCAGAAGCTGATGCGATTCGTACCCCGATCGAAATAGTAACTGGAACCCGGACCGTCGTGCCGTGGATAACAAACGCTCGCCCTGCGACCGCTTCGCGAACCTTCTCAGCAGCATTCCGGAATGAGTTTTTGCGGTGATCGTCGCGCATCAGAATGGCAAACTCTTCGCCTCCCCACCGCGCTACGATTGAGTCGCGGCCGAAAAACTCCGGCCGAAACTTGCTAACGACGTACTTGATGACCTCGTCGCCGACGTCATGCCCATGAGTGTCGTTCACCGACTTGAAATAGTCGATGTCGATCAACATGAGACAAAAACGCGTACCCATCGACTCTTCCAAGGCATCGTCAAAGACACCTCGATTCCAAAGCCCTGTGAGGACGTCACGATCGGCCCGCTCAAGAAGCTCCGCGTTTTCTTCTTCCAGAGTCTGAAGCCGGCGAAGAAGTCGTTCCACTTCCATCTCCGCAAAAATGTAGGAGCCGTCCATAGACCGGTCCCCTTCGATCCCCCAAGCACGAAGCCTGCGGTTAAGATCTTTCTTCTTTTTAGCCACTGTAGTACCCTCCAAGTTTCAATGTACGTTCTCTATTATTATACCATAATATGAGTATAAAAGCAAGACATGGCTCTACCCCACTGAAAAAGCGCCCGAGTGGGTGCTTTTTCTTGTTTGCTAAAACGTTCAAAATTACTTTAGATGCAAGGCGTGCGAGGAGTGGGCGACGAGGTGAACTTGTCGTTCAGTGAGTCGCCCACTCCCGAAGCACAACGCCGCAGATGAAGTAATTTTGGAGGTTTTAGAGTGCGTCAATCTTTACGCGAGCGTAGTGCTGACGGTGACCAATGCGTCGGTCACGGTTGCTCTTTGCCTTGTAGCGAACGATTGTAAGCTTGATACCCTTCTTCTCCTCTTGGTATGTCGCCTTCACTGTCGCGCCCTTAATGTATGGAGTGCCAATAGTTGCATCAGAGCCGTTGTCGACAAGGAGTACTTTATCAAATTCTACCTTATCGCCTTCCTTAAGGTCGCCAGCAAGCAGCTCAACGTCAACGACGTCGCCTACTGAAACCATATATTGCTTGCCGCCAGTCTCAATAACTGCAAACTCTGTGTTTTCTGCTTTATTAGCCATAGTGCGCCCGATTGTACAAGAAAAGACCTAAAAGCGCAACTAATCCTCCTGGACCGGTTTATCAATACTCAACTGGTCAATATCGAGGGAATCCCCCGTTATCCTCATAACGTCCTTATCTACCTTACCGAGCTCCTTGGTGGCTGCATTGTAGTGATTGACGGTCGTTGCGAGTGAGTTCCCCACCTTATTGAAATACTCCCCATACGCGTTCATGTGGCGTGTGAGCATCTCCACATTTTTCTGGATATCTTTGGCCTGTTCTTCTATCTTGAACGCCTTGAAGCCATAGAGGACCGTCTGGAGGTACGCTGCAAAGGTCGTCGGTGACACAATGATCACATTCTTGTCTTTGTATGCGTAATCAATGAGTGAGCGTGTGTTCACCTTTATAGAACCCACTTCATTGACGAGGAGGTCGTAGTAGATTGCCTCTGCAGGAATGTACATGAATGCAAACGGAAGTGTGCCGTCCTTCGGGCGGATGTATTGCGCTGTTTCATCGATACGCTTTTTGAGATCACTCTTGAATTCCTTTTCAAGTTCGAGTCGCACCGTTTCATCTTGTTCATCCACAAGTCTTCGGTAGTTGTCGAGGGAAAACTTCGCGTCGAGCGGGATCATTCCGTCTGGAGTGATGATGACGGCGTCCACTATCTTTTTATCATCAAACTGGTACTGGAGTTTGTATGCAGTCGGTGGCAACATATTTTCCAAAATGAGCTGGAGTGATGCCTCACCGAGATTTCCTCGTTGCTTTTGGTGCTTCAATACTTTCTCAAGATCTTTGAGACTCTCTGCAACGGTGAAGATTTGCTTCCCCGCTTCATTTGCTTCGGTGACGCCTTTCGTCACATCGGTGAGATGACGAATCATTTGTTCGTTTACTTCCTTGATTGCTCGCTGACTCTCAGAAAACTGCGTCTTTACCGATTCATACATCTTTTCGGTACTCTCTCCCATACGTGCGTCGAGCGTGCGACGGAGCTGTTCCATCTGTTGCTGGAGCAGAAGCAGGCTCTTGCTATCATCAACCACTTTCTCGCGGCGGAAGAACGCATGGTATACCCCGACCGCAAGCGTCGCGCCGAGCAATATAACAATGAGTATCTCGAGATTATTCATAGGGACCATAATACCACGAACCCATAAACCCTTACCCTGTTGCCTTACGCGGCGTTCCGCTTCTCAAAAAAGAACCATTTTGCTACCTCAATGACGATCATAGTAACCAGTCCATAGAGAATAGTGAGCAATACCCATGAGAGTGGGAGTGGTGTGTATGAGAGGAGCGTTTGCATAAATGGTATTGAAATTGCCACAAAAAGGAGCGCCATACTAATCACAAAGGAACCGAGGAAGAACTTGTTTGTGGTGAATGGAATACTCCAGAGCGGTACTGAAAGTGCGCGGAATGAAAATGCCATAAAGAGTGAGTCGATAGAAACTGCGAGGAACATGACACTGCGGAGCTGATCAATTGGTAGACCTGCTGCAAGCAAGAACGCGTAGAGACCAAGGAGGAGTCCGCTCAATACCACAACGATGAGTGCGATAAACGAGAGCATGTGACGATCCAAGATACCTTCAGTGTGAATGTCGCGTGGTTTTTCTTTCATGGCGTTTTTGTCCCCCGGCTCAAACGCAAACGCAACGCTCATAAGCCCCTCTTCAATAAGGTTTGCCCAAAGGATTTGTGCAGGAACGAGTGGCATCGGCACACCCACAACGAGTGCAGCACCGATGAGCACTACTTCCGAGAGACTGGTTGAGAGGAGGTACCCCACAATCTTCTGCAGGTTGCGCATGATGCGGCGACCTTCTTCGATAGCTGCTTGGACGATTTCAAAACTGTCATTAACGAGCACGAGATCAGAGGCTTCCTTAGCAACCTCAGTTCCTGAACCCAGTGCGATACCAATATGCGCTTTCTGAAGTGCGGGAGCATCGTTGATTCCATCACCTGTCATCGCAACGATTTCTCCGTGCTTTTGGAGAATTTGTGCAAGGCGCATCTTTTGACGTGGCAAAATACGCGCAAAGACGGGCGTCGTCTTAATAACGGTATACAACTCACTATCGCTCAGTGTTGCAATGTCCTTGCCGGTGAGCGCGATGTCGTGCGGGCGCGCGATGCCCACCGCGCGTGCAATCGTGAGGGCCGTTTCAGGATTGTCACCTGTTACAAGACGCACGTGCGCGCCCGCTTTCTGCACTGCCTCAATAGAAGCTGACACACCCTTTCGAACCGGATCATGAAACACGATAAGTCCCATGAATGTATTCCCTGCAATGAGCCCCTCGCCAGAGGCGGTAATGGTGCCGCTTGAAACCTGCCTCGTCCCCACTCCGATCACACGCTTCCCTTCTTTGGTGAGTTTTTCAATGCGCGCGGCGAATAACGCACGCTGCTCCCGCGTCATTACCACGGCGCCGCGCGCTCCCTCCACATGTGTTGCTGCTTCGAGAATATACTCTGGCGCGCCGTTAATACACATACGAAAGCCCTGTTCATCTTTAAAGACCCCCGCAGCAAAACGATTCTCTGATGAAAATGAAAGGAAGTCAGAACGTTTTGCCCGCGCACTCTCGCCCGTTGGCGCAATACCGATATCGAGCGCTGCTTCAAGAATTGCCCGCTCCATCGGTTCGCCGCGTACCACGTACGTATCGAGCGTTTCACTGATTTCATCCATGAATGCGTCTGACGCACACAGCGCAGTATCAAATATCATTCGACTCGTAACATCGTCTTTCCACTCTTCTGACGAAAGCCCGCCTTCATGTTCGCTATGAATAATGTGTGTCACTGCCATACGTCCTTCTGTCAGAGTGCCGGTCTTATCGGTAAGGACAAAAGTTGCACTTCCGAGTGTTTCCGCTGCAAGGAGATTACGGACGAGCCCTCCGCGACGAAGGAGCGCTTCCATACCGACCGCAAGCACAATCGTCACCGCAGCTGGCAATCCTTCCGGAATAGACGCCACCGCAATCGCGATTGCGGTGATGAGCATTGTACTCACACTCTCCCCGCGCAGGATTCCTAAGGCGAAAATAGCAACGACGAGCACCGCAATGACGATAAACATCGCTCGAGAGACTCGCTTCATTTCAAACTGTAGTGGTGTTTCTACACTGAGTACGTCCTGTAGCTCATGAGAAAGTTTCCCAACTTCCGTATTATCGCCTGTTGCAACCACGACGCCGCTTCCATATCCATCAACGACGAATGTTCCTTTCCATGCCAAGTTGTTCTGCTCTGCAAGCGACGTTCCGACATCGAGGGCGTCAAGCGCTTTGGTGACCGCGAGCCATTCTCCGGTGAGCGGTGCCTCATTTATCATAAGGTGCTTCGCATCAACAAGGCGCATATCCGCAGGGACCTGCACACCGCTTTGAAGAATAACAATATCTCCGGGCACCAATTCACCTGCAAGGATTTCGTGCCGCTTCCCTTCACGGAGCACAAACGCCATATGTACCTGTGAATCCTCAAGCTTTTGGAATGCTCGCGAGGCACGACCCTCTTGGAACAGGCCGAGGAAGATTGCGATACAGAGCGCAAAGGTAATGACGGAACCATCCACCACATCGCCAATAACAAACGTAATGACCGCAGCGGCGAGCAGGACGAGCGTAAGCGGGTTCATGCACTGCGCAATGAGTCGCTGCAAGAACGTGGTCCCTTTCTTCTTTGAAAACGCGTTGGCACCATACGCACTGCGACGTTCTTCAACCTCCTTCGGTGTTAAACCATCGACGTCACTGCCAAGCATAGAGAGCACACTCTGGTACGACTCTGCGTGCCAATTGCGATCTTCTGCCGTGTTGTTGGTGTTGTTCTCTAGTGATTCAAGTGCCGCCATAGCTTGTGATGCATTATTCCCTGTAGTATAACAATACGTACAGATATATTTCACCACATTATGGAACTACATACACAAATTAAAGATCAACTGAAAGAGTCGCTCAAAGCAAAAGACGCGGTAAAGCTCCAAACCGTACGCAGCATGCTTACCGCCTTCACCAACGAACTCGTTGCAACAGGCAAAAAGCCAAACGAAATGCTCGATGACGCAGGCGTCCTTTCCGTTATCAAGCGTCTTGCAAAACAGCGAAAAGAATCGATCGTGCAGTACGAAGCCGCTGGTCGCCCTGAACTCGCAGCACCGGAAAAAGAAGAGCTTGTCATCCTTGAAAGTTACCTCCCTCAAATGATGAGTCGCGAGGAAATAAAGCCAATCGTGCAGGCTAAAATTGCAGAACTCGGAGTCACTGACAAGAGCAAAATGGGTATTCTCGTTGGGGCCTCTATGAAAGAGCTTGGCGGAAAGGCTGACGGTGCGGATGTAAAGGCGGTGGTTGAGGAGCTCCTCGGTTAGGATAGGCTCTGGGGGCTCTAATTGACTCCTGTAGCCGTTTCTGGTACTCTTGGCGAACTATGTCACAGGATAAACTCATAAAGCTTGTAGCCGTTGGCAACGCAGAAGGCGTTGGGAAAGGTCATATCTACTGGGCTCACAAAAACAAGCGCAAGCACGCTGATAAGAAATTTGAATTCAAGAAGTTCAACCCGATCACGCAGACACACATGGTGTACAAGGAAAAGAAGTAATCTCTCTTCAGGTACCAAAAAAGCCTCCTATACGGGGGCTTTTTTGATTTGAGAGAATAAGAAACGCCGGAAAGTCAAAAGAAGACAGACCGGACGTATTCAATTCAAGTTTATTTTCTAAAAGATTCGGATTGAATCTGAGATTCGGAGACCGCTGCAGCAGTTCCAAGTGTATTGAACGTAGCAGTAAGTGCTTTGTCCAATGCAACGAAGCTTTGAGAAAATAAATGTGAGAGATACCACAAAATGAGTATCATCCCGAATGCTCGAAACATAGGTGTTAAAATTGCGAACGCAATGCTATATCTGACAAGATATAGCTGGAATATTTTCCGGCGGACGCCACCCTGATCGAACGAAAGAACTGTACTTCACACAGAATACCACGCAAAAAATACTCAGGCAAATGTGTACAGAAAAAGCGCGGGCCAAAGGCCCACGCTTTTTCTCCCCCCTTTTTTTCATTCTAGGTTAGTCTGACTAACCTAGAATAGATGGTTAGCCTTTGAGGTAGAGTTCAAAGTCTTCAGGAGTTTCCCCTTCTCCCGCTGGTACGAGATTGAGTTCAACCTCTTGTCCCATGAACCGAGCTTTGATAACCGCCTCAGCACTTGCGTCAAATGAGACCTTGAATCGCTGCGGAGTAATTGCCTGCACACACGTCTCTGACGTGTTGATGACATTGAAGTCAATAGTCACTTGCTCCGGCATCGATTCTGCTACCGTTGCCTGCCCGTCGAGAAGGTCACACGGTGTTGGCATATCGATTTCCCCTGCAACCGTATGCGTTCCGTCTATGTAGAAATGCTTTGCATCAATACGCGTAATACCGTATGGATTCTCTGTCGGTGTCTGGTCTTCCACTGGCGCATCTTCTTTTGCATTGTTCTTATTGACGTACACGAGCACAAAAAGTCCAACGACAATCAGTACAAAAGCAATCCCCCCTACAATCATATTTTTTGGATACATATAGAGTCAATAATAGCGAATATATCTTAGTATACCATATTAGGCTTCTGCCTCGGGTTCTGCTTTTTTAGGAGTTTTCTTGGCCACTTTCCGAACCGCCTTCTTTGTCGCTTTCTTCTTTGCTACTTTCTTTTTTGCGGGAGCCTTTTTAACGGTTGCTGCTTTTGCTTTCTTTTGGAATTGTTCAATATTTCGATACAACTCAGCGCGAAGTGTCGCGAAGTTATCTTCTGCATGTTTATAGGCTGCTGCCATTTCACGAATGTGCGCGTCTACGAGTTTTTGATATCGGCGTCGTTCTGCACGAATCACAAAGAAGAGACAAGCGATTATAATCATTCCGAGTAAGAGGATGAGGTCGCTCGTTCGCAATGACTGCATTTTGAAAAACGACATACTGACACCGTACTGTGCAACCTGTGTTTCAGGAACATTTAATGCTGTCGTCGTCGTACTGGTGTTGCCCGCACCATCGTGCGCAACAACCATAAGCGTATGGCTCCCCGGAGTAACGGCGTCGAGTAAGTACCCGTTCACAACATCTGCTGCCGATACTGTTGTAAGCGGCGTACCGTCGAGGGTAAGTTCGTAACGTGCTACACCAGAACCTGCGTCAGTTGTATTAAATATAAGTACTGGTGATCCGTCAGTATCCTCAATAGCGACCGAGGTAACCTTCGGTGCGGTAACATCGATCTGGATACGGTAGTACCCAACTGCGCCCCATCCCGCATCATTCTTAAATTGCACCGCGAGGTACTGCACTCCTTCATGGAGGTCGGTGGCATCAAGGGCCACCTTATTCACCAATGAACTAGCAGAACTGCTTGGCGCTTGGTCTGGTGTGTCCATGAGTTCGTAGGCAACCTTTGTCGCGCCAGCGGGAATATTCCACCAAACCGTCCCTGATTCTCCTTGTTGCCAACCATCTTCTGGACCAAAGTCATCTGAGCAAATAGTTGGGGCTGCAGGTGTGCCGTCGTCTGAAGTAGATTCAAACAACACTTCTTCCATGCACGGTGGTGTAGATTCTTGTGCACGTGCAAGTGTCACAAATCCAAACGCGAGGCTTGCGCTGAGAGTGATGCTGAGAATAGTGATAGTGTTGCGTAAGAGCATAAAGAACGGTTACCTCCAACTCCTTTCGTCATCTGTATAAAACAATAATAAACTATTTTCATTTTAAGAACATCGACTTGTACACAAAACGCACGATGCGAAGCATCGTGCGTTTTGTTTCTCACACTTTATTTTTTAAATAATTGTGACACCTGCCGTTAGTGCAACGTGAATATAAAAGAGAAGTGCCATCGCTGCCAAGAGTCCCCCACCGTACGCAATCTGAATCGGATGTTGCTTTCGCCACTCCATCACAATTGAAAGAATGAGTGACGCGGCAACAAAGAGCGCGAGGAGTGCGTAGAGAATTTGCAACATTGTATTCGGGTTGGTGGCAATGCGGCCAAAGATACCTGCGGCTGCTGTTGGCGCTTCGATACCTGTTCCGGTGCCAAGCGAGCTGGCTTCTGCGTCGCGAGACGTCGTGGCAAGATCTGAATAGCGTGCAGGAGTATCAGTAGTGTCTCCAAGGGCTTCCGGAGCTACTGTCTGTGCGGCAGGGATTGCTGTCGCAACAGGCGCTGCGACACTCTCTCCAGCAACTGTCTGTGTTCGAAGTGGTGTTGAGGCTGGTGTGCCGAAAAACTGAACGACAAATACCGTGTCATATCCTTCGTATGTCCCCTTTGCCGTACCGACACCTATTTCAGTAAAATCGCCGTTTAAAATATTTGCGCGGTGACCTGGTGAACTCATCCATGCATCAACCACATCTTCTGAGTCGGTGAAGTACACCGCAAGATTTTCTCCTGCGTGTACGAAGTTGTATCCTGACTCATCAAACCAAAACCACGGTGCAACACCTTCAGGAGAGTAGTGCGCGAAGTATCCTTCCTTCGCCATATCGTTTGCTTTTTGCTGTGCAGCCTCATCGAGAACACTACTGCGACGCAGTGTACCGACAGCTTCACTGCCCCGCGCTTCGTTTGTGAGGTCGACAATGACTGCAGGCAAAATAGTAGATACCAGCCAGTCAGAACTCATCCAGAGAAATGACTGAATGTTCGCGAGCGAAAACGAAATAAGAATCAGTATCGCCATGACGGCAACTGACATTTTCTGCAGAACGTGTGGACGATATTTGTTTTCTTCACACGGAATGAAGTACGGACGTGGTCGCATAATGTCGTGAATATACTATGTTTTATTGGGTTTGTCAATGGTTATCCCCACTCTGTGAAAAGAAAAGACCGGCCTTCGGCCGGTCTTTTCTTTTCGCCCTACTACACACTCGAATCATCAAAGAAGAGGAGAATGATTGATCCGGCTGCAATCACCACAAATGGCCATGCAACACAGAGTATCGGCGTAAAGGAGCCGAGAATCAACACCACGATCGATGCTGCTGCGAAGTAGAGGTTGCGAATACGCGGATTCCACATCGGAGAGAGTATGTGGTGTCCTCGGTAATCGAGTACAGTCGCCGCAAGCCACGCAAGGACGAAGACCCACCAGTATGCGCCTGCAAAGCCGAAGTAAATACCGAGCAGAACCGCGATTGTGTACAATGCATCAAAGATAACGCCACGGGTAAAGATTCGCGCAAAGAGTGCTGGTGGGTGACGAAGCTTGTCGTCAATCACCGTCCAGAGGAATGACATTGCTGCCAAAATGAGAAGCCACCACGGTACGCATGCTGCAGTGTCGGTCATTGCCGATTTCACCGCATCAATAATATTCGCAGCAAGACCTTCTACGAGACCTTCCGGACTTGCAGTACCTTCATCTCCTGTTGAAGTGCTTGCACCAAGTACATCTCCAAACGGAGCCCCGCCGCCAACTCCAAAGAAGTTACCACCTGTCGGCAACGTGAAGGTAAGCGCAATGCCCACGGTAAAGTCATCACTAATATCTTCACGCGATGCTGGTCGACATTCATAGGTTCCCGGTGTAAGACCGGTGAGTACCGCAGTGTGATCCACCACTTTCGCAGTATCTTCACTTACTTCAAACTCATAGCCAAAGAAATCAGATTGATCGGTATTGAGAACAAACGGACCGTTCGCTGTATTGCCGCAGACAAGGTACGTCGTCGAATTTCTATTTGTATCCCATGAAAGTACGGCCCCACCAACGTCGGTGTTTACCACATCTACTTGTTCATTAAAGAGAATGAATCGTGAGCTTCCGCCGCCGCCGCCACCTCCTCCCCCGCCGCCGCAGTCAGTTACACATTCGTTATCCGTCACTGAATCTCCACCTTCAAATCCAACAATGAGATCAAATCCCATACTGCTCTTTTGATATGCGTTCCCTGTACTACTATCGAGTGACGCAGTAAAGGTGTAGGTACGAGTTGCCCCCGCACCGAGCGTTCCGAGTGATACCGGCGTTGCGGCAAAGAAATTGATGAACGTATCGTTGAAGTAGCTTGTCGGTGAACTATCGGTAATTGAAAGTTCCATCACATCGGCAAGACCATTGTTTGACGCTTTATCGATAGAGACGTAGACGTTCTCTATCTCCGTACCATTGTTCGTCACGACGACCGTACGACTCACACTGTCCCCCGGTGTTACGTTACTGTTGCTAAAGAGTGGCGTTTGCTCAAATACCACACTGAGGGTTGCTGCTTCTGCTGCAACCGGCATGAATGCGAGCGCGAGAAAAGCGAGCGTAAGAAGAATATGCTGTTGTAGTGTGCGCGTTATCATACTGTTTCAGTTATATTTTCAACCGGTGTTTCTGCAGGAACATCTACTGGTTCTTTTGCAGGAGCCTCTTCGACTACCGGTTCCTCTGCAGGTACTTCCTCTTCTTCAGTCACCGGTACCTCTTCTTCTGCTACAACCTCCTCCTCTGCTGGAGCAGACTCCTCTTCAGTAGAAGTGGTCGTTTCTTCCGTTGGTGTTGTCTCTTCTTCGACAACCGGTGTTTCTTCGCTCGGAGTCTCAACACTTTCATCAGATGTTACCACCTCTTCTTCAGAGGTTCCGTCAGTCGGAGTTTCCGTTCCTGCATCTTCTTTCGGAGTAGCTCCTGACCCAGTGCCTGCACCATTTGTGGAATCTCCGGAATCGTCACTACTTTCAGTTTGTGTAATTCCTTCGTCTACAACCACAATCTCTTCTGGTTTATTAGCGTACTCATTTTCAGTATCAGCCGTCTCGTCGTCGACTGGCTCTTCTTCTGTTTCCACAACTGGCTGCACCTTATTCAACTCACCAACCGCGACACCGAGTGCGAGGAGTGCGAGCTCTTCCTTCGTTAAATCATTCTCTGTATTTGGTATACCTGGTGTTGGAATTGGGTCCACCCATGCACCTATCCCGTCAGGAATACGTGCGTATGATTTATTGTCAGGGACTGTTGCTCCCGGAGTGCAGTCGATACCGCCGCCACTCGGAACAGAATTATTGCCACCACCCGGTGTTGGCGTGAAGTAACAATAGTCGTAGTCACTTGTGTACGCGTACGAATCTTGAAGTACATCACTTGGGTTATAAAGCTTCACCGTATCACCAGTGTTATTCAAGATAGGCTTATTCATGTACACCACGAGGAATCCGTTTGCTGGAATGGTTGTTGTTGCAGCGTGTGTAAGATCAACATGTATGGTATTCCCCGCACCACCTGATGCGTCAACGACATACCATCCCGTAAGGTCAATTGCTGCTGCACTGAGGTTATAGAGCTCTACCCACTCTCCTTGTGGCATATCCGCGCTGTCGTTCCCGTAGTCAAAAATAAAGTCTGGATCCCTTGAGTCACAACTGTCATTCTCAGGGTCACTACAGAGTGGTCCGTGGGGACTTGGGAGGAATTCATTGAGTACGACAGGGTGCGCAACTCCTTCCGGTCCAGAGTCTTGTGTATTAATCGTAATACGAAGTTTTTCAACATCGAAGAATCCTGAGTTTGCTTGAATATCTACTCCATCAAGCCACGCACTAAAGATAAGATCAAACGTACATTCAGTATCAACAGGCGCTACAAATCCGTCAGTGACGGTAATGAACGAGTTCCAGAGACCGTAATCATTTGTCGGCGTTGTATCGGTGAGTGCGAGCGGTCCGCTGTATGTTGTTGTTCCATGTGCTGCATTCAATGAGAGTGCGCTGCAAACAGATTCATCTCCGCTTACAAACTCATACGAGAGTGCGTATTTTGCGTCAATACTTCCTGAAACCAATGCAACGTTTGTATCAAATTGTACTTCATCGGCAGGTTCATTCGTAATTACCCCTTCAAATTCATTCATTGAGAGTTCGATATCAAGGAAGCCTGCACTCCAACTATTGATACCTCCTGTTTCAGTGTCACTAAAAAACGCAAATGCTGCCGTCGGTGCAATGAGCGTAACGCAGAGAAGCGCCGCAATCGCTGCGCTTAGGTATGTGGTTACTCGTGTATGTAATATATGTTTCATAAATGTGATTCTGCGTTGGGATCCTACTACTCAGAAGCCTCTTCATCTTTTTTGCGAAACTCTCGCACAAGCGTACGTGCTTCATCAATGAATACGAGGGCTGCCGGGAGAACAATGATGAGAATGAAGCCGAGTGGCTTCCGCGCGAAATCAATGATGTGCCCAATGTACGGGATATCAAAGATGACTTCGCCCGTGATCTTCGATGCGGGAGTCGGCGTAATATCAGCCTCCTCGTTGGCATCACCCTTTGTGGTGTACATCAACTCTCCCTTTGTAATAGTTTCCGCAATAATACGGTGTGTCGTCGGAACGCGTGTTTTGGTATCTTCACCAAATGTCACCACATCACCAACGCGGTATGAACCTGTCGGATAAATAAGGACAAGCGCACCCGTTTTTATTGCCGGCTCCATAGAACCCGATTGGACGATTTTGATTGAGTAGTCTCCAAAGAGCGGTACCTTGGTACCAATGAGAAGTACCCCAATCAGAATAATAAATCCAATAAAGAATCCGTAAGCTATTTTTGAAAAGAGCGCTGTGTTCATTATGTTCTTCAGGATTTCCATCCTGACCCCAACCCCCGAGTATTCGGGAGTTGTTCGTCAGAAAAGATTATTCGAAGTCTGAGATTTGACCGTCAAAGTTGATCCAGTCAACGTAACCAGTTTCACCCGCAGGTCCTGGGTGTCCTACACGTATTCCAAACCATGAATCGGTTGATCGTGTTTCTGCGTTTGGATAGTTCGCAAGAATGTCCGCCCATGTACGTGGTGTAGAGCCTGGTGTTGTACCTGTGTTATCTACTGCACCTGCTGGCCAATTGCCACCAGAAAGTGTCCACATTCCTGCAAGGGCGTCCACTGTTGTCCATGTATTTGCCGTTACACCAGTTGGAACCTGCACAAGACGTCGCTGCCATGTATCAGAATTATCGAAGTCGACGTTGAAGTGCAGATACGGAGTCTCGCCTGAAACTGATCCGTCATACATACGGTATGACAGCGTTCCAATATCAGAGAGCTTCACGTCGTTATAACGATAGGTCGCGATGTTATAACGTGCAGCAGCCTCATGGAGCACCATCTTTGCTGCTCCTGAACCAGCAACGGCTTCAAAGTGGTTTTCACCACCTGAACCACTGAACTGGTCGATGCTCATAACTGTATCGTTGGTGTCATTGTAGAAGAACCATGCGCCACTTACTTTTGCGGCAACTTTGTCACCTGTTTCAAGATCATCTTCGGCAACTTCATTTTCATTGCCTCCACCATTTTGATCATCTCCAATGTGGATGTTCTCACACTGGAATGAACCATTGTTTCGAACTTGCTCTGCGTATGCAGTAAGAGACGCGGTGAATGAATCACTCATTGCATCGTTATGCATCGTTGATCCGTCACAACCGAATGCATTATCGATGTTTGCACTGATTGTACCCGCACACCACGCAAGACCAACGTACCCTGTTGTCGTTGCGGTGAGATATTGTCCATTGTCTGAATCGAGACTTGCGATACTACCGAGGTTTCCGAGTGTTGATTCTCCAAGAGAAGTTTCACCAGTCTCATATACTCCGTCAGCGTCAGTATCAAGCCATGAGAAGAACGTAATGTAGTCCTGTAGTTCACCGTCTTGATCATCATCACCGTACTTTGCTTCTGGTTCCATGATGTCGTTTTCCGCATCCTCTCCATCATGTGCAATGAGACATGTGTATGCATCGTTGTCGAACACGTGAAGTGAGATAACGTTTGTTCCAAGGTCTCCTGGCTTCACATCATTGAAGGTGAAGAATGTTTGATCCGTAAGATCTGTCTCTTCCCAAAGTTGGCACTGCCAAACGTCTGAAGGAATGCCATCGATATCTTCATTATCGCAGTGAAGTGCTCGTACCGCATCAAGATCAAAACCGTCAGCGTCACTGTTATGCAGCGTTGGATCAGTCGTGTCAGTAATACGAACGTAGTAGACCAATGGTGCATTTCCGTCGAGGTCAATTTCGATAGTCCCGTCAAACGTAACTGATGAAGGACTTACGTCAACAGTCGTCCAGTCAGATCCATTTGGACTTACTTCGACTTTTACACTTTCATCAGGATACGCAGGTGAAGTTACACCTGTTGCTTCGTAGATTCGGAGATCATCTCCTGGACCGTCATCAATTCCGTCTGGGAAGTGGAGTACGATGCTGCCGCCAAATCCAAGACTCACGAAGCCTGTTGGCGATACGTCCGGAGTACTTCCAGATGTATCTGCTGGGCCGGTGGCATCGTCTGGATTACTCCGTCCTGCAAGAACCGCATCTCCTCCCTTTCGCAATCCTTGGTTGAAAGAAGTTACTTCTTCAGCCCAACGATTACAACGCGTTGTACAGTCTTCGCCGTTATATGTTTGCTTGAGGTGGTCAACCTTAAGATCGATAGAACCTGCGGTAAAGATGTTACCGGTTGAAGTTTCTGTATCGTTAAAGAACGCACCTGTTGCGCTAATAACGAGGGCGGCAATAGCCACAAGAAGGGCCGCGCTGAGTAATAATCGTTTTTTCGTTAAAATCTGGTTCATGGTCATAAATAAAGTTTTATTTTTAGATCAAGTAACGTTATTCTAGGATTTACATCCTGACCCCAAACCCCGAATACTCGGGGTTTGTTCGTCAAGAAATAGTCTTGTTAGTCTTGTTCTCCGAGATATTCCCCTGCGATTACATCACATGAGAATTGCTCATTATTTCGCTTCTGTACTGCGTATGCAGTCAGAGATGCTGTGTATGAGTCACTTTGGGTGATGTTACCCATAGTCTCCCCATCACAATCAAAGTCTGATCCCGCAGTCGCTGTAAGCGTACCTGCACACCATGCAACACCTACGTATGCAGTTGTTGTGGCTGAAAGATAGTCAGTGAGTGTATCAAGACTTGCGATACTCCCGAGGTTACCGAGTGTAGTCTGCCCGAGAGCAGTTTCACCATTCTCGTAAATACCATTGCCATTATCATTCCAAGTGAATACATCAATGTAATCTTGGAGTTCTCCAGCAGTGTTATCGTCACCAAGGTCAGCCTCTGGTTCAGTTACAGAGTTATCTGCATCTACACCATCATGTGCAATGAGACATGCGTATGCATCATTGTCATATACGTGAAGTGAGATGACGTCTGTTCCCAGATCTCCTGGCTTCACATCATTGAAGTTGAAGAATGTGTCTCCTTCTCCAAGATCCTTTTCTTGCCAGAGCTTACATACTTGCTGGAATGATGAGTCTTCTGCACATTCTTCTGCATCACGATCGATATCAAGCTTGAAGAGAAGACCTGCTGGATTCTGTGTTACAGGATCTCCTGCAAGTGCTTTGTTGCGAACAACAATCTGGAGGGTGTTTTCACCATTCACCATTGCCCCCATGAAAGTCGTTTCTTCTCCACCCGTTAGCTGAACAGCAGATCCATAGTTAAACTCTGTAGCGAGTTTATCTACAATAGTGACACCGTTAAGGATAACCTTGTATCCGTTATCTGCCGCGATGGCAAGATCGAGGTCTACGTTCACTGCTGTTCCATTCCATTGGAACTTATTTTCGAACGTATATTCAACATCTCCTACACTGTCAGCCGCATTTGGAGCAGTTGCCCAAATCCAGATTGCTGGAGCCAAAGCTGCTTCATTCTGCCACGCAGGGTGTGGAGCTGCTACATCAGTTGCAGGAATTGGGAATGGTCCCTGGTATACAGCAGCCGCATTTGAACCAACGACCTGTGTTGCTGTAGAACTGAATACGTCTACGCTACATGTCTCACAATCAACATCATTGTACGTTTGTATAAGGTGATCAACTTTGAGGTCGATAGAACCTGCAGTAAAGATGTTGCCTGTTGAAGTTTCTGTATCGTTGAAGAACGCGCCTGTCGCGCCGATCACGAGTGCTGCAACAAACACCATCATGCCGAGTGCGAGAAGCACTCGTTTGTTTGCAATAAGTGTTGCAATTTTCATAAAATAATTTGAGTTACTTGGTAAAGTTTGATTAATAACCACTCCAAAACACACCTAGAAAAGAACTTCCTTGGATGTGTTCATCATCCCACCATTTAGGTACACGGTGGACAAGTGGAGGAACTTCAATTGGTAACAAAAACGCGCACAATATATTGTGCGCGTTTTTAATTACGTATGTAGTGAAGTCGCCTCCTGTGTCCATCCTGTCTTCTTCATGGTGTTCCTAGTATAGACTCACCATAGTAAGCTGCAACCTTGCAGAGATGTAAAATTTGTTTCGTGATGTAAAAATGAATAGCCTGAAAACCGCACGAGTGCGGTTTTCAGGCTATTCTATACATCACTACTTTTGTTCTATGGTGGGTTGTTTATTGATCATCTGCTGACGTGTCAGATGATAGGGCGTCATGGCGTGGAGCCCCGAACACTGGTGGGAGACCGGCGTCACGGAGGAGCTGGTGGGCCCCCCTGTGATCGCCACTTTGGTTGAGTTCGTACGCTTCGAGAAGCGTATTGAACGACTCTTGGCTTATCATGTCTTTGAATGGAGCATTCTCTGTTGCTGCAACAAAGGCATCATAATCCTTGTTCGCAAGTGCATTACGGATGGCATCACGCACTGCCTGATTCCCTTCTCCGCGAGGTCCAATGTGATTTCCAAACGGCGGAATGTCTATTCCCGCATCTGCAAGTACTTGCTTCGCGGCATCATCATTACCTTGCTCATGAAGTGTTCGCGCTTCCGTAAGAGCATCCTTCTGCTCCTCGGTGAGATTAGCAAACTCACCCTTGTGCGGCCGCTGTGACATCATGTTTTTGGTAACGCCTGCGTCTTGAAGTACTTGTTTTGCGCCGTCGAAGTCACCTGATTCCCGGAGATCACGCGCCTCATCGAGGGCGTCTTTCTGGTCATCCGTGAGATCTTTGAAATCTGCGTAGGCATAGGAGACACCGAGGACTCCAAAGAGGAGAATCGGTATAACCAGCGCGGCAAATTTTTGATCTCGAGTCAGTGTGTTCATAACGATTGCATATGGTTAATTATTTTTGCAAGATGCGAACTCGTACGCGCTCGCACTCATTACTACGCATAGCCGGATCTTTTATTTCACTTTCTGGTCGTACCCTCTCGAGGAATGCGCTCCGACGGCCGAGCATATCGCTAATTGAGTTTTGTTCATGTGGCAGAAATCCTGGCAAGATAATACATGCGTAGAAGACATCGTCTGATGTTGTTGCTTGGTAGCCAATCACACGAACCTCCTCAAAGCGTGCAAGCGCATCAAGATCCTTCGGACTCAGGCCAGCAGTATAGAGCGTCCACTTTGTGCCATTGGTGTCAGTGAAGAGGATCGTTTCTTCTGTAAGTGGCGCGCTCGCGCTTCCGATAAGACGACCTTCATCCGCGTCGTCCCACAGTTCTTCTTGAAGCCTGACCACTGATGTATGGAACGGGATACGCTCCCCAACCATAACTTCTATCGTTGATCCCGCACCAATGCCGTAGAGTATTGCTCCTCCCACGAAGCTGCCACCAATACTCATAATCATCACGATGGTGAGTGAGTATCGATACCCTGTCTTCGTGTGACGAAGGTTGAAGTACCCAAAGAGTACCGTGCCCGCAAGAATGCCGATCCAAAGATACGGCAGTACCGTCACAATGAATGTGATCATGTTACGGTGCGTTGCCTCATAGAACTCCCATCCTGCGTGCTCTGTCGCAAAGGCGGAGGCCGCGAGCGCTGCGCTTCCGATAAGGACCGCCCCGCCCCACAGAGTCCAGAACGTAACGTCGCGCGAGACGAATACCCATCGCGCTCGCGGCGAAACAGCATCATCACTGATACGCATCATGACTCTCTGCTTTATATCTTCTGTTGTGTGTTGTGTGCTATTCATACGCTGGATGTTCTTTGAGTTCTTTGCGGAGGCGGCCTTTGGCTCTGTGGAGGAGCGTGGCCACCGAACCTATGGGTATCTTTAAAATGTCGGAGATCTCGTCATATTCCTTATGTTCAAAAAACCGCAAGATGACAACGTCTCGGTATTTATTATCAAGATGACTCACCGCTCTCCCGACAACCGCAGCGTCGAGCGCAGCATCAAAGAGTATTTCGCTCCCTTTCTCGGTACTCGCAACAAACGTGAGGATATCCTCACTGTCTGACACAAGGTGTCCTTCGGGACGCACTCGCTTCTTTCGAAACGAGTTTATGGCTTCATTGTGGGCAATACGATACATCCATGAAGAAAACGACAACGCCGTATCAAATTCATTGAGATTCCGGTACGCTTTTATAAAAATTTCTTGGAGAACGTCTGCAACATCTTCCTCATCACGCACGCCAAGTCGGCGTACGTATCGTGCGAGCTTTGCTTCATACCGTTCGATGAGTAGGCCAAAGAACTCACGCTGATTACGCGCCATTTCCACCAGCTCCTCGTCTGTTTTTATCCCACCAACAGGCATATAAGCTATCTATAGTTACTACGCATGATACGCTTATTTCTTTCACTCTGCATGCTACAATCTCTCGTATGAAAACTATTCAGTTCCGCACGATTGTGCCGTTTATATTCTTTATTACGCTCTTTTTTCTCGTACCGACGCATGCGCACGCAAGTGACACGGTAAACGCTACGTTGTTTTACACCATAGACTTTGCCATCAATGCCGATGACGAGGACATTCACATTCCCGTTATTGCAGAACGCGGGAGTTCTGAGCTCAATACAATTGGCTTTGACGTACTGCAAGGAAAGTACAAGAACGTCTTGAAAAAAGGTGCCGCCAGCGGATTTGTCGTGAGCAGTCTCCCCATTGATGCAGATCTTACCTACACTGTTCCTGCCGGCAGCACGCACTTCTTCACGCTGTACATTATTTATTCACATGAGGAGATTCGAAAGAAGACACCGTATCAGGTAGAACTCCGTGGTCTTATACCGACCGTACTCGCAGAGAACTTCAGCTTCACGGGCGTACGTGCAACATTCAAGATTGCTGGGGAATAATCTGGGTATAACCCTGTGTATAGAGGTAGGGATATCACATAGGAAAAGTATGTGTGTATCCTCCCTATAAGGCTGTGTAGAAGCTGTGGTTAACGATGTGGATAGAGCGCTGAAGCAATCTTGAGCCATGTTTCAAGCGGTACATCTTCCCCGCGGACGGTCTCTTTCAGATTGAGTGAATGCAGAATGTCGGCAACCATATCTCGAGCAAACTTCTTGGACAGATTTCCAAGAAGTTGTTTTCGTTTCGCTGCAAAGCCGAGATGCAGGACTTCAAAGAAGAATGCTTCATCAAGATTATTAAAATGGTCTTTTGAGATACCCGAGACGGCAATAATGGCTGAATCAACTTTCGGTGCAGGGCTGAAGTTGCCACGAGATACTGTTTTGACGTACCGTGGACTTCCATACGCTTTTACACCGAGTGAGAGGAGTGATTCTTTGGGATCGCGACAAATACGCTCGGCAACTTCCTTTTGTGTAAGGAAAACCAATGTTGAAGGAGCTGTTTCGCTTTCAAGAAAAAGTCTGAACAGCATTCCCGAAAGATAGTATGGGATATTGGCGACTAGTTTATACGCACCGCGGGTCAGTCCTATTGCTTCAAGGTCGATCTCACGGATATCTCCGTGATGAAGGACGAGAGTGCCTGCGGCAATCTCGTCCGCAAACGTATCCTCTAGAAGTTCAATTGCTCGCTGATCCGCTTCAACTGCCACCACGCGAACTCCTCGCTTTAAGAACTCTTGCGTCAGTGCCCCTGTCCCTGGGCCGATCTCAAGTACCGTGTCTTCTAAGGTAAGTTCTGCGGCATCAGCCATCAATTCGGGAATGCGGGGATTGGTGAGGAAATTTTGTCCAAGACTTTTCTTTGCTTCAATCTTTCCGAGGGGTTTCATAGAGGTTCATTGTATCAGCACTTGTGCATCTCACGTATTGTGGTCAAACCAAGTCTGTGATACAATACGTATAGATATCAAGGTAATTGTGCCTTGATTTACACCCTGGAGGGGGTCATGGTAGCACCAAGTACTACGAAGGAGCGCAACGGCTGGTGGATCTTCCTCGGCCTTCTGGCCGTTGGAATTCTGTTCTACACGGTAACATCAACCTATGCCGCCAATACAGCGCCCATCGAGAGGTCTGACGGCTTCTACATCGGCAATCCCCCGCCCGACAAGGCGACGGAAGCGTTCTTCGGCAAGTTTTGACATTATACGGCGACACCGGCGTGGCACCTTGGCCCGCGAGCAATCTTTTGGTTGCGAGCGGGTCTTTTTTAATCTAAATACACTGTCGTCTCATACCCTGTCCCATCACCTCCTGGATTTGCATGTTCGAGCAATTCTTCACGGATATCACCAATAAATTGTGACGGTGCATTGATACGCTGGCTGCCAAAAATAGTTCGTATGTGTGCAAACGAGAGAAAGACTTTCTTTTCTGCACGCGTGAGCGCTACATAAAAGAGTCGTCGCTCTTCTTCTTCATCAATTTTATCTGCTGAAAGTCGTTCGTGTGGAAAGAGACCTTCTTCAAGGCCAGTAATAAATACATACGGAAATTCAAGCCCTTTCGCCGAGTGGACCGTCATGAGACGCACCGCATCTTGTTCTTCTTTCGCTTTTATTTCATCTTGATCGCTCTGAAGCGCCGCTTCTTCAAGCACCGCTTCGATCGCGTCTTCCGATTCGAGCTCATCATACCGCGCAGCGAGTGTGACGAGCTCACGAAGGTTTTCAATACGCTCCAATCCTTCTTCACCATCTTTCTTTAGCATCTCTTCAATACCGGTACGCTTCAGAATAAATTTAAATGTCTCTGAGAGCGGTTGTTCCCGCGCAGCCTGTGCGATATCGTCCATAAGATTATAAAAGTTCTCTACTTTTTCGCGGGTACTTCCTTTGAGTTCATCCCGTCGTCCCTCCATGAGCTTGAGGAGTGTCACCTTCCCGATACCGCGCACCGGTGTATTGATAACACGCGCCAAGTCGCTCGTACTGTCAGGGTTCATTGCAAGCCGAAGATACGAAAGTGCATCTTTTACTTCTCTTCGCTCGAAGAATTTTGTTCCGAGAAGCTGGTACGGAACGCTAAAATTGAGAAATGCCTCTTCGAGTACCCGTGACTGAAAGTTGGTACGATACAGCACTGCAATATGTGACGGTGACGCGCCGCTCTTGATAAGCTCTTTTGCACGAAGCGCAATATGCTCTGCCTCATCGTTCCCGTTCATTCCGACGTAGAGTTCAATCAACTCTCCCTCGTGATTGTTTGTGAAGACCTTCTTCGGCGGGCGGTTGAAGTTCTTTTCAATAATATCGTTTGATGCTGCGATGATGGTTTGTGTTGAACGGTAGTTTTCTTCAAGGAAAATGGTGGTGGTTTCTGGGAAATGTTTTTCAAACTGAAGAATATTTGAAATGTTTGCCCCACGCCACGAATAAATAGACTGATCGACGTCCCCTACAACACAAATATTGTGTACGTCTCCAGTGAGGAGCCGCGCAATTTCATACTGCACTTTGTTGGTATCCTGATACTCGTCAATGTGAATATATTTAAAACGTTCTCGGTACATCTCAAGTACATCTGGATGACTCTTGAGGAGATTTACCGTCTTGAGGAGAAGGTCGTCGAAGTCGAGTGCGTGTTCTTCCCGAAGTGTCTTATCGTAGTGTTCCCATATTTCACCGGCAACTTGCTCGGGGTAGCTTCGCGCGCCGTCCATGAAATCGAGCCGTGAGAGTGCATCGCCTTTTGCCTTTGAGATAATTGAAAGCATCTTTCGTGGCTCAAACTGCTTTGGATCGTAGCTTGCCTGTTCGAGTGCTTTCTTAATAGCCTTATTACTATCGCTCCGGTCATAGATAACGAAGTGACGACGGAGCCCGAGGACCTCGTGATTCTCTCTGAGAATGCGCACGCCGAGCGCGTGGAATGTCGTGACAGTCGGGAGTGAATCAATGCCCGCGCGGCTCGCACCGAAATGCTCCTGAATGAGATTTTGTACACGTTCACGCATTTCTTTTGCAGCCTTATTGGTGAACGTCACCGCAAGAATATTGTGTGGGGAGGTGCCCTTTTCGATAAGGTGGATAATGCGGTGTGTAATGACACGCGTCTTTCCAGACCCAGCACCTGCAAGAACAAGGACAGGGCCTTCGGTTGTTTCAACTGCTTGTTTTTGTGCGGCATTTAAACCGTGGAGATGATTGTGATCGTTCATGCGACTACCACTATACCCCATGCTGATAGTGAGACAAAAGAAAAGACGGGGACGCGCATGCGTGTCCCCGTCCCTCACTGTCGCCGGCCGATGATTTTCAGAGAGGAAAATCGATACTCAGACTGAACGTCCCGAGCTTGTCGTACAGTCCTTCAAGCGGGGACTGGATTGGATCCCGAACGAAGCGTCGCGGTCCAAGCGTCGTCCGAACCTCGACGGTCGACCACCCCTTCAGCGGCAAGGTGCGGAAGCCGAGATCAAGGTTTTCCTCCTGGTTGAGCCGCTGCATGGATGCAGCCTGCTTTTCTTGAGGAAGCCAAGTACTCGCCTGTGCATGTGCCGTCAGAGCAAAAAGGGCAGAGACGACCGTTACCAACATGACCAATTTCATCATATGTCTCCCCAGTTACAATATCAATCTTCAGCCTACACCCGATTACTCAGCTACACAACAAAAGAAAAACGCCGCAAGCTACTGCTTGCGACGTACCCCGTAGGGATTTTGTTTGTGTGAATTACCGACGATTCCGTCGCTTCTGTTCCCGTGACGCAACGGTGAGTGCGGTGACAGCCTTGTCGTACCACGCCTGCCACAGTTCGTCATCGCGTGACCAGTTCTCGAAACGCCTGATGTAGTTGGCGTAATCGAAGTAGTCCAGTCCTCGATCGAGGATGCCATCGAGGTTTTGATCCTCGAGCCAGCCACTGTCGCGCGGGATACGCACCCGCGGGTTCCGCGTCACCTTAATCCAGATGACCGGCAGAAGTGCGCCATCATTGCTGACCGCGACAACGTAGCGCATGCGTTCATAATCGAATACGGCCTCGAGCGCAGGCTGCTTGCCTGTGTTCGGAGTCTCGACCGCCACATCACGACGATTGTCGGCTGTGCGGACCATGTCAGCGACATCTGCAACATCTTCTAGCGATGCCGCAAATGCGCTTGCGAGTACCGACGCGAAAAATATGATGCCGGTTACAGTGATTGCGATTGCGACGATACGTGACCGTCGTGAGGGTTTGGTATCTTCCACTTTCTACTCCCTTCGTCAGGCCGGTAGTACCGGCAATGTTTCTACTCCACGGCAAGAATGCCATGCCAAAAATATCCTGTCAATACTTAAAAAAAGGCCCCACTCAGGCTCCGTTTATCCAACATGAACATACTGTGGAGAAGTCGATTTGGCAAGGTTGACCCTATTACTGAGAGGTCTATCATTGACCCTGTACGAAGAGCTTACGAGCTCTTTTTATTTCAGAATGATACTGTAGCGGAAGCAAAACGGCGGTGAGTCCATAATGAACTACGTTATACAACCTAGCACTCAAGACCCTGAGCCTTCAGATATACCCAAGTCTGGCCAGACGACATATTCTCACGTAAAGCATATTCTTGTTGAAATGCTTCCTATTGTGATACTCGTTGTTGCCCCGCTATCTGTGCATGCGGGTGTTTTTTCTTCATTTCTAAACGGGAGTGTTGTGTACTATCAACAAGATCCGATCTTCGCAAATGCGCAAACGGAAAGTCTTCTCAAGGCGGCGAACCATACTGACCCAAACCCAGCAAAAGGCGGCGGTGATATTTTAATAGAAGACGGTGCGCTTGTAGCCGAATCACTCAGTGACGGGACTGATAGTGTGAACTCGCGTACGGCAAACGGTGAGATTAGTGTGTACGTCGTACGCGAGGGTGACACGCTTTCACAAATCGCACAGATGTTTGATGTGTCTCCAAATACTATTCTGTGGGCGAACGACATCACGGACCCGAGTATTATTCGTCCCGGGAAAGAGCTCGTCATTCTCCCTATCACGGGTGTACGTCACATCGTAAAGAAAGGTGACACGATTGCCACCATCGCGAAGAAGTACGACGGTGACGCGGAAGAAATCATTGCATACAACCGCCTTGCATCAGCACAAGATATTAGTGTTGGTGATACCGTGGTGATCCCAAGTGGTGTAGTCGCAGCTCCTTCACTCTCAAAGACTACGAGTGGTTCGCGAACTTCAACGAGTGGGTCTGCAGTTGCAACAGGAAGTGGCAGTAGCGGATTCATCAATCCTCTCCCCGGCTCAGTAAAGACACAAGGTATCCACGGATACAACGGCGTCGACCTCTCTGGTGTCTCTGTTGGAACAGCAGTACGTGCTGCAGCGAGTGGATCAGTTATTGTAGCGAAAGCATCTGGATGGAACGGTGGCTACGGAAGTTATATCGTTATTAAACACTCAAATGGAACACAGACGCTCTATGCCCACCTTTCATCTGTCTCTGTTTCTGTAGGACAGCAAGTTTCTGCAGGCGCAACAATTGGTGGTATGGGTAACTCAGGAAAGTCGACAGGGCCACACCTTCACTTTGAAGTTCGTGGAGCAAGTAACCCATTCTAATATTTAAAACAAAGGTCCCGTGAGCGTAGCTCACGGGACCTTTGTTTTTAAAGCTTCAACGTCAGGTTTCTAAGCTCACTACGTTCGCTAAGAACCTCCTGTCCGGGCTCGCAATCGCCGCATTAGGAATAGCGGCGATATAGCTCCGCCGGGTGAAACTAAAAAATATGAAGCAGTTCATATTTTTTAAAGTTTCACCCTATATTGCAGCGCTTCTAGAATATGGGGTGGTTCGATATTTTCCTTCTCATCAAGATCCGCTATTGTCTGCGCCACCTTGATCACTCGGTGGTAGCTGCGGGGCGAGAGCTTGAGTTTCGTTGCTGACATCCGTAAAAGGTCACGAACTTCGTCGGACAATACTATCTTTTCATCAATGACTCGCGCAGACATTTCTGCGTTCGCGGTAATGCCTCTGCCCTCAAACCGTTTCTGTTGTCGCGTTCGTGCGGCCGCTATCTGTTCTCGAGCGCGAGCAGTTTCTCCCGTGCGTGCATTCTCACTCGTCATCGTATCAAAATCAACATGTGGCACTGGAAGCCACAAATCAATACGGTCCAGAATCGGGCCTGATATTTTCTGTTTATAGGTCTCAAGCATTTGGTCGGTGTAATTGCCGCCATCATCTCCTCCGCGCGTTGGATTCATCGCTGCTACGAGCATGACGTCTGCAGGAAAGAGTACGGTGGAGTGAACACGTGAAATAGAAACGACTCGATCTTCAAGTGGTTGGCGGAGTGCGTCAATCGAGCGCCGTTCAAATTCAGGAAACTCGTCGAGAAACAGTACGCCTCTATGTGCGAGTGTTACTTCCCCTGGTTTCGGGTGAGTGCCACCCCCAACAAGCGACGTGTGCGATGCGGTGTGATGGGGACTTCGAAACGGCGGCTTCCGCGAAATACCTTCTTCGAGTGTTCCTGCCACGGAATGGATCGCTGTTACTTCGAGTGCCTCCTCGGTAGTAAGTGGTGGAAGAATACCTTGGAGCGCACGCGCCAGCATTGTCTTTCCTGTCCCCGGTGGTCCAACGAAGATAATATTATGTCGCCCTGCTGCAGCGATAAGCAGTCCACGCTTCGCGCTTTCCTGTCCGCGGATATCTTCAAGACGAATGATACCTTCATCCCAGAGTGTTTCGATTTGTGTTGGTGATTGCGAAGGAATGGTTGCATGATCTTCCCGTGTTGCATCAATGTGTCTGATAACAGCAAGTAGATTTTCAGCAGGTGTCACGGTAATCCCCGGGATCAATGCTGATTCTTCTGCATTCTCCATTGGCACAATGACTTCAGTGAAGCCTGCGCGCACTGCCGCTTGCACAACAGGTAGCACGCCCCGTACTCCGCGGAGCGTTCCATCGAGCGCCAACTCACCGACCAATAACGTGCGGTCAATTGATACCGTAATTTCTTCGGCAGCAATGAGATACGCAATCGCAATCGGTAAGTCAAAAAGCGGCCCCTCTTTCTTTAAATCTGCAGGTGCAAGTGAGACAACAATTTTATGATTTTCACTCTTTGGTGACGTAAACCCAGAATTTTTGATAGCGCTACTCACACGATCCTTCGCTTCTTCCACCGCCTTGCCCGCAAGCCCAACAAGCTGGAACGAATGCAGACCTCGTGAGAGGTCTGCTTCTACCGTGACGATATCTCCCCGAAGAATTCCTGGCTGTGCGGCAAAAACTCGGGCAACTGACATGACTGAGTATATTAGTTTGGAAGGTTAGCTTCTTCTTCTATGTGCGCTTTGCAAGTACGAGCTGCAGGATTTGCGTCGAGACGGTCTGTCTCAATTTCTTCTCCTCCTATTTCACACACTCCGTATGTTCCCGCTTCAATATTTGCTAATGCGTGGGTGATGTTGTTGTACCGTGTTTCAAGTACCGCAACAGTCGCCTTTCGCTCATCCCATTCTTCCGTGCGATCTGCCACATCGAGTGGATCAGCGTTCGACGTTCCTAAATCTTTCGTTGTCTCTATCCAGTTTTCAGTATTTTTTGGATCATGAATCCCTATCTCAGTGAGGTCCGCAGTTAATTCTGCAAGCAGTTCTTCAAGCTGTGTTTTATATTTCTGTGTATCTATCATAGATATATGGTATCACGAGGTATCTATTACTGAAAAGCTGCTGCAATAGAGGCGAAGGCTTCTTCGGTTGTGGTGATGATGAGTGTATTTTGATTCAGGAAACCGTAGGTAATGTGCGCAGTAAGCGCTTCATCATAGAGTACACGAACGTTATGTCCTGATACCGTTCGATCGATGAAGCGTATGCCCGCAGGCTGTCCAAAGAGTGGCGAGAGATCTTGGCTCATGAATGATTCCCACTCAAGCATATTTGCGAATACCGTATCGAAGTTGTTTGTCTTCAATACCATGTACGGATGTACGCCCGATGTCTTGATACCACCGATCATCATGCGATCATCGAATGCTCTGACGAGACTACTCTGCACATGCGGGTTCAGCACCGCAAAGAAATCTCCAGACGTCCATGCAATTGGATTTGCGGTACCGGGAGCAGTGAACACTATCTGACTCTCTGCGCCTGACTGCTGCGCAATAGCATTTTGAATACCCCCGAGAAGCGCTGCGCGATCACTCGCGAGAGGAACTGAGAGCGATGAGTCGGTCGCAAAGAATCCAGCAACTGGTTGTGGTTGCGCATTCTGTCCTTGTGAACGAATGAACGTGTACCCTGCTGTTCCCGCTCCCCCAAGAAGCACAATGGCAAGAAGCACAATGAGGATCTTCCCAATAGAATAATTTTCTATAAAGCGCGCAAACGCACTCGGACCTTTGGGGACGCTTGGTATTTCTTTCTTCTCTTCGATGATTTTCTTTGGAATCTCAGGTTCAGGAATCGGTTCTGGCTCTTCTACGATCTCTGGTTCGGGAGTAGGTGGCGGGATAACGGGTTCTGGAACCGGCTCTGGTAT
This sequence comes from Candidatus Kaiserbacteria bacterium CG10_big_fil_rev_8_21_14_0_10_47_16, assembly GCA_002773395.1. Lineage (GTDB taxonomy): Bacteria > Patescibacteriota > Minisyncoccia > Phycocordibacterales > UBA918 > 1-14-0-10-47-16. The sequence goes on from PFBI01000006.1 coordinate 283,567, forward strand.
TGGTTCCGGAATTGGTTCAGGAATCGGTTCTGGCTCTTTGACTGGTTGTGGCACAGGGATTGGTTCAGGCTCTGGTATTGAAATAGGTTCTGGTACCGGAGTTGGTACTGGTGCAGGCGCCTGCGTAGGAGTCTGCGCTTGCGGCTCTGGTCGTGGCGCCACTACCGGAGGTTTCGCTTCTACCCCTGGAGTGCGCTCCGTTATCGTACGCGCAATAAGATCTGGTTTTTCTTTTATAACTTTTTCCTCACGTCCGCCGAGGAAGTGTGACCATGATGGGCTTTCTTCTTCTCTGTCCTTTTTCTGAATAACAAACGGTTTCCCGGTCACTCGTTCTGCATCTTGCTGAAGTGTACGAATACTCGCAAGTACCGCCGATCGATCGTTCGGTTCGGGAGTGAGTTTGTTGGTCACCGCTTCCGTGACTATCTGTACCCGCTCAGTCCCTGGAGCAACGGTTGGCACTTCCTTTTTCTTTGGGATCATCGGTGTGACGACTGCTTTTGTGGTATCACCTACGATTTCTGAGGCAGCATCCCTCATTGCCCCAAAGATAGAGCGCCGTGAACGTTGCTTGTCAGTCACAATCACTGCATCGTCCTCAGAGCTTTTCTCTGAAATATTCACGGTACTGTCTGCTCCCGAAAGGAGTGAGTTCTTCTCCTCAGCATGGTGCATCGGAGGATTGGCGGGGGCACTGCTCGAAAACGCTGCCTTTGCTTTTGCAGCGTCAGTTGCCATTGTGTGCACTCCGTTATTCGGTTTCGATGATGACTTTTCGTCCATACAATATGTATAGTATCGCATACGCGACATGATCCTCTGTACACCATATCGGGAAAACGCCCTGCAGCTAAAAGCTGCAGGGCGTTTCTATTCGAAGAAATTAATTATGTTCGGGAGCGGTGAGGCCTTTCTTCGCGCCAAACTCTGGGTCAACCTGCTTGATAGAAAGTCCAACCTTTCCATCTTCCACCTTCGTCACAACAACAGAAACGGTCTCACCTTCTGCAAGCACACCATCGAGATCCTCAAGTCGCCACGGCACGATCTCTGAAATATGAATGAGCCCTTCCGTGGAACCATTGAGGCGTGCAAACGCACCAAACGGCGCGATGCGTGTAATCACTGCATCCATCTTCTCCCCTACCGCAAAGACGCGAGTGAGTTCGCGGATACGCTCCGCGGCCTTCTCTGCAGTTCCGTCCTTACCGGTAATATATATCGTTCCGTCTTCTTCAATAGAAATTTCCTGTACGCCGGTATCGTCCTTGATTCCGTTAATTGTTTTTCCGCCACCGCCGATGACGAGTCCAATCTGCGATGACAGAATACTGAGCGTAATAATCTTTGGCGCACGCGGTGAAATGTCTGGTCGATGTGTTGGCATTTCTTTCTCCATCACCTCAATAATCTGCAAGCGTGCCTGCTTTGCTTTCTCAAGTGCTTCCCCAAGAATTTTCACAGGAATACCGCCCACCTTCACATCCATCTGCATCGCCGTCACTCCCTCTCGTGTTCCTGCAACTTTAAAGTCCATATCACCGTGTTCATCTTCCGGACCTTGGATGTCGGTGAGGAGTGCATACTTCTCAGGACTTTCCATCATGAGTCCTGATGCAATACCCGCAACGTGGCGCATGATTGGCACACCGCCGTCGAGCAGTGCGAGCGTTGAGCCACACACCGATCCCATTGATGATGATCCATTCGATGCCATCGTTTCTGAAACCAAACGAATCGTGTATGGAAATTCATCCTTCGGAGGAATAACGGGCACGAGCGCCTTTTCTGCGAGAGCGCCGTGCCCAATCATACGACGATTAAAACCGCCAACACGCCCTGCCTCCCCCACTGAAAATGGTGGGAAGTTGTAGTGGTGCATGAATCGCTTCTTTACGTCACGTTCCTCCATCGAATCAATGAGCTGTGAGTCTTCAGGGCCGCCGAGTGTGAGCGCGGTGAAGATATGTGTTCCTCCGCGGTAGAAGATACCGCTTCCATGAAGGACCGGGGACACGCCGCCGGCCTGTGCGTAGAGGCTTCGCACTTCATCCATAGCACGACCATCCGCTCGCTTCCCCTCTTCAAGAGCTCCGCGATGAAGTTCGGCGTCGATCGCATGTTCAAACATATCCGCGGCCATACCATTGTTTGGATTTTCTATCTGTTCTTTGAGAAGCGTAAACCATTCATCTTTCAGTTCGTAAAGATGCGCTTTTCCCGGCTTCTCCGAAAAAAGCACTGCAGAGAGTTTTGGAAGAATCGCTGAATCAAAGAGAGCTTGTACATCTTCCGGAATCTCCTTCGATTTGATAGCGCGCTTTTCTTTCCCAATCTCTGCAATAATATCCTGCTGGAATTTCAGAAGTGTGTTGTGAATTTTCACAGATTCTTCAAGTGCTGCAAGTATCTCACTCTCAGAGACCTCATTCCCTGCAGTCTCAATCATGTTTACATTGCCATCTTTCCCACAAGCAAGCACCTCGAGTGGAAGCGCTCCTTCTGCACGCTCTTTGTACGTAGGATTGAAGACCCAATTGCCGGCGATGTCCTTCCCGATACGTACTGCGCCAACAGGGCCTGCCCACGGAATGTTTGAGGTAGCAAGTGCAAGTGATGCACCAATAACACCGAGCACGTCTGGGTCATCTTCACCCATTGCGAGCACGGTGATAACCACCTGCACGTCATACCGAATACTATGATCAAAGAGCGGTCTGATGGTACGGTCAACAATACGCGCAGAGAGTACTGCTTCATCACTCGGCCGTCCTTCTCGTCGCATAAAGCGACTGCCGAGAATTTGTCCTGCAGCATAAAACTTTTCCTCAAAGTCTACCGAGAGTGGAAAATACGGCATGCCCGGCTTTTCTTCTTCACCCATGACTGCGGTTACGAGCACCACTGTCTCTCCCATACGAAGCATGACTGAGCCGTGTGCGTGTTCGGTAAGGTCAGTAAAGTCTGCGGTGAGGGTCTTCCCCGCAATGTCTACCGAATATGATTTCTTTTGCATTATAAATTTACGTCTTAGGAGCGGTACAGGCTCCAGAGTACAACACTATACGTTGAAACCTGCCTGCCTATATCGCTCACTGATAACACGCCTAGTGTACCAAATATAAAAAAGCGGCGGAAGGCACTCTGCCTTCCGCCACATATTCAGTGCAACAGCACGCCGTCTTCGAGCATGCATGATGCCAATCGCTCCATAATTGTGGCGCCAATACCTCTAAACTTTGGATCGTCCCCCGAGACGCTCTTTTGCGCCCAGTAGAGGAGGACGCGCTTGTTTGCAACAGAACGGAACGTCCCGACACGTGCGAGATTTTTATGTTTACTTCCTCGCTTCGCGAAAGAGTGGAACGTATCTGCCAGACGTGCAACCTGAGTCGCATACATTCCTTTTTCCAAGAGACGCGGAGCGATCGATTGGATGTAATCGCTGAGAAGCATTGCCTCGTCTATGCTGTTGCGACGTTCGAGCGTTTTGATCAAATCCTCGATGACACGAGGATCACGACCAGACGCATCGACCAACTGTTGGAGAGCGACCGCCATCGGTCCTTCAGCACGAAACACATGTTTACTCATGGTATTCCCCACTAATGTAACTATTCTACCGGCACTATACTCCAAAAAGCCGCGGCACGAAAGTGCCGCGGCTTTTTGGAATGGAGAAGAAATTATCCTTCAATATCATCAGTGTCGGTACCGACAATGTGTTGAATTTGTCGTTTGAATCCTCCGCGCTGTCGATATCCGATAAGATATTTCTTCGGGTCTTCATCAAGGTCGGTAAATTCATCCACAAACTCTCGGAGCTTTGATGAACATGAACGACCAAAGGTAATGGCCTCAATCTGGCATCCCTCTGAACGTACATATTCGACAAGTGGAATGAAGTCGCCGTCTCCGGTTGCAATTACGATTGCATCTACCTTGCTTGCGACTTTAACGGCATCAATAGCCATTCCAACGTCCCAATCGGCTTTCTTTGCGCCACCGTAAAAGATCTGAAGATCCTTCGTTTTTACTTCGATGCCTATTTTTTCAAGTGCTTCGAAAAATGGTTGCTCTTCACCTGATTCGGTAGTGACCACGTACGCTTGTGCGCGCACGAGCTTACGTCCTCCAACTGCTGTTTTTACAATAGCATCGAAGTTTGCTTTCGCTTTATAAAGGTTTTTTGCACTGTGGTAGAGGTTTTGTGTATCAATAAAAATTGCCACACGTTGCTCTGGGTGTTTTATAACTGACATAGAGTATATCGTTTGAATTATTAAAAAGTGAAACAGCGCTTCACGCTTCGACTATGAAAATGGGTGCTGTTCCACTCGTACTATAACATAATGCGCGTCCCCGAAGGGAACGCGCATTATGTCCTGCATGAAGATATTACTTCTTGATGCCGAGCTTCTTGATGAGTGCAGCGTATGCCTTTGCATCTTTTCGCTCGAGGTACTTAAGGTGCTTGCGGCGATCCGCAACCATCTGAAGTAGTCCACGACGTGAGTGAAAATCCTTACCGTGCTTCTTGAGGTGCTTTGAAAGCTCATCAATTTGCTTTGTGAGAATTGATACCTGAACTTCTGGTGAACCAGTGTCAGAATCATGACGCTTCACGTCTTTTATTACGTTCTCTTTCTTTCGTTTGGTCAACATATTCGATATTGTAAAATGAAATATATAGTTCTGCGAGGTAGATAGCCCTCTCGAAGGTGGGACTACTTTACCACAAATTGACAGGGAATGCAAGCATAAGACCGGTGAGAAAATGGCGTCTGCTCGCCATTTTTAGGTTACACAAAAGGCCGGCGTGTAACGCCGGCCTTTTGTAAAACCTAAAATAAAGGCTTATTTTACCTCTTCTTCCTTTTGAAGCGGAAGGGTCAAGTTGCTAAGTATAATTCTTCGCTACGCTTGAATTCTACTAAGCACTTCCTCCCCGGGCTCGCCTGTTTTGTTTCTAGAAACGAAACAAAACACGGCTCCGCCTCTTACCCACTTCACGAAAGCAAAGCAGTTTGCTTTCTAAAAGCCTCCCTATTCGGTCGGCTTTTGAAGTGGCAAGCCAATGTGTCGGAGAACTGCTTCTGCTTCCTCCTTTGACTTTGCTGATGTAACAATTGTTACTGCAAACCCAAAAGCGTCCTTGAGTTCATCATCTGCTGTTTCTGGGAAAATACTGTGCTCTGGAATACCGAGCGTATAGTTCCCCATTTCATCAATCGCTGAAACCTTAAGACCGCGGAAGTCGCGAGTACTTGGAAGTGCAATGTGTATAAGCTTATCAAGGAAGTGATGCATTCGGGCTCCACGAAGTGTTACCTGAAATCCAATCACGTCTCCCTCTCGAAGTTTAAAGCTTGCAATAGATTGCTTCGCCTTACGTGGTGCAACTTTCTGACCAGTAATAAGTGCGAGACGATTCTGAATCAACTGAATCTTCTGTTTATCTGCAACCTTACCAATACCTGTTGAGATCACCACCTTCTCGATACGCGGTGTTTGCATAACATTCACATATCCAAACCCTTCTTTCAGGGTATCAAATGCTGTCTGTAATTTTTCTTTTATAATCATATGCGTATATTTATGCTTTTTCACCGCTTGGGCGTACGACGCGAACCTTTTTCGCATCCTTGCCTTCGCCTTCTACATTGTATCCAATTCGACCGGGTTTATCTGTTTTTCCATCTTTGAGTCCAACGTTCGATACGTGAATCGGCATTGGCTTCTTGATGATTTGCCCCTGTGAGCCACGAGTACGTGACTTTTGGTGCTTCGTCATGATGTTGATTCCTTCAACGACCACCATCTCTGTCTTTGGGAATGCGTGCACAACGCTTCCACTCTTACCTTTGTCTTTGCCAGAAATGACAATAACATGGTCTCCTTTCTTGATTTTCATAACAATAAAATAAGATTAGACAACCTCGGGTGCGAGGGACACAATTTTCTGATAACCAGCTTCTGCAATTTCTCGTGGAATCGGACCGAACACTCGGTTTGCCCGTGGTTCTTTCTTCGTCTTTTCGACGAGTACCACTGCATTCTCATCGAAACTCACGTACGATCCGTCTTTTCGACGAAACGGCTTCTTCTGACGTACGACAATTCCGTACACGATGTCTTTCTTCTTCACTTGCTTTCGTGGTTCTGCTACCTGAATAGAAAGCACTACCATTTCACCAAGTTCTGCGTATCGCTTCTTTGAACCGCCGAGCACTTTGAAGACTCGTCCGATCTTACCGCCGGAGTTGTCTGCAATTTTAACGATAGTCTGTGGTTGAATCATAAGCCTATTGTGTGATTACGAGTTCAAATCGCTTACGCTTTGAAAGCGGACGCGTCTCTCTAATGTCGACCGTATCACCGACGTTTGCGGTGTTGCCCTTATCGTGCACAAGAAACTTCTTGGTACGACGTTGGAACTTTTTGTACTTTGGGTGCTTCACGTATCGCTCAACTGCAACCGTAATCGTGTCTTGCATCTTTGATGCCACGACGGTTCCGCGAAGCACGCGCCCCTTCTTCTCTGTGTTAGTTTCTGTTGCCATATGCTTTTGCGGATTACGCCATGCTCTTACGAGCGCGAGCGTTACGTTCTGTTAAACCCTGTGCGACCTCTCGTTTGATGTTTCGAATTTCTTTCACATCGCGCATACCACTTCCTGCTGTCTTGAAGCGGATCTCGCGAAGTGCCTCACGCTTCTCTTCAATGAACTTTGCGAGATCAGCGTCAGATTTTTTTTGAATATCTTTCATATAACGGAATTGATTATGCGCGAGTTTCCTCACGAGTAACAAACTTCGCTTTCACGGGAAGTTTTGCAGTGGCCTTACGAAATGCTTCGCGAGCCAATTCCTCGGGGACTCCATCAACTTCGAATAACACACGACCGGGAAATACTTCAAAGATGAAGTGACTTGGGTCTCCCTTTCCCTTACCCATACCTACTTCTGCAGGCTTCTTTGTAACTGGCTTGTCTGGAAAAATACGAATCCAGATTTTACCTGTCTTACCAAGAGTACGACTGATCACACGGCGCGCTGCCTCAATTTGCTTTGATTCAACACGTGACTGTGATGTAGCTTTTAGGCCATACGCACCAAACGCAACCGTAACGCCACGAGTATCTGGACTCAGGAGTTTTGCTGGGTTCTTGCGGCCAACCTGCCACTTTCGGTGTTTTACTTTCTTTGGAAACAACATACGTGTTTAATTAAGCTTCTTTGTGACTAGAACGACGTGCGCCGTGTGCTGGAGCTTCTGCCTTCTCAGCTGCCTTTCGGTCTGCGAAGACTTCTCCACGGTAGATCCATACTTTTACGCCGATTGTACCGTACGGAAGTACTGCACGTTCGCGCGCAAAGTCGATGTCTGCACGAAGGGTTTGTAGTGGTACTCGACCTTTCTTTAATTCTTCTTTACGTGCCATTTCAGCACCACCAAGGCGGCCTGATGCAATGATACGAATACCTTGTACGTCGCGGTTTGCCATAACCTTTTCTGCGGTCTGCTTCATCACACGACGAAACGGCATGCGCTTCTCAAGTCCTTCTACAATCATCTGACCAACAATAGATGCGCTGGTTTCTGGTGATCGTACTTCTTCAATATCAATTTTGATCTCTGGTTTCTCAGAGAGTTTGAGTGTTCGCATGAGCATATCAATCTCCTTTCGAAGCTTGGTTGCTCCTTCTCCACTGCGGCCAATAACGAGACCTGGGCGAGAAGTTGCGATGATGATTCGGTAAACCTTTTCATCACGCTCAATATCGATGCTTGCGATGTACATGCCTTTAAGGCGCTTGCCGAGGAGTGAGCGTACTGCTTCGTCGGTGCGAACGTATTCGCGGAACCGCTTCGGATCAGCAGCAAACCATCGACTCTTCCAATCTCGGATAATACCGAGGCGCTGTACGAATGGATGTGCAACGTGTGTCATAAATACTAATTACAATTACTTCTCACCGAGTTCTACGGTGATGTGGCTGTTGCGGCGGTTAATCGGTGAGGCTGAACCACGTGCTCGTGGCATGTATCGTTGATACACCTCTCCCTTATTCACTGCGACAGTTTTGATAACGAGTGCCTCTGGCTTCTTTCCTTCGCGAGCTGCGTTTGCAACTGCAGATTGAATAACCTTTGCAAATGGCCCTGCTGCCTTCTTATCGGCAAACTTGAGCGCTGCAAGTGCATCAATCACTTTCTTACCACGAATGAGATCCGCAATAAGGCGAACTTTACGTGGAGATTGACGATAGTTTTTTAGTACTGCTTTCATAGAGAGTAATTATTACGCAGACTTAGCAGCTTTCGCAGCAGCAATTTCAGCGTCCTTACGCTTTTGCTCCTGTTCTTTCTGCATCTTACCGCCGTGACGAACAAACTTCTTGGTTGGTGAAAATTCACCAAAACGATGGCCAACCATTTCTTCGGTAACCAGTACGTCAATGTGACTCTTCCCATTATGGACACCAAAGGTAAATCCAACCATTTCTGGAGAGATAACCGATGCGCGTGCCCATGTTTTGATGGCGTCCGTTGTAGCCGGCTTCTTCCCCTCAATCTTCTCGAGGAGGTTCTCGTCTACATATGGACCTTTATATAGTGATCGTGACATACGAAAAAATCGCGCGTTATGCGCTTCTTAGGGATCTCTTGCAAAGACATTTAACGGTTGTCCTTGGCAGAGACCCCTAAAACCAATAATTAACTGTTCAATTGTGTTGTTTCCCGCTTCCCAAGGCCGAAAACAACTGAGGTTTGGAACGTGGCTATAGTACGGGATTTGGGGGAAGATGTCAATGAAAATGACCCGAATCTGCGAAAAGGGCTTGTTTATCGCTTCCGTCACAAGTTGCTAACTATATTTTTTCGCTTCGCTCAAAATCTAGTAAGCACTCGCGACCCCGCCTCATAGTCGTGCTCGCTTCGCTGCGCGCGACATATTCCGGCTTGGCAAAAGGTCGAAAGCAAATCCTTTTGCTTTCTAAACAACAAAAATCCCTCCGCAAGGAGGGATTTTTGTTGTTTACCTTTTACCACCCATGATGCGACCTGGCTTGCGCCGAGCAACAATGAGGTTGTTTGAGTATTTCTTTGGACTTCGAGTCTTTTGACCCTTTCCTGTTGGGCGACCTTGTTTGGTTCGCTGACGGCGGTGTCCTCGAGGACTCACACCTTCTCCACCTCCATGTGGGTGGTCAACAGGGTTACGTGCAGTACCACGGTTCTTCGGTCGAAGACCACGGTGACGCGCGCGTCCCGCCTTACCAAGTGTTACGAGCTGATGCTCTTCGTTTGATACCTCACCGATGGTTGCCCATGCAGTTGAGAGTACTTTACGAATTTCAGATGATGGCATTTTCACTTGCGTGTATCCTGCATCATGTGAGAGCACTTCTGCTCGGTTTCCAGCACTTCGTGCAAGTCGTGCACCAGCGCCTGGCTTGATTTCAACGTTATACACCGGAGTTCCTGATGGAATGTTACCAAGTGGCAACCGATTCCCTGGTGTTGGCTTTGCTTTTTCTGAGACGATGAACGTATCTCCTACCTTCATGCTTTGTGAAGCAAGAACGTATCGACGCTCACCATCTGCGTAACATACGAGTGCAATGAATCCTGATCGGTATGGATCGTATTCAACAGATTCAATTTTTGCTGGCACGTCTTTTTTATCGAATTTGAAGTCGACTGTCCGATACGTGCGCTTGTTTCCCCCACCACGGTAGTGCTGGGTGATGCGACCCTGGTTGTTACGACCACCAGTTCGCGAGCCTCCACGCGTGAGGCGCTTTGCCGGACTATTTTTCGTGCTGGACAGTTTCTCTTTGTATGAGACCACGGTCATCCCGCGCCGTCCAGCTGATGTTGGCTTGTATTTCTTCATAAGCGTGGATTAGTTACACGAGGTCAATCTTATCGCCGTCTTTAAGGTAGACGTACGCTTTCTTAAGACCGCTCTCGCTTATTTTTCTACCTTTGCTGCGTGCCATGTAGGTACGAGCTTTCTTTGTAACAGTGTGTACCTTTTTAGGGGTTACCTTGAACAATGCAATTACCGCATCACGTACGTCAAATTTTGTTGCACGTGGGTCGATTTCAAACGTGTACACGTTCTTTTCAGTGCCGAGTACCGCTTTCTCAGTAATACGTGGCTTACGAATTACTGATGAGAGATCACGCATCGCAATCGGTGCTGAAGCTCCCTTCTTTGTCTTCTTTGCGTCAGCAGTTGTTTCAACTGCTTCGCCTTTCTTTGCAAAAAGTGCCATACGCTATTTACTTACCGCCTTACGTGCAGTCTTGGTTGCAACTCGGGTTTCAAGAACCTTAATTGCATCCGCTGGTTCTGCAACAATGACGTACTTATAGGTGAGTAACTCGACCGGACTGATGTCCTTTGCCTGCAGTGTTCGTATGTTCCCGAAGTTTCGGAAACTAAGCTCTGCGTTTTCACTTCGTGCCGGAAGCACAATAAGTGCGTTGTTCTTCTTCTTTGTTTTGAGGTCTTCTGCTCCTGCTACACCACTGAGTGACACGAGCGCTGCTTTTGCATCGAGTGTCTTCGGTGCGCTGAAGTTGAAGGTGTCAACAAAGAGTACTTCGCCGTCTGCGTACTTCTTTGAAAGTACACTCGCGAGTGCTTTTGCACGAACGTTCTTATTGATCTTCTTACTGTAATCTTTTTCAGCAATAGGACCGTGTGCAACACCTCCTCCTGCCCAAATCGGTGAACGACGTGAACCGTGACGTGCGCGTCCAGTACCCTTCTGCTTCCATGGCTTTTTACCACCACCTTGTACTTCGCTTCGGTCCTTTGTATCTGCAGTACCCTTGCGAGCGTTTGCTTGCATCGAAGTTACTACTTCGTGTACAAGGTCTGCGTTCCACTTTGTACCAAAGACTGCGTCAGGAAGTGCTACTTTTCCCGTTTCCTTCCCCGCTGTTGAATATACTTTTGCTTCCATGATACTTATACGCTACGTACTTCCACTAATGTTCCTGTTCGACCTGGTACTGCTCCTTTCACAAGGAGTAGATTTTCATCTTTATTTACTTGGAGAACTTTGAGGTTCTGTACGGTAATACGATCGCCTCCCATACGTCCCGCCATACGGGTACCTTTCTGTACGCGCTGGATACCACCGATACCGATAGATCCTGGCTCACGATGTGAGTGCTTCTGACCGTGCGACGCACGACCTCCTGCGAAATTGTGACGCTTTACCACACCCTGAAATCCCTTTCCTTTTGAGATTGCAGAAACGGTAATAACATCACCTGCTTCAAATACTGATACATCAAGTTCCTGTCCCTTTACGAACTCTCCGAGCACTTCGCTCTTTGATGGTCGTGGACGAAATTCCTTGATGAATTTTTTTGCACCGCCGAGATGACCCTTGATGGCTTTTCCGAGACGTTGTTCCTTCTGTTCACCTGCTGCAATTTGTACCGCTTCGTACCCGTCCTTCTCAGGATTACGTACTTGCGACACGATTGCTGGGGTGACACGAAGAATGGTTGCAGCATGCGCTACACCCTGCTCGTCGAAGATCTGAGTCATTCGTTCTTTTGTGCCTACAATGAATTTCATTCTAAAATCATTGTTACCTGATAAATCGCTTAAGAGACCCCGAGTGTTCCTTTTTAAATGACGGCAGATGCGAGGCATGCGAAGAAAATATTGTGAGCCGTATATACATACGGTGAACATTATTTTACTGACGCATAACGATGCAGATGTGGCATTTTAAAAGGAACAAAAAACCGCGCTTTCATAGCGCGAGCACAAGCTCGCACAATAAAAAGCGCGGTTTTGTGCCCATTGGTCCGTCAAAACTGACGTACATAGGTCTTTAAAGCTGGCCGCAGTATACGTTTTCTCACAGAAATTGCAAGGATTCCTGATATAAACTGCAGAGGGCTTGCTGTTTTAAAGAATAAGACGTACAGTACGGAAAGCAGGGACCAAGGGGGTCACTGCGTGTTAAAAAGAGGAGGTCGACATGCATCCCATTGCACGTCACGTCGCGGGAGCACCCCCTATCGTGGGAGTCCACCCTGAGCGGCCTCTCAAAGTTCCTTGGTTCATTTCATAAGGAGACTCATCTGGGACACTAGGTCCCCCTGATAGACGTCAGTACGGCCCCGACACATGTACGCGTGTGTCGGGGTCTACTTATTTTATACATACAATACAAAACCCCGCGCCTACGGCGCGGGGTTTTGTATGTTCTCCTATTTCTTCATCTTGTTCGTAAGCCACATGATCACGAGAATCCCCACAATCAACCATACTATTTCGTTTGCAAACCCAAGGAGACTGTTGAGTCCCCATTCATGAAACGGACCGTAACCCATCATATAAGAATAATTAATGAAATAATATTCATTATACGAGAGAATCCGTAATCGCGGGTTCCCTGTGGGGGACACACAAAAACCAAAAAGCCGGCTCTTTACGGAGCCGGCTTTTTGCCAAAACAACAACGCTACTGTCAAACGAGCGAACGTCGTGAGAAATCGAAGCGAGTGCGACGATTTTTCATGACTGAGCGAGCGCTGACAGAAAGAAAAGCTGTGCTTTTCTTACATCATCTTCACGTCAATGTTGACGCCCGATGGGAGTGAGAGATTCGTAAGTGCTTCAATGACTTTTGCACTCGGATTCATGATGTCGATGACACGCTTGTGCATTCGCATCTCGAATTGTTCTCGCGCATCTTTAAAGATGAATGACGAACGGTTCACCGTATACTTTTTGATTTCTGTTGGCAGTGGAATTGGACCAATCACTTTCGCATCAAAGCGAAGTGCAGTATCAATAATCTGCTTCACTGAAACATCAAGGATCTTGTGCTCATAGGCTCGCACGCGGATGCGCAGTTTCTGCACATCGCCTGCTGGCGCCGCACTCTTCTTACTCTTTGTTGTTGTTTTTGTTGTCATGGTACTACTTCAATTACTAATAGGGTTAGGCGATGATCTTTGTTACCACACCTGCTCCTACTGTCTTACCTCCTTCACGAATCGCAAAGTTCTGTTGTTCTTCGAGCGCAACTGGCGCAACGAGCTTTACCTTAAAGGTAGCGGTATCTCCTGGCATAACCATTTCAGTACCTTCAGCAAGTGTTACGTCTCCTGTTACGTCAGTTGTTCGGATGTAGAACTGTGGCTTGTATCCAGAGAAGAATGGTGTGTGACGACCTCCTTCATCCTTAGAAAGTACGTATACTTCCGCTTCAAATTCTGTGTGCGGTGTTACTGAGCCCTTTGCTGCAAGCACCTGACCTCGGTGTACGTCTTCCTTCTTTGTACCACGGAGGAGGATACCGGCGTTGTCGCCAGCCTGCGCAGCGTCGAGCTGCTTGTTGAACATTTCAACTCCAGTCACTGTTGTGAGTGCAGTATCCTTGATACCAACAATCTGAATTTCTTCACCTACCTTTACCTTTCCACGTTCTACACGACCAGTTACTACTGTACCGCGTCCTTCAATTGAGAAGATGTCTTCAATTGGCATAAGGAACGGCTTGTCGAGATCACGTTGTGGCTCTGGGAAGTAGCTATCCATCGCATCAACGAGTTCGATAACCTTCGCTCCCCATTCGCTACTTGGATCTTCAAGTGCCTTCAAACCAGAACCCTTGATGATTGGCGCGTTTGCACCATCAAATCCGTTCTTCGTAAGGAGTTCTCGAAGTTCTTCTTCAACGAGCATGATCATTTCCTCGTCGTCTACCATATCGCACTTGTTGAGGAATACGATAATGTTTGGTACACCCACCTGCTTCGCAAGAAGTACGTGCTCACGAGTTTGTGGCATCGCACCGTCTGTCGCAGCTACTACGAGTACCGCGCCGTCCATCTGCGCTGCACCAGTGATCATGTTCTTGATGTAGTCAGCGTGTCCTGGAGCGTCGATGTGTGCGTAGTGACGATTTGGTGTCTCGTACTCAGAGTGAGAAAGAGAAATAGTAATACCACGCGCCTTTTCTTCTGGCGCTTTATCAATATCTTCTACGGCCTTCATGTTTGCAGCATATCCTTCACCCTTACCGTGAAGTACGCTGAGAATCGCGGCAGTAAGCGTTGTCTTACCATGGTCAACGTGACCAATAGTACCTACGTTTACGTGCGGCTTTGATCGATCAAAATCTGCCATATTACGCAAAAATTAATTTACTAAATGATAATTTTCCGCACATACTGCGACTCTTTAAAAAAGAGATGTTGTGCAAGCACTCAGGGGTAACGGCGCGAGAACGCCGCGTTACCTCCAATCACTTGCGCTTGTATGAATAAAGAGCGAAAACCCGTTTGAGTTACTCCTCACATCCTACGGATGCTGTACACTGTGTGGCTTTATTATTTCGCAATGCTCATAATATAGCTCACACAGTCTTGCGGAGTTTCACTCCTCACACGCCAAAAGCGCGATGCGGTGCCCGCCATGGTACATGAGTGTATACCCAACGTCAAGCCATTTTTAATCAAAATACACCGTCTTCCTGTGGTATGATTTTTGGTAATGGAGCAGGCAAAACAGGTTGTCAGCACACTACTCAAAAAGGCCAACATTGAATTGGGCGGTAGCCGGCCGTTTGACCCTACCGTGAACGACGAACGTCTCTACCAGCGTATTCTTCGTGGTGGCTCCCTCGCGCTCGGTGAGAGCTATATGGACGGGTGGTGGAGTGTCGATAGGCTTGATGCACTCATTGCAAAAGTACGGCGCCTCGACCTTCAAAGAGATTTGTATGCAAAGCCGCTTGCAGGAGCAGCGCTCTTCTTTCACATCATAAAAGCACGCCTCTTTAACCTCCAAAACATGAAGCGAGCGCTCCACGTGAACGAGCGACACTATGATATTGGAAATGATTTGTATGAAAAGATGCTCGACCCGTGGATGCAGTACACCTGTGCGTACTGGGATCGTGGTGCTGAAAACCTCAATGAGGCGCAAGTAGCAAAACTGGCCCTTATTGCAGAGAAACTCAAACTCCGACCCGGTATGCGAGTACTTGATATTGGATGCGGATGGGGTGGTCTCTCCAAATACCTCGCGCAGACACACGGTGTCATTGTAGACGGCATTACCCTTTCAAAAGAACAAAAGGTCTTTGCGGACAACTTTGTAAAAGGTACCTCCGCCACCATTCACTACGCTGATTATCGTACATACACGAATGAACCCTACGATCGCATTGTGTCTATTGGTATGTTTGAAGCGGTGGGATACAAAAATTTCCGTACGTACATGGAGTGCGCGCATCGACTCCTCAAGGACGACGGGATCTTTCTTCTGCATACCATTGGTACGAATGTGACCGTGTACGCTGGTGATCCGTGGATTGATGCCTACATTTTTCCGAACGGCATGCTCCCTTCCCCATCGCAAATTTCTGACAGTATCGAAAAACTCTTTGTCATGGAGGATTGGCACAACTTCGGTCCAAGTTACGACAAAACGCTCATGGCGTGGTACGAAAACTTCAAAGCTGCATGGCCAGAGCTGAAAGAGAGCGGTGCATACGACGATCGTTTTTATCGCATGTGGGAGTACTATCTCCTCATGTGTGCAGGACTCTTCCGCGCGCGCAAGACGCAGCTTTGGCAGATAATACTGACAAAAGGTGGATTGCCTGATGGGTATCAAAGTGTTCGATAGTATAAAAATGTGAAAGCCGCAGGTCCCCTTGGGGGCCTGCGGCTGGTGTTTACGAAAGATGTTTCGATTCAGTTCCTTCAAAGAGTGTCCGTACAAGTCGTTCACCCTCTTCAAGAAATGCGTCTCCTTCCATAGATGTACCCATGTATCGCTCCATCAAAGGAGCAAACGCATATGCGCTATTACTAATTTCTCGCGAGCGATGTTCGCAAAAAACAGTGACGTCCGCAGGGTCGGCCTTTTCTTGGAGAAACAATGGGATTTCCCATATGCCGATCAACTGATATGCGACCGTCTCCTCTGAAACATTCGAAGTCACGACCAGTAGGAGGTACTCTTGGATAAGATCCCGCAAGAAGTATGCAAGGTCCACGGATTTTCCCTGTTCGTCTTTCATTACGAACGTGATCTCCGTGTAAAAGAGGATGTTTTCCTCTGATTCACGGATTTCCGAAGTGATACTCAAGGTCTTGCTCTGATGAATCAATTGTCGTGCAACAGGCATCGTCCAATCTTCGGTGTTTACAAGCTCCCAGCCTGACTGCTGAAGGAGCTCCATGACGTCAGTGACCTCTTCTACGTTAATGGACATCGTGTTCTCTCTTATAACTCAAGGTACGTTCCTTTGCAGTATTGCGTATATGAGGAGGGTTGTAAAGGAAAAGGCCAACAGCGGAGCTGTTGGCCTTTTCCTTGGTTGCATGGTTTTTTTATTCTTCCTTGAAGTTTATATCCTTGAGGGTCAAGTTGCTAAGTACAATTCTGCGCTACGCTTGAATTCTACTAAGCACTTCCTCCCCGGCCTCGCTGGTTCGGGACATTAGGAATAGTCCCTCACATCGCTCCGGCTCATAAAAGATATTGAGGTAGTATAAACAAAAAACCATCCCCGGAGGGATGGTTTTTTGTTTTTACTCTTCAACCTCAATATCTTTTATGCCGCGTTCTTTCTTGATCTCCATTGCGATGTTTGGTGGCACTACTGCGTAGTGGTCAAATTCCATCACCATGTTTGCACGACCTTCAGTCATTGAGCGAAGTGTCGTTGTGTAGCCAAACATTTCTGAGAGTGGGACTTTCGCATTGATAACCTTCACCATATCGCGGTCTTCCATTCCTTCTACGAGACCACGCTTTGATGAGATGTTTCCGTTTACGTCACCCATGAATTTCTCAGGAGTCGTCACTTCAATCTTCATTACCGGCTCAAGGAGCACTGCGTTTGCTCGCTTGGCAGCAATCTTGAACGCATTGATAGCGGCAAGTTTGAAGGCAATTTCAGAAGAGTCCACATCATGGAAACTACCGTCGTATAGTTCGACAGTCACATCTTCCATTTTGTATCCTGCAACGAGACCTCGTCCCATCGCTTCTTTCGCTCCCTTCATGACCGCAGGAATGTATTCCCCAGGAATCGCACCTCCCTTGATACTGTTTACGAATTCGAAGTGATCTTCACGTGTTACGTTTTTCGCAACTTCTTCACCTTCTGCAAGCGGCTTCATTGGGCGGATACGAATCTTCACGTGACCGTACTGTCCGCGACCTCCTGACTGCTTTACATACTTGTATTCTGCCTCTGCTTCGTTCTGAATCGTTTCTCGGTATGCTACCTGCGGCTTTCCTGTTGATGCTTCTACACCGAACTCTCGCTTCATACGGTCCACAAGAATTTCGAGATGAAGCTCACCCATACCTGCAATAATAGTCTCGAGTGTTTCATCGTCGGTAGAAACCTTGAATGTTGGGTCCTCGTCAGAAAGTTTCTTGAGGGCCATACCCATCTTTTCTTGGTCATTCTTTGTCTTTGGTTCAATACGCATTGCAACCACTGGTTCTGGGAAGACGATTTGTTCAAGAATAATCGGTGCATCTTCAGTACAGAGTGTGTGTGAAGTCTTCACATCTTTGAGACCTACACCGGCTGCAATTTCTCCTGCGTATACTTCCTCCACTTCTTCACGCTTATCAGCCTGAAGACGTACGATACGTCCAAGACGCTCCTTCTCGCCTGTTGAAGCGTTGAAGATGTAGCTTCCTGACTTTACCGTACCTGAGTACACACGGAAGAAGGCGAGTTGCCCAACGAATGGGTCAGTTTGGAGTTTGAACGCGAGCGCACAAAACGGTGACGTGTCAGATGCGATACGAGTTTCTTCTGCGTCAGTCTTTGGATTTGTTCCTAATACTGGCGGAAGATCGAGTGGCGATGGGAGGTAGTCCACCACTGCGTCGAGAATACGCTGTACACCAACGTTCTTGAGTGCAGAACCAGTCATCACAGGGAAGATGGCATTCGCAATCACCGCCTTTCGGAGTGTTGCTTGGAGCTCATCGTAGCTTGGTTCATTTCCCTCAAGGTACGCACTCATTTGTTCGTCGTCGTTTTCAACGATACGTTCAACGAGTTCACCGTGGTACTTCTCTGCTTCAGCTCGGAGTTCATCAGGAATTTCGTGCTCAAGTACGTTCATTCCCATATCACCCTCAAATGTGTATGCCTTCATCTTGAGAAGGTCGATAACACCCTTCAGGTTTTCTTCAGATCCCCATGGGAGTTGGAATCGTACTGCCTTTGGAGAGAGTCGCTTGATGATTGTTTGGTATGACCGTTCATAGTCAGCACCGGTACGATCCATCTTGTTGATGAAACAAATACGCGGCACTCCGGCTTCGTCAGCGTATCGCCAGTTCGTTTCAGATTGTGGCTCTACACCCGCAACACCGTCAAACACAACAATCGCTCCGTCGAGTACACGCATCGATCGCTTTACTTCAGCAGTAAAGTCGATGTGTCCCGGAGTATCGATGATGTTGAACGTGAATTTGTGTTCTTTTGAGGTACGGTCTGGGTTGAGTGATGGCGTCCAATCACATGAAATCGCAGCAGCCGTAATCGTGATACCACGTTCACGCTCCTGATCCATCCAGTCAGTAACTGTTTCTCCATCATGCACCTCACCAATCTTGTGACTCATTCCGGTATAGAAAAGCACGCGCTCTGATGTCGTGGTTTTTCCTGCGTCTACGTGCGCAACAATACCAAAGTTGCGAAGTCTCTCGAGTGGATATTTTCGAGCCATAATAATAACTAAATCAATAATTTACTTTGTAATACCTCCCTTTTGGTGTTACGCAAAAGAAACGCCGGTAGAGCATGTATGAAAACCTGTCGCAATCTAAAGATGAAAAATGCTCGTGCGAAGCGCCGGTGTGGAGGACGAGTTGAACACTGGTTCAACGAATCCAAACACCAAGCTGCAGCCGAGCAGTTTGCATCGACGATGCGAAACAGAGCTACGCATACCCCTAAAAACCTTGTGTCAGGTTTTCAGATATGCTCGTGGCTATTGGGCGATACTATACGGTATTTATGCAGTAAGAGCAACTGGGAATTCTACTCTCCTTCTGGTGCAAGGGGGTACTTTTTCATCACTTCCTCTTTAAACCACTCAGTCTCAATGAGTGCACGTGTCCACGCTTCCACTTTCGGGAAATCAGTAAAATCGAATTCTCCCTCTCGCGTCCGCATGATCTGACGAATAAATGGAATAACCGCAATATCTGCGAGCGTGAGCCGTTCATCCACGAGAAAAGAATGTCCGGTCAGTTGTAGTTCTAGTTTCTCGACACGTTGTCTGAGTGCTGCGGTGTGCGCTATATGTTTTTCTGGGTCAAACTGGAGCTGTTCTCCATACTTATACAAATCAATCATCGGCTTCAACTCGTCAGCACACCAGGCGAGCCACGTCTGCATTTCTTGATACTCACCCGTTCCCTCGTCCGGTATATACTCGCGACTACCGTGATGCGTGTCCAAAAAAATATTTATATCATCTGATTCGGGAATGACAGTCTCGCTCCCATCCTCCGCCACAATACGCAGAAGCGGCACTCGCGGTCGTTCTCCGTTTTTCTCTGCCCATTCTTGCAACCACTTCGTCCACGCGCGGAGCGGTTCTTCTACCACCTCATACGGAACACCCTTGAGGTGCATCATAATGCGTACCCGAATACAAAACGGGCAGCGGCGGTAACTGTGCAGTATGTATTTCATAACAATAGTATATGTATACTACATGAAATACCTGTGGATGCCTTTTCTCAAAGAGTGCGGTAATCCCCTTTTGTCTTTCAAGCTCCATATTTAGGTGAGATACAAGGCAAACAAGAAAAAAGACCCGAATCGTACTCTGTCGTACGGTGAGGGTCTTTTTTCGTAGTTTAACGAAGGAGATCGCTAAATATGGAGCTTGATTACCAAGCGAAGTGAGCAAATGCTCGGTTCGCCTCAGCCATCTTGTGTGTATCTTCCTTCTTCTTCACTGCTGCACCTTCCTCACGTGCTGCCATCATAATTTCTTGCGCGAGTGCTTTGTGCATTGGGACACCTTTCTGTCCGCGTGCTGCAGTAATAATCCAACGGAATGCGAGTGCGAGACGTCGTTCTGGACGTACTTCTCGTGGAACTTGATAGTTCGCACCTCCCACACGTCGTGAACGTACTTCCATCTGCGGACCTGCGTTCTGGATCGCTGTTTCAAAAACAGTGAGTGGATCCCCGCCACCTTCTTTGGCGTTCTTAATTTCTTCAAATGCTGCGTACACGATTTTTCGTGACGTTTCTTTCTGTCCGCGGATCATCACATAATTGATGAGTCGTGAGACACTTTCTGATTTATATCGTTCGTCAGCAGATACTGCTGGTCGTTTTTTTATTGGTCGTCGCATATTGTTCCTATCATTTATCTATAGCGAGTATAGTCTATTTATAATGTTTTGCTTACGCGGCCTTTGGTCGCTTCGCACCGTATCGTGATCGTCCACGACGGCGTGCATCTACACCCGTTGAGTCGTACTTACCTCGTACGATAGTGTAGTTCACACCGATGTCTTTCACACGGCCACCGCGCACAAGTACCACCGAGTGTTCTTGGAGAGTATGGCCTTGACCTGGGATGTACGCGGTAATTTCCTGACCGTTTGTAAGACGTACACGAGCAATCTTTCGGATCGCAGAGTTCGGCTTACGAGGAGTCTTTGTTGTTACACGAGTACACACCCCACGCTTAAATGGTGCGTTGTACTTGTTTGGTTGATTCTTTACTTTGTTGAATCCACTTTGTAGCGCCGCAACCTTTGACTTAGTCACTGGATTACGTCGCTTGTTCTTTGTAAGTTGATTGATTGTTGCCATATGTTTCTGCGAGCAAAATAAATGCCCGCGAAAGGGTGCCAGTACTCTACTATATGAGAGAAAATATGCAAGCTTATAGCCCGCCGAGTCCGGTCAATGCCTCAAAGATGAAATAGACGAAGGTGAAGAATGGGCCAGAAAAGAGCGTAATGAATAGGAAGATAAAGAGGAAGGTAAACAAAAGACCCATCCGTTCAATACCTGCCATAATACCGCGGTATTTCATTGCTGCGTTAAAGGGCAAGAATCCGAGAAGCACTTTTGATCCATCGAGCGGCGGAATAGGAATGAGATTAAAGAGCGCAAGGAGGATGTTGATATATACAATATATGAGCTCAACTCTATAAAGGAACCTGAGAGTCCTAGTGGGACAGCCGCTCGAATAATAACGGCAAATATAACTGCGATGAGAATATTTATTCCGGGCCCCGCTGCTGCCACGATGGTATCCCCCCACTTTTGGTTTCGTAAATTGTACGGATTGTACGGAACAGGCTTTGCCCATCCGAAGAGAATCCCTGCACTTGAGAGTAAGAGGAGCGCAGGTACCAACACAGAACCCACGGGGTCAATGTGCTTGATAGGATTGAGCGTAAGACGCCCTGCGAGACGAGCCGTTGGGTCACCAAGCCAGTTGGCAGCGTACCCATGAGACACCTCGTGGATGACGATTGAAAGAATGAGAACAATAATGATGGCAATACTGGTGCTGTCCATAGTCCTCTTATACTACGGTATATCGATCCTATCTCAAAATAACTGCCGGCAGCGCATATTGCGTATTTACTGCGGTGTGTTACTATGGCGCCACTAAACGAAATCCATATGGCTAAGCAATGTCCAGTAACCGGAAAGAAAACCCAGATTGGGGGACGCTACTCAAACCGCACTCGTGCGACGCAGTTTAACCCATGTGGCAAAACTCGACGTCAGCCAAATCTCCAGAAGAAGCGAATCTATATTCCTGAGCTTCAGAAGACAGTGACGGTTACTGTTTCAACAAAAGCACTTCGTACAATTGCAAAGAACGGTGCGTACGTAACACTCAAAGGAGCAGGACTTATCTAAGTTCACAGAGCAAAACAAAAGCCCCGCGACAGAGTCGCGGGGCTTTTGTTTTAATATGAAAAAAGAGGTGGGTATATTATTCCCGCACCTCCCTCTTTTCGACGACCTTCATCGTTCGACTTTTGAAGTCGAAAATCTTTTTTGGCTGCACGAGCACGAGCGGTATCCCATCGCACTTCATACAAAATTTTTCTCCTCTCGAATGTGAAACCCCCGAGTGGCACGCACGACACATATATACGTCACGCGATATCGTCTTGGCTGATGCGTTCATAGATCTTCCTTTCCACTTGTAGCGTACCTTATTTGATAGTAACTGCAATGCCATTTGATATTGCCATGATTGTCCCTTCATCAATCGTACTGTGCGTCTCCACACCATAGTTAAAGAGTGAGTCAGTCACTTCTACGTGGGGGTGCCCGTACTGATTGTTTTTCCCTGCAGAAATAATTGCATACGTTGGCGAAACTTCTGCCAAGAAGAGCTCCGATGTCGACGTACGTGAACCATGGTGCCCAACCTTGAGTACATCAGCCTTCAAGTACTCACCGTCACGAAGTACTAAATATTCTTCAATCGCTTTCGGAGAATCCCCCGTAAAGAGAAACGACGTACTTCCATACGTGAGACGAACAATGATTGATGACGTGTTACTCTCAAGCCCACTCGGATCAATGTCAGGAAACAAAACCTCAAGCGCCGCGCCGCCGCCAAGGTCATACGTTTGACTACGGCGTGCATAGATGATTTTTGCACCTTCAGCATTCATTCCTCGTTCTACTTCTTGCCAGACTGGTGTACCGCTTTCATTCTCAGTGCGCAAAATAGTACCGACGGTGTATCTATCAAACACATCAACAAATCCTGCAACGTGATCTTTATCAGGATGCGTCACAATCACCATATCGATATCTTTATCAAAAAATCCCATGACCGCGGAGAGCTCCCGAATCACACTACTGTCTGGCCCTGCATCAATGAGTACCTGCTCACCTGTTGGAGACACAATCAGCGTCGCGTCTCCCTGTCCAATATTTAAATAGTACATACAGAACTCACCTTCAGGGCACGACTCGCTGCCGCCAACCGAACCGTCCCCGAATATGGCTCCGCCATATTCGGGGACATACAACACCACCGTTGCCAAAAGCAACACCCCAAGTACCACACTTCGCACCATAATTTGAGTCCGCAACACTCATTTATTATAGAGTACGCCTCATCCACCGTTTATTTTAGGTGTGGTACAATTCCTCGACATTAGTAAGTCTCACATACATGTATATATGGAATACGAAGTAAAGAAGTTTGATCTCCCAGAACTCGACGGTATCTCAGCAAAGCAGGTTGAGGTACACCTTGGGCTCTACGCAGGATACGTAAAGCACACAAACGTGCTCCGAGAGCAGATTGCAGAACTCTCTGCACTCGATGCAGAGAAATATGCATACGCGATTGCAGAGATACGTCGTCGCCTTGGATTTGAATTTAACGGAATGCGTATGCACGAACTGTACTTCTCTCAGTTTGAAGGTGGCGCAAAAGATGCGAGTGACGACAGCGCACTTGTCGCAGCCGTGTCAGAAAAGTACGGATCATGGGATGACTTCATCACACACTTCAAAAGCGTTGGTATGAGTCGCGGCATTGGGTGGACTATTCTCTACCAAGATCCAATCGGCGGCACCATGCACACTGCATGGGTTACTGATCACGAGCTCGGACAACTCGGAAGCCTCCCTGTCATTCTCGCGATGGATATGTGGGAACACGCATTTATGGTTGACTACGTCCCCGCAGAAAAGAAAAATTATGTTGAAGCATTCCTCAAGAATGTAAACTGGAGTGTTGTTGAAGGACGGATGGTGTAAATCTACCGAAATGGGAAATCCCCGCGCGAAGAACGAAGTTCTTCGCGCGGTGATTTTATTTTTGCTTTCACACTTTCCAATGGAACAACCGTCCATTCTGCATACTGCGTCCTCAGAGCAGAAAAGCCAGTGAGGCGAGCGTCGTTGTGTATTTGTCGTGCATGGTCATCTTCCCTCTTTGACCATCGAACGATCATGTGGGTAAGAAGCGCGTAGAGCACAATGACAATCCAAAATGGAAACGCTGGTACAAGAAACGACGCGAACGGAAGTAACGATAGAATCTCTGCAACATGCACAATGTACGCAAGTGAAAGGTGAGTGATAAATCCAACAATGAGCGCAAGCTGCGGAATTACAAATCCAATCACTGCCGTCACAAACGAAAGTCCCATCGCAAGTGGCACCGCCGGAAGCACGAGTACGTTGGCGAGAATCGCAACAACAGAAAACTGCCCAATGAGAAACAGTAGGATCGGTAAGACCATAATCTGTGTCGAGATGGTGGCGGTGATGAATTCACGAATTTGAAATGTCGTTGGCGCAAAGTGTAGCTTTCGTTCAATGAGCGGCGCGAGGAAGATCAGTCCGAGCGTTGCCATAAAAGAGAGCTGGAACCCAGGATCAAAAACCAAGAGATAGGGATTGATCAGTACCATCACCACTCCCGCAAACATGAGTGAACGCGTGACGGACGCCGTGCGGCCAGTCGCACGCGCGATGAGTACCAACGCTGCCATAATCGACGCGCGCACCACCGTGGCCGACAGTCCCACAATGAGCGCAAAGAAGCTAATGGCCGTAATACCGATAAGCATCCGAATGCGAGGTTTAAAAAAGAACGAGAGTAGTCGCATGATCGCTTCTGCAACAATCATGACGTTGTACCCAGAGAGGACAATGATATGGATAATTCCAACGCGACGGAACGCTTCTTCGAGATTGTCGCCGAGTGCACGTTTCGCGCCGAGGAGGAGCCCTTCGGCAAGTCCCGCGCTTGGCTCAGGAAGTGCGTACTCAAGCTCTCGCATAAACGCATGCTTTGCTATGAGTAACCCTGCAATGATTGGATTGCCCTCGCCGCGTGCGACAACAGTCACTTCAGCGAAAGAGACGGTGTGAGTGACACCGCGCGCGCGGAGATATCCTGAGTAGTTAAATGTTCGCCCTAGATCTGTTTCAAATGATTCTGGTGCCTCGAGTGTACCCGTAAACACGAGGCGATCACCATACGAGATATCGGCAAATGCATCGGTCGTTACGAGAACAAGTTCTTCGCTTTGCGTTTCGCGAATATACAACTGCTGACTGTTGCTGCGAATATCTGGCTCGCGCGCAACGACTCCTTCAAGGGTAACGTCTTGATTTTCAAACGGTACAAATGCTGATTCGTGCGTGCGTGTCACATCGATGCGAAAGAGACCGAGCGCGAAACAGAGGAGCAACAAACTTACAAAGAAAAAGGGCGACGAACGGGCAGAGCCCGTTCGTCGCCACAACACCCCAAACACAAAACTTATCGCAAACAAAAGGAGGATGAACGCCTGCGGAAATATCGCAAACGATGCAAAAAATATTCCTACACAAAACGCAATTGCACTTCCATAAAACAATACGCTACTCATACCAGACTGATATGAGTAGCGTAGCACGCCTTGGCGTGCTAAATAGATCATTCCTCCCGAACTATAGAATAAACATTGATGTGGTGACGAAGTCCGAAGACGAAGACGCGACCATCGTCCGTGATTTCCCGAATCTTCCGACGGATGCCGTCCGGCATCCGTATGGATTGACCCCGCTCAAGACCGAGTTTTTTAATCTGATCTTTCGGTTTCCGCTTAATGGGGTAATCGTACCCCGGACGACGCTCTCTATTCCGAAGCGGCACCCCATCTTCAAATTCAAAAACACTCATCGACAATGATCCCTTTGTACAAGTTTTACCAACACGCACTGTAACGATAATAAAATTAAAAATCAAGCCTTGTCCATTGCTCGATTCGCAAGCTCATCTGCCGCCTCATTCTTTTCTCGATAAATATGCGTAAACGCAAATCCCCCAAACTCTGCAAGAAGTACTTTGATCTTCTTGGCAATTATTTTTAGGTTCGCATCTTTTATTTTATAGATACCATTGAGCTGTCTCTCCACAAGTTGGCTATCGAGATAACAGTCGAGTGTCACCTCCTTTGTCTTTGGAAAAAGTTTCTTGGTTTCTTCAACCGCACGAAGGACGGCAGTGTACTCGGCAACATTGTTTGTTGCCTTCCCTAGATACTCCGATACTTCTTTTAAAATTTTCCCGCGTGCATCTGCTATCACTGCGCCGATGCCGGCAGGACCAGGGTTGCCACGAGAGCCACCGTCAGTGTGTATCACAATCTTTTTCATAAGGACTATTGTACCAAACGAAAAGGGCCGCCCGCGCATGCGCAAGCGACCCTCAAATTTACCGGCGACCTATCCGGAGGAAAGCCGGGAGTGCACACTCGATTGAGTCCAGGTCTGCTGCCCGAAACGGAGACGTCCGATGAAAGATGAACGAGTCTGATCCAGCACCCACAACGAGTACCCGTTTCCACACGCCGTCGGCGGCGAGAAGCGCAGGGTGTGACTTCTTCTCCTTGGACTGCAGGCCAGACATGTCAAGAATGACATGGTCATTTTCTGCAATGAATGGACTTGCGTCGTTCGGATGGAAACACTTGATATCTTTCTGCGTTCCTCCTTCCTTCAAAGCAGTCTGCACCGCCGCAAAAAAATTCTCATCGGCAGTAACAACGAGTACCGGTTGCTCTCTTGACATGATTCCTCTCATTTCCATTGGAGGTTGATGAACTTAACGACACCTGTTATATCCCGAGTGACTCGAGTATGTCAACAATACGCAATCGCGTAGACTTTCGTCCCATGAAAAATGATTCCTCAATATGGGCGATGAGCGTGTGCGCTTTCCCTGCTTCTGGCACGACAGTAAAATCTTCAGGCTTTTTAAAAAACATAATTGCTTCGAGCGGTCCAGCTTCTCGTTCAAATATCATCTTGGTATGTTCTTTCGTCTTCCCGAAAATATCGACTTTCGACGGCACCACATCTAAAAAGCGAAAAAGCGGTTTTGCGTTCCCTTCACCGTACGGAGCAAGCCGAGCAAGTGTCTTCTGCAGCGCGTAGTTAACGTCGCCCAGTGTCACATCAGTATCAAAGAATATTTCATTCGGAGTATCTTCCTTGGCTTCAATCGTACGAAGGTAGGCTGCTTCGAGCATTTCTCCTAGAGTGTGCACCGCATGTTCCTCTACCGTGAAACCCCCTGCGCCATGATGCCCTCCTGCCTCAACAAACGCACCTTCAGCCTCTCGCATGAGGTCCACAACACTCACTTCACCACCTGAACGGCACGAGCCTTTGATGATTCCCTGTCCATCGCGCCCCCACACAAACACCGGACGATTGTACGTCTCAGCGAGGGAGTTAGCGGCGAGACCAACAAGTGACGGGCGCCAATCAGGATTGCCAACCACAATAACGTTTGGTATGTCTTCAATGAGCTTCATCCTCTTCTTTGCTTCTTTCGTCATCGCAGCCACAACACCGCGACGTTCGTTGTTAAGCTTTTCAAGGTGTGAAACACGCGCTCCTGCCTCCGCTTCATCGCGTGTTGCGAGCATGTGGAACGCATCTTCAGGATCATCCATGCGTGATGCTGCATTAATACGCGGACCAATGGTAAATCCAATGTCATCTTCGGTGAGAAACTTCTGGTTCATGCGCGCAGTACGTAAAAGTTGCTGGAGTCCAGGACGGCGCGACTTACGAAGTACGGCAAGTCCGTAATGCGCGAGCGCACGATTCTCTCCGACAAGCGGCACCATGTCCGCAATCGTTGCGATACCCACAAGATCGAGAAGCCACTTTTCTTGCCCTTCGTTCAGTTCAAAAATCTTTTGTTCTTTTCCTTTCTGAATGAGAGCTTGTACGAGTTTAAATGCGACACCGCTCCCACAGAGTCCACTGAATGGATACGCATCATCACGCTTTGGATTGATAACCGCGAGCGCATCAGGGAGGGTGTCACTTGGCTCATGGTGATCGGTGATGATGACATCGATACCAACCTCCTTTGCTTTACTCGCTGCCGCATGGTCGACAATGCCACAGTCGACGGTGATGATAAGTGAAACATTATTCTCTTTCAGTTTTGTCACTGCCCCTACATTGAATCCGTACCCTTCTTCGTGACGGTGAGGAATGTAGTTTTCAAAATTTGTGAACTCAATACTCTTAAAAAAATCGTGGAGCAGCACGCCACCTGGAATCCCGTCGCAATCGTAGTCACTGTAAATGGCGATGTGTTCATCATTTTTTATTGCAGTCAGAATTCGCTCGACTGCCGGCGCCATGTCGGTGAAGAGGAACGGGTCGTGCAAATGTTCTTCATAGCTTGGCGCGAGGAACTGCTCCGCGGCAAGCGCATCACGGAGGCCTCGATTATTAAGAAGGCGACGAAGAAGCGGTTCGTACGCTTCAAGATTTTTTTCTACTTCTGGAGTGAGTGCACCATGTGGTGTATAGATTGTTGTAGTAGTCATACTCTCGAGAGAATTTCTACCATTTTACCATGCATCGAAAATATGAGAGAATCCGCCTATGACAGATTGTATTTTTTGCAAAATCGTTGCCAAGGAAATTCCTGCAAGCATCGCATATGAAGACGACGTGGTACTCGCGTTTCTCGACATCACCCCAACCAACAAAGGGCATGTTCTTATCGTTCCGAAGGAACATGCGCGGAACGTATTTGATACACCAAAAGAAACCCTCGAGAAAATGGTGATAGTTGCACAAAACATTGCTCGCGGTATGCAAGATGCACTCGGCGCAGAAGGTGCTACTCTCGTGATGAATAACGAACCTGCTGGTGGACAAGAAGTATTCCACACACACCTCCATGTGATCCCTCGTTTTACCAATGACGGAATTTTCCAAAAGGCGAAACGCAGCGAATACGCAAACGGTGAGATGGATGAAACAGCGGAGAAAATAAAAGCTGCACTAACATAAGTAAAAGGGAGCCTGTCGGGGCTCCCTTCGATTTACTTCTTTTTCGTCATTCCGTTCGCGGCCCTCAGCGCAACGAGTGTTCCGAGCGAGAAAATCTCGGCTGCGTTTTGCGCCCCCTGCACGTAGTAGGCAAAAACGATCATCGGATTGAACGGATTGAATGGCGGCAACTGCACGCTTAGTCTCCCTGTTTTGTACTGAAACGACCAGTACTAAACACTACTGCGGTCATTCGGTCAAGAGTTACTTCGACTTAAGAAGCGCTTCAATACCGGGAAGTGTCCCCTCTTCGAGGAAGGTGAGCATCGCGCCGCCTGCTGTTGAAACGAAATTAAATGTGTCATTAAGGCCAAGTCGCTCGATCGCTGCGATAGTATCACCACCACCGACAACGGTGTACGCACCAGTTTTAGAAAGGAGCATCGCAGTGGCAACCGTTCCTTCATCGTAGCCACCTTCGTAATATCCAATGGGACCATTCCACAAAACTGTCTTCACTCCCGCAAGGAGTGATTCAGGAAAAACACCGTCGAGAATCGCTTCTTCCGCTTCAACGGCATCAAAGGATTTCGTCTCACGACTTCCGTCTGCTTTCTTCACCACTACTCGCTCAGGAAGAGAAATGTGCGGGTGATGAACTACGGACTCAGGCACCACACCTTTCGATACCTGCGACACACCAACCTCAAGACCATCTGCTTTATAAAAATCGTTCGCAATAGCGCCTCCCACGAACACACGGTCATACGTTTCTAAGAATTCCGCGATGAGCGGTTCTTTTGTTTCAAACTTTGCACCACCAAGGATAAAGAGTGACGGGTGTTCCGGCTTACGCGCTTTCCCAAGCTCGGTAACCTCCTGCATAAACGTCATTCCTGCGTAACTCGGAAGCAGTTTTGGGATTCCGACAACTGATGCATGCTCACGATGTGAAACAGAGAATGCGTCGTTCACATACACCGCCGCGAGTGACGCGAGCTCTGCTGCAAAGTGCGGATCGTTCGCTGTTTCGCCGTCGTGACTCCGAAGGTTTTCGAGCAACAGCACCTCGCCATCATGGAGCGCGTCGGCCATCGCATGCATCTTTGGTGTCATAATCTCATCACACCACGCGAGCGTAATATGTTCCGCGAGCGCTTTATGGACCGGTTCAAGTGTCTCAACTTTTTCGCGGCCAATGTGACCAATCATAATAACGCGCGCGCCACGCTCAGTGAGATACGCAACCGTCTTCAGTGTTCGCTCCAATCGAAAATCATTCACCACTCTCCCATCTTTAATAGGTACATTAAGCGGCGCACGGAGAAGAACCTTGATGCCGGATAGATCTGGAATGTCTTCCAGCGTTGGTAGTTTATGATCCATATGCTTGTGCTGCTTTAACGATCTGCGCAAATTCAGATGCTCGAAGGCTTGCCCCTCCTACAAGGAATCCATCAACCTCACCGTCCTTGAGCAAAGCATCGGCATTCTGCTTTGTTACCGAACCTCCATAAATAATACGGACGCGTGCAAGTGCGACTCGGCCAAACATATCACTCAAAACTTTTTGGATAAACAGTTTCATTTCATGTGCGTCTTCTGGTGTTGCGGTATTCCCTGTCCCAATTGCCCACACTGGCTCATACGCGATGACGACATTACCAAGTTTATTTTTTGAAAGGCCTGAGAGACTCTTTCGTACCTGTTCTTCAACGGTGCCGAGATACTGCCCATGACTATCACGTTCTCGCTCACCAACACAGACGATAGCGGTCCCTCCATCCTTTAGCACCGCCTGTAGTTTCTGCGCCACCTGTTCGCTTGTTTCGCCGCGTGCGCGTCGTTCTGAGTGACCGAGAATAACGTGGAGCGCATGCATACTCTTCAACATCGACATTCCTATTTCTCCTGTATACGCACCGAGTTTTTCAAAATATACATTTTGTGCACCAAGTAAAAGTTTTTTGCTCTTCAAGCGACGCGCGCATTCTGCAAGATATACAGCCGGCGGCGCGACCACAACGGTCACACCGGTACTTCGTGATACTGCTGTTTGTGTTTCTTTAAAGAGCCGTGTTGCACCTGCAAGCGTTCCTGGATTCATTTTCCAGTTCGCAATGACGAGCGGGGTATGTGTTGCTTTCATTGGAATATTGTATCACGCACAAAAAACGACCCGCAGGGGGTCGTTTAGTTGTTTTCTCGCCACTCCACGAACTGGTACGTATCCGAGGTATCGGGCGTCAGTGGCGGTGGTTTTGATACGAGATCACGGTCGTATGAGTTGTACCGCGTGTTGAACCCTGAACAGTACGTCCCACCGCACGTCCATTTGGTTCCCACACGACCGTTTGAAACAATTGTTCCATTAATGGTGAGGGAGTTTCGATAGATATACGTCTCCCACGCATTCGGCATAGACGTATCGTAGTAGTTCCGACCGAAGTGGCCATTCTGCGCGACAAAGATACCATTCAGCTCCATATCGGTTGGCACCACAAGTCCGACAAGTACGTCGTACTCTGCGATTGCAAGAAGGCCTGCATCGTCAGAGTTGTATGTAATATTGCCGTTTAAGATAATTGAAGGATCGACACCAGTTGAATCGACGTCCGCAGCAGCGAGTGTGACTCGCCTCCCAACAACACCATCAAGCCACACCTGATCTTCTACATATATGAGTGGGCAGTCTGTCGGAATAGCATAGTTCCCGGTAAATTGGGCACTTTTAACAATATTGAGATATCTCCCCCACGCGTATCCATTTGGTTCACTTTGTTTTGACTTGATTGTATACAAATCAAATGTTCCATTCCCCTTGAACGTAATATGATACCCCGACTTTCCTGACGGACCGATATATACCCCTCCTGCATTCTGGGCTTTATCTTGCATCTCTGCGAGGTCTACCGTGAGGCCGGTGAAATTAATTGGGGTTGAAGGGTACGTCCATAGGTCACTATTTGGTCCGTCACCGTATACAGCTGGAGTTGTACTCCAGTTACTGTACGGGCTGCACGGCATCTCACTACTATCACACGACCAGCTCTCTTGCCCACTTGTCACCGTTGAGTTGTTGGTCCCATCCATGCGAATGATTCCGTTTGAGTGGTACGGACCGACAATGACACGGTCGTCTCCTGCCCACACGTTTGAGTTGATGATGTATGCGTACTCTGCCACCGTTGGGCGTGCGTACCTCGCGTACACTGAACGTGTGAGATTTGGATTATCGTACGTGGATCCCGTCGATGTAATGTCGATTGCATACACATCACCACAGTAGGTTGAACTCGCAACCGCAAGTGAAAACTCCCCAATGTCTGCTCCTTCGGGATCTGCGTACGTGTGCACGTATGGCCCCGCTACTCCGGTGCCATTTGTTACATCGTCAGGATTATGCGCGAGATACCACCGGTAGTAGTTGAGTCCGGCTTCAGCAATTTCAAGTGCACGTTCTTTTTGATACGTCGCCTCTTGAACGCGATGTTGCGTGACCACAAAACCAATGAACGATGAAATGATGGCAAAAAATATAGCCCCGAAGACAAGAATGAGAACGAGTAGATATCCTGAGTTGTGGGAATTTTTTTGCATAATTAGTTCTCGAGCAAGTTGCGAAGCGCTGCACTACTTACCAGTTTAAACTCTCCCGGATCGCGGATCGGGTCGATGTTCACAATAATTTCTGCCTGCACGTACCGGATATCAGTCACTGTTGAACTTGCAGTCGCGAGGGATCCTGTGCCGTCATAGTATGTAAACATCGGTATACCCTGCCCTTCATTCTGTACATACTCAGAGAGTATGTACGTTTCGTCTGGTGTACTCGTATTGTATACGACCGCCGTTGTCCCCGTTGCGTTGTACACATATTTATTGAGAACCGTTCCATTGAGAACGTACTCAACATACTCCACACTCGCATCTCGATCGATGTCACTATAAAAACCAACACGACTGGCAGTCATCACTTCAAGTGGAAATGTTCCATCATCCGCATAGGTCATTTCTCGAATATCACGTACGACTGACTGCATACCCGTACGCGCGTGATACACCTGATACGCTTGCGCAATGGTGTACGCATTAAATGAATAGAACGCGGAAATGCCCGTGCCGATAGCAACGAGAAGGATGCTGTAAATCCCGAGCACTACCAACATCTCAACGAGGGTAAGACCTTTGGTGCTACGGTTGTATCGAAGAATTCGCATATATTATGAAGCAGTAAGGACTACCGCCAGCGTGACGTCGTCAGTAATAGAAACTCCCGTGACTATTTCAGACGTAAATCCAGTTGCGCTCACATCAACTTGGTAATCACTCGCTGATGGAAGACTGTTGTTGAAGAAGACCTGTCCGCACCCTGATGTGGTGTCCGACTCTGACAGCGCTGGTCTCGTGAGCGCGACCGTAGCTCCCGCAACTGCATTCCCTGCAGTATCAACAACACTCACTCGGAGTGTTCTCGCGGCATCCGCTGCGAGTGTGAGTGTAAGCGTCTCACTTACACTTGGATCGAGCGCGTACGGTATTGCACTACACGCTTCTTTAATATCGTAACTGCTCGCGTTTAAGACAACGTCGTACACATCCCACTCGAGGCCAGTGAGTGTAATTTCTCCGCTCGCATTTGTTACGTTTGTTTCTTGATACTTGTACACCGGATTACTCGAGCTATCGGTACCGATAGTCTTACTCCCTGTAAGGATAACGTCCTCTCCTGCAATTGGTGGTTCAGACACCACGTACCCCACATGCCAATCAAGGATTGATGGCGTTGATGATGCATCGCTCGTGGTGAGCGACGCTCCGAGTGCGAGCGCAGGGTACGTTACTGGGTCGAGTGTCACGAGCGAAATAGTTCCCGCCGTGAAACCAGTACTGTTACCCGCAAGATCACTACCGGGAATCAGTGTCGTTACGCCTCCGCTTACTCCGTACACTTGTATCGTTGCGGCGGTATTTGCCGGTGTTGTCAGAGTAAACGTTGCCGTATCCCATGAGGCAAAGGTGCTTGGAGTCACCGTCATTGACTGCACACTTCCTGAAGAAACATACGCTGGCCCTCCCGTCAGAACGAGTGCTCCGCCCACCACTTCTGTACTGACCTGACTTGCAATCTTTGTGCTATCGGTAAACGTGTCGTCAAAGGTATCGACGACCGGCTCACCGACCGTACGCACCTTAAGATCTGAAAGTGCGTCAATCTGGAAATTCATTGTTGAGGTTTGACTCGCAAGTACGGCAACCGGCGGTGTGGTTGGATTTGGATTTTCTGCAGTCGCGACGTACGTACCGTCAGTTGAGTATCCCGTTTTGGTCACGGTGATTTGGTAGTTCGCGAGTGCTGGCGCTCCAGAAATAATTGCCTTTCCTTCCGCATTGGTATAACGCGTGGTATCAATTGTTGTCGTCCCGGTATCGTTATAAATACGTACGGCAGCGTCACTCACGGGACCTACTGTCGCATTAAATACATTCACGACAATAGTTCCACCGCCTGCAGTTGTTTCAATTCCTTGCGGTACGATGTTTGAAATGAGTGAAATTGAATCACTGACCCCTTTGTAGTCCCACGAGTACGTTACCTTCACCACTTTATAGTCGGCAACAATTCCGTTTTCATCAGCAGCGCCTTCACCATCATCAGGACTATCGACATACGCGACCAATACTCGCTTCACGTACGTAATGCCATTGAGGGTGGTGGTACTCGTCTCGGGAATAGCACCGTCGGGGATACCTCCTATCGTACCAACATCGTTGTATGTCAGTGCTCGGATGGCTTCCATCTGTTGGTTTGCAAGGGCGAGTGCTCCTGCAGAGACTTTTGATTTCCCGATGAGTGACGTCATGAGTTGGAATGACGCGAAGAGTCCCCCGAACACAAGCACGAGAACAGCCGCTGCAACAATGACTTCAACGAATGACATCCCCCGCTTGTGCATATATATGTACATTTGTGTTTATGATACCACTCGCGCTCACTAAAATTGTTCGTCATGAACACATATTTTAAAAATTGACTTTTGTGCGCCGGCGAGCATAATGCGGTCAAATAAACACGTTCTTCTGTTCTTCACGTCAGACACGGAGGTCAATATGTCTACGGTGCCAACTACACTTTCTGAGTCCGAAAAGCTCAAGCACACGGTATACACCGTAGCCATCGGCACGTTTCTGGTGGTGTGGGTCGGACTCATGATAATGGCCGAATCAGTATTTGCGACACTCTTGATGCCTACAGCCGTCGTACTTCTCTTTGTAATTTTCTCAGTCACACGGCTGTTGGAAGCTGGGTCGAGCGTATACTTCGTGCCAGGAATAGTGTTCACTGCGTTCCTTGCGCTTGGGTTGCTGATACTGTCGGCATTCACTATGCAATGGAACGGACTCGTACACTCGGGCGACAACGTGGAGTATCTGCCAAGATTCCATATGAAGCCTCTCCAGCAGGAGGTATCGCGGGCTGCGCCGCTTACCGGCACGCTGACTGCGAAGCAAATGGACAACGACGCTCATGTCGTCCGCGAGGACGAACGCGCATGGTTCCTCGTCACAGTAACCTATGAGGTCAAAGA
Source organism: Candidatus Kaiserbacteria bacterium CG10_big_fil_rev_8_21_14_0_10_47_16 (assembly GCA_002773395.1). Taxonomy (GTDB): domain Bacteria; phylum Patescibacteriota; class Minisyncoccia; order Phycocordibacterales; family UBA918; genus 1-14-0-10-47-16. The sequence continues at coordinate 319,030 of PFBI01000006.1, forward strand.
CCCCTACTCGCTTTCAGCAGCGGAGTGGGCTGTGCTCAAGACAGGCGGCCTGCCACTGAAAGAGCTGCCGCTCTCGTTTGATAGCGCGCCCGACATCGTCGTCGAGGACTGGCTCAAGAGAAACCTGCCGAACGTTACAACACATGTTCGTGTGATGTACGTTTCTCCTCCGATCGTGTACGGGGAGGAAAATCTCTGAAAACAAACTGGCCGGAACCCCTTGGGTTCCGGCCGTTTTCTTTAGCTCTCATAACCTAAAAAGTCTCAATATTGCTGTGGATGCTAGGCGCAAGTAAAAAATGGAAGAAGCGGTATATAGATATACCGTGCCTGACATTTTTTATGCAGCAACAACGCAGACGCGGTGATATTGAGACTTTTTACCCGATGGAGTCGGAAATAGAATAAATCGGCGCAATCATCGCAAGCGCGAAGAATCCCACCACCCCACCAATGAATACCATGAGCACTGGCTCAATGATGGTTGAAAGGTCCTTTGTCTTCTGCGTTACTTCCGTCTCATAGAATATGGCAACCTCATCAAGCATTTTACTGATCTGCCCCGTTTCTTCTCCCACCAAAATCATTTCACCGAGGAGGATTGGGTAGAGTTTTTCTGATTCAACAAACACTTCTGAAAGTGGTGAGCCTTTTTCAACACGTTTTGCCGCTTCAGCAATAACTTGTTTGTAATAAATATTTTGAACCACGTCTTGTGTAATCTCGATCGCTGCGAGCATATCAACCCCCGATGAAAGAAGTGACGAGAGTGTGCGCGCAGTACGAGCGGAGTTGGTTTCTTTTACCAGTGTTCCAATAACGGGAAGGCGCGGTGTAATAAAGTGGAAGATCCGCTTCCCGATACGAGTTCGAAGCGCGTAGATAAATCCAGCAATGACAAGAATCATTCCGCCGATGGTAAGAATCGCGTGATTACTCATGAAATCACTGGTGCCAATGAGAATGCGTGTGGTGGTAGGGAGATCTGCATCAAGTTTTTTAAATGTTTCCGTAATTGACGGGATCACAAAGATCATCATAAGCACTCCAATGATACCCATCACTGAAATAACAATTGCTGGGTAGATCATCGCGCCTTTCACCTTCTTCTTGAGTGAAGAGGTTTGTTCAAGTTGCTGCCCAATAATTTGGAGTGACTCCGCGAGACTCCCACTCTCCTCTCCTGCACGCACCATTGCAACATAGAGCGGAGAGAATACCTTTGGATACCGTGCAAGGGCATCATGAAATCCATCTCCTTTGCTGATACGTTCCCGAACATCACGCATAACCGACTGGAGACGCGGGTTTTTACTCTGTCGCTCAATAACGGAAAGTGCTCGGGAAAGTGGCAGCCCCGCCTTGAGCATTGAGCCGAGGTTACGCGTCGCCATTACCAATTGGTCTTCCTTCACGCGACTAATGAGAATGTTGATTCGCTCAACATTAAGCAGTGACCCGAGTGAAAATCCCCCAGCCTTCTTCACCTTCGTTACCAGGTGGCCGTTTTCTCGCGCAATATCGTATACCGCAAAACGGTCGACGGCGTCTACTGTTTCTGTAACAGGTTCACCATCTTTTGTTGTGCCTATGTAGGTAAATTTTTCCATACGTTCTTTGTATTGTACTACTCACTCACCACGCGAAGGACTTCTTCCAGTGTTGTTTGTCCGAGTACCGCTTTGAAGACGCCGTCTTCTGCCATCGTAAGCATCCCTTCCTTCTGTGCCTGCTCTTTAATATCGTCTGCGGTCCCCTTCGACATCACAATATCTTTAATCGCCGTTGAGATAGGGAGCACTTCGTGAATCCCCATACGTCCTTTGTACCCATCCTCACACTGAGGGTTCGGTTTCGCCCGATAGAACGGAATGGAGTTCCATGTTGCGTTTGCTTTCACTATTTTTTCCTCTTTCAGCGTCTTCAGCACTCGATCAAGATCGACATGCTTGCCAAGATTGTCTTTTTCACTTGGTGTGAGTACATACTGTTCTTTATCTTCACAGAGTTTTCGCACCAACCGTTGCCCGACTGTCACACGAAGTGTCGACACAAGAAGGAACGGCTCTACACCCATATCAACGAGACGCGCCACCGTTGCTGATGCGGAGTTGGTGTGTACCGTTGCAAGTACGAGGTGTCCTGTGAGCGCTGCGTTGATAGCAAGACTCGCCGTTTCACTGTCGCGGATTTCTCCCACCATCATAATGTCTGGGTCCTGTCGCATGAGTGAACGAAGTCCATTTGCAAAGGTGAACCCTATGTCTGGCTTTACTTGCGTTTGGTTTATACGCGGCATCTGATATTCAATCGGGTCTTCAATGGTAGAAATGTTTACCTCAGGTGTATTGAGAAGATCGAGTACGGTATAGAGCGTCGTCGTCTTTCCCGAACCTGTTGGTCCGGTGACGAGGATGATGCCTGTCGTCGCTTTCGTTGCTTGGTGAATGAGCTCAAGCGAACGGCCGTGAAAGCCAATGCCTTCAAGTGTGAAATTGCCACGATTCTCTCGGAGCAAACGCATTACAATCTTTTCACCGTAGTAAATTGGGAGCACTGAAACACGGAATGATACTTTTTGATCATCCATTTCCATTTTAAATCGTCCGTCTTGCGGCAGGCGCTTCTGATCGAGTTTGAGATTTGAAAGTACCTTAATACGCGCAGCAATCGTTGGTGCTGCGTGCTTTGGGAGCGTCATCGTGTCATGGAGAATACCGTCGATACGGTACCGAATAAGAAGCTCATTCTCCATTGGTTCAATATGAATATCAGATGCACCCTGAATAATCGCGTGGCGAAGAAGCGTATCAACAATACGTACCACCGGCAGGTCTTCTGCCATTTTTTTAAGATCCTTCTCACTAAGCTCTTCCCCTTTCTCATCAGTCACCACCTTGAGTGCTGACGATTCCTTCATAATGATGTCGCCGAATTCATCCTTGAGCGTCTTTTGATACTGACGAAGGACGGACTTCATTGACTCAGTGTCAGTGAGACGTGGAAGGACCTTGAGGCCGACCTTCTTCTTAATAAAATCGATTGCCGGAAGGTCGGCCGTATCGAGCATGGCAACCTCAAGATTCTTATCGTTCTTCTTGAAGGCGACGATATTGTGATTTCGAGCAATTGGTTCTGGGATGAGTGAGAGAATTTCAAAATCAATCTTCTCATTCTTGAGCGCCACGAACGGAATCCCAAGAATATACGATTCAATACGTCGGAGGTCGTCTTCAGTCACCACACCTGCTGCGAGAAGCGCGTCTGCGAGGGACTCCTTTTCCTTTTCTGCTACTTTCTCGGCCGCATCAATGTCCTTCCGGGTGACAAGTCCCGCATCGAGAATGAACCGCTTTAGTTGTGCATCTTGTATGCGCACGTTTCTCCAAAAATAAATGAGCTATGAACTCGCGTGTATGCGTACAGTATACCAGTCACTCCTCTTATACGTGCGCATACACTGTTGACGAGTTCGCGCGGTGAGCTTTTGACAACCTACCGCTTTCTGCTATACTCCCTGTAATACGACGTTTCTGAAAGTCGGCCCCGAGTGGGTCGGCTTTTGTTTAAAATCGTTCGTTGTTTTTAAAGACCTAATAGAACTTGCTATGTTTGACTTAAAAGTAATTCACTCAGTACTCGACCAGATGGAAGAAGAGCGCGGTATTTCGCGTGAACGTATTCTTGATGCTATTGAGCAATCACTCGCCACTGCGTACAAGAAAGAGTACGGGAAGCGCGGACAGATTATCCGTACGACATTCGACCTCAATTCCGGTGCAACAACCTTCGAACAGGTAAAGACCGTTGTTGATGAAACAACCGTTCGTATGGAAGATGACGAGGACGACATCATCGAAGAGCCAAAGCACGATCACCATGGCCGTGAACGTGAGGAACCCGAGGAGGAACTCGACGGAAAACTCCCCCGATACGACGCTGAAAAGCACATCATGCTTGCAAACGCTCGCCTTATTAAAAAGGACGCGCAGCTTGGTGACGAACTCATCTTCCCGCTTGAAGCGAAGGACGACTTTGGCCGTATTGCAGCACAAACTGCAAAGCAAGTGATCATTCAGAAAATTCGTGAGGCAGAAAAAGAGTCTGCACTCTCAGAATTCGGTCAGAAAGAAGGCGACATCATCACCGGACACGTACAACGCTTTGAACGAGGCAACCTGTACGTAGACCTTGGTCGCATTACTGCAATCATGCCGTATGACGAACAAATTCCGGGAGAACGATTTAAACCAGGAGAACGCATTCGTGCAGTACTCATCGCAGTGGAAGAAACGCCACGAGGTATTTTCCTCAAACTCTCACGCTCACATCCTGAATTCCTTGCGAAACTCTTCGAAGTTGAAGCCCCAGAACTCCAAACAGGAAGTGTCGAGGTGAAAGCAATTGCCCGTGAAGCAGGTGCGCGCTCAAAGATTGCAGTATTTGCACACGATGAACACATCGATCCCGTTGGGTCACTCGTTGGACAACGCGGTGTTCGTGTTTCAACGGTTATGAGTGAACTCGGTGGCGAAAAAATCGACATCATCGAATGGTCAGAGGACGCAGCTGAATTTATTGAAGACGCACTCTCACCAGCACAGGTACTCGATGTACAGATTCTCACAGAACCAAGTAGTGAAGAGCGCGGTCATGCCGTTGTTGAAGTTGCGCCCGATCAGCAATCTCTTGCAATCGGACGTGGTGGACAGAACGTACGGCTCGCAGCGAAGCTTACTGGTTGGAAAATCGACATTACCTCAGCACAAAGCGGCGAACAGCTCGCTGAAGCAGACGGTGACCGTGTTGAAATCACTGAAGACGCCGTAGCGAAACCAGAAGAAAAGGTAACAGAAGAAGCGGCACCGGCAGCTGAAGATGCTACAATCGAAACTGATACTGAATCAACCGAGGAAGAAAAGGCTTAAATTATTAAGGTATTAGTACCCTATTATGAATCTTTTACACGACATACCAGCAGGATCTGCTGACCAAATGAACGTTATTATCGAAATCCCAAAGTTCTCAAAGAACAAGTATGAGATCGATAAAGAAACCGGCATTATTGCGCTCGACCGTGTGATGCACACTGCGCAGGACTATCCGTTTGACTACGGGTTTGTGCCACAAACACTCTTTGATGATGGGGATGCCCTCGATGTTGTCCTCCTCACTACCTACCCACTTGCACCAGGTATCTTGGTGAAGGCACGCCCTGTCGCAATCATGGAGATGATCGACAATGGTGAACGTGACGATAAAGTCGTTGCGGTTCCTGTTGATGATCCTCGCTTTGACCATGTGCAAGATATTGCAGACCTCAACCCACATTTCCAAAAAGAAATGTCGCACTTCTTCGAGACATACAAAAAGGTACAGAATAAAGAAGTTGCTGTTGGTCCATGGCACGGTGCAAAAGAAGCAAAAGAAGCATTTGCAAAGAGTTGCGCACTCTACACTGAGAAAAAAGTATAAAGAGTAGCCCAAAGCTATTAACAACCGCCCCCGTCCTCTGGACGGGGGCGGTTTATACTGTACCTATCAGCGAATACACCCTTTCGCTATTGGAGTAACTTAAATTTGTAACCAACATTATGAAACCACGTACGTATAAACAATATTATCTCTATCTCGCACTCGCGATTCTCGGAATCTGCTTCGCAGGCGCATCAAGTGTGCTCGCGCAGAATGATTCATCGAATACCGGCGATCGCAGCGCGGCTCTTGAAGCACGGAAGGCAGAAATGGAGGCTCGAAAGGAAGAGCGCCAGCAAGAGCAAGAGGCGCACAAACAAGAGTTTGAAGCACGAAAAGTTGAATTCCAGACAATGCGAACAGAACGTCAGACAACTTTCGAAGAACGTAAGGCAGAAATCGAATCTCGAAAGGAAGAACACGCATCAACGACGGCAGCTCGTCGTGCAGCGCTCAGTGAGCAGATGCAACAGCGTTTTGCAGAACTTGCACAGAAGGCCGTCGAGCGGCTCGGTGGCGCAATTGAAAAAATGTCAGGCTTCGCTGACCGTCTTGAAACACGAGCACAAGAATTAAGTGATCGTGGTGTTGATGTAGGCGGTACACTACTCCTCATTAGTGATGCGCGCGCAACACTCGATGAAGCAACTATAGCGCTCGCTACAATGAGTACGAATATTGAGTACGTTTCAGGATCAGAAGAGCCAAAAACAGCATGGGCGGAAGTGCGTACTGACTTCACCACTGTTCGAGATCTTCTCAAAGAAGCACAAGGTACACTCCATGATGCCGTTGCAGCACTGAAAGACGCTATCGCAGCAGCAGACCTCGAACGAGGTGTCAGTGACGCAGTGCGACAGGGAGACGGTGGCGAGAATACCAACGAGGCAAGTACTACTGAGTAATTAATGTAATAACCGAGAAAATACTATGGCTGATGAAATAAAAAATGGTGAAGGGTACGAGATGAAAATGCCTGAAGAACCTCCAGTACCCACTCCTGCTCCTGCCCCAACGACTCCAACTCCTGAACCAGTTAAAGCACCTGAGCCCATTCCTCCAGTAGAAGAGCGTTCTCACCTTGCACCTATCATCGGGGTCCTCATTGTCCTCATCGTACTTGCCCTCGGCGCGCTCTACGTATGGGGAGCCCTCCTTGCACGGCAAAGTGCACCGGCGGATGATTCTATGATGGAGGCGACCACGACTGACTCGATGATGGAAGCATCTTCAACACCAGCAGAAGAATCATTTGATGCTACGAGTGCAGACGTTGACGCTGACATGAAAGCACTCGACGCGGACCTCAATCAAATTGACGCAGAACTCCAAGCAAACTAAATACCGTACATAAAAGAGCCGCGGGCGAATGCCCGCGGCTCTTTTATTTGCAATCAAAAAAATCCCGTGTACACTGTGCCATTACATATGACAAAAGAAGAACTAAAAAACATTTCGGTAGAAAAACAGGAGGGCTCAACAGTAAAAATTGCTGGTGAAATTCCCTATACCTACCTCGAAAAGCACCGCGATGCGGCACTTAAGCATATTGGGAAAGACATCCAGATTGATGGATTCCGTAAAGGAAGCGTGCCTGAAAAAGTTATTATTGAACGAGTTGGTGAGGCTGCAGTGATTGCTGAAATGGCAGAACGTGCCCTCTCACTCGCCTACCCACTCATTATTGCAGAGCACGATATTGACGCAGTTGGGTACCCACAGATTGGTATCACAAAGATTGCAAAAGATAATCCACTTGGATTCACTGCAACAGTAGCCGTTCTTCCTGACGTCACGCTCCCTGACTACAAAGAAATCGCAAAAGATATAAACGCGAAGAAGCCGAGTGATGAAGTGACTGATGAAGATGTTGAGACTCAAATTAAAGATATCCTCCGACAAAAGACTGCGTACGAGCGTCTTCAGAAGAAGGCACAACCTGCAGATGATCACGAACACGGCGAAGACTGTGACCATGATCACGAGGAAGAAGCTGACGAAGCACCAATTGAAGATGCTGCTGATATTCCCGTACCAGAATTAACCGACGAACTCGTACAAACACTCGGTCAACCAGGCCAATTTACAACGGTTGCTGATTTCAAAGCAAAAATCCGTGAACATCTTGAAATCCAGAAGAAGCAAGACGCATCGTCTATGCACCGCGGTAACCTCACCGATGCCATTGTTGAAAAAAGTGAGATCGAACTTCCACAAGTAATGATTGATGCAGAACTCAACCAAATGTTCGCGCAAATGGAAGAAGACCTCAAGCGCGCAAGTCTCTCAACAGACGACTACCTCGGTCATATTAAAAAGACACGCGATGATTTGAAAGCAGAATGGGCTCCAACTGCAACAAAGCGCGCAAAACTCCAACTTGTACTCAATGAAATTGCACAAAAAGAATCAATCGAGGCGGACGCAGGTGAAGTAGATCAACAAGTATCTGCCCTTCTCGAGCAATACAAAGACGCTGATGAAGCACGTGTACGCATTTACGTACAATCAATGCTCACCAACGAAAAGGTGATGCAAATGCTTGAGACTGCGTAAAAACTCTCCATTGGAAAAGGCCTGGCTGCGATCGCGCACCAGGCCTTTCTTCTAGAAGAGCAATCATAAACCGAAAGCGCTCCGAACCGTCGGCAAAACGATAGCAACTGCTGTCACATAAACCAAGGTGACGACAATCGTTTTACAACATCTGATGTGATGCTGGAGCCACTGTTCAAACCTATCCAAAAGTCGCATATGCGGGCGACCGCCGCAGTAGTGGGCCATCATGGCCTCCTTTCTAGAGACGGAACAACCCGTTCCACTTTTATAAAATCATTTTGATCCTTTATTGTCAATACATCCGCTCTTTGCTATGATGCATTTCTATGGAATCAAAAAACACTGATACAAAAGGGCTTCTCGTGCCAATGGTGGTAGAAAAAACCTCCCAAGGTGAGCGCGCGTTCGACATTTATTCACGTCTCCTCAAGGAACGTATCGTATTCGTAACGGGTGGTATTGACGACCACATGGCAAATCTCGTGATCGCCCAACTCCTCTTCCTTGAAGCTGAGGATCCAAAGAAGGACATCTTCCTCTACATCAACTCTCCCGGAGGGAGCGTAACTGCAGGTCTTGGTATCGTTGATACTATGAACCACATCAAACCAGACATTGCGACTGTCTGCGTTGGTATGGCTGCATCGATGGGCTCAATCATCCTCTCGCAAGGTGCAAAGGGAAAGCGCCGGATTCTTCCGAATGCAGAAGTGATGATTCACCAACCATGGGGCGGAGCCCAAGGACAAGCGTCAGATATTGAAATTACCGCGCGTCACATCCTCAAGACTCGTGAACGTCTCAATAAGATGCTCGCAAAAGCAACTGGCAAATCACTCGCACAGATTGAAAAAGATACCGATCGAGACTTCTTTATGACTGCGGAAGAGTCAAAGAAGTACAATATCGTTGACGAGATTCTCAAATAAACCTCAGTGACATACGTAAAGGCCGGTGGATGCTCCGCATCCACCGGCCTTTATTTTCATGAACAACTCTGCTACGCTGGATTTGTCGACCATTACCAAACCGGTGAGAGCACCTCTGATACCGCCTCGACATCCCCGCCCCGCTCGCTCACACTACCCAGAACCGTAAGAAAACCCTATGTCAGTACCAATACTCATTGCTCTCTTTGGAGCAGGAGTGCTCGGCATAGCGATTGGCTACTACCTCCGGTATCTCCACGCACTCTCAAAACGAGAGGGAGTGGAGCTCAATATAAAGGAAAAACTCATCGCCGCTGAAGAAAAAGCACTCAAGATCGTCGAAAAGGCTGAAGCGAAAGTAGAACAGCTCGAAAAAGAAAAGAAGCAAGAACTAAAAGAAATAGAAGAGAAACTCTCAAAGACTGAAGACCGCCTTATTAAAAAGGAGGAACTTCTTGATAATCGTCAGATTGATATCGATTCTGAAGTAGAAAACGTCCGTCAAAAGATCGACCAAGTAAAGGAAATCAAGACGCAGCTCGATGAACGGGCAAAATCGATTGAAACGAAACTTGAAGAAGTCGCAGGTCTCACCAAGGAAGAAGCCCGCGAACAAACCATTCGTCGTATGGAAGCGGAATCATCTGATGATCTCGCTGCACGCATCCAGAAACTGGAAGCTGAGGGCGACAGCCGCTTCGATGAAAAAGCGAAGGGGCTTCTTGCCACTGCCATCTTCCGCCTCGGCAACGTCATGCCGGGTGACATCATGACCTCCATCGTCGAACTCCCGAGTGACGACATGAAGGGAAAGATTATTGGAAAAGAAGGACGCAACGTACGCGCATTTGAACGCGCAACAGGAGTCGATGTACTCATCGATGAATCCCCGGGACACATCGTACTCTCGTCATTCGATCCACTCCGTCGCGAAATCGCACGTGTTGCCCTTGAGAAACTCGTTGCTGACGGTCGTATTCAACCTGCAAAGATTGAAGAGATCGTTGATAAGGCAAAACAAGAAGTTGGTCAAACTATGCAGAAGATGGGAGAAAAGGCTGCAACAGACGCTGGTGTACCAGGCCTTCACGCTGACCTACTCCGCATCCTTGGCCGCTTACACTTCCGTACCAGTTACGGACAGAACGTGCTCTGGCACTCAGTCGAAATGGCACACCTTGCCGGCATGCTTGCTGAAGAAATTGGTGCTGACGTCGGTATCGCCCGCGCTGGCGCTCTGCTTCATGACATCGGGAAGGCCGTGAGTCATGAGGTACAAGGGACGCACGTTGAGATTGGCCGTCGCATCTTGCAGAAGTATGATGTGGACGAACGCGTAACCCTCGCGATGCAAGCGCACCATGAGGAATATCCGTATGAAACAATCGAATCGATGCTCGTACAGGTTGCTGACGCCCTTTCAGGCGGTCGCCCTGGCGCACGCCGTGACTCTCTCGAGAACTACATCAAGCGTATCGGTGACCTCGAACAAGTTGCGCTCGATATGCCCGGTGTTGAAAAGGCATTTGCCATTCAAGCGGGACGCGAGGTACGCGTATTTGTGAGCCCTGAGAAGATTACCGACTTTGAAGCACACAATCTTGCGCGTGATATCGCAAAGCAAATTGAAACGAAGCTTCGTTACCCTGGAGAAATTAAAGTAAATGTCATCCGCGAAACCCGCGTGATTGAATTTGCGAGATAAAGGTGAGAGTCACCCAACAGCCGCATGATTCCTCCGGAATCATGCGGCTGTTGACATATCTCAATATCTATAGTATTTTGCAAGTCGTTTTGATTTGGAGCGAAAAAAAGGTTGTGTCCCAAACACGAAAGCGGGCATGCTCCAACCTAGGCTGTCGGTGACAGCCTAGGACCATTTCAGGAGGTGAGAATTATCATGTCTCGACCGAGAGACGAGTAAGTCTTTACCTCCTCCCAGCCGGTTCGCCGGCTGGGGTTTAGTTCATTATAAAGTTTGCTGACGACCATGACGCTACCTATATTAGGCGATA
>PFBI01000006.1:330043-331464 GCA_002773395.1 Candidatus Kaiserbacteria bacterium CG10_big_fil_rev_8_21_14_0_10_47_16
ATTCTAAGGGGCGAACCTACATATTTCTCTTAGGAGAAGAAATCGGCTGTACCCCACCCTGCTCACTCGAGCAGGTGTACCTTGAAAAGGAGTGCTCAGTATGAGCGAAAAATCCTGCCGTATCATCGGCATCCAGCACCGTATCAAGATGAGCGCGGAAGGTGAGGCTCGCCCCACCATCGTGCACATCAGTGGCAAGTCAACCAAGCTCGCCACCGAGGAGGACGAGGCCAAGTTTCTCTCCACGATCACAAAAGGTGACACGGTCGCCATGGCGCTCGGCGGCTCCGGTGACTATCTCGCCTTCTCCGCCTCGCGCATCGCCGACTCGGTCGGCGCAACCGTGCTTCGTGTACCTCCCTTCGTACTTGCGAAGGAACGCACTGAGCGCGCTTTCGCCAAGAACAAGGAGGACGATGCGGCACTTCTTGCCATCATGGCCAAGGAGGTCCCCAATCTTTTCTATCCGGTTCTCGATCGCGATCGCGATATCATCTTGCTTCGTGAGTGCTTTCGGGCACGCATCGACGCCATGAAAGCTCGCATGGCATGCGAACAGCGTATCCGCCAGCGGGTCATTGGGCAGATCTTCTGCCGCACCGACGGTATCTTCCCTGAGGGAGGGATCGAGAAGACGTACGATGCCGCCAAGGCAAACGACGCCATCTTGCAGGCAGTCCTCAAGGAAGAAGCGAAGCGCGACAACGACCTCAAGAAGGCATGCGAGAGTTCGTACGTCTACCAGCAGGTCTTTGGACCGATCGCCGGCATGGGACCTGCGCTTGCGGGTCGTATCATCGCCTCAATCGTGGACATCCGGCGCTTCGAGAAGGAGTCCTCCTTCCTCAAGTACTGCGGTGTTCACGTACTGGCGGATGGCGCATTTGCCCGTCGGCGGAACGGCCAGATTGCCAACTGGAGTGGTGAGTGTCGTCAGGCCCTCTATCTCTTCGTCACCCAGCAGGCACAGCGCCGGCCTGGAACGCAGTGGGGTGACTATCTGCGCAAGATGAAGGAAAACTTGCGTGAGCGTCACCCCGAACCGGTGGAGGTGGCTGGCGTAAAGAAGTACACGCCGATCCACATCCAGAAGATGGCCAGCTGGCGCACTGCCACACGTCTCGCAGAACACATCTTCCGTGAATGGTGGAAGTGCGAACGTGAGATGGAGGAAGTACGTCAAGTAGCGTAACGCATTTATTTTGAGTGCGAGAGTTCTTCTACCATAACTGGTGAGCACAGCATTGCACTCATGCCCCTCCCGTATGGATACGGGAGGGGCACAAATTTCAGGAGGTGATAAACCCGGTGCCTTTTTTAAGGCGAAAGAGTAGTTACCTCCTCCCAGCCGGTTCGCCGGCTGGGGTTTAGTTCATTATAAAGTTTGCTGACGACCATGACGCTACCTATATTAGGCGATA
>PFBI01000006.1:331481-404887 GCA_002773395.1 Candidatus Kaiserbacteria bacterium CG10_big_fil_rev_8_21_14_0_10_47_16
TCGCTCGCCTCTCATAGTATTTATGCATTGAATATTGCGAGAGGCGACATGTCGATTGTCATAAGCGACGATTATCCACATGCCTCATCGGCCGGTACGCATGCGTACCGGCCTTTTTATGTGCATCCTTGTACTTTTGGATGGATGACGAGGAATAGAAGTAAAATGTTTTGAGTCGTACTTGTCGTACGGTGAGAAATATTTTGCGCACCATGACGAAGTCAAGCGCCAAAATTACGATGATGCTGTCGCAACAACGAACGTCGTGAAATTAAATTTCAAATCCTGAATTGATTCTTCAAGTATTTCGAGGTCATACATTTTTGCACATTGTTTTGGCGCAATGACTGCAGTCGTGTCTGGCAGTTCTCCCTCAGAAAGTGCCTTCGCAGCCGCTGCCGTATCCTTAAAAGCCTCGATATCAACAGTAGACCACATCCGTTTGAGGTACATCCGGCACTGTTTGAGGGCCTGATCGTGTGACGTAATTGCGGTAATATGCGTCGCCGTCACCCCTTTCTTCACCAAAAGATTATGGTGAATATCAATCTCAAACATTTTCTCTACCGTGAAACGATGTTCCGCCATTGCATACACTGCTTCAATCACAACGCCTCCGTTTGAGTTTTCAATCGGGAAAATACCCTTATCTATAGCCCCCGTTTCAATACTCTCAAGTACGTTCTCTGCAGAGACAAGCGGTATAATTTCACCATCAGTTATATGTTCACGGCGAATATACTCTTCGCCTGCCTGCTCAGAGAAACTTCCTCGTGCTCCCATTACGCCAATTTTCATAGTGATATGCAGGGTACCACAGTCATTCGTCTCTCGTCTAGAAATATTAGGACACAGAAATATGTACTCCGGTAGTGATTGCACCACTGATGTGGTGCTATATAATGCTTTGAAGCCACAAAAATGTCGGCACGTGCAATTGCACAAAAATTTATTATACGCTTAGTACATACTTATGAACAAGGCAGATATCATCAACAAAGTGCATGAGGTTCTCGGGGGAACTCGAGCAGACGCAGAACGCGCAGTTGAAACTATGATCGACGGTATTATCGGATCTCTCACAAAGGGTGATGAAGTATCAATTGCTGGTCTCGGAATCTTCTCAGCGAAGATGCGAAACGGCCGAACAGGTCGTAACCCACGTACAGGTGAAAGCATCACTATTCCTGCGATGCGTGTACCAAAGTTCCGTGCTGCAAAGGCTCTTAAGGACGCCGTGAAGTAAATCTCCACTATTCTCTAGAGAAACAAAAAACTGGCCCTCGGCCAGTTTTTTGTTTTATGTGCGGGTGAGAATCGGTCACACGTCAAAAACAAAGATTTTGCTCGCGACCCCGACTCGGCGACAAATAGTTTTGGGGTCAGCTCACTAATTCACTTTGTTCATAAGTGGCTTCTCCCCGAGCTCGCTTGTGTTTGCATTAGAAATAGCAAACACACAGCTCCGCTTCACAAACAAGCACGAAAGCAAAGCAGTTTGCTTTCTACAGAAAAACGCTGCTTTTAAAAAAGCAGCGTTTTTCTGTACTTGTTTGTGCGGGTGAGAAGAATCGAACTCCCGACCTCTGCTTGGAAGGCAGATGTTTTACCACTAAACTACACCCGCAAGTGAGCAAGATCATGGCAAGCTTGCTTGCACATGAGCTTTGGGAACGCAGCGAATGTATAAAATACAACCGCGTGTGCCCACGATTCTAGCATAAAGCGTCTATACAATAAACCCCGCAGCCTACGGCCGCGGGGTTTATTGTATAGACGTCTTACTTCTTCACATACAACGTCTGCGTTGGGTACGCAAACTCGATTTTCTCTTTCTGAAACGCTGCCATGATACTGAGGTTAATCGCCTGCTGCACATCGAGGTACTTTGCGTAGACTGCCGAATCTACGTAGTAGACCATTTCAAAGATAAGTGCGGAATCTCCAAGGGTTGTGAAGTGCACACGATCAAGTCGTGCATCTTCAGTCTCTTTTAGAATCTTCTCTACCATCTCTGGAATCTTTGCTACTTTTGCCTCAGGTGTTTCATACGTCACACCAAAAGAATATACGATGCGGCGTTCCTTCATTCGTTTGAAGTTCTGAACGCGCACGGTCGTCAATTCTGCGTTTGATACAACGAGTTCTTCGCCTTGAAGCGTACGGATACGCGTTGTCTTGATACCGATACGCTCCACCGTACCTGAGTTATCGCCGATAACGATGAAGTCACCGATACGAAATGGCTTATCAAAGTAAATGGAGAACGAGCTGAAGAGATCCGAAAGAATCCCTTGGAGCGCGAACGCGACGGCAATACCGCCAATACCGAGGCCGGCAATGAGTGACGTAATTTCAATGCCGAGGTTTGAAAGGACAAAGAGAATACCGAGTGACCAGAGGATGATACGCGCCATGAGTAGTATCATGTCTGACGCTGTTGCAGAGTTGGGGTCAATGACACCGTCTCCGTCTTCATCTTTCTCGAGGAAGCGCGTTGCAAGGTAATCAATGAAGCGTACAACAATCTCAATCCCCTGCCACACAACAGCAAAGAGAATAACGGCACGGATGACCACGTCAGCGCTATGCGGCAGTGCAACCGGAATAAGCGCAACGTAGAGTGCAACAAGCATGACGACCCAGAATCGAATGCTTTCGATCGTGTTTACGATTGCGTCATCGATGTTTGTTGATGTCTTGCGTGAGAGACGTCGAAGTCGTGCAATGACAATAACTTGTATGATCTTAACGGCAATAATAATTCCGAAGAAGAGTGCCACTGAAAATACATACGGGGTGAAGTCAACGGTTCCAACAATAGGTACGGTGTACACCAGTGCCGGAAGCGAGGACGTACTGAAAATTCCAAAATCCATAGAATAAAACTGATTAGAGGGACAATCCCTTACCCTACCATTTTTTCGTAATGACTCAATATAAAAAATCGAGGCCTGCCGCGCGTGTGCGCAGCAGGCCGAGAACGATTTGTTGATCAGCGTGAGCCGATTGTGACCAGACCATCATCATCCAAATCATCACTGATTTGGCCAAGATGCGTTCCGCAGAACGTCCTTCTTGTGAAAACGCGTCCGGGCTGCCCGTGGTGCGACCGCGAATACCGTAGCGGGACATCGGTCGTTTCCTTGTCACCTGATTGCGGATTTGTGGTATCCGCGGACCCCTTTTTATCATTCATCTAATTTCCCCAAAGAACTGCTACGGCGCTCATTCGCCGTAGTCACACCGCTTCGTGGTGTGAGGGAATTATTTTTCTAGAAAAATAATTCCCTCACCATACGAACCTCTCTCGAGAACAAAACCGGCCCCAAGCGGAGCCGGTTTTGTGTGAGAGTTCTAGACTACGCACAAACCGACTCCTTGGAGATTCCAAGGCTCAGCCGAAATACTGTGCGCTCTGTATGCATAAAGGCAATATACGCCTCTACGCAGTGATTGCAAGGTGTATTGTGCACAATGCCATATGATTATTCTTTGACAATTTTTCTCTGGAGGAATAGGATACAAAAGTTCCACTTCATGGGGATTGTTCCCATGAAGACGAGGAACACAAACGAGAAGAGGGGTTTGTTATGACAGATACCCAATCAGCCAGACTCGTGAATGATGAATTTGGCAATTTCACGGTCGAGGATCGCAATCGGCAAGCGGGTACGGCAAGTATTATCGACAGCAGGGGGAGGCATGTTCGCGTTCCCCTGAGTCGCATCAGCGACGCCCGCCCTCCGGTGAAGGCTGAAAAATGGTAATTCTTGAGGGCGAGCACCTGCTCGCCCTCACCACATCCACTGCAAGTTTCCGCAGTGGTTTATTTTATACAAAATACAAAAGGCCGGCAGCTTCGCTGCCGGCCTTTTGTATTTCCCCTCCCCTACACCTCGTTTCTCTCCTCGAGCACTGCTGCTGTTGAAGTTGAACGTGTCGTGTTTGTTTCAGTATTCTCAGATGTTGGTCCGCCCGCTGCCGGTACGTCACCAAATAATTTTCCCAGTTTTTCAATCAGTGCTGCTGCGGCCTTTGCAATATTTTCGAGTTCGGTAACATCGCCAATCGAACGCGAGCTTGATGCACGTGTGAAGAGTGATTCAAATTGCGTACCGCTCTCTGTAACGCTCAGTGTGAGTGTTTTATCAGTACTTGATGCCACACGCTGCTTATACCCCTCAAAACGCGTTCCTGCGTCTTCTATGGTCTTTGTAGCGGCAGTGATACGTTCCTCGTGTGTTAATACAATCGGTACCAATGATTCGATATCGACGTGTTCACGCACATCAATGTCCGTCAGGAATGAAATGACTTTGCGAACATCCGAAAGTGTTTCTGCGAGTTCAGGAGCACCGTCACCTGAGATTTCACTCGCGTGAATATTTTGTGCTTCAGTAATCTTTCGTTCGATGTCACCAAGGCGACGCTCGATGTCAGAACGTTCTGCATCACGTACACCGCTCTTGATAGAACTAAAGAGTGCATACGCCTTCGCCATTTCAGTTCGCACTCGTGCTGAGAGCTTATCGTATGACGGAGTATCGACACTCTTTGTTGCATCTGCTGTTGCTTTCGCGTCGCGCACAACACTTGCAATACCATTTGCTGGTGCACTACGTGCATCTGTTCCCTTGAGTACCGCTGTCTGCACTTCAAGTGCAGTACTAAATGTGATTTCAGCAATCGCTGCTTCATCAGCATCACTCTCTTTAAGTTCAGTAATACCCTTCTGTGCTGCATCTGCATGTTCTTTCACATCAACTGCAATCGCTTCTTCAATATCATTCGTAAGCTTCCCTTCCTTTGCAAGAAGTCGCGCTTCTGCAATACGACGTTCCATGAGTGACGTTTCAAAACTTACCTTCTCGTACGGTGAGTTTGCAAACTGTCCGAGAATTGTTTCATTCACATTTGTCTTCACTGGGTAGAGTACATCCCCTGGCACAGAACGTTCTGCAATAAATGGAATCGTTCCAATGATGAGCAGGAACATAAATACACCAGCGGTTGCGCGGGCATACGTGTGTGTACTCAGTTCACTTATATATTTAAATGCGTAGACGCTTCCCGCCCACGCGCGCTGACCGAGGTCAGGCTGCGCCTGTTCTGTTTGCAGATTCTTCGGAAGCGGGTGGTACTCCATGTACGTCAAAATCCGATCGCGAAGCTCTGCGCGTTCTGCCGCCTTGAGGCGAGTTTTTTCTGCGTATTTTGCTATTTCAGTATCAAAAGATTTCATATCGTTATTTTGCTTCCCCGCCGTAGTAGGGCGAAGTACGTCTGATGCGTGCCATTTCTTCTGCGGTCTCGATTCGTTCTTTCAGAATCTTGATTCCTCGATGGATCCGTACGGAGACGACGTTTTCTGATTCTTCAACCAGATCACTAATCTCTTTTGGACCAAGGCCGTCCACGAAACGGAGCGTGAGTACTTCCCGATACATGTCCGGAATGTCCCCCATCATTTCGAGCGCCTGCTTTGCATCGAGTGCAAATGTCATTTCCTCAAGTGAGCCTTCGTGCAACTCGTCAAAATTTCCCTCATCTATCCCTTCTTCACTCATCAACCCATCGAGTGACACGCTCTTTCGTTTGCGGTACTCGTCGATAATGAGATTGTTGAGGATTTTATAGAGAAATGGTTTGTACGAATCAACCGTATGCCCACTCCGAATATAACTCCATACTTTCGTAAATGTGTCATGGACGATTTCAACCGCCCGCTCACGATCCGAAAGTCGGTACGTCGCATGCCGAAACAAAGCGTCGGCATATTCATCAAACGCTTTCAAAAAGCGATCTTCCTGATTTCCTCCACCTTTTTCTTCTCCCAAAGACATGTGGAAACCATTATAAGCGATGACGGGCCAAAAGCCGATATCTTTCACCGTACAGTGAGGATAGCCAGTTATGCCATCTTTTTGAGCAGGTCAAGCAACTCGGGGAATGTTTCCTGGAGGAAGTGGCCACGATCTTCAAAAATATGCATGTGGGCTGCGGGGAGCAATTCCTGGAGACGTTCCGCATGAGAAAATGGCACAATATCATCGTCCTTTGAGTGAAAAAGATGTATGTCCTTTATAGTATTTGAAATGTCCTTTACAAGATCTGGCTTAAAATGGAAATCCCCGCCGTCTTCCTCACCAAAATCATCTTTATAGGCGGGAGCACCGACAGTAATAAGGCCTCTTACTGCAACAGGTAACTGATTTTCAGAAAGGTACCTGTAGAGAAATTCGCCGCCCTGTGAGTGACCAATCAAAATCACCCCGTCATGAAGAAATCCGAAGTAGCGCTCGAACCATATCTTCCATTCCTCATATTTTGCGTTGTTATGACTCGGCATTGAAGGTCGATAGACCTCAAAATCGTCCCCGAGTACTTCCCCCATGCTTTTGGACCAACCTTTTCGCGGTGATTCAAGCCCAAGCGGGTCACTAATCTCCATTGTACGAAGTCGCTCAAGATACATCTCGTAGGTACTAAATGCTTCCCCTCCATGTATATGTACAATTTGCTGTTTCATACTTTAAAACCAACGTTTCTGGATAAAGAAGTGTGTCACAATCGCCATTGTTGTCACAATCAGGATCCCCACAAGCCAAAACGAGTACGGATGATCTGCAAGCGGCAATGGAACATTCATTCCGTAGAGTGAGGAAACAATGGTCGGGATGGTAAGAATAATAGTGAGCGCCGTGAGCATCTTGATCGTGCTATTGAGCTGCTGTGTGAGAATCGCTTCTGATGCACCGCGAATATTCTGAATGGTTTTAAGGACTGAGCGTGCAGAATCTGCAAGCTGACTGTTCGCAATCATAAGATCTTCCATAAGCGCAACGTCCTCCGTGTACATCTGAATATGACTTCCGACAGTAAGCTGCTGGAGCCACGCATTCGTAGGAACAATCGCTGAGAGCGTGTCATTGAGCTTGTGTTCAAAGGTTACCAAACGTTGAATATCCTGCCCGTGAATGTCCTGCACGCGGGTACGGTCTCGGTACACCGCCTTTCGCATACGTGTGAGGTCATGATCGAACGACGATGTGAGGGCGGACATAAACTGAATGAAGAGCTTTGTCTTTTGCGTGGTAACAATTTCCTCTCTTCCATCAAAGAAGGGTTTCAGAAATGGTACGTCACGCTGCGCGACAGTGAGTACAAATGATTCCCCTACCACAATAAGCAGCGGTGCTGAATCCGTATCTTCTTTCTTCTCATCAAACGGATACCGTGTAAAAAAGTACGAAACACTTCCCGATCGTTCAAAGCGTGGAACCTCAAAAAAATCCTTACTATCAGCCACAATTTGAGCATCAAGCCCGTACGATTCCACAAGGAGTGCAATCTCTTCTTCGCTTGGCGCGACCGCATGCGTCCACATGCCCGTGCGGATATCTTCCGACGTTTTGAGCTCAGTATCTTTTACGGTACGAAAGTAGTGTGTGATCATAGTGTTTCAAAATATGCTTCTAACGCTCGACGGTAACTATCAAACAGAGAGATGTTCGGTAATTCTTCTTTGGTAATCCATTGTACTTCTGCCACTTCGTCTTGTGCAATACGTAAGGGTTCTTCGGGATTTTGCATGGTTGCGGTGTACGCAACTAACAGTCTATAGGCTGCTTCTTTTTTATGAAAATGTTGTTCCACATACACTACCCTCCCAATATCACAATGGACACCGAGTTCTTCATACAATTCGCGTGCAAGACCTGATTTTGGATCTTCATTTGTATTTAATCGTCCGCCCGGTATTTCCCACGTGGTCGCATCATTGACGCCGCGTGTAATAAGAATTTTATTGCCTTGAGAAATGATACCTTTCTGTGCAACTTTTCCAGAGAAATGTTCTTCGTCCCGTTCTTGCATACACAGGATTATATCACTCCCTCTACAGAACTCGCATTTTTTGTAGTGTAGTGGTATTATTTCGCGTACGTTTGACTGGGTTTCCTGGTCAGATTTAGGGCTTACGAGTTGTATCTTCGCCTACCGGCTCGATACCCCTCCTCTTCGCTCGGATATCGAGAGTCGCAAGCAAACGATATAAAGAACGAGTCACAAGAGCATCGGGTTGGCTGCATCCGCAGCACCCCTCGCTCGAAAGTCATGAATAAAAACAAGCTTTTATTCACTCTTT
The DNA here is from genome assembly GCA_002773395.1 of Candidatus Kaiserbacteria bacterium CG10_big_fil_rev_8_21_14_0_10_47_16. Lineage (GTDB taxonomy): Bacteria > Patescibacteriota > Minisyncoccia > Phycocordibacterales > UBA918 > 1-14-0-10-47-16. Next base: position 339,631 of record PFBI01000006.1, read on the forward strand.
CTCACTCGGGGTGTAGCATAGTGGTAGTGTACGCGGTTTGGGACCGTGTGGTCCGGGTTCGATTCCCGGCTCCCCGACAAAGACGAAGTTTTTGTCCATGTAGAATCACAAGACTTCTCCGAGAAACACGGCTGACTAGCGTGTTTCGAGCATCCTATAAGTCCAGTGAATTGTTTGTCGATAGTAGTGTCGACAAACTCCAACTGGAAAAATCTGCCGACGAGGCAATTTTTCCAGGCAATACTAAAACAAATAAAAGACAGGTTCTGCCTGCCTTTTATTGTAAAAATATATAAATCCTGTAGTATTCCACCGAACAGCACCTTGGAGGTCAAAATGCCAAAATACCACGTAATAGCGTGGCGAGCTCCGGGTGAAGCAGCTTGCTTCTTTCGCGGAGACAATCGTTACGCCATATACCTGCCTTTCATCTCATCGACAGGTATAACAAAGGGGTGGGTTTCGGACATTTCTGAAGCTCGAGTCTTTGAAGGTTACCCTTGTCTAGACAGAAGAAGTGCTTCGAAGAGACTCGATCTCTCGAGAATTCGAGTCTTCCCCTACGATGGACCCATCTTATCCAGCCAGATCTTCCGGCCCATAGTTAGGCCGCGCTCCCGCTTCTAACAAGACACCACCACACCCGACGGAATCACCTCCGCTCGGGTGATTTCTGTTTCACATGAAACTTCCTAGCTAAAATATAAAAACCTAAAAGGGCGCGTCCACGAGAATGTGAAACGCGCCCTCCGTGTTGCTATGAATAAAGATCTTCTGAGTAGAAGAATACGCCTATTTTTTGGAATGTCAATACCCCAACTCCACCCCCTCAACAACCTCCACAACCGCGTACTTTTCACGTGGAACGGTCCTGACCGCTGCTACATCCACCTGAATATCCCCTTTCCAAGCCTTTTCTGATATCCATGTCTCAATGACGCGCCGTAAACGCTGTCTTTTATGAAAATGCACGTTATCTTCCGGTTTATACGTTCCATGTGAAACATTCCGCTCTAAATCCCCTATTGTTTCATGTGAAACTGTTTTTACCTCAACAAAGTATACTTTTAGGCCTTTTTTAAGAATAAGATCAATCTCTCCCCACTTCTGGCGATAGTTCCGCTCCAACATCTCAAATCCTCTCTCCATATACCAAAGTGCCGCAATATCTTCACCTATAACACCAACAGATATGTGTGCCGGTGCATTCATGAGGATGCTGTCACTATGTTTCATATGAAACAGTATACCGTGTCTTATACCGCTACCTGCATGGGTTTCATGTGAAACACGTACAATATGGCTTATTTATTGAAACAATATGTTCCACGTGGAACATATTGAAATACAGTGTACAACATGTACTTTATGAGAAACCTATATTTTGAGCCCTTTCTATGCAAAAAGTGTCTTTTATAGCGATGTCCTTTATGCACATATCCCCTCTCTTATGCACAGTTTTCCACTGCCTGAATGAGTAAAAGACGGTGTTGACTATATATTGTTATGTGGTATAAATACCAATAGTTTACGGTCTTGTCCTGATATACATCACAATTTGCTTGGGAAAGGGTACTAAATGACGACCTACAGTGGAAAAAAGGGTAGCGAGAGCCTGAGTATGGCTCCATTTACCTTTATCGGCGGTCTTTTCTTCCTAGGGTTTGCGGCACTCGCCGTAACCGTGGGATACGTTCAGGACTTCAAAAACGTCCACTGGGGCGGTGTCCTTGCTTTCGTGGCAATCGGCGCCACCATGATGTGGTACGGAGCGGCGGGTATGCGGGCCGATCGCAAGAAAGCGCTCAACACAGCCCCTGTGCAAACTCAGCCGGCTGAGACCAGTCAAAAAACCACGGGCTGGATACTGCTGGCGGGTTCGGCTGCAGTCTGTATTCTGTCAACAGCCCTCAGCTACGGCAACGTTCTTTCCGACTTCTGGAGCGGCAGCGCATTGGGGATCGCCCTAAGCATTGCCGTCTGGGGTCTGGTAAGGATCTTCCGGAAGTAATCACCGCCACCGGCCGGTTCAAGCCTCGGGTTTCAAGGATCGTATGATCTAAGAAACCTGAGGCTTTTCTAATACCTAAAAGGTTGACGGACTGGCGTATTTCCTGTACATTAGCCCTCGTAGCGTTTACGCATTCTCTAGTGAGTTACGTAGAAACAACGCACCGATCAAAACGATTTCTCCGGAAATCTGAGACGGAACGCGAATTTTTTCGTACCTACGAGAATTGCGGGTAGGGGAGGACGGTCACAACATACTATGTGAGACCACTCGTCAAACGTTTGAAAAAGATTTCTGTGGCGAGCTGCCGCGTTATGGGTCCCGACCGACTCATCACCATATGGGATATATGGCTCTGTCGTCGGTCATCCCATGCCTTGCACTTCATCCACATAAATACTTTTCCAAGAATATTACAATTCTAATTTACTTAGATGGCACGAACATCAATCATCGTACGCTCACAACGTGAGCCGAAGTTCAAAAGTCGCGTCGTCCGACGTTGCTTCAAATGTGGTCGCAAGCGTGGGTACATGCGCGACTTCGACATGTGTCGTATTTGTTTCCGTGAGGCAGCAAACGAAGGGGTATTACCAGGTGTAAAGAAATCATCATGGTAGGAGATCCAGTAGGGGACTTTATCATCCAGCTTAAGAACGCTGGCATGGTAGGGAAGATGGAAGTAAATCTTCCATACTCAAAGCTCAAAGCAGCAATTGCTGACAAGCTTGCTGAAGCAGGTTTCGTCGCGAGTGCTGAAAAGCGAGGAAAGAAGGTAAAGAAGACACTCGATGTTGTACTTAAGTACGACGAACGCGGTGACCACGCAATTCGTGGAGTACAGCGCATTTCAAAACCTGGTCGACGTCTCTACATCGGTGTATCAGACATTCATCCAGTAAAGTTCGGAAAGGGTAAGCGTATCCTTTCAACTCCTGCAGGTATTCTAACCGGCGAAGAAGCGCGCGAGAAGAATGTTGGTGGTGAGGAACTCTTTATTATTTGGTAATAGAACGTATATGAGTCGACTTGGAAAAATCCCCGTAGTAATCCCGTCAGGTGTCGAAGTGACATTTGTTGGTGGTATGCTCACGGTCAAAGGACCAAAGGGAACACTTGCACGTCCTGTTACCGATGCGGTGACGGTTACGATTGCTGATGGCGCAGTGACGCTCGCACCAAAAGTTGGCGCTGAAAACGCACCAGCGCTTTGGGGAACGTACGCAGCACACCTCCGCAACATGGTTGAGGGTGTTACGAACGGTTTCAAAAAGGAACTTGAGATTGAAGGAGTTGGATACCGTGCGGCAGCGCAAGGACGAAAGATCACACTCAGTGTTGGTTTTTCACACCCGGTAGAACTTGAAGCACCAGAAGGTATCGAGATTGCTGTTGAGAAGAACCTCATCACGATTACCGGAAGTGATAAAGATGCTGTTGGTCAGTTTGCGGCAAACGTACGCGAAGTGAAGAAGCCAGAACCATACAAGGGGAAGGGTATTCACTACGTTGGCGAATACATTATTCGAAAGCAGGGTAAGAAGGCTGTGTAAGGTAATTGCGTATGAATAACTCGAAAATAACACTCCGAACTCGACGTCACGCACGTATTCGTTCACGTATCATTGGTACCGCAGAACGACCACGTCTTGCAGTCTTTCGTAGTAACCGTGCGATTTACGCACAGCTCATCGATGATGCTGCGGGCACAACGATTGCTGCGGCTGACTCACGAACAATGAAGGAGACAACATCACGCGGACGAGCCGGCGAAGTAGGGAAGGCAATTGCAAAAGCAGCAACAGCAAAAGGAATTACTGCGGTCGTATTTGACCGTGGAGGATTCCAATACCAAGGCGTCATCGCAGCAGTTGCTGACGGTGCACGAGAAGGTGGTCTTACATTTTAATCACATTAAGTATTGCGTATGACAGAAAATACAACAAAGGATTCAGTACCAACAACACCTGTTGCGACTGAAGGCCAACCGGAGACAGCTGCCCCACAAACTGCGGGAGCACCTGCGAGCGAAACGCCAGATGAACGCAAGCGTAACCCACGACGACCACGTCGCGCACGCCGCGGTGGAAATCGTCGAGAGGAACGCGCGCGTCCTGAGTTTGAACAAAAGATTATCAGTATCCGTCGTGTAACACGTGTGATGGCCGGAGGTCGTCGATTCAGTTTCAGTGTTGCGATGGTTATTGGTGACAAGCGCGGAAAGGTAGGCGTTGGTATCGGGAAAGCGGGGGACACCCAGCTTGCAATCGAGAAGGCGTACCGAGATGCGAAGAAAAATATCATGACGGTACCAATGAACAAGACCCAGCACATCCCACACGACGTTACTATCAAGTACGCGTCGAGTGAGGTGATGATCATGCCTGCACCAGGACGTGGACTCGTTGCCGGTTCATCAGTACGTACCGTACTTGAACTCGCAGGAGTAAAGGACGTGACCGCAAAGCTGCTCTCACGATCAAAGAACAAACTTAACAATGCACGCGCTGCAATTGCTGCGCTCGAGCTTCTCAAAGCGTAATGAAATTACTATGCAACTTCACGAACTAAAACCAACGACTGCACGCAAGGTCGCAAAGCGTATTGGTCGCGGCGGCAAGCGCGGAAAGACCAGTGGCCGTGGTATGAAAGGCCAGAAGGCACGTGCTGGAAACAGTATGCGTCCAGAAATGCGTGACATCATCAAGAAGCTTCCAAAGCTTCGTGGTCATGGAAAGAATCGCGCGAAGACAGTGAACGCGGAACGACCAATTGCAATGCCGGTAAATATTGCGGCACTTGCACTCGCGTTTCCAAAGGGTGGTGAAGTATCACCAAAGAGTCTCGTTGGAGCAGGAGTTATCCGATCACAGCGCGGAAAAGCGCCGCTGGTGAAAATCCTCGGTAACGGCGAGATTACTCAAAAAATCACGGTGACTGGATGTAGTGTTTCTGCATCAGCACGTGAGAAGATTGAAAAGGCTGGAGGGACTATCGTGTAAATGGAGAGTGCCCGCGCCTACGGCGCGGGCATACTTCTTTACCATCCTTTTTGCTATACTAGACGAACTATCCGTATTTGATTGGCCACTAACCCTAAAACGATGGACACATTTATTCAGAAGATGAAAATCATATTCACCGATTCTGCGATTCGTAATCGTATCTTGTTTGTACTTGGAGCACTCATCGTGTTCCGTGCACTTGCAACCATCCCGATTCCAGGCGTTGATGTTGTCGTTCTTGAGCAATTCTTTTCAAACAACGAATTCCTCGGGCTTCTCAACATCTTCTCTGGAGGTGGTCTCTCAAACCTCTCAATCGTACTCCTCGGTGTAGGACCATTCATTACTGCATCAATCATCATGCAGCTTCTTACGGTGATGTCACCGAAGTTGAAGACGCTCTACACAGAAGAAGGGGAGAGCGGGCGACAGAAGTTTACACAGATCACACGCACACTCACACTTCCACTTGCGATTCTTCAGGCGTTCGGCTTCCTCTCACTTCTTAAGAGTCAGGGAGTCCTCCTTGATATTGGAACATTCGGTTTCTTCGCAAACATCGTTGTGGTCGTTGCCGGTTCAATGCTCTTACTCTGGCTCGGTGAACTCATTACTGAGTACGGTATCGGAAACGGTGTCTCAATCATTATCTTCGCTGGTATTATTGGTGGTCTTCCTGCAACGTTTGGACAGCTGTTCTTTACCTTCAACGCGGCACAGATCCCACTCTACATTGGCTTTGGTGCGGCAGCGCTTCTGATCATCTACTTGGTAGTAGTTATGACACAAGCAGAACGACAAGTGCCGATCACGTACGCAAAGACCGTTCGTGGAGGGAGTGCATACGGAGGCACTACAACCTACCTTCCGCTCCGACTCAATCAAGCGGGAGTTATCCCAATCATCTTTGCGCTTTCTATCTTGCTGTTTCCGCAAATGATTCTCAACGTGCTCTCTGCGTTCGATATTCCCGGTGTCGGTGTCCTTCTCGCGAAGGTGAGTGCGTTCTACGCACATCAGATTTGGTACGCAGTTGCATACTTTGCATTCGTATTCCTCTTCACATTCTTCTACACTGCGGTAACGTTCGACCCTGACGCGGTCTCTAAGAACTTGCAGCGACAAGGATCGTTTATCCCCGGTATTCGTCCCGGAAGTCACACCTCTGCATACCTTGGAAGTGTCATCACACGCATCACGTTTGTCGGTGCGCTCTTCCTCGGAGTGGTTGCGATTCTTCCAGTCGGAATGCAGGCACTAACTGGTGTCACTGCACTCGCAATCGGTGGTACTGCACTCCTCATTGCGGTGTCGGTAGTCATCGACATCGTACGTCGCGTTGATTCACAAGTGTCCCTTCGCGAATACTAATCACTTTGCACTAAATCAAAAGGCCGACAGTTTCACTGTCGGCCTTTTGATTTGAATCTTCCATGTGCGTCAGGTTTCTAATTCACCACAAGGGTACTTCTTGTTTTCTAATTCGTTACCTCATAAGAAAACAAAGTCGCGCTGCGCTCATAAGAACCTCCTGCCCAGGCTCGCGGTTTCGGCATTAGGGATAGCCGAAACATCGCTCCGCCTCTGAAACACGACATAATCTTCCGCAGGGAAGATTATGCTATTCGTCTTTCAGCCACTTCTTGTATCCCGCAACAACCGCATCAGTAATCGCTTCTGGGTCACTCTCTTCAGTATTCACTACAAGGTCATATTGCGATCCATCATACGGATTAAGTCCGTAGTGTTCTTTGTATCTGCTGCGGTGGTTCTCAATACGGGCAAGTGTTCGTTCTTTTGTCGCCTCGAGTGTTTCCATAATGTCACCACTCTCAACACGAAGCTTCGCCCCCGTGTCATTGAAAATACGTCGCGTCGCTTCATCAAGAGAAATGTCGAAGTAGACTTTAAATGAGCTTGGGACAAAATGAAACGCGAGATGCGAGTCAACGATGATATTGTTTTCCTCAGCCTCAATGCGTTCGAGTTCAGCATCGATGCGCATTTCAAGCGCTTTGTCTTTTGCAACAATTTCATTCATCTCTTGCAGCGTGATACCGCGCTCCTTCGCAAGATGGCGTGTAAAATTTCCTGTTGAAAATGTTTTGTACCCCAACTGTGTTGCGAGCATTTCTCGAATCGTTGATTTGCCACTTCCGGGCATCCCTCCGAGGGTAATGATTGTTCGTTTCGGCATAATGAAGATACGATACCATATTTTCCAGCGTCTGCCGAAAAGGTTTATTTTAATGAAGATTCTGGTAGACTGGGGTGGTCATGCAAGCACGCACTATCATATTTATCGGGCCGCAAGGGAGCGGGAAGGGCACCCAGATTGCCCAGCTCAAAGCGATCATTGAAAAGCTTGATCCGCGGCGACGTGTCGTGGATATCCAGACCGGACGACGGTTCCGCGCTCTCGCAGCAAAGCAGGAGACCTTCGCGGAGAACAAGATTGCGGATACGCTCAATAACGGTCGTTTGCAGCCGGATTTCCTCACCGCTATTCTGTGGGGGCAGGCAATGGTTGACCAGCTCGACCCAAAGAGCCATCTTCTCATTGATGGATTCCCACGTAACCTCGACCAGGCACACGAGCTTGAGAGCGCACTCACATTTTTTGAACGAGAGACACTCGACATTATCAACCTCGATACTCCAGAAGAAGTCGTCCGCACGCGCATGGAAGAACGTGCCCGAGAAGACGACACTCCGGAGTCTATCGAAGAACGCCTGCGATGGTTTCGCGAAGAAACCCTCCCTGTTGTGGAATATTACCGAGCACGAGAAAACACAACAGTACACGACATCGACGGCACCTCGACCATCGATGAAGTGCACCACGCAGTCGTCAAAACACTTTCCCTAGAACAACACTCATAATGGCAACAAAGAAAACACCTGCAGAAATCAAACTCCTTACCAAAGGTGGTTCTATTCTTGCACGCATACTTCGTGAACTCGCTGCAACACTAAAGCCCGGAATGAGTACTGAAGATATTAACGACCTCGCACTTGAGCTCGCTGAGAAATACGGGGTGGAACCCGTTCTCCTTGGATACCATCCAACATTTGCTGATCATCCATATCCCGGAGCGCTCTGCGTTTCAGTCAATGATACGGTGCAACACGGTGTTCCACGAGCTGATGAAATTCTTGCCGAAGGAGATATTGTAAACCTCGACATGTCGATTGGTTACGAAGGAATGATTGTTGACTCAGGTATTACCGTCGGCGTTGGAGCCATTGATGCTGAGTCGCAGAAGCTCATCGATGTCACACGCGAAGCACTCGTACTCGGTATCAAACAAGCACAACCGGGAAATCGTATTGGTGACATCTCACACGCGATTCAAACGTATGTGGAAGCACACGGATTTTCAATCGTTGAAGAACTCTGCGGACACGGTGTTGGGTATGCAGTACACGAAGATCCACAAATTCCAAACTATGGAAAAGCAGGGAAGGGACCGAAGATTGAAGTGGGACACGTGTACGCAATTGAACCAATTGTAAATATTGGAAAGAAGGATGTTATCTTCGACGATGATGGTGACGGATACAGTGTATTCACCACTGATGGATCTCGCGCGGCACACTTTGAACATACAGTCGCTATTACGGAGAAGGGGCCTGTGATCATGACCAAGGAGTAACCATCTCTAAAAATTGGTATCTCCATTGTCGTGCTACAAAAAATAAATCTCACCGTACCATTACGTACGCCTCGTTTTATTTTTCTCGCACTTCGCGGATATCCTCAATTTTGAGCGATGCTTAGATGAGACCGTTTTTCCTTGTTATTTCAAGCCGTTCTGCTATACTGCGCGCATAATTTTGGAGGTAATTTATACATTTTTTAGTTATTATGAATCGAAAACCACATCAGGAACGAACGTTCGTCATCCTCAAGCCCGACACCGTACAACGCGGTCTCGTAGGAGAAGTTATTAAACGTTTTGAACGCACCGGACTCAAGTTCACTGCCATGAAAATGTTTGTGCCCACAGAAGCACAGCTCCAAATTCACTACAACAAGGACGAGGAGTGGTTCTTGAAAAAGGGTAATCGTATTATTGAAGATCTAACAGCGCACAATCTTCCCGTTGATAAAGAACCTATCGAGTACGGTCGCGATATCATCCGAACCATTGTTTCATACATGACTGCAGCTCCTGTTATTGGGGTAGTTCTCGAAGGAAATCAAGCAGTTGGTGTTGTAACAAAGCTTGTAGGAACAACAGAACCGTCGTCATCAGATGTTGGAACGATCCGCGGTGACTACACTGTCGATTCATATGGTCATTCATCATTTGAAAACCGTGCAGTGCGAAACCTCATCCATTGTTCAGAGTCTCCAGAGGAAGCAGAGCGCGAAATTGCACTTTGGTTCACTGAGAACGAAGTTATGGACTACGTGACAGCGCAAGAACGCATCATGTACGACGTAAACTTTGACGGGAAGCCTGAGTAATCAAACGAGCGTGTAAGCCAAAAATTGCAGTGTCTTCCGACACTGCAATTTTTTGATATACTGTATCTGGAACCGCATATCGTATGTTCCGGTTACATTTGCAACGGGCTGCCTGCAATCGCAAGGAGTAATGAGAATCAAAGCGATTTTCAGACACGAATTGGAAAGGGTGCCCACCTAGAGCTTACACCTAGGAGCATGCGTTTGTGGTTCCACAATAGGTCGTAGGGTGACGCGTTGCCCTGCGTTTTTTTGTACCTGAAGAGCGTGGTACACTATTTTCATCATATGCGCCCACTTACTTTTTTACTTCTCACCAGTGCTTCGATACTGGCTGTATCACACTTTTTTGCGCTGCACTTCTATCTGTACTGGATTTATCTTTGGCTTGATATACCAATGCACATACTTGGGGGAGTCACCGTTGCGCTCGTATTTTTTGTCATTGATGACTATGCTATTCCATACGTTCCACGCGTCCGTCGATTTCTTCCATTTATTCTTGCCGTCTTTGCAGTGGGACTGCTCTGGGAATACTTTGAGGTATGGGCCGGTGTCGCTACACAGCCTAACTACTGGCAGGACACGATTGGAGACCTCGTCATGGACCTCGTTGGAGGAAGCATCGGATACATCGTCGCCACCCGCATACGAACATTAGAGGTATAAAATTTATATGGCATCACTTGGTTTTTATGGGGGAGTCGGACAGGTAACGGGGGCAAACTTTCTTCTTAATACTGACGGGGCACAATTTCTTATCGACTGCGGTCTCATACAGGGAAGTCGATTTGCTGCGGCCGAAAATTGCGAGGCATTTGCATACAGTCCAAAAGATATTGACGCTCTTTTTATAACGCACGCACACGCCGACCACATTGGTCGCATTCCAAAACTCGTTGCTGATGGATTCACCGGAAAGATTTATACGACTGACGCAACAAAAGATCTTGCGGCCGTCATGCTTCGTGACGCGTACACGGTGATGACATACGAGGCTGATAGATACGGGTCACCGCGGTGCTACGAGATGAAAGATGTCACCGCAGCAATCGCACTCTTTAGTGGCGTTTCGTATAACGAACCGATCGCACTAAAAGATGATGTGACGGCGGTCTTCACGAACGCTGGTCACATCCTCGGTTCTGCGTTTGTAACGTTCACCCGCAAAGGGCGATCATGCGTATTCTCTGGTGACATTGGGAACGTCCCACAACCTCTCCTCGATGCACCAACGATTCCGACCGGATACAATTACCTCGTTATGGAGAGTGTGTATGGAGATCGACTCCACGAACAAGTAGCAGAACGAAACGATCTCTTAAAACACTACATTGTCGAGACACAGAAGAAAGGCGGCACACTCATCATTCCCGCATTCTCTCTCGAACGTACGCAAGGAATGCTTTTTGAAATTAATAACTTTGTTGAAAAAGGTGAAATCAAACCGCTTCCGGTATTCCTCGATTCACCACTTGCGATTAATGTCACCGGACTCTACCGAACGCACACCGACTACATGAAAAAGGCGGTGCAGGAACAGATCAAAGGCGGAGATGATATCTTTGCATTCGATGGACTCTCATTCACGCACACCGTAAAGGACTCCGAGGAAATCAAACGTGAGAAGGGAGCAAAAATTATTATCGCCGGAAGTGGCATGAGTCATGGCGGACGCATTCTTGGACACGAGCGACACTTCCTCGAAGACAAGAAAACAACACTCCTTCTTGTGGGGTACCAATCAGTCGGGACACTCGGGCGACTCCTGAATGACGGTGCAAAGCGTGTAAAGATTGATGGGGAAGACGTACGGGTACGGGCGCAGATTGCACGCATCTCTGGCTACTCAGGTCATGCTGACCGTGACCAACTGATCGACTTTGTAGCGCAAGGTGGAGAAAACGTCGAGAAAGTATTTGTCACTATGGGAGAAGAACGTGCATCACTCTTTCTTGTCCAACGCCTTCGTGAGTACTTAGATGCCCCCGCAGTGATACCGAGTCTGGGGGATGTAGTACCAATTAACTTCTAATACAAAAAGCCCGTGACGGAGTCACGGGCTTTTTGTATGAGTGTTCTTTACTTAACCTTTGCAAGGATGCGTTCGAACGCTTCTGGGCGTTGATCCGCAATTGCTGCAAGCATCTTTCGATTGAGTGCAACTTCTTGTGCGGCAAGTGTCTTGATGAAAAGACTGTACTTGAGTCCGTGCGCGCGGAGTGCTGCACTGAGGCGAACAATCCAAAGCTGACGGAATACGTTCTTTTTATCTTTACGGTGAGCAAACGCATGCGACTGTGCATGGTAGATTGCTTCGCGTGCAGCTCGCTTCTTGGTAGAGCGTGCGTGACGATATCCTTTTGTTTCTTCGAGGATGTTTTTGCGGCGGCGATTGGCGACCACTCCTCCTTTTACTCGTGACATAGTGCGTTATTATTCAATCAAATGTGTAACTTCAAATAGTGCTTTTACGCGCCACTCTTTGGAAGAAAACGACGAGTAATCCTCTTTGAGAGTGAAATGTTTTGTGTACGCTTTCGTGCAAGGTGCTTCGAACCTGATTCTTTTGCATTAAAGTGGTTTTGCCCAGCCTTACGTGCAATAATCTTGCCGTTCTTTGTTACCTTGAGACGTTTGGTATATGACTTGTTTGTTTTCATAAACTATTCCTTAGAATTTTCTGTTGGTTGTGTTGGTTCTGCTTTTTGTTTACCAACTCTCTCGAGTGTGGTGGTGAATCCTTTCGGACTTCGTTTGATCTCGTCAGCAATCTTGTACTCAGCGGGGACTAATTTCAAGAATCGCTCGAGTCGTTCTTTAAGGAAGCCTTCTTCCATGTACTTGTAGCGTCCCCAGAGGAAGAGGTCGATTTTAACTCGATGTCCTTCTTCGAGCCACGCGGCCACTCGCTTTGCTTTGAGTGTTAAGTCATGGTCACCAGTACCGATTTTTACCTGTATCCCCTTGGTTTCGGTAACGTGTGACTTGGCCTTTACTTCCTTCGCTCTTTTCTTCTGTTCGTACTGGTACTTACCGTAGTCCATTATCTTCGCAACGGGAGGCTTGGCGTTGGGAGAAATTTCGATAAGATCGAGATTTGCTTCTTCAGCCATTGCGAGTGCGTCGGATGTAGAGATAACCCCAACATTCTCGCCGGCCGCGCCAATGACGCGCAGCTCCGATGCTCTGATTGCTTTGTTAATACGGATTCGTGTGTCTTTCAAGATGAAAAGCCTTATTTAAAGAGAGCCCGAGCGAACTCAAGCTCTCTGGAATACAGCGCAAATATACTATATATGTGGCGGAAAGGCAAGGGTGGGGGGGCTTCGTGCAGGCTCTAGAATTAACTCTAGAGTTAATTCTAGAGAGTATTTTTGTGGCGTCAGGTCACTAATTCGCCACAAGGGACTCGGCGCAACTCACTAACTATTTTGTGGTCACAAGTTACTAAGCAAAATACGAAGCTACGCTTGTATTTTACTAAGTACTCGCGACCCCGGCTCGCCGTCTCGGCATTAGAAATAGCCGAGACATGGCTGCGCCTTGCACAGCAGCCGGAAGCAAAGCCTTTTGCTTCCTATACGAAAAGCCCTCGGTTTTAAAACCGAGGGCTTTTCGTATGCTGCTGTGCACCCGCCAGGACTCGAACCCAGAATAACTGATCCGAAGTCAGTTGTGATATCCATTTCACTACGGGTGCGTGTGTCGACTATAATACGCGCCGAATAGCGAAATTGCAACGAATATCTGCTAGAATGCAGGGACAATGATCGTACGGTCTGATATTCCAAAAGAAGTACAGCTTGTCGCCGACACGCTTGAGAAAGCTGGGTTTGAAGCCTACCTCGTCGGTGGGTGTGTTCGTGACATGCTTATTGGTCGCACTCCGAAGGATTGGGACATCACAACCAACGCAAAACCTGAGGAAGTAACAGCTCTTTTTGAGGAAACATACAATAATAATGACTTTGGGACCGTTGGTGTCGTGAATCTAGAAACAGAGGATGAGAGCGTCCGTGTCGTCGAAGTAACGCCGTATCGCAGTGAATCTGGCTATTCTGACGCACGTCGTCCTGACACCGTCACCTTTGGTGTATCGCTTGAAGAAGACCTCGCGCGACGAGACTTCACCATCAACGCCATCGCATTTCGCCTTAAGGATGAGCAAACGGTTGATATATTTGACGGGAGTGCTGATATCGCAGCAAAGCGCCTGACTGCAGTAGGGAACGCAGCGGAACGCTTTGGGGAAGATGCCCTCCGCATGCTCCGCGCAGTACGACTCAGTGTTGAACTCGATTTTGTTATCGAATCAGAAACAATGACTGCCATTGCCGAAAAGGGCTCCAACTTGAGCCTTATTTCAAAAGAACGCATCCGCGATGAGTTCTCACGAATCTTAAAGTCTTCGCAGCCAATGCAGGGCCTTATTCTCTGTGAAAAGCTTGGTTTACTTGCATATATTATGCCGGATCTCCTTCGTGGTATCGGTGTGGAACAAAACCAAGCCCACAGCTTCGACGTCTACGAACACAACCTACGCACTATGCAACACGGCGCTGACAAAGAATGGGATTTTGATATCCGCCTCGCGGGACTCCTCCACGATATTTCAAAACCAGAGACACGAAAGTGGAGTAAGGAGAAGAACGACTGGACCTTCCACGGCCACGAGGTTGTCGGCGCACGAGTCGCAAAAAAGATCATGACGGATCTGAAGTTCCCGAAAGAGAAGATCGCGCGTATCACTAAACTCGTCCGCTGGCACATGTTCTTTTCAGACCCTGATTTGATTACCCTTTCTGCGGTACGACGTATGATTCGCAACGTAGGGGAGGAGAATATCTGGGACCTGCTCAACCTCCGCATTTGTGACCGTATTGGTACTGGGCGGCCAAAGGAGCAGCCATTCCGCTTCCGCAAGTACAAATCAATGGTTGAAGAGGCGCTTAGAGATCCTATCTCAGTGAAGATGCTCAAGATTGACGGCGCTCGTATTATGGAAATAAGTAGTGAGAAACCAGGACCAAAGCTCGGAGACACCCTCCACGCACTCCTTGAGGAAGTACTCGACGACCCACAGAAGAACACCGCTGAATACCTAGAGGGACGCGCGCAAGAACTCATGGCGATGGATGCAGCAGAACTAAGGAAGCTCGGTGATGCAGGGAAAGATAGACGAGAAGGGGAGGAAGCTGGCGAAATCCAGAAACTCCGCCGAAAACACAAAGTTGTATAAGAAAAGACCGAGCCTATAGGCTCGGTCTTTTCTTATGTATATAAACCTACGCTTGGCACTGAGATAGAAAAAAGCCCGCAGGGTTCGAAGGTCGAATGGAATGTCCTTTACATGTCCTTTATTCGATTCCCGAACCCTGCGGGCTTATTTATGGGTGATCTACATAAGTATGTATTACTTATTTTTTGGCACGAGATGTGCTGAATGAACTGTGAGTCGACGCGGGACGGAGTCCCTATAGGCCGAAGCGCATTGTGGCTCCGTCCGTGGGGTGGCGACTCATACTTTTTAGATGATACATATGTGAACCATCTAATAGTGGGATGTGAGTTATTTTGGAGGTTAACTCAATATTTTTGAACGAACTGTTTAGGGGGACATCCCCGCCTGCCCTCTCTGGGCCTGCGTATATAGTATGTCCTTTACAACAACGCGTAAAGGACAATCGTGTGCATAACTGTGTATAACATGTCCTTTATAAAAGACATGTCTTTTTGTGGCCTATTTACTCGTCGATTGCGAGCTCAATAGATACGGGGCAGTGGTCACTTCCGGTCACTTCCGGGTGGATGTCAGCTTTTTTTATGATTGAGACCAGTGCTTCGGATGCGAGGATGTAATCAATTCTCCATCCTACGTTTCGCTCGCGTGCACCACCCCAGTGTGACCACCATGTGTAGAAACCATTCCCTTTGTGAAACAGTCTGAAGGTATCGACAAATCCGCCGTCCACAAATGCATCGAACCCTGCACGTTCTTCATCGGTAAATCCTTTCTTCCCCTTGTTCTCTTTCGGGCGGGCGAGGTCATCTTCTGTGTGTGCCACGTTGTAGTCACCGCAGTGAATGACTGGTTTCTCAGATTCAAGACGTTTCATGTACTCAAAGAATGCAGGATCCCATTGCTGCCGCATTGGAATACGTGACAGATCGTCCTTTGCGTTTGGTGTATATACCGTTACCACGTAGAAATGTTCGAATTCGAGGGCTAATACACGACCTTCTTTGATTGTGTCACCATATCCATCAGAGAGTTGATACTTCTCAATAAGATCTTCCGGGAAACCGTGCATTACGTTTTCAGGGGCTTGTTTGGTGAATATTGCCGTTCCTGAGTATCCTTTACGGTCTGCAGAGTTCCAGTATTCATCGTAATCCGGTAAATCAATCTCTACCTGATCTTGGTTTGCCTTCGTCTCTTGGAGACAAAGAATGTCTGGCTGATGCTTCTCGATGAAGGGAAGGAGCTCTTCTTTTTTCAAAACTGCACGAATACCGTTTACGTTCCACGAATAGATTTTCATCTTGATAGTATACCCGTGAAACGTTGCAGTGAACAAACCCTTGCATTTTTACACACATATGCTTTAATTGTCGCAACAAAGCGGCACTCCTCCTCTGAGAGTTCTCACAAAGAAGTAGATCAGGTGCGGGTAAGTTTTGTGGCAGATGGTGTTATATCCAATGCTCTTATTCACTAAGAACAAAGAACAATGACAGGCAAGATTGCACGTCTTACAGATCGCGGATTCGGATTCATTACTCCGGACGGCGACGATAAGGATGTGTTCTTCCACGCTCGTTCACTTTCTGAAGGTCTTCTCTACGATGACCTAAAGGAAGGCGAGGCAGTTACGTTTGATCTTGAGAATGGTCCAAAAGGCCCTTCTGCAGCAAACGTAGCTCGACCAGCGTAAGCTCGGTACGGGAGACAAGGAAAAGCGCTGTGAGCCTCGGCTCACAGCGCTTTTCCGTTATTCTTTCATCCCCGCGGTATACTACTGCTATACCCGTAACACCGTAATCACACACCTATGAAAGTTGTTTTAATTATTCTTATTCTTATCATCGTCTTTGGGGGAGGGTGGTATCTCATCAATTCTTCGAAGACTGCCATGGCACCTGAAGAAACCGCGAACGACACTGCATCAACAACAATGTCTGACGAGTCGGCGAGCGCCGCTACCGTGGACAGTAGCGCAGAAGCAAACTTTGGTACTGATGCTGGTATGGAACTCCCGATTCCTGACGATGAGTCGAATTTCTAGTGACTACGTAAAAAGGCGCGAGGGCGAAAGCCCTCGCGCCTTTTTACTATTAGTTCGAGTGGAACTTTTTATGCACTTCTCGGAGGTGTTTGTCGGTTACGTGTGTATATATCTGTGTTGTCGCAATATTTGCATGCCCCAACAGCGCTTGCACAGAGCGCAGGTCGGCGCCGTTTGAGAGGAGGTCTGTCGCAAAACTGTGACGGATAACGTGCGGCGTTACCTTGCGGGTAATTCCTGCAATAGTGGCGTACCGTTTAATGATGCGCTGTACGCTTCGTGGTGTCAGTCGTAAATCTTTATTGTCTTTTTGTGTCATCTTTGCGTTCTTCCCATACTGAATAAAGAGTGCGTCATCCATATCCTTTCGTGACTTCACGTATTCACGAATTGACTGTTTTGCTTTGTCAGAGAGAAAGACCACGCGAATTTTATCACCCTTCCCGCGTATAGAGAACTCATCACGTGAGAGATCAACATCTTCAATAGAGAGGCCGCAGAGCTCCGAGACGCGGAGCCCGGTTGAAAACAAGAGCTCAAGAATGGCTTTATCGCGCAGTCCTTGCTCGGTAGCACGATCGGGCGCATTCATAAGACGGCTGAGTTCTGCAGGAGAAATAAGGTCGAGTGACCGTTCAGGAACCTTCGCCAACTCAATACGTTCTGGATCGAGCGAGGAAATGTTCCGTTTTCGGAGATATTTCAGAAAGGCGCGGAGCGCAATCAGGTAGTAATTCTGTGTTCGTCGCTTCAACGTATCGGTTGTTCTTCCCGTTTTTGTCCCCGGCTGACGATTGAGCCACAGGCGGTACTCACGCACCATGCTTTCAGTAACTTTTTTTGGGTCAGTTACTTTTGCGTAGTCCAAAAAACGGGTGAGGTATCGATCATAGTTTGATACGGTATGAATACTTCGTCCACGCTCAATTTCGAGGTATTCCAAAAATTGTTGTTTTGCTTCCGCGAGGTTCATATATAGCAGTATTGTAGCACTCCATTCCACAGCAACTGCACCGCTGCACTCGCTGTGTAACGTATACTATATATGTAACAAACACACGTCGTGAGTAGTCGTATTCGTATTGGAGTAGCACTGGTAGTTGGAGTCGTCATCATCGGCGGGGCCTTTTATCTACGCGGACAAACAGAAGTATTGCCCACAGGAATTCTCTCTGTTTCTGGCAGCCCTACTCGCGGGTCTATTGCCGA
This sequence comes from Candidatus Kaiserbacteria bacterium CG10_big_fil_rev_8_21_14_0_10_47_16, assembly GCA_002773395.1. GTDB lineage: Bacteria > Patescibacteriota > Minisyncoccia > Phycocordibacterales > UBA918 > 1-14-0-10-47-16. The sequence goes on from PFBI01000006.1 coordinate 357,619, forward strand.
GACCGACAAAAACAACAACGGTATCAACGACTGGGAGGAGTCATTGCAAACTCTCACCATCAACTCTGCATCGAAAACCGGCACCGCGATCGCGGCAGGCGGTGACTACGAGCCTAAAACGTTGACCGATCGTTTTGCTCAAAAGTTTTTTGAAGAATATACAACCTCAGACGCAAGCGGTTCCTCCGACCCAGCTGCGCAGCAGGCCTTTTTAAATTCTTCTATCGCACAGCTCAGCGGGGAAGCGTTGGACACACCCTACACACAAAAAGATATTCGTATCGGCGATTCTTCACCACAAGCCCTGCGCGATTACGGAAATAATATTTCAGACATTGTGAATCGTTACTCGGGTGCGAGTACAGAAAACGAACTTACCGTATTTGCCCGTGTCATCGACAATGACAATGCGAAAGATTACCAAACACTTACAAACATCAGTACCGCATATAGCAAGGTTCTTGCTGATACACTGGTACTAGCGGTACCACCCGAACTTGCTTCTTCGCATCTCCTTCTTGTGAATGCGTATCTTGCTGTTCAGGCCGATGTCGCCGCAATGGCAAATGCAAAAACTGACCCACTCTACGCTCTCGTACGTGTAAAGCGATACGAGGAAGACGCCAAAGCGCTGTACGCCGTTTTCAATACCATATATTCGTACCTCTACTCAAGTGGCGTACGATACGCGAGCGATGAACCGGGATCAATATTCCAAGTAGCAGGGAACTAGCACACTATGACGGACACAACACCAACACAAAAAAACAGGTGGTCTCTCGCACGATATGCCGTTACCTTGGTTCTTATTTTGTCTTTTGCTGCGGCTCCACTTTCAATAACATCCTCGCTCCATATACAAAAACAAGAAGCTGCTGCGCAGTGGTCGGTACTTGATGCCGCCAACCTTGTGAAGAACACGTTCGTTGCCGCAATCCAAAATTCACTTCAAGTAAAGGAGTTCTCTCTCGACGCGATTGCATACGCACTTGCGAAGCAGGCAATTCAATCAATGACGACGAGTATTGTGCAGTGGATTAACTCCGGCTTTAAGGGGAGTCCTGCCTTCGTCCAAAACCTCGAGTTCCATTTAAACTATCTGGCCGACCGTGTGGCGTCTGAATTCTTCTCTGAGCTCGGAGGTGGATTTCTCTGTGCGCCATTCCAACTCAATGTGCGTGCTGCAATTTCTTTGCAGTACAACAATAATAAATACTACAAGAACCGCGGACAGTGCAGCCTCTCAAGCGTCGCTGCAAATATTGAAAACTTTGGTAAGGCGGGCGTCACCTCAAGTTGGGGGAACTTCATGCAAGTGGCAATGTACCCACAAAACAATCCGTACGGATCAATGGCACTCGCACAACAGGAACTGACCCTCCGTATTGTGAACGCGCGCAATCAGGAAGTTGAACTTCTTAGTTTCGGTGACGGATTCCTTTCGTACCGCGATACAGAGGACGCATGGTGTATAGGACAACCGGTTGAGAAGTGTCCTGTTATAACACCGGGGAAGGTTATCTCTGAACAGCTCAACAAATCGCTTGGCGCAGGTCAGGATGTATTGGTAAGTGCCGACGAAATCAACGAAATAATCGGTGCACTCTTTGCGCAACTCACGACACAAGCTATCACCGGAGTAAACGGACTCCTCGGGGTTTCTTCAGGCCAGAACGGTAGTCAATCGTATCTCAATCAGGTAAACAGTGACAAAACGAAAGTAGGATACGACGCTTCAAGTTACACAAACGTGACTCAAACCCTTCAAACCGAACAGACCTTCCTCAGTCTCAACGAACAAATTGTGACCACAATAAATGGCGCTGCGACGCTTTCGTGTTCACAGTCACTCCCAACAAGTCTTGTGACTGCACGATCAACTGCATCGGCTGCGGTCACCAGCACTCGCACAAACGTTTCTCGCCTTGAAGGGTTCCAGAGTCAATTAAGCGGAACGTCAAATTCTAAGGAACAAGAAACGATCTTCTCACAGTTCCAAGCATTTGCATCATCTGGAGTACTTCATTCACCAGCTACCGTTACAAGTCTCCAGAATACGGTCGATAGTATTACTGCTGCAGTCACCAGTTACGAGGCGTCATACTGTAAAACAACTCCATAAGTATGTTCTCTTTTGCTCACAACAAAAAACATCTCCTCATAGCTGCTCTTTTTGTGTGTTCACTTGCATTCACGGCGTTGAGCGCCCCCCAATACGCACATGCACAAACACCTGCCGCACAACCCGCGGCAACCACTGGAACTGCCGCAACTCCAACAGCAACTGCACCCGCTGCAGCTACCACTGAGAGCCCAAAAGAGACAGGGGGAGGGGTAGGGAGTTTCCTTGGGAACCTCGTACTCAGTCTCGGTGGTGCTATCGCCGGTCTTGGCGGATGGCTTCTTGATGGAGCGATTGATAAGTTTGTCATCCACATTGCCGACGGCCTTCATGCAAACGAACCTCTCGGCAAGGCGATCTCAACACTCTGGACCGTCGTGCGCGACATAGTGAACCTCGTATTCATTTTCGGGTTTGTGTACATTGGTATTCGCACCATCATCGATCCGAGTCGAGCACAAACAAAGTCCTTCCTCTCGCAACTCGTTGTTGCTGCACTCCTCGTCAACTTTAGTCTCTTCTTTGTAAAGTTTGTGATCGATATCGCAAATGTCACCTCGCTCGAAATTTATAATCTTATTGGGGGTGGGCAGGGGAATATCGCGGCGCAGTTTGCGGCGCATGTTGGCGTGCCCGACTGGTTTACAGCAAAAGACCCTGAGCAACTTGCACAACTTTCTGGCGAAACCGCCCTTGTCTACTACATTATGGCAGCCCTCTTCCTCATCATTGCCGGATTCACCTTTGCTGCTGGTGCATTCCTCCTCGTCTCCCGCTACATCGTGCTCATTCTCCTCATGATTTTTTCACCGCTTATCTTTGCGGCAATGGTGTTCCCACAACTCGGAAAAATCGGAGGCGGCCTCATGGGAAGACTCATCAACTATGCCTTCATGGCGCCCGCCTATCTTTTCTTACTCTATCTCTCACTCTCAGTGGTTGTCGCAGCGAGCCCTAGTAAGGCAACAAGTATTCGTGATGTCTTCGCAGGAGGTATCAATGGCTCGAGTACCAATGGTGATATTTCAATCATTCTCGTCTTCTTTATTGGTATTGGACTGCTCATCGCTTCACTCCAAGCCGCAAAGGCGCTTGGGGTCGCCGGATCCCAACAAACACTTAAGTTTGGGAATTATCTTCGTGGACAAGCCCAAAGCTTTGTTGGTAGAAACACTGTAGGTCGTGCCGGCGACATGGCTTTGAAAGCGTATGAAAAGGTGGACGCAAAAGCGACGAGTTCGAAGACTGGGCGATTCCTTCGCGGAGCCGTTTCTGTTGCATCTGTTGGTGTCCTGAGTGACCGAAGTGTCCGCACAGGTCTGCAAAAAACTTCTGGCGCGAAATTCGGTGGGACAACTTCGTTTACTGACGCTAAAAAGTATGATGAGGATCTCAGTAAACGACGCTCTGGTCTGCGCGCTGAGATGCAACGCGAAAAAGATATTGAAAAAGGTATTGGTCTTGCGAATACTGATCTTAGTAAACTTTCTGAAGATGAGAAGAAAGTCCATTCAGAGGACATGCAAAAGATGGTTGATGCCATTGAGGATCTTACTGCAGACCAAATGAAAGACCTCGAGCTCAACATTCTTACAAATGAGGATGTGGCTGTGCACCTTTCAATGAAACAAATTGAAGGTCTTGAAAAGACTGGTAAGTACTCTGACGCTCAAATTGAAAGTATTAAGGACGCCAAGAAAGCTGGTACACGTGCCATTGCGCTCAACACAAACGGTCGCGGTGAAATGAAGGTTGGTGGCCGAACGCAGCAAGAGCGACTGGTAAAGCAAAATGTAAACGACGTTGGCGCTCTCCATGTTTCAATCTTCAAAGCTCGCGATATGGCAAGATACCTTACTCCGGCAATGGTTGAGGCTCGCATGCAGCGTGGCATCACTGAACAAGATCTCTTTGATCCGAATGAGAAGGACCCTGACCAAGTGGGTATCCGGCAAAGTCTTAATACGTACCTCAATGATACCGACACCCCACAGAGTGTTATTCAGCAGTGGGCTAAGTGGAAAGAGAAGTCACCGGTATACGCAGCGCGCCTTAATCTCGACATTCCTGACTCCTCAACGAATAATTAGTATCGGCATATGAATTCAAATTGGGATACCTTTCAAGAAAAATATAGAGCGGCTCCACCGCACATTCAGAATATTATAGATTCTGATGTGATCTTACTTTTCGTGAGAAAAATTAAATCCGCATGCGATTTGCCTGTTCTAAAAACAGACGACCTAATAATTCTAGTCAGTGACTGTGTACTTGGAATACAAAAACCTGAAGAGCTTTTTAACTCGGAGATTTTTGCAGCCGTCTCGGCAGAGAAGCGGGGGAAGGTGATTGATATGATTAACGATTTTGTAAAAAATCCTCCAAGTGTGCCTACCTCCGCTGCAGATCCTGTGGAAATTGCACCTGTTGCAGCACTGGATCAAGATTCTGCGAATGTCACTCAAAGTGAACCTCCAAAGACTCCTTCGCCTGGACCTACTCAGCTGCCGCAGCGGTACATGAAGCCGCTCACTGAGATGCCGCGATATGACGATAAGGGTCGGCGGTAGTCTCTCGAGAATCTTTCAACGTCGTCACTTCAGATTTCTGGTTCGACTGTTGTACAATGGATGAATGCGCTTTGAGGTACCACAGTTTATTGAAATCGAAGACAAGATCATTGGCCCATTCACGTGGAAGCAATTCATTTATATTGCTGGCGGTGGGGGAGCGGTACTTGTGTTGTATTTCACCCTTCCGTTTATACTCTTCGCCATACTTGGTGTTCCGATTGCGGCACTTGCGGGCTTCCTCGCATTCCACAAAATAAACAATCGGCCCTTCTCAGTCTTCCTTGAATCAATGGTAAGCTATTTTATGGGGAACAAGCTGTACCTATGGAAGAAAAAACAAGGTCAAATCATTACCGCAGAGAAGACGCTCTATAAAAGTCCTGTTGCAGAAGCTCCAACATCATCACCTGTTCCAGGGAATGACAATATTTCTTCACTTGCGCGCAAGCTTGAGATGAATGCACTTGAGAACCCTACCCCTGACCAACAATAACTACTATGCCTTCTTCAACGAAACAAACCTCAGCACAAGACTTTGTACCGATCGCCGACATTAGAGACGGTGTCGTTATTTTAAAAGATGGCCAGATGTGCAGTGTTCTCCTTGCCTCATCAATCAACTTCGCGCTCAAATCGACCGACGAACAAACTGCCATCTTGGCGCAGTTCCAAGCATTCCTCAACACCCTCGATTTTTCAATACAAATGCACGTCGAGTCGAGACGTCTCGATATTCGACCGTATCTTGAGATGCTCGCGACCCGCGAGAGTACCCAATACAACGATCTCATGCGCACACAGCTTCGCGAATACATGGAGTTTATTCGTTCATTTACTGAAGAGGTGGATATCATGGCGAAGCGCTTTTTCCTTGTCATTCCGTACAGCCCGACGACAACCAACGTGCGGAGCAACATCACAAGCTTCCTTGGGCGTCGGTCTACGGCACCCTTTGATGCAAACCGCTTCCGTGAGCATCAAACCCAACTCGAGCAACGCGTTGATGTGGTCACACAAGGGCTCGCACGTATTGGTGTGAAGACACTTCCACTCGGAACCGACGAGCTCACCGAACTCTATTACCACATCTTTAATCCGGGGGAGCAGTCGGCTGCACCACGCCCAACAAATGCTATATGAGTGTTTTTGATTTTCTAAAAAAGAAGCCCGCAGCGCCGCAACCACCTTCTGATGGTACGCCAACAGATATTTCCGCAGGCACCGGTATGAATATCCCTGATATTATTGCGCCTGCTGCAATCAGTATCAACCCGCAAAGTCTCAATGTGAGCGGACGTCTTTCGCGCGTCTTCTTTGCAGTGTCATACCCACGATATCTCAATGACGGCTGGCTCGAACCAATCCTCAACCTCTCACGCGAGATGGATATTTCTATTGTGGTACACCCGATCAACACAGCAGATACGCTGAAGAAATTCCAAAAGAAAGTTGCCGAGGTACAGAGCCAAATTGCTGACCGTGAAGGACGTGGGCAAGTGCGTGATCCACAACTTGAGGCGGCATACCGAAACCTCGAAGACCTCCGTGACAAGCTCCAACAAGCAGAAGAGAAGCTCTTTGACGTTGGTTTCTATATTGCAATTTACGGCGACACTGAGGCAGAGCTCAGCAAAACGGAAACGGAAATTAAAAGTATTCTTGACGCCCGTCTCGTCTACATTAAGCCGGCAGTATTCCAGCAGGAACAAGGGTTCCGAAGTATTTTGCCAACTGCGCGCGATGAGCTTTTGGTACACAACAAGTTTAATTCGTCACCGCTCTCAAGCTTTTTCCCATTCACCTCATTCGACCTCACGTCTGACACGGGGATTCTCTACGGCATCAACCGCCACAACTCATCACTCGTTCTCTTTGATCGATTCTCACTTGCCAACTACAACTCAGTGACCTTTGCAACCTCTGGTGCAGGGAAGTCATACGCAGTAAAGCTCGAGATTCTTCGGTCAATGATGTTTGGGACGGAGGTGATTGTCATCGACCCTGAACACGAGTACGAGTACCTCGCAGAAGCAACCGGCGGACGGTTCTTTAATATTTCACTTTCTTCAGACCACCATATCAATCCGTTCGATCTTCCGATGCCACAGGCAGATGAGAACCCTGAAGATGTTCTCCGTTCACATATCATCGAGCTCGTTGGCCTCTTTAAACTCATGCTTGGTGGACTTACGCCTGAAGAAGACGCCTTGATCGATCAAGCGCTTCGCGAAACGTACGCCCTCAAAGACATTACCGGAGCCTCTGATTTCTCGAGCCTTGAACCACCACTTCTGTCTGACTTCGAAATGGTACTCGCGGGAATGGAGGGGAGTAGTTCACTCCTCAGTCGTCTCTCAAAGTACACCACGGGTACATGGGCAGGTTTCATGAATAAGCCCACAAACGTAGATATCAACCAGAAGTTTATTGTGTTCTCTCTCCGCGACATGGAAGAGGAACTCAAGAGTATTGCGATGTATATTGTGACAAACCACATTTGGGGAGCTATCCGCCGAGAACTTAAAAAGAGACTCCTCGTTATTGACGAGGCATGGTGGATGCTCAAACAAGAGAGCACTGCAGAATTCCTTCACGGCATTGCAAAGCGCGGTCGCAAGTACTACCTCGGTCTCGCAACAATTACACAGGACGTGGACGATTTCTTGCGCTCACCATACGGTGTCCCAATGATCACCAACTCCTCGATGCAGCTTTTGATGAAGCAGTCGCCGACGGCGATCGATACCCTCCAGCAAGTGTTCAATCTCACCGACGAGGAGAAGTATTTGCTCCTTGAGTCAGGAGTGGGGGAGGGGATATTCTTTGCAGGACTCAAGCATGTGGCTATTAAGGTGATCGCTTCTTACACTGAAGACCAGATCATCACCTCCGATCCATCGCAGCTGCTCCAAATAAAGGCAGCCCGACAAGAGTTTCAGAATGCGGCAGGACACTAGGTGTCCTGTTTTGCTTTTTTATTTGGTCTCTTTCCCTTTATACTGTGTCTATGGCTCGTGAATCAGCAGAACGTATTGAAGCAAATGATTCATTTCCTTCTACGCGGGTACAAAATGCCCAAGCAGTTTCTTCGAGCCGCCAGACTGTCCACTCTGACTTCGCACAAAGCAAGAGCTTGCAGGCGAAGGTCCACGAGCAACGTTTCAATAAACCAAAGGCAGCGAATGATAACTTCTCGCAAGCTGCAAATGACAACAGTCCATCACTGACGCAACGTGTACTGCGTCGTGATGCAAAAGAGGACATTGAGGAACAATCGCTTGCCGGCACCATTCTCTCTACTGGGAAAGCTGCGAAGGGAACGGCTATCGCAGCCGAACGTGTTGCTGCAACCGCTGTGCTTCTTTACTCCATCGCTGCAATCACATACGTGTTTATATTTATATTTGGCGTTATTGCGCTTGGTCTGATCTACGCAGGAACGTCATCAGTTCTTGGAGTCAGTCTTGACGGTGTCGTAAAAGGGGCGACGACCGTGCTCTCGTGGTTTGGTTTGGGTGATGGCGGTGTTGGGGTTAGTGATATTGGGGGCGTACTGTGGGCCTTCGCTGTGCTTTTTGCTTTTATTGGGTATCTCGTTATTGGAGTTATAGCCACCTTTACACTCCGCACCAACTTCCTTGATTCCTCTGAGTTCTTTCTTGTGACCGTAGTGACACTTGGAGCAAGTATGGCGCCCGTTTCACAGCTCTTTCCATGGATTGCCGTATGGGTGTTCTATATCCAAGCAACCACTATTACGAAAGCACTGAAAAAGAGGTAGGGCTTTCCTCACATGCCAGCGTATCGCGCGCATAGTGCATGGTAAGCTATATGATATGAAGAGTGTATCGATTACCTCCACACTTATTGCTGTCTTTTTTGTATGTGTATGCAGTTTCTTCCTTGTTTTTGCAGGATATGTACACGCGCAGTCTTTTGCTGACGAAGCATCACTTGAAGTGTCCCCACGCACCCCCGCTCCATTTAGTACAGTGACAGTTTCTCTTAATGCGTACACCCTCGATACCGTTGGCGCTTCTATACGGTGGTATATAGATGGCACTGAATCTACGAATGTGCGCAATGAGCGTGCAATCACGCTCATTGCGAAGGATCTTGGAGAGGCAACCGTTGTACGCGCCACACTCACACTCGCAAGTGGAGTACCGCTTACCGTCTCAACGACCATCGTACCGACATCCATTGATCTTATTATTGAAGCAGATACATTGGTGCCGAGTTTCTATAAAGGACGTGCTCTTCCTGTGAGCGGTGCGCCGCTTACATTAATAGCTATCCCACACGATGGTAGTAATAAAGGACCAGGGTCTTATTCATACTCATGGAAGTTAGGAGAAGATATACTCTTTGGTGGTTCTGTTATGGGGAAATATCGCATCACCACTACAATGCCGCAATACTCACGACCACTCGTTGTTACTGTTTATGATTCAACAGGGAAGACAGTTGGGAGTGCTGCGGTCAATCTTGAGCCTGTGAGTCCAGAGCTATACTTCTACGAAACAAATCCTCTCCGCGGACTTTCAGAGCGTGCGGTAAATGGTTCGTACACACTCATTGGTGACGAAGTCACCATGCGCGCTGAGCCATACTTCATGACTGCAAATATCTTTTCGCAAAGTCCGCTTATCGCGTGGACGATTGACGGTCGCGAAGTAGCGACCAACGAGACCGACTCCGGCTCAATCACGCTGCGACGAGAGGGTGGAAGCGGTTCTGCTAATATCGGTTTCCGTCTTTCGAACCAAGCACAATTCTTACAGCATGTGACCGGTTCATTTAATTTGAGTTTTCAATAATATATGACGTACGCTACTCGTAACATTCTGTACATAACACTCTCTGCACTCTTCACATTCTTTGTCTGTGCATCGTATGCCCTTGCTGCAGCAGATCCGTACGTACCACTCGTAGGAATCCCAGGGGTTGAGACCACGGGTAAAGCAGGTCTCACTACGTACCTCAATCAGCTCTTTATTCTCACCATTATTGGAGGGGCGCTCATCGCAGTGGTGAAGATATCAATCGCTGGCTTTAAGTGGATGATGACTGATAGTATGTCAACCAAAGGTGACGCACGTGCAGATATTACCGGAGCGCTTCTTGGACTTGGTATTCTTCTCGCAACCTACGTGGTACTCAACACCATCAACCCTGACCTCACACGTTTGGACGTCCTTAGAAACGCTCCCGCGACATCGTATATCACACCGCAGAATTCAAATGGCGGCACTGGCGCTGCCGCAAGCGCGGGTGTTCCACAAACAATAGACTCCGTGACCGTAAGTAGTGACAAGTCTCAAGCGGAAGCTTTGGCAGAGGCCCAAACCGCTGCCACCTCTGGTGATGCTGCAGCAGAATGCCGAGCAAAGGGGGCGACACCTCGAATTAAACCAGTGTTGGGGGATAATTACCAAGTAACTGCCAATGATATTATCTGCCCAACAGCAGCCTCCGACAGCGGGAGCAAGGGATATTCCGGACCGAATGCAAAAGCTGACGCAGACGCTTCCGTTGCTGCCTGTAACGAGGCTAATGGGAAAGGTTCCTCTGCTCAACAGCTGTGGGGAAATGAGGCCTCATACGTAGTGACGTGCGATTGGGATGTAATCGCACAAAACTTCTCAACCAAAACCACCGCTGAAGCCGCGGTCAAAACATGTACAACTGCAGGAAGGGCCGCAGAAGTTAAAACAGCTGGATTCTTTTCTTCTGGATACACGGCAAACTGTTCGAGTTTGACCGGCGAGTGGCCACCAAAATAATTTATGAAAAAAACTCTCATCATCACTATTGGCGTTCTCATCCTCATTCTTGTCGTGGGGGTATGGGCTTACCTCTTTATGTTTGGAACACCAAAGAGCACCGGTGAAGTATTTGCAAACTTTGGACTCGGGAACAATGATGCAGTAACCACTCCAACGACAACCAATGACGGCACCTCGCTCCCGATAAGTGATTCGGTATTTAACAATGTTATCGAAGCGCGAACATTCCAACAACTCACCACGAAGCCAGTGGCAGGAATGACCTTTGTCGGAAGTACGACTATTCGGTACATGGAGCAGGGGACAGGGTACATATTTGATATTGATACAGAAACAGGCACCGAGCGACAAGTTGTCGGCAACACCTTCACAAAGGTGCGTAGTGCGGTCTTCTCGCTCGATGGTACATCAGTTGCACTCACACGCGATGAAGGACGTGCATCACGTATCACAGTAGGAACCATTGTGGAGGGCGAGGGAAGGGACACACTCCGAAGCGTTAATCTCCCGCTTGGATCATCCGAGCCCCACTTTAGTACCACTGCCACAAGCACCTTCAACTATCTCTACACCACAGCTGCTGGTGGGACGGGCCACGCGTACAACGTACTGACAGGGAACGACAGTGTCCTCTTCACCATTCCGTTTACGTCTGCACACATCCTTTGGGGTACCCACACCTATGTGTACACAAAACCAACCGCTGAGCTTGCGGGGTATGTGTACGAAATAAAGAACGGGTCACTTGGTTTCGTAACGAACGGTGGTACCGGGCTTATGGCGACAGCATATGCTGGCGGAGTGATCACAACGCTCTCAAACAGTCCAACAATGTTTTCTAGCGTCAACCCACAAAGTGGTGGTGATTCTTCCACACTTCCTGTTTCAGTTATCCCTGAGAAATGTACGTTCTTGGACCGTATACCCAATGAGCTTGTCTGCGCTGTACCCGCAACTCTCCCGGATGATGCCACCTACCCGGATGATTGGTATAAGGGGGTGATTTCATTTGCTGACCGGTTTTGGTTAATTGATACAGCGAACGGAAGTGCCCGGTTAGTTGCTGATCCGACCGCTGACGCTGGTCGAGACGTTGACGTTCTCAAACTTGAGGTAAACGGTGAGGGAACACAGTTCCTCTTCATTAACAAAAATGACAACACGCTTTGGCTTCTCAATTTGACTGACACCAGTTTTGTCCCCGAAGACACCGCTACTACTGAAAACTAATTGGCTACTATAAAAATAACCGGTGCCCATGGGCACCGGTTATTTTTATATTTGTTTTTCAAGTTCTTCTGGGAGCACATGTGGATGCCGTTTCCGAACGACGTACTCTTGTGCAATACCGAAGATGTTACTAACTGCGAAGTAGAGAGCTATAGCTGCTGAGATTGTATACCCAATCACAAAGATAATGATTGGCATACCGTACTTCATTTGTATCTGCATACTGCGACTGAAATCATCTTTGAAGTTTGGTGTCGCATCTTTTTCGCGAGGTTTCAGTGGTGGGAGTGACATCTTCATAAGGACGTACTGTGAGAGACCTGCGATGAGCGCGATCGGGAAACTCTTTGCAGCCATATCAACAGCACCGAGAAAGAGCATCGATGCTGTTTCTGGGTTTGGAATAAAACTATAAAGGATTGCGGTGTTGATTTCAGGCAAGTGTACGCCTCCACCACGTGCTACTGAGAAGTAGAGCGCAATAATGATTGGGATTTGGATAAACAGAAGGAGAATACTTGAGAAAGGATTTACGCCCGCTTTCTTGTAAAGCTCCATCATGTGCTTCGCCAGTTCTTCGCGCTTATCTTTGTACTTCTCTTGTATCCGTTTGAGTTCCGGTTCAATAAGTCTCATTGCACGCTGTGTATGCGCAGCCTTCATTGAGAGAGGGAGGAGTACCGTCTTTACCACAATAGTGGTGAAGACAATCGCAAGTCCTATATCTCCTCCGGGTACGACGTCAATAAAAAAGACAAGGATGTTATATACAGGATCAAAGAATATGGTGTGCCAAAGATTTAAAAACATAAGGTCTACAGTCTATCGTGTATTCTGTATTCTTCCAACCGCAGCAGACACCGCATGACTGAGATCCTCATACGAAGCGCCAACTGCATCCTTCTTTAAAAGAATAATGCAGACACCGGTGCGTGCCTGTGCTCGCGCGAGGCGACGCAAGATGTCATACACCTGCCGCCTGATTTTGTTCCGCTTTACCGCAGACTTAAGTATCTTCTTTGGTACTACAACTGCACCATGGAATGCATTGTGCGGGGCACACACAAGGGTAAAGAGGGGAGTGTGGAGGCGTTTCCCCGACGCAAAAAAGCGATCAAAATCGCTTTTTGTGAGACGTTCAGTCTTCGCGAGCATGTGTATTATTATACACTGAGTTTTGCTCGTCCTTTTCGTCTACGTGACTGGAGGATTTTTGACCCTGACTTCGTGCCGCTTCGCACAAGGAAACCGTGCGTTGTTGCGCGTTTTCGTTTCTTTGGCTGATACGTTCGTTTTGGCATACTGGTTCGTTATGTGAGAGTGCACTGTACACCATATAATAAACAAAATCAAGATACTCACCAGCCCTCCACTCTTTGACTTTTTAAGTCATTGACAGTTACCGCAATTTAGAGCTCTCCACAGGTTGTACACAGGTAGACAAACAATATCCCCACAAACACTGCGTATTTGTGGAAAACGTTTACACATCTTGAGAGACCGGTATAATGCTTTCTATCGCTTGAATGTTCTATCTCTATGGATTCACTTACACAATCATCTCGCAGTATCGTTCAGACACAGCAAATTGATGTTAAGCAGCTCTGGGACGACACTCTCGTCCAGATTGAGCTTTCCATTACCGCTGCCAACTTCAAAACATGGTTTCGTGACACACATATTGTGTCTCTCGAGGACGGAACAGTGACCCTTGGCGTCCCCAGTGTCTTTGTGCGCGACTGGCTTGCTGATAAGTTCCAATCGCTCATCTTGAAAACCCTCCGTGACCTCACTCCACACGTTCGAAGTATCGAATACGCGGTGGTGCAACGCTCAAGTAAGAAGTTTGAGTCAAGTAAGAAGCAAACAGTAAACGCAACCCTGCCCCTTGAGGAGTACTACATCAACAAGAACGACAACCTCAACCCGAAGTATCTTTTCGAAACGTTTGTTGTCGGCCCATTCAACGAACTTGCGCATGCTGCTGCAAAAGCCGTGTGTGAAAAGCCGGGGATTGTGTACAACCCACTCTTTATTTATGGAAAAACAGGCCACGGGAAGACACACCTTATCCAAGCGGTAGGGAACCAACTAAAACGAAATGGCCGAAGTGTGTTCTATGTCACCAGTGAGCGGTTTGCGGTGGATTATATGAACTCTCTCCAGAGTGGTACCGCAAATAACTTCAAAAATAAGTACCGCCAGTACGATGTGCTTATCATGGACGACGTGCAGTTCCTCTCAAGTAAGGAAAAGACGCAGGAAGAACTCTTCCACCTCTTCAACGCAATGCACGACAACAACAAACAGATTGTGTTCTCAAGTGATACGCACCCAGCACTACTCTCAGGGCTCCAGGAACGTCTCCAGTCACGTTTTGCACAAGGAATGATTGTAGACATCCCGCAGCCTGACAGTGAGTCTCGTGCGTCGATTATTCAATCAAAGACTGCACGCAGTAATATCACGCTTGAGAATGACGTTATCACCTTCCTTGCGACGACTATTGAGGGGAACATCCGGGAGCTTGAGGGTGCGCTCAACATTGTAATGTGCCAAACACAGGTGACTGGACGAACACTTTCACTCGATGAGGTTGTCGCGCTCATGAAAAACAGCGCGCGCCCACGACGATCACTCGCGGTATCTGATGTTGTTGATAAAGTCGCACGATACTTTGATGTCGAACCATCTAGTATCTACGAAAAAACGCGGCGAAAGGAGATTGTGAAGCCTCGACAGCTCATTATGTACATTCTCCGAGAAGATTTTGCGGTCTCATACCCATCTATCGGCCAAAAGCTTGGTGGGCGTGACCACACAACCGTCATCCACTCATGTGAAAAGATTAAGCGTGAGGTGTTGGAAGGGAATGATGATTTGGTAGAAGAAATTGCTCAAATTCGAGCGCTTCTCCAATAAAAACAGCGTGTCTACGCTGTTTTTATAAGCCCTCGAAACCCCTGTGTACTACCTGTGAATATCGATGGTAAAATCACTGTGGAAGACTCGGTATGAATGTGTGTATAAACGACAAATAATTTACACTTATGCACACATATACACCGACAGCCCAAATAGGTAGAGTATATGCACACCAATGTGAGGGTGAGTACACAGTTTTTCTTTCAGAGTGTTGATGAGATAAAGGTGAAGGTATACGGTAAAATTGGTTTATACACCTATCCACACTCCTAATAGGGAATAGTGGTTTTAGAAAAAATAAATAATAAGAACAGTTATGCACATCACGGTCGACCATATAAAACTCCAAAATCTTCTCGAAAGAGTTGCACGAGTGAGTACAAAACACCTCACACTCCCTGCGCTCCAATGTGTACTTCTTGATGTAAAAGAAAACACCCTCACTATTCGCGCAACAAATCTAGAGATAGGTATTGAAGGCACTATTGCAGTTGATGTAAAAGAAGAGGGAACAGTGAGTGTTATTGCGCAAACGTTTTTACAAATTGTTTCACTTATTTCACAAAAAGACGTAACACTTCACACAGAAGGTGATGTGCTTATTGTGGAGACAAAAACATCACGCACAACAATCCATACAATTACTGCACAAGATTTCCCTCATATCCCAAAAGTGGAAGGGAAAGGACAGGTTATTAAAGGAACTATTTTTGCAAATGCAGTAAAGACGGCAGCGTTTGCTGCGTCACAGTCGTCTATTAAGCCAGAACTCGGCTCAGTGTATGTATTTCAAAAGAAGGAACACACACTTACCTGTGTTGCGACAGACTCCTTCCGATTGGTAGAAAAAACAGTTTCCCAACAAAATGTTGTTCTTGAAGAGGGAATACTTATTCCCGCGAAGAATGCACTTGAACTCGCGCGACTCTGTGATTCCCAAGATGACGACCCAATGTTGTACATAACAGAGAATCAATGTGCGTTGCAGTTTGAGAACATCTATATCACATCACGGCTTACGTCAGGAACCTTCCCTGACTACGCTCAGATCATTCCTAAGGAGTTTGTGAGCCATAGTACACTCCTTACCCAAGACCTGCAGAATGCGCTCAAGAAGACGAGTATATTCCTTAATAAGTTCATGCAGCTTACGATCGCGGCGTCAGCGCAAAATCTCACCCTTACCTCAAAAGGTGATGTAGGGACAACAACTGAGAAAACACCCGCAAGTCTTGAGGGGGATGAAATCTCCTTAAACTTCAACCAACGATATATCGCAGATATTTTAGGGTACATCACCGACGAAAGTATAACGATTCACTTTGCAGGGACGGGGCGACCGATCATTATTGAAAGTGTGCACGATAAGTCACTCCGGTATTTGGTAATGCCAATGAATAAGTAGTAGCTTCAGGTTATATGCGAGGAGGTGGAATCAAAAAAGTAGCCGATCTCTTTGAGACGTATCGGACACGGCTTAAAGCGCCGCAGAAAACTGTCATAAACACCTTTACAGAGGTTGTGAGTGACGTGTGCGGCTTTTCTCTGCGTACGAGTGACGTTTCCTACACACCGTCCTCAAAAACACTCTCGCTTAAAGCAGCGGGGCCTCTCAAAACAGAGATTCTACTGCGCAAACAAGAACTCCTTATTCATATGAAGGGACGCCTTGGTGCATCGAGTGCACCAAATGAGATTATTTAGTTTGAGGTGGATGATGCAGACGAAGGAACTGTTTTTCCAAGAAGGCTCGCTTTCCAAAGACTCACAGGGTACTCCCAGAGACGGAACTGTGAGTCTTGTTCAGGGCGTGATGGTTCAGGACCGGCAGGATCATTCTTATTAACATAGAAAAGGATAGAGTGTGCGTCATTAATGGCATCGTTTATGTCGTTACTCATTGTGCCATCGCTGTTTGTTGTCACTGAAGACGGGTTGAACCACATGCCGTTGAGAACAGGTTTATTTGATGGGGTTCGGTCAGGCTCTGGGAAACTCTCAGCATCACGCTTTGTGAGCGCGTAGTCCATGAAGTCTCGCCACATTGGAGTAACAATGAGACCTGAAATCTTTTTGTCCATAGAACTATTGTCGTTATTGCCTGCCCATGTACCCACAACGATCGTTGGTGTGTACCCAAGAATCCACGCATCTCGGTAATCGTTGGTGGTACCTGTTTTTGCCGCTACGTCACGTCCGCCGAAGTAGAGTTGTGAGTTTGCGCCATAGAGTGGTGTGCGGGCAGCGTTGTCGGAAAGTATGTCAGAAATTTGTAGGGCAACATTTCGATTAAGTACAGTTGATGCACGTTCTTCTGCAGAGTCAGCCTCTTCCAAGACTTGACCACGACTGTCTTCGATGCGGAGGATACTGATGGGGTCATGCTTCACACCCTCATCAGCAAAGACGCTGTAGGCGTTCACCATATCAAGAAGTTTTACCTCACCACCTCCAAGTACGAGTGTAAGACCATACGCGTTTGCGTTGGTGAGTGTTGAAATACCCATGTCACGTGCAAGTTTGATGGAGTCTTTAATACCCGCAAGGTAGAGCGTTTTTACTGCAGGCACATTTCGAGACTGCGCGAGTGCATTACGAAGAGAGATTGGCCCAACAAATACATTATCGTAGTTTTCTGGGGAGTAGCACCCTTCGTCAGGTTGGAAGTTGTCTGGTGCACACGATGTTGAAAACTGTGTTTCGAGGTCGAACACAACGGTCTCTGGGGTGAATCCCTTTGAAAATGCTTCTGCGTACACAAATGGTTTGAATGAAGAACCTGGCTGTCGGTCGGCGAGCGCAACGTTATAGCTCCCATCGATATCTTTATCGAAGTAGTTGCGAGAGCCAACCATAACGAGAAGCTCACCTGTCTTTGGGTCTGCCGCAACCATTGAAGCGTTACTCGCATTGAAGGCATCTTGGTTGTAGATCGCATATTTATTCACAATAGTCTCCGCCTCTTTCTGGAGATCGTAGTCGAGCGTGGTAATTACCTTAAAGCCACGCTCAGCGAGTGATTCTTCACCGTATTTCTCCGCAAGGTATTCACGAATGTAGAACACAAAGTGTGGTGCGCGGATACCCCCGATCGGGGCAAGGCCAAAGTCAACTTCTTCAATTTTTGCAGCATCATGTTCCTCTTGAGTAATAAACCCGTTCTGAAGCATACGCTCCAACACAAGATTCTTTCGCTTCTCAAGCTCGTCCATGTGGTTACCATACGGTGAGTAGTACGTCGGTGCTTGCGGGAGGGCAGAGAGATACGCCGCTTCAGCAAGATCAAGGTCAGATGCGCGTTTTCCAAAGAAGGCGAGACTCGCTTCCTCGACCCCATAAATGGTCCCGCCGTATGGAGACTCATTGAGGTAGTGATTCAAAATCTCATCCTTTGTGAGCACCTGCTCAAGACGGATGGCGAGGATAGCTTCTTTTATCTTACGGACGAGGGTCTTGTCTTGATCAAGGAGTGCGTTCTTGATTACCTGCTGGGTAATCGTAGAACCACCACCGCCACTAAAGGGACTCCCATTCGAGAGGACGTTCGTCACCATGGAACGAATGATAGCGAGTGGTCGAACACCGTTGTGTTGGTAGAAGGTGTCATCTTCGATTGCTACGGTCGCGTTTTTTATATTGCGAGAGATATCTTCAAAGGGAACGACGGTACGCCGAACGTCTTGGTGGAAGTCGTAGAGGAGTATTTCACCGGTACGGTCGTAGATTTTTGTAGACTGGAGTACACGGCGTTGCTCAAAAGATGAGAGATCAGGAATATCAAGGGTAGAGACCCAAAGAAAAATGATGCCAGACAGCACGAGCCCAACCACGGTCATAAGAATAAGCCCATCAATTGAGAGCTGCTTCCAGTGCTTTTTAATCCAAGCTTTTGTTGTATTCCGCATAGTCCCTATGTCCGCTATAGTGCCAATAGTAACACCACTTTGGCAAAAACTCACCCAGAAAATATCACCAGACCAAAGGCGCCTGGATTTCGAGACAAAATAGGTGAAGGCGACCGAGGCATAGAAATCTCTGGTGAGGAAGCCTGAGGCCATTTTGGCCGAAATCCAGAGGCCGACGACGGTGAAACAAAAGACAGGTAGTCGCTTTTGTGTTCTTTTATGGGTGGGTTCTATACACACCAAAAGTGTGTGGTAGAGTTAAAGCACTATGAAGATTGATACTGATCCGATAAAAATAAACGAACTCCTTACTCGTGGAGTTGCGGAGATCATTCATGAAGAGAGTCTCCGAAAAAAGCTCGAAAGTGGAAAACAGCTTCGTATTAAACTCGGTATTGATCCAACGAGCCCTAACATTCACATCGGGAGAGCGATACCGCTCCTCAAACTCCGAGACTTTCAGGAACTTGGGCATCAAGTGGTTTTTATTGTAGGGGACTTCACCAGTGTGATCGGCGACACCTCTGACAAAGACAGTGAACGACCAATGCTTGACCGTGACGTCATTGAGGCAAACAAAAAAACGTACTTTGCGCAGGTTGGGAAGATTCTTGACCTTGAGAAAGCAGAACTCCGGTACAACTCTGAATGGCTTGAGGAACTCACCTACCGTGAGATTGGGGAGCATGCAGATGTATTTTCTGTCGCAGACTTTATTGCGCGAGATAACATCAAGCGAAGACTCGATAGCGGCAAGCGTGTTTCGCTTCGTGAGGTACTCTACCCGCTCATGCAGGGGTATGACAGTGTTGCGGTGGAAGCTGATGTTGAGATTGGGGGAACCGATCAACGGTTTAATCTTCTTGCAGGACGGACACTCCAACCACGTTTTGACCAAAAGCCGCAAGATATTCTTATGAGCCCACTGATTAATGGGACTGATGGGAGGAAGATGAGTTCGAGTTGGGGGAACACTATTAATCTGGTTGCAGAACCAGAAGATATGTACGGAAGTGTGATGAGTATGGCGGATGCGGAGATTGTTGGGTACTTCACGACCTGTACCCGAGTACCACTTAGTGAAGTCAAAGAAATAGAGGAAGCGATGCAGTCGGGGACAAACCCTCGTGATCTTAAGATGCGACTCGCTCGAGAAATTGTAACGATGTACCACGGAGAGAAGGAGGCGAAAGAAGCGGAGCAAGCCTTTGTTGAAACGTTTCAGAAGGGAGGTGTACCGGAAGAGGTTGAAGAAATTTCAGGAGATTACACCGCAGCACTCCTTGAGAAAAATATGGTCGCGTCAAAGACAGAACTTCGTCGTCTCTTTGAAGCAGGGGGAGTACGAAATGCAGAAACAGGAGAAAAGTATGATGAATTCCCGACCGTTACCGAGCCAACGGTACTGAAAATCGGGAAGCGAAGATTTGTAAAACTTCTTCCGTAGGTAAAAGAAAAGGCCCGGCACCAGAGGTGCCGGGCCTTTTCTTTTTTAGAGGTGATCCTCGTCGTCAAATGAATCAAATTCAACATCCTCAGCATCTGCTTCGAAGAGATCCTCTTCGTCATCATCGTCATCATCGTCATCGTCTTCATCATCGTCATCTTCGGGGTCCTCAGTATCTTTTTCAGAAAGGAGAGACTCGGGTTCCACTGGCACACCGCCCTCGAGGTCGTCATCGTCGTCCTCGAGTTCGTCTTCATCATCGAGACCGTCTCCGAGCATAGCCTCTTCGACGTCGTTCTCGTCCTCATTGATGTCATCTGTGTCAGCGAATGCGTTCATACAAAATTATGAAAAATTATTTTTTATCTCGTATGTTTTATCAGATGTCGTTTCTAAGTGCAAGAGCTGAGAATTCATATTCCGCCGCGGGTATGTGCGAGGGTGGTTATGCCGACAGCGATTGCGTCGTATTCGTCGTCGAGCGCGGCTGCGGGGACGTTTGGAACGAGGCGTTTTACCATATCCATAACCGCATGTTTGTCGCTGTTCCCGTAGCCGGTCACCGCAACTTTTATTTCTTGTGGGCCGTACTCATGAACGGTGCACCCATGCACCTGTGCAAGATAGAGAATGATGCCACGAGCTTCGGCGACCGCGATGCCGGTCTTTTGGTTCTTGTTAAAGAAGATTGTTTCAATACCAACAGCATTCGGAGCATACTCGGTAAGGAGATTGTCGATTGCAACGCCGAGTGAGTGAAGACGGCTGGGGAGAGGACTATTTTTATCACTCGATATACACGTAGAGAAGATAAGCACTTCTTTACCGCTCTCACCACGTTCCATAATGGCGACACCGAGCCGATCGTATCCAGGGTCAATAGCGAGTACACGCATACGCGTACAGAGTACCATGAAAAAAGCCGACCATGACACACCGGTGTCATGGTCGGCTTTTTTCAAGCTAGTCCCCCTCGGGAGTGTCGGCAGTTGTATATATTTCCTGCACGTCGTCTTGTTCTTCCAGTTTTTCAATAAGCTCAGCAAGCTTCTCGCCGTCGTTGTCCGAGAGTTCGATAGGCATGTTCGGAACGTATCGTTCAGACGTTTTTGTGAACGCCCAGAGCGATGACCCTGGTGCGCCAAGCTCGTACCCAGCCTTTGAAAAGATATGTTTAATTTCAGGAGCAGTGCGGTTGTTGTTGTCAGTCACGGCAGTAATGATCAGTGCAGTTCCGCCAGGGCCAAATGCTTCAAAGGTCACTTCCTCAAGTGCGGCACCGCCGGCACCTCCACCTTTTGCGACCGCGCGATCGATATTATCTTTTGGCATTGAATCCTTCTTCGCACGCTCGATTGCAGCGATGAGTCCTGGAGCCGACGTGTCGCCACCTGCTTTCCGTGATTCCATCGCAATGAGGGCAGCATGTTTTGAAAACACCTTACTCTTTACCGCATCAGTTGCCGCTTTCTTGTGCTTAATTTTTGACCATTTATTATGTCCTGACATAGTGTTGAATATTTATGTATATAAAGTGTATGAAACGAAACGTAGGAACGCAAGTTTAAAGATTCTGGATGTGACTGTATGCGATCGGAGTTGCAACACGACCGCGAGGCGTACGCTCGAGGAGTCCTTGGCGAATGAGGTATGGTTCGAGAACGTCCTCGATTGTCGCCTGCTCCTCGCCGGTTGCGGCAGCGATGGTGTTGAGTCCGACAGGACCACCGTTGAACTTGGTGATAATTGCGTCGAGTACTGCACGGTCGGGACCAGAGAGACCGAGTGTGTCTATCTCGAGAAGACCAAACGTTCGGCTGACGGTGTCGGCAGTAATAGCCCCACCTTCAAGCTGTGCTAAGTCGCGGCATCGCTTGAGGAGATAGTTTGCAGTACGTGGTGTTGCGCGACAACGTGCAGCGATGCCACTAAATATTTGATCAGGGGTATCGACACCAAGGAGTGCCGCTGAGCGCCTTAGGATTGTTGCGATTTCATCTTCAGAATAAAACTCCAATCGGAATGTACCGCCAGAAAAGCGTGATCGAAGCGGTGAGGAGAGGAGCGAAATGCGCGTTGTTGCGGCAACGAGTGTAAAGGGAGGAAGTTCAAGTTGTACCGTGCGTGCAGACGGACCTTTTCCAATAATGATATCGAGAACTCCCGATTCCATAGCAGGGTAGAGAACTTCTTCAATGCTTTTACTGAGTCGGTGGATCTCATCAATAAAGAGGACGTCACCGGGAGAGAGGTTGGTGAGGATTGCCGCAAGATCGCCAACACGTTCAATGGCGGGCCCTGATGTTGAGCGCATGTTGGTCCCTAAGGTTTTTGAAATCAGGTGTGCGAGAGTCGTCTTCCCGAGTCCGGGCGGTCCATAGAGAAGAATATGTTCTGCAGCGTGTCCACGTTCGCGTGCGGCCGTGAGTAAAATACGCAGGTTTTCCTTTATTTTTTCTTGACCCACATACTCGTCCCAACTTTGTGGGCGAAGGGTCTGGTCAAGGTTGCTCGCAAAATCACGAGAAATTTCTTTGGAGTCAGTATCCATTGGGACATTTTACCAAAGAAGCACCCAAAAGGGCAGGAGTAACAAAAAGGGGTAAGGGTTGACAAAAATAATCAGTATGCTAGAATACTGGTGTTCGTTCTTCATCTGCCGCTTTTGCGACAGGTGTTTTCTTTTTAATTTTAGAGTGGAGAAAGAAGGGTTATCCAGCCGATAACCCTCTAAACAACAAAAGGTTGCTTTACGAGGACACTGTGGTGCTCACCTTCGAGTGAGATCTCTGTGGTGTTCCTTAGTTCTGTAACCACTTCTTCCGGGAAGTTTTGCTTAGAGGGTTATATTCTGGATTCTCAGTGAACACCACCGATGTAACTAGGGAATACTCTAGCACATGAAAAAGCATCTGCGTATTGACCAGATGCTTTTTGTATTTCGGGGGCATTTATCAGACTGTGTCCTCAGAATCTTGGTCTGTATCAAGATCAGGCGCCTCTTCAGTGGTGCGAGTGTTGTGAAGATCGATCACACGTTCGAGCTCATCGAGGGAGGTGATGCCGGCGAGAACTTTTTCAATACCGTCTTGCGCCATACTCGGAATATCTTGTTTCTTCGCTGCGGCAAGAATGTGTATTTCACGAGGATCACGAATGACCGCTTCCTCGACGGCGGTGTCAACGCGAATTGCTTCAAAGACACCTTTGCGTCCCTTGTATCCACTTCCACCACATGCGGGGCAACCCTTTGGTTCGTAGATGGTGTGCTGCGCAACTGGTTCGTCCATGATTTGTGCAATGAGTGTTTGTTCTTGTGTAGTTGCGTCACGCTGTACTTTGCATTCATTACAGAGAAGACGAACCAAGCGTTGTCCGAGGATGAGATTGACGGAACTGCCGATTGTACGGGCATCAACACCGAGGTCGAGTAGACGAGGGAAGGCAGCTGCTGCGCTGTTTGTGTGGAGTGTGGAGAAGACGAGGTGACCGGTGAGCGCCGCGTTCATGGCGGTTTCCGCTACCTCGCGGTCACGGATCTCACCGACCATAATAATGTCGGGGTCTTGCCGGAGAATTGCACGAAGACCTTGCGCGAAGGTGTAATCTTCTTCAATTTGGGTCTGTACGATTCCAGGGAGCTTATATTCAACAGGATCTTCAATGGTCACAATCTTTGTTTCGGGCGTATGGACTTTTTGCATGAATGCGTAGAGTGCGGTTGTTTTTCCTGAACCGGTTGGACCGGTAGTAATGATGGCGCCATTTGGTCGTACGAGCTCTTCAAGAACGACGGCTTTGAGTTTGTCATTGAGACCTAGACCTTCAAGGGTAAACCCAGATGCGTCAGGGTCGAGGAGACGCATTACGACAGACTCACCGTATGCACCAGGAATGACTGATGTACGCACTTCGATCTTGCGTGTACCCACGTCGAAGGTGAAGCGCCCGTCTTGTGCTTCGTTGTGAATATTGAGGATAAGGCCAGAGAGAAGTTTTATACGAGACGTAATGAGTGTGTAGATTGTTTTGTCGGCATTGGTAATATCCCACAACACACCATCGAGACGGTATCGAAAACGCACGGTGTTTTGTTCTGGTTCAATGTGGATGTCAGATGCACCGAGCGCGAGTGCGCCCGCGAACAGTACCTCGATAGTACTTGTTGCACGCTCTGTTTTATTTGTTTGCTGTACTTCAAGGATTTTGGTTGCAACGTCGAGGTGCGTTTTAATTTCTGCAGCGAATGCGGTAATGGCGGCAGGACTGATGTCGAGGACACCCTGCTTCTCAGCTGTTGCAGAGAGAACGTCTTTGTAGCGAAGCCACGCATGGTCGAGACTTGCGAGCGTAACGAGGTATCCGGTAATGGTGTAGCCGCGTGACTCAAGAGATTGGAGCACCTCTTCGGTCTTCGGATTTTCAGGATTTTGAATAGCGACAGAAAGCTGTTTGTTTTGTTCGAGGAATGCAGCAACCTGAGCTTCGCGAGCAACCTTTTCAGGAATGAGCGCAAGCGCATCGGTATCGATGGTAATACCGTGGAGATTGGTATATCCGAGGTTGTAGTTTGGGGCCAGCATGCGGGCAGCGTTCTCCTCCGCGCTGTGTCCAAGCGATTCGAGCTTTTGATTGATACGCGTGTCATCAAACTGTGGCATATATAGGAGTATTATGACATACCTCTACGCACTTGCGCGTGAAATATTTTGATACAATGGGGCAACATGGAAACTCGCACCATACAAAGTCTTGTAGAGCTCGACTCATTTGCCGATGAGATTATTTCGATTCTTCCACAACGGGAAGGGGCGAATGTACTTCTTCTCAAAGGGGATCTCGGCGCAGGGAAGACAACATTCACTCAAATTCTTGCAAAGAAGCTTGGTGTTGCAGAACATGTGGTGAGCCCAACATTCATGATTATGCGAACATATGAAGGGCACCACGATTTGTGCAAAAAGTTCGTACACATTGATGCCTACCGCATCGAGGATATTTCTGAAGTCGAAGTATTGCGCATCCCGGAATTATTTACAGAGACAGGGACCGTCGTGTGTATTGAGTGGCCAGAGCGTATTCCTGAAGTACTCCCGCAAAACGCGCTGACCATTTCTTTTGCGATCGCAGAGGGTGAGTCACGCACCGTCACCTATGGCAGCTAAAAAACCAACGAAAACAAAAAAGGTCGCAAAGGAAAAACCACCAACACTGGTACTCCTTGATGCGCATGCAATTTTGCACCGCGCGTATCATGCACTTCCGGACTTCGCGTCCCCGACAGGTGAGCCGACGGGAGCACTCTATGGTGTTGTTTCAATGCTTCTTAAAATAGTCGAAGATGTGAAGCCGGATTATATTGTTGCGTGTTACGACCTCCCAGAACCAACCTATCGCCACGAAGCCTTTGAAGGCTATAAGGCAGGACGAGTGAAAATGGATGATGCGCTCGCGCGACAGATTGATCGTTCGCGCGATGTATTTGAAGCGTTTGGTATTCGTATTTATGAAGCGGCAGGGTTTGAGGCGGACGATATTCTCGGCACCATTGCAGAACAGTCAAAAGATTTTAAAGACCTTCACGTCATTATTGCGTCAGGCGATATGGACACGCTGCAACTCATCGAGAAGAAGCGGGTGCAGGTGTATACCTTGCGAAAAGGTATTAAGGACACGATTCTTTATGACGAGAAAGGTGTGAAAGACCGCTTTGGATTTGGACCATTGCTCATTCCAGATTTCAAAGGACTCCGCGGTGACCCGTCGGACAATATCCCCGGCATTGTTGGCATCGGAGAAAAAACGGCAACCGAGCTCATCACGCAATTCGGCGGCATCGATGATTTGTATAAAAAATTAAAAAAGGATCCGAATGCGTTTGAGAAAGCGGGCATTAAAGCGCGCATGATTAACCTTCTTACCGAAGGGGAAGAGGAGGCGCAGTTTTCAAAAATGCTCGCAACGATTCGAAGGGACGCGCCAATTGAGTTTGAACTTCCCGAAGGGACATGGCGGGACAAACTTGATGTGGAAGTAATTCTCCAACTTTTTGCGGAGCTCGGATTCCGTACGCTTGGCGGCCGCGTGAAAGCGCTCTTTGGCGGCAAGGATGTTATGAATCTCACTGATGAGGGAGAAGTTGTTCCGGAAGACGACTTACAAAAGACCGCAATTGCACTCTGGATTCTTGAATCAGACACAACGAATCCAACACTTGATGATATTTTGTCGTACGCACGTGGTCGCGGTCAGGAAGCAACGTATGCCGTTGCGAAGAAACTCATTTTCGATGAACTTAAAGAACAGAAGCTCAATAAACTCTACGAGGAGATGGAACTCCCGCTCATTGAGGTAGTTGATCGTATGCATGAAGTGGGTATTAAGCTTGATACTGCCTATCTCGCAAAGATTTCAAAGAAATTCCACACCGAGCTCGCGGGACTTGAAAAGCGCATTTATAAACTTGCGACCGTTGAATTCAATATAAACTCGCCGAAGCAACTCGGCGACGTGCTCTATGATACGCTCGGACTCAAAGCGAAGAATCAAAAGAAAACGGCAACAGGGCAACGTTCAACACGTGAATCAGAACTCGAGAAGCTTCGTGAGGTGCACGATATTATTCCTGAGATACTTCGCTACCGAGAATTACAAAAGCTCGTCTCAACATACGTGGACACACTTCCGACGACAGTGGGGAAGGATGGTCGTGTACACACAACATTCCTGCAAGCGGGAACGGTAACGGGACGTATGGGTTCAAAAGACCCAAATATGCAGAACATCCCAATGCGTACCGACGAAGGTCGGGCGATACGCCGCGCGTTTGTTGCTGAAAAGGGCTACAAACTTGTTGCGATAGACTACTCGCAGATTGAATTGCGCATCGCTGCATTCCTCTCAAAGGATGCAAAGATGATGGAGATTTTTAAACGAGGTGAAGATGTTCATACGGGAGTTGCGGTACGAGTGTTTGGGGTACATGCAGATGATGTGACGCCCGATATGCGTCGACGCGCAAAGGTCATTAACTTCGGGATTCTCTACGGAATGGGCGTCAATGCGCTCAGGCAGAATCTTGGTGGGGAAACATCTCGTGAAGAAGCGCAGGAGTTTCTCAATGCATACTTCAATACCTTCACACGCCTCGCTGAGTATCTGGAAGAGGTGAAGGTGAATGCGCGGAAGACGCGCTACACCGAAACACTCTTTGGTCGCCGCCGTCACTTTCCAGGGATTGCATCGAGTTTGCCGTTTATCCGTGCGCAGGCAGAACGCATGGCGATCAACGCGCCGATTCAGGGAACAGAAGGAGATATTGTTCGTATTGCCATGAACGAGGTGCACTACTACTTCAAAGAAAAGAAGATGCTTGATGATGTACGACTCCTGCTTCAGGTGCATGACGAACTCGTATTTGAAATCAAAGAGGAATTGGTAGAGAAAGTCCTCCCTGAAATCACCAGTCGCATGACGAGTGTCGTGTCCGAGAAGGATAGTCACGGCGTGCCGATTGATGTGGAGACGAAGATTGGCAACAACTGGGAAGAGATGGCGAAAGTTTTGAAATAAGCCAATGTGCTTTGTCGTGACTACGATCTTGTCAGCACGGTACGTCTCTGTACCGCTTTCTCCAAGATCTTGTCGCTTCGCGCCCCTCGGCCCATTTCAAAACTTTCGCAAACAAGGGTAATATTACGACAACATGCTTTATAGCTTTTTTGGTACAGATGTTGTGGGAGTTCGAGAAAAAGCACATGCGTTTATGCATGGGCGAGAAGAGCAGGGGGTAAGTTCGGTGCGCATCACTCCTGAGAACTGGAGTACTTCTGGCGTTGAGGATGCAGCGGGCAGTCTGTCGCTCTTTGGCGGCGAACAGCTCTACATCGTTGATACTCCGTCGGGAGATAAGGAGATGCTCGAGTACATATTTGAAAATCTTGACATGCTCGCGGAGTCACCAAACACATTTGTACTTATTGAAGAAGGACTTCTCGCAGCGCCGAAGAAGAAGCTCCAAAAATATTCGGCAGAAGCGGTTGAAGTAACTGCAGGGAAGGTTGAACGTTTCAATGTATTTGCGCTCACGGATGCCCTCTCTCGGCGTGATAAGAAATCACTCTGGATATTATTGCAGCAAGCAAAACAGAATGGTCTTTCCGAAGAAGAAATTATCGGGACACTCTTCTGGCAATTAAAGACGATGCGACTGGTGGCACACTCGAGAAGTGCTGAAGAGGCAGAGCTGAAACCATTTGTATACAGTAAGACAAAGAGTGCAAACGCGAAGTTTAAAGAAGAGGAGGTGGATTTGGTTACACGAGAACTCGTTCGAGTCTATCACGATGGACATTTAGGGAAACGCGATATCGCCATCTCACTGGAGAAGTGGGTACTCGCGCTCTAGTTGACGCAGTTGTTTGAAAAACGTAAGCTTCAATTCAGCACAGTAACGGAGAGGAAATATGCCTAGTAAGAAATGTGACAACACAAGCGTCGGAATCATCACGTTCGTTGACGGGGCACTGCTCCTGATTGATCGGGCGAAACCGCCATTCGGGCTTGCGGCACCGGCAGGGCACGTTGACGACCACGGAAATCCGGATGATAGCCAGGAGCGCCGGTTTGGAGCTGCTGCTCGGGAAGAGTTGCAAGAAGAGACAGGTCTCATTGTGACGAAACTAATGCTGATCGGGAAAGGTGTCAAAGAAAACCCGTGTCGGCGTGAAGGAGGAAGCTGGCACTATTGGCAAATCTATCTTGCAGAAACGGAAGGCGAGATACGTCCCAGTGAAGAAGAGACGAAAGGCTATCGTCTGTTCACGAAAGAAGAGACGAAGCAGCTTCTTGCCGGAGGCACCTTTGAAATGGCGCACGGTGAAGTCTCTCTTGAACCAGTATGGCAAGACTGGTTCATGGAGCTGAAGATTCTCAACTGGTTCCGTCCATAACAGGTAAGGGCCGTCGCTCCGCGACGGCCCTTTTGTTTTTTGGTACTATATTTATATGAAACTCACACTTTGTGGCAGCATAGCCTTTTATCCTGAATTTGAGCACGCGCGCGACGAACTTGTAAAACTTGGGCACGAAGTACAGATTCCCGAACTTACAAAAGAAGCCCCCGAAGAATTTGGAGGCGGGAAGAAAGTATATTTAGCCAAATATATCGAAGAAAATGGAGGTATTGATATGTTTCCCGCAGATCACCACATGTGGGGTGTAAAGACAGAGGCAATTAGAGACCATTTTGACAAAATTGATTGGTGTGAGGGGATAGTAGTTATTAACCCCGAAAAGCGGGGAGTTCAAGGATATGTTGGAGGGAATACACTTATTGAAATTGGCGTTGCCTTTTATCTTAAAAAGAAAATTTATATTCTCAATGATGTTTCTTCCGAACTCTCATACAAACAAGAAGTGAGGGCTATGCAACCGGTGATGCTTGAGGGCGATATATCGAAAGTGAAGTAGTTCGACAAGAGCGCTCACTATGTTATAGTTTTCGACACATTCCCGCCCATAGCTCAGTTGGTAGAGCAGCTCCCTTTTAAGGAGAAGGTCCTAGGTTCGAGCCCTAGTGGGCGGACTCGAGTAAAAGAAAACATCAGTCTTAAAGGCTGATGTTTTCTTTTAGTACACAAACTGCTTTGTGTACGACCCGAGTCCGAACCGGAATCATGCCGGAGGCAGATGAGGTGGGGTCGCAGGCCTGACGAAGGAAGGACCTGTGACGACAAAGTTATTCGTGAACTAGATTTGGAAGCCAATCCTGTGACGACAAACATCACTGTCCAATAATTTGAAATAGTGCAGCCAAGGCAATTATTGCCCATATAATATTAAGTACGCCTGGCTGGTATGCTTTTTTATAAAAAGAGAGAACAACAATACCAAGGGCGCCAGTTCCGTTGAGAAATTGATACCAAAACGCAGTGGGTTCAAGTATGGAGAAGCTTACTAAAAAATATGCCAAAACAATTGCGGCTGTTCCATACCACCCAAAAAGTTCAATGAAAAGTTTCATGGTAAGAAATTATATCGGTAAATCAAAGGCGAAGACTCCTCCGCCGGTGATAAAGAGTGAAAGTGCGGTAGCGAGGAGGAGTGTATAGAAAAGGGCGTTCTGTATGTACGCTGATCGGAGACGTTTCGCAAAGATAATTCCAAGAAGTGAGAGGAGCATGACGGCGAGCGCAGCAATCTGTGTGTAAAAACCAAGTACGAGCATTGCGCCACTTACGAGCTCAACTGCAGCAAGAGCTACACCAACCTTCGCAGGGAAGGGGAGTTCATGTTTGCGCACGAGGTGGGTGTAGCCAAAGTACACGAGTATTGTTCCTACGAAAAAGCGAAGGATGAGATAGGCAAAGAGTGCGAGGAATTGTATTGGAAATGGATTAAGCATATGATTTCTGATAGTGTAGCATGCATGAATACATACGTAATTCTCCATAATGTGCGTAGCGCACACAACGTCGGTTCGGCCTTTCGGACTGCGGATGGCGCCGGTGTGAGTAAGATATTTTTAACGGGGTATACACCGGCGCCCATTGATCGCTTTGGGAGGGTTGTTCCAGAAATTTTAAAAACATCGCTCGGTGCTACAAAGAGTGTTGAGTGGGAGGCGAGTGAAAATATCGAAGACATTTTCACTCGTCTTAAAGCAGAAGGAGTCACTCTCGTCGCGGTTGAGCAAACAGAGCACTCAATTGATTATAAAACGTTTACACCAAACGGTGACGTTGCGTATATTTTTGGAAATGAGATCGACGGAGTGCCAAAAGACGTCTGCAGTGCGGCGGACGTGGTTATTGATATTCCTATGAACGGAGTGAAGGAGTCGCTCAACGTCTCGGTAACGGTTGGGATTATTCTGTTTCGTTAGCGAGAGCGCCCATTTCTTGCTGGACTACCTTCGCATCACTCCATGGCATCTTTGTATTGTGTGGGCCCATGATATACGGGTCTGTTCCTTTGCCGCTAATTAAGACAACACCGCCGTCAGGAGCACCTTGCAGTGCAGCGCGAATTGCTTCACGTCTATCCATAATAATTTCAAGCTTTGATTCGTCTTCAACACCGCGAACCATATCGTTGATAATCTTTCGCGGGTCCTCATCGTATGGATCTTCGTTGGTGAGAATAATCTTCTCACAGTATTCAGATGCGATACGTCCCATTTCAGGACGCTTCCACGTGTCGCGGCCACCGCCCGTATTTCCAAGGACACAGACCTTTACATCTTTCGGAAACGCTTGGTAGAGCTTTTCGAGTGAGTCGGGTGTGTGGGCGTAATCAACAACAGCCGTTACCTTTTTCTTCGAACCGGCAGGCATTTTAAATCGCTCTACGCGGCCTTTAACAGGAGAGAGTTCCGCCAACGCTTTTGCGATGGTTGGAAGTGGAATACAGAATGCACGCGCGACGGTGATCGCAGCAAGTGCATTGTATACATTGAAGAGTCCTACAAGTGGTACGCGAATGGTGGTTCCTTCAAGAACGAGACTCACATCCTCTCGGTTGAGCGTGTGGAGTTCCAAATCCTCGAGTGAGTAGGGGAGAGAATGCTCAACATGCGCCTTGAGGAAGTCAGACCCGTGGTCGTCATCTGCATTTGCTACCATAAAGCGTGGGCGTTTTTTTGATACTTCAAGAGCTTCAGCGAGTTTGAGTTTCGCTGCAATGTATTTTTCGTATGATCCATGCGACTCAATGTGTTCTGGCGATAGGTTTGTGAACACGAGCGCGTCGAGATGGATGAAACTGTGTCGAAACTGTTTTACACCTTCGGATGTCATTTCAATAATGGCAACTTCACAGCCCGCGTCCACTGCATCACGGAGAAATTTTTGTACAAAGAAACGACCCGGCATCGTCATCTTGTACATATTGCGTTCGCTCTTTTCTCCGATCTTAAATCTGATCGTTCCGGCAACTGCGGTCCGATGTCCGTCAGCTTCAAAGATTGCATTGATAAGCTCAACGGTCGTTGATTTACCTTTCGTACCGGTTACACCAATAACAGTGATTTCTTTTGACGGAATGCGATAGATGACCGCGCCGAGTACGGCAAAACAATAATGGTATGCGGGCTGCAGGAGTCTAAATAACGGTGTCGGTATGAGTCGTTTGATGTAGTACAGTAGTGTTCCCATAATAAATAGATTGGCACTAAACTCCAGTATAAAGGTTTATTGGTATCGACAGAAGGGAAAAGTGTTATTTCCCAAGAATCTGAAGCGCAGCTTTAATGCGGGCATTCGTTTCCGTGATGTCCTCAGCAATGACGGCGAGGACGTCTCGCGCATCGCGCTGAGTATACCCAAGCGCAATGAGCGCATCAAGAACATCGCTGTCACCGCTGTGTATATGTGGTGCAGGAGAATCGTCCCGTGTGAAGGCGTGCATTTTATCTTTGAGCTCAAGGATTATTTTTTCGGCAGTCTTTTTCCCGATGCCGGACATCTTTGCGAGATACGAGGCGTCTTGTTTTGCGATTGCAGTATGGAGCAGTTTTATATCGGCCTGCGAAAGAATTTGGAGTGCTGATTTCGGACCAATCTTAGGCAAGGTAAGAAGGAGCTCAAACATCGCGAGTTCATCGTCGGTAATAAACCCATAGAGGTCGAGCGCGTTCTCGCGCACCGCAAGGTGTGTGTAGAGGCGAACAGATTCACCGAGTGCAGGGTGCGTGTGCGCAGGCATTGCCACCTTGTAGCCGATACCGCCTATCTCAATAACGACAAATTCAGCGCAACTTTCAATAATAGTGCCAGAAAGACTTCGAATCATATTCTCAGTATACGCGATTGGAGAAGACTATTGTACCCATCACCGTGGTGGTACAATGTTTTCCATATGAAAGCCATCATTCGAAATATCGTTATTGTGCCAGTTCTTGCACTCAGTCTTATAACGCCAGCGCTCGCTCAAACCACTACGCCGACAGAAAATGCACCCGAAGCGCCGAAAGGATTGCCGGCATGCGGTGCGTGGTATCAGTCTAATAAAACCCCAATCGCACTTACTGCGAGCGCAGAATCGGTGGCTGCGGGCGAGACGGTTTCATTTTCAGGAACCCTCACCAATGAAGCGCCATATGCAATTGCAGATATGAATGTGTACGTAAAGGTATTTCGCGACCGCACACCAGGAGCGCGTGATGTAAATGGACCTGACGTTGTCGATTGGTTCCATGCGGTGTCAGACATTTCTCTGAAAGCGGGGGAGTCACGGTGGGTAAC
This sequence comes from Candidatus Kaiserbacteria bacterium CG10_big_fil_rev_8_21_14_0_10_47_16, assembly GCA_002773395.1. Lineage (GTDB taxonomy): Bacteria > Patescibacteriota > Minisyncoccia > Phycocordibacterales > UBA918 > 1-14-0-10-47-16. Next base: position 390,854 of record PFBI01000006.1, read on the forward strand.
TATTTCATGGAAGGTGCCGACAGGAGCACAACCGGGGCGATATACACTCGGTACCTATGTGACCGGTTCGGATCAGTTCGATCTCCAAGGCCTCACTTTTTCTGATGACGCTGTGGGGAACATTACGAACTTCACTGTTACCGGTGACGATAATGGTGCGCTCGTTTTTGATAAAACATCAGTAACCGTAGCGGGGCAACCCTTCTACTTTGCAACCTTCCCGCCCGTTGTGCTCGCGACGAGTTCGGTGGTCATTACTGCCGATATTGCAAACAGTATGGAAGATACGGTCAGAGGGACAGTTACGTGGAAGTTGTACTCATGGGACGGCATTAGTGAAGATCGGCTCATTGAAGAATCGCACGATGACATTACACTCCCAACAAAATCAAAAGCAGCGCTGACGTATACCGTGACGGACACTGCGCACAGCGTGTACTACCTTGTGGGTGACGTTGTTGCAGAAAATGGAACGCGTTCCGTCATTGGCGCACGCTTCCTCCGTAATGGTGTTGATGAACCGCGCTTCTCTGCAGCAGGCTCAGATTATCCGCTCGTTGGAGGAGAGAGTAAGCTCTTTGTCTGCGCGCAGAATGCAGGAAACCGTATTGCGAAAGACGTTGTCTTCAGTGTACTCGTTGTGCCACATGGGGTACGCAGCCTTTTCGGCCCTGTTGCGGAAGCGACATACGAAGGAGGATTTCCTCCGAGCGCACTCGCGTTGCCACTGCAAGCACAAAAGTCAGCAACATCATTTGATGTTATTGCACGCCTCACACAGAATGGCACGGTCATTGATTCGATCACCATTCCATATAGTTGTAGTGCCCTTGGAACACCCTGCAATATTCTTGATACATGGTATTTACTCTACGTGGCACTAATTCTCGTTCTTCTCATTGCGCTCGCGCTCTATATACGTACACGTCGCCGTAAAAAAAGAATGTACACGTAGTGTGTAGACGTGTGCTTGTCCCCAAAATAACGATACGTATGTGTATCGGCAAAGTGCTACACTAAGTAAAACGTGCTCGCACGTGTATTGTATGGACACTGCTTCGCAACAACTGACGTCAAATTATACTTTGCTAAAAAGAGAGCGAAGAGGCATCCCACATGCGTTTGTTGTCATTACTATTATTGTTGGAAGTGTGTGGCATTTGTGGCAAGTTCAATACGCACACGTAACTCCACAACGTACAGGGGGAGAACTCGCTGCACTTTCGGGAGATCTTATTTTTCATACCGGGACACCAATTGAGCAGGCAAACGGGGCTGAGCTTTTGGGTATTGTGGTCTATTCTTCTGACACACCTGAACTCAGCACCGTACTTTCATCTGATGAAAACCTTTTTATATCAGGAGCAGCGCTCTCACCTGATCGAAGTCGCGCTGCCGTTGCTTCAAATATTTTTGGCGGGGAGACTGCAACCGTACAGGTTGTAACATTGAGTACCGGAGAACGAACGGTGATTGATGAAGGCGTCAGTGTCCTTTTTGGAACGCCGATTTGGTCAGCTGATGGAAGTACTTTTGTGTATACACGCGCAACACTCGACCCGAATGCAGACGGAGACGATGCACTCACCGCCATTACAGAAGAACATATGGTGAAAGTGTCAGCCGTAAGTGGCAGTCGTGTGGATAGAGGCGAGGGGACACCCGTGGCGCTTTCACCAGATGGAAAGGCAATTCTCTCTCGTACTATAAACGGCACGCTCGTATTTCAAGATCAAGAAGGTGTGATCACCGACCTTGAAGGAACAGATACAACAGAAATTCTTATGTGCGCCCAATCACTCGATGGGTCGCGCCTTATTTTGATACAGGGTGGCAAGGCGGCACTCTATACTATTGATTGGGGCACCCTCACACTCGGAGAAGGGGTTAGTATGGGTGACGGATACACGAGTGCAACGTTCGATCAGTCAGATGCAATGGCACTCCTCCGTACTGATGGATCTGTTGATGTATTTCATATAGAAAACGAAACACCGGTCTTCGCTTCAACGTATCGCCTGACGATGGATGTGACTGCACAGACAACAACACTCCTTGATTGGATTAATCCGCAATAACGGTATGCAACATTTACGCACAAAAGTATCGCTGCGACACCTACTCATATATATAGGAGTAGCACTTGTACTCGTGGGCTCACTCGCGTCATTTACCGATGCGAGTAGCACCACATTTCGTGCAGGACTCCAAGCAGCTGATTCCAGCGGATGCGGAAATCGTGTCGGCACGGCGCAGTACACACCAGACAGTAGTAGTGCAGGATGGTCATCCTATGCATACGATGGAGGAGGTACGGATGTGACATGCTTTAAAGTGTATTCAGATCCAGGACCAGCGAGTATGGATGTTCGTGTGTGTGTTCAGGCGTATAACAATGGTGTGGTGTACGCAGAACGATGTACGAATTGGGCCTCTGCAGGTGGTGGATGGTCATCGTATTCTTCAGATAAAGATCTCGATGCAGCGCGCATTAAGGTGGAAAATAGAGCAATGCCGGCCAACCAAACACTTGCCAGTACATACCTTGGTATACAGCTCGCAAAGGGAACAAATGGCGCGTGTAACCAACCGGGTGCAGCGCGATACACGTCAACAAGTGGTGGGTGGTCGAGTTGGGCACTCGACGGATCAGCAGGGGATGCAGATTGCATCCGAGTATTTCTCGGTGCAACCGTTGATACTGCAATTTATCCAACAGTGAGTTTCTCTGCAAATCCATCAGTCATCGTGTCGGGCAACTCATCGACGCTCACATGGAGCGCAAGTAACGCGACGAGTTGTACGGGGTCTGGATTTTCTACCGGAAATGCAACGAGCGGAAATAGAAGCGTCTCGCCAGTCGTTACGACGCAATATAGCGTGCGCTGCTATTCTTCAACAGGACACTCAACAATTAAATATGCGACCGTTACCGTAAACAGTCCGACGCCAACAGCGACACTCGAGGTTCGCAATGATACAACAGGGGGTACATATACAGGAAGCAACATCACGATTAATCAAGGAGAACAAATTAGTCTCAAGTGGAGCTCGAGTAACGCCACCAGTTGTGCAGGAAGTAATTTCTCAACGGGTGGAGCAACGAGCGGTACACAAAGTTCAATAAATGAACCGGCAGTAGGGAGTAGCGTAACGTACACCCTTATTTGTACTGGCTCAGGAGGCTCAGGAAACGACGCGCTCGTGGTGACGACAGTAGCACTTCTTCCGCCAACACTCACGTCGCCGCAAGAAGGGGAGCCGGTGCGTCGAAGTGATTCCGCAACGCTTAATTGGAACCTCAATGGAAACAATCCTGCGCAGTGTTCATTTACGGGGACAGGAGTCCCGAGCAGTATTAGTGCGCAGACAGGGTCATTCAATATTACGGTAGAGGGAGAATCGACAATAACACTCACGTGCCCAGGAGGGAGTGATGATGTTACGATCACCATCGTTCCACAAGTTTTCGAACAGTAATTTTTCTTGTCCACAAAAGAAGCGCAACGGCGAAGCCGTTTTGTGTACTCATGAGTGATACACTTATTCTATATAGTCATATATGGATACCACTCTTTATACACAACCAGAGGGATATGGTGCATCAAAAAGTACCAAAGCATCAATCCCGACAGCGTTTGTTATTATTACCGTTATCGTGGGGGCAGTGTGGCACGTCTACCAACAAGGAGGACTTCAGTTTCTGCCGCTAGACCGCAATACGGCACATATTGAAAGTGAAGGGAACCTTCTTCCGGGAGATATTATGTTTTTTACAAAAACACCTCTCGAGTATCCTGATGGCACACAAACATACGGTGTCGCGCTCCACTCGAGTGACGGTGTCGTCTCAGATGTAGTTCCTATTACACCGGAGTTACCGATGACGGATGTGAGCAGCTCGCCGAGAGGAGATATGTTGGCAGTGGTGTATAACGGCTTTGGTAGGGAACCATCACGAATTGAAATTATTACGATTGATGGTCGTGATCGACAGGTTGTTGCAGAAGCAGACGATGTATTTTTCTCTACACCGGTTTGGTCGGGTGATGGCGAGAGTATTCTGTATGCGCGTAACACTCTCGATCATTCGTTGCCGAGAGAGGATGTGGTTGCTCACCCAAGTAAGCGAGAGCTCGTGCGTCTTTCTCTAAGGGACTCCGCTACTGCGACAATCGGAGAAGGTATTCCGATTGGGCTCTCTTATGATGGTACACAGTCACTTCTAGTTAACTCGTCGGACGAGCTTGTTATGACAAATGCAGACGGTACACAGAAAGTACTCGCGCCGCTCGGTTCATTTGAATATTTTGAAAGTAGTCTGTCACAAGATGGTCGTACGGTAGTGGTAGTAGTCGATGATCGCGTCCAGATCATGACACTCAATTGGAAACTGAACACGGTTGAATTCCAAACAGCGTTCAATGATGTTGTAATGAGTTCCGTGTTTGATCAAGGGGGAACTCCTCTGCTTCTTTTCCCGAACGGTACCCTCAGAACATATGCGCTCACCGATCTGGGGTGGATACCGGTTGAGAAATATACTGTGCGAGCACAGTTTCAGGATGGTGCGGTAAAGTTACTTCGTTGGAATAATACAATGTCACTATGATGTCTATGCAGCACATACAACATATTCTGAAGATAGTGTCTCTAACTCTGTTCATTTTCGGCGGATTTGTCATGCTCCCATCTCAAGTAGAGGCGAGTGGGACAACACTTGTTGCGGGACTTCGGGCAATGGACGTCAATAGCCAGTACTGTTCCCAGCGTGAAGGTTCACCAGGATATACGCCAGATACAACAAGCGCTGGCTGGTCGTCTCTCGTGCGAGACACAGGAGGGGCCGACATCAGTTGTGTAAAAGTATATGCAGACCCTGGGCCATCAACGAAAGATGTTCGAATTTGTATACAATTAGAAAACAACGGAACGTATTTTTCTTCAGTCTGCACGAGCTGGGCCTCAGAAGGTACAAACGGTGATAGTGTGTCCTCATGGTCTGCAGGGAAAGACAATGACGGCATTCGCATTTCGGTTGAGAACAGAGATATGCCGTCAGGGCAGACGATAAGCGATGTTCAGCTTGGCATCCAGCTTTCAAAAAAGAATAGTGGTATATGTAATCAGCCTGGTACTACTCAGTACACGCCGATTGGTGGAGGGTGGTCATCTTATGCTGTTGATGGGGGCAACGGGGGATACGGAGGAGACTTTGACTGCACGAAGGTATATCTGAACTCAACCATCACCACAGCACCGAGCCCAATATATCCAACGGTTACATTGACCGCAGATCAAAACCCAATCACTACAGGGGGATCCACCACACTCCGTTGGACTTCAAGTAATGCGTCATCATGTAGCGCAATTGCAGGAAGTGGATTCTCAGTGAGTTCTACAAACGGAAGTGACGGAATTTCACCAACCTCTTCCCAAACATATACAATTCGCTGCTATTCATCGACGGGGCACAGCTCCTCAAAGTCAGTGAATATGGTGGTGAACGCTGCGACAGCCCCCACAGCATCACTTTCTGCGAGCAGTAACTCGGTGTCATCAGGAAGTACGGTGACACTCACGTGGTCTTCAACAAACGCAACGAGTTGTTCAGGTACGGGGAGTGGCTTCGCAACAGGCAACGCAACCAGTGGAACAGACACCGTAAACCCAACTGTCGACACTACTTACACACTCACGTGTACTGGCACTGGTGGCACAGGTACTGATTCAGAAACAATTACTATTATTGTCACAGGTCCGCCGACCGTAACACTTACCGCAACCCCTTCCACGTTTGCGTCAGGTAGCTCGTCGACACTTACGTGGTCATCGTCTGGCGCAGACACTTGTAGCTCTTACGGATCACCTAGTTTTTCAACCGGAAATGCAACGAGTGGTTCTGTTTCTATTTCTCCAACAACAAATACTACGTACACCATCCGGTGTTATAACGCCTATGGATATACCAATGCGACCGCAACAGTTACCGTAACTGCGAGCGGGGGTACAGATCTTATTTCAGCAACACCGACACTTTACTCGGGTTCACTCACTGCAGGAAGTTCGCTCAGGTTTTCAAGTGTAGTTACAAATCAAGGCACTGTGGATACGTCAACATATTTCTACACTCTCTTTCAAATTGATGTTGATAATAACGGCAGTTATGACTGGACGTACGATTCCTACAATGGAACATTAGCAGCAGCAAACTCGGCTACGCAAGTAGCAACAAGTTGGACAGCGCTAGGTGGCACGCATTCGGTACGAGCATGTGCGGATACGCATTCATCAGGAGGTTCGAGCAATAATCGTATTACTGAGAGTGATGAGACCAACAACTGTAGTGCAGCGTATACGTTTACGGTCAGTGCAGCAGACCTCGTGACTGCAACACCAACCATTTCCCCTACTTCACCTATTGCAGGGAATACGATAACGTTCTCTGCAGTGGTTACAAACCAAGGAAGTGTGGACGCAGGAAGTTCGCCAACGCTCTTCGAGCTCGATATAAATAACGACGGTAGCTACGATTGGACAGGGAACAGTGGTGTAGGTTCGATTAACGCAGGGAGTACTCGAACCTACACACCAAACGGTGCAAACAGTACACAAACAACGTGGACCGCAACTGCGGGGACACACACCATTCGCGCCTGTGCGGATAATTATTATCCTGATGGAAATTTCTGGGATAATCGTGTGACAGAAAGTGATGAAAATAACAACTGCGCAACGTACACGTTTACGGTTGTAAACCCTGTACCGACCGCAACGCTTGAAGTACAAAATACGACAACCGGCGGTGCGTACACAACCAATGACATCAGCATTAGTAATGATGATCAGATCGCGCTTCGGTGGTCTTCAACGAATGCAACTTCATGCTCGGGATCAAACTTCTCTGCAGGAGGAACAACGAGTGGAACGCAGAGTTCTATTACTGAGCCGAGTCCTGGAAGTAGTACAACGTACACGCTTGTGTGTACAGGTGCTGGAGGGACAGGGAGCGACCCGCTTACGGTAACAACTGCAGCACTCTCGCCACCGACACTTACCTCAACACAGTCGGCCGAACCAGTTCTCTTAGGAAGCTCCGCAACGTTCAATTGGAACCTTAACGGAAATACCCCAGCCCAGTGTTCATTTGTTGGTAGTGGCGCCCCAGGGTCTATCAGTGCCCAAACAGGCTCATTCAACACAACGGTGCAAGGAGAAACCCGAGTGACGCTGTCGTGTCCGGGAGGTAATGTGTCGGTAACCGTCCGTGTGATTCCGAAGGTGTACGAGGAATAACATTGAGCGAGCGTATTGCACGGGCTATGGAAATGGGGTATAGTGTGGCCCACTAACGATTTATATTTTACGATGGCAATTACAAAAGGAGCACAAAAAGCACACCGATCATCGCTTAAGAAGCGTGTATTCAACACACGTCGCAAAAATGCAATGAACGATGTGGTAAAGAAAATCCGTAAGGCAGCGCTCGGCGGCGAAGCGAAGGAAGCACAAAGTATGCTTCCGGCAGCGTACAAAGCCATCGATAAGGCAGCGAAAGGTGGTTTGATTAAGCCAAACACTGCAGCACGAAAGAAGTCTCGTCTCGTTGCGGCTATCAAGCGCGCGAAGTAATCTTTCTGGATTTTAGAAAAGGGCCCCTTGGGGCCCTTTTTGTTGTGGAATTCTGCCACGTTAGTGTGCGGCACTTGTTTCGTTGGTTCGGGGATCGACCCCCTTTCGAAGCGCTTCCGCTACACGGATTCTCTCTTCGCATGCGGCACATCCTTCGGCCTTGGCTTTGACGCGAGCTCCGCGGTCGAGCCCATTATACGAGGTAGAGATTTCTTTGTCTGTGATGCAGACGTGTGGGGCAGTGTTCCTGTCCATGAGGACACCTTTCTTTTGTGCAGGTCTCTTGTTTATAACTTTGAGTAGAGAGAGAAAGTAACAAAACCGGCGCATATGCACCGGATTTGATTGTTGCGGAGGGAGTGAGATTCGGCGTCCAACTCTAACTCACTACGTTCGTAAGAGTTACCTGCCCGGACTCGCGGGCTCGCGACATTAGGAATAGTCGCTCGCATCGCTCGTCTTTCGAATCTCACTCTCAATAAATAAAAACATCTGAAAGAATTCAGATGTTTTTATTCAAGCGGAGGGAGTGAGATTCGAACTCACGGTCCGGTTTCCCAGACTCCTGTTTTCAAGACAGGTGCAATCGACCACTCTGCCATCCCTCCAAGGTATGGACTTCTTGATATATTTTGTTCGTCCGTTCTTGTGCTCACTGCGTTTTGCAGTGAGAGGATAGTAACAAATTAGACCACGGTTGTACATATTCGCATGCTAGAATATACGCATGGCAGAAGCAGTACAAGCAGTGACGTGGGAGGCTACACAGCACCATCATATTGAAAAAGGACAGGACTGGTTCTGGATCCTCGGTCTTATTGCGGTCGCAGGAGCGGTAGCCGCATTCATCTTCGGCGACGTACTCTTCGGCGTCGTTATTCTACTTGGCGCGATTGTGATGGCAGTGTTTGCGCTTCACGAACCAGAGATGAAATTTTTCGCTATTACCACTCGCGGACTTCGTATTGAAGATCAACTCTATCCATACGCAACCTTGGAATCATATTATATTGATGAAGATCACCCACAGGGAGCACAGCTCCTCATTAAATCAGAACGCATGTTTATGCCACTTCTGATTATTCCTATTCCGGATGAGTACACTGAAGAAATCGATGAAATCCTCCGTGTACGACTCCTTGAGGAACATTTAGAAGAACCGCTCGCACACCGACTACTGGAATTTTTCGGTTTTTGATGTATTCTGTTGCCACGCCTTCATAGTTTAATGGATAGAACGCAGGTTTGCGGTATCTGTAATCCAGGTTCGATTCCTGGTGAGGGCACAAACGCGCGAAAAAGACCTCCCCTGCGGGAGGTCTTTAGCGTTTGTGAGCCGGAGCGATGTTTCGGCTATTCCTAATGCCGAAACCGCGAGGCGGGGTCGAGAACACTTAGTGGATTTTGAGCGTAGCGAAAAATGTAGTTAGTGATTCGTGACCACAGACGAACTTGACCCCATACGATAGTGAGCTGCGCCGATTCTATGTAATGAATAACCCCACATACGTAAAAGTTGCGTCGCATCGTACATATACGATACAATCACTCTACTTACGAGTTTAAGATATTGAAATATGACTGACACAATGACAGACCGCACTATGCCGGAGCGGGTACCAGACGTAGTGTTTAAGACACGAGTACGTGACGAGAGTGTCGAAGGGGAGAACCCATTTCGGTGGCAGGATGTAACAACCGATGAAATCTTTAAAGGAAAGAAGGTTGTCGTGTTCTCACTTCCGGGCGCCTTTACACCAACGTGCTCAAACACACACCTTCCGGGATATGAAACGAAGTATGATGAATTGAAGGCCGCGGGTGTTGACGAGGTGTACTGTGTATCAGTAAACGACGCCTTCGTGATGTATCAGTGGGCGAAGCACCTCGGTGTCGAAAATGTGAAGATGCTTCCCGATGGTTCAGGAAACTTCACTCGTGGCATGAACATGATCGTAAAGAAAGATGACCTTGGATACGGTGAGCGATCATGGCGATACAGTATGTTTGTTGACGATGGCGTAGTGAAAAAGACTTTTGTCGAGCCGGGTATTCAGGATAATTGCCCTGAAGATCCGTTCGAAATGTCTGATGTAGACACAATGCTTGGGTACCTCAAGTCAATGTAATGATGGAGGGAAAACAGCCGGCTCGCTATGCGAGCCGGCTGTTTTTGACTGTGCTATGATGCTCCAATGAAACAGCGTGGCCGGTATATGGGTATAGATTATGGAACCAAGAAGCTTGGTGTCGCCTTTTCTGATGAAACAGGAACGATGGCATTCCCGCACGACACCATTCCAAATGATGACAAGCTGCTCTCAGTCATAGAGTCGTTAATTGAAGAGAAGGGAGTGATTGAGCTCGTGATCGGATACTCACTCGGTCGCGACGGTCTCCCAAATGCGGTGCAAGAAGCGATTGATGAGTTTGCGGGAGACATTACACTCCGAACAGGTATTCCGATTCACTTTGAACCAGAACAATATACAACGCAGGAGGCGATGCGCCTTCAGGGGAAGAACGCAAAAACAGACGCATCTGCGGCGGCCATTATTTTAAATAGTTTTTTAACCAGAAGCGTATGATCAATTACGAAGCATTCGCAAACGTCGAAATGAGAATCGGTGAAATAAAAACGGTTGAAATTATTGAAGATGCAGACAAGCTCCTCAAGCTCACTGTGGATTTTGGTGAAGTGAATGAGGAAGGGGAGCCTACGGTGCGACAGATTGTTTCAGGCATTCGTCTTTACTTCGAAGACCCGCAATCGCTCGTTGGAAAAAAATGTCCCTTTGTGACAAACCTCGAACCACGCACTATTCGTGGGTATGAAAGTAACGGTATGATCTTGGCAGCGAACTCGGGTGATACGTTCGCCCTCCTTATTCCAAGCAACGATCTTCCTGTGGGAACGCGCCTCGCATAACTATGATCGATAACACTAAGCAACAAACGCAGGATGCGCCGGTAAGCGATAAAGCGCCAAGTATATTTCATGGACGTCGGGGGGAATGGTTTCTCGGGCTGATTTCTTTTACAGAGTCATCGTTCCTTCCGGTTATTGTTGACCCGTTTCTCCTTGCTGCAACACTTGGTACACCACGGTTGTGGTTTCGGTACGCAATGATTGCTATCGTCACGTCGGTACTCGGCGGGCTCTTCGGGTACGCTATCGGGGCAGTCTTCTTTGATTACTTCGGTGCGCGGATGATTGAAATCTACTCGCTCGAAAATCTGTTTCAAAAAACAGTTGAAGCATTCGATAGTAATGCGTTTCTCTTTACGCTCCTTGGCGCAGTCACTCCGATCCCGTACAAGCTCGTCGCTGTCGTTGGCGGGTTTTTGAAAATCAGTCTATGGCAATTTGTGCTCGCGTCTATCATTGGACGTGGCGTACGATTTATACTGGTTGCATACATTGTAAAAAACTATGGTCAGCGGATGATGGATCGATTTAATGTACGACTGAGAACGATCATGATTTCGATGGTTGTTTTGGTAGTGTTGTACGCAGGCTACACAGTTTTCCTTTAACGGGTTGATGTGGGTAGTGAGGCACATCTCACGTACGAGACAGCGTATAATACATATACGATATGTCTGTGTACACAACATTTACACGTTTGTTTCCACCTCCGGAGTATATGACGATGTCGAGTATCGGCATTGATATTTCTGACGCCTCAATAAAGTACGTACGATTTAAAGACTCGGGAGACGATGACCTTGAGTTGGTGACATGGGGAGATCACCAGCTTCCTGAGGGTACGGTTGTTGGAGGTGAAGTAAAAAATGGAAAAGCGCTCAGTGAGGCGCTACGCCACCTGTGCGGAAAGTGCAAAACATCGTACGTACGTGTCTCTCTTCCGGAAGAGCGTGCCTACATTTTTGAAACCGTCATTCCAAAAGGGACGCCCTTTGCAGAAATCCGTGGGCTCCTCGAATTTTCTCTTGAAGAGAATGTACCCCTTTCCCCAAAAGATGCTTTTTTTGATTATGAAATTGTAGAGGGGAATGAAAGTGAAGAGAAGCTTCATGTGGTCGTCACGGTGTATGCGCGCGAAGTGATCCTTTCATACTATCAAGCGTGTACAGAGGCTGGACTGAGTCCCGTTGCTTTTGAAGTGGAGGCGGCTGCAGTTGCGCACGCAGTTGCGCCGAAGAGTAAGGACGATACGTTCATGGTTGTTGATTTTGGACGTCGACGCACAGGTATTGGCATTGTGCACAAGGGAGTACTGACGTACACCTCGACGATTGAAGTGGGTGGAACAACGCTGAGTACCGCGATGCGCGGAATTCTTGGAGAGACCGAAGAAGACGAACTCACTCGTATAAAAAATAAAGATGGCATTCGCGCCGATGCATCGGATGCAAAATTGCGCACTGCGCTCATTGCGCCGATCGATACCATGGTGGATGCACTGCGTGCACGATTTGAATACTGGAACACACGGAGTCGTGAACATGGTCAGCGACCGATCACAAAAATTGTTCTCTGTGGGGGAAGTAGCAACCTTGCGGGATTCCCTGAATACCTTACGGACGCACTCGGTGTTCCTGCGGAGAGAGCGGATGTGTGGGGGAATGCGTTTCCGAGTGGAGAAACAGTCCCACCAATCCCAAAGACTCATTCGTATGGCTACACCACAGCAATCGGACTCGCACTGTCAGATTATCCTGATTTTAAGAATCGAACACCATGACCAATCTTATTCCACCAATTGCAGAGGCGGTCATTCGCAAGGAGTATCGATTGCGTGTATTTTCGGTCTGGGCGCTCCTCCTTGCGGTCGTCGCGATACTCTCAGGAATACTTTTAGTACCGACATACGTATTAGTAGAGTCACAACAGAAAGCGCTCTCACTGCAGTCATCGTCAACACAAGTTGAAACAGCGAAGGCTCTCGAAGCGGATGTACAAATAACCAACACGCTGGTTAAAAAACTCGCGATAGATGAATCTGAAATTCAATTTGCGGATCTCATAACACGAATTACTGAGACAGGCGGTACAAAAATCGAACTTCGAGGATTTCAGATTGTTCGGTCAACAGATACAAAACAAGGTATGACTATGCAAGTTCGAGGTCTTGCTGTTTCTCGAGAGGCACTCAAGGACTTCCAGAGTAGGTTGGAGGCATTCCCTGAAATTACAGCAGTCGCGATACCATTATCTGATTTGGTGCGGAGTACGGATGTGTCGTTCACTGCAATGGTAACGTTCTCAACGGATAGCAAATAACTATGACAACAAAACGAACAACTATCAGTTTCATCATTAGTGCAGTCATCGCACTTGCTGCGGTGGGGGCGTATGCTCTGTTTGGGTATTTTACAATGCACACACAAGAAGCGTTCCAAGAGGATTATCAAAATCAAGCAACGCTTGAGGCGCAGAGTGGGGAATACACAACACTAATGCGTATATCCGCAGACCTAACTGATGAACGGAATGAGTTGCGTTTGTACGTTATTCCAAAAGATGGGGTAGTCGCGTTTCTTGCACTCATTGAATCACTCGGTGATGGAAATGGAGCCACGGTCACTGCGACCGATATTGCGGTAAGTGCAGGGAATGATGGCATTGATACGGTAACACTCAAACTGCACACTGACGGCTCGTACAGTGCTGTGATTCAGGTACTGACCCTCCTTGAGACACTTCCGTATAAGACGACAGTGCAGACAGCTGATCTTGGTCGAAGTGAAGGAACAGGTGAGTGGAAAGGGGAGTACACTATTACGGTTCTTAAAGAACACGACGTATGATTACAAAACAAGATATTATAAAATTTGCTCGTACCGTTGCGAAGCGTGAGGCAGGGAAGGTGCCTTCACGTACTATAAACCCAACACGTGAATGGGTGCGAGGACTTGCGGTGGCGGGGCTACTATTTGTTGGAGGTATGGTGTACGCGGGATTTTCGTTCTCATCTCAACTGCATATCACAGACACACAGCCGAATGTTGAGGTCACCGTACCGCAGTACGATCAGGCTGCGCTTGCGCGTACACTTGAGGTGTACCGAGCTCGAAAAGAGTCCTTTGAAAAGGTACATGGCAAATCAATTTCTGGACAATACGTTGAGCCAGCGACTATTGAAAGTGGTACACCTCCGAAGGCACCTTCAACCGGACCACTAGAAGCAATATAAAAAGTGTGCTTTTATTACGGTGGTCGTTCGCCCCTGTATGTGAAATACATGCATGGTCTGCGTTCGGAAGTAAAATGTAAGCGAGCTTCCATTTTCTTCCTCACTTGCCCCTGTAATGGGACATTCCATGGTCTTCATTCATAAAGCTAATAAAAGCATAGATGCTATTATTTTATTCATTCGCCCCTGTAGTTAAACGGATATAACTGCGGACTTCTAAGCCGTTATTCTAGGTTCGATT